>NZ_JBEXVE010000002.1:0-732417 GCF_040629205.1 Streptomyces sp. NPDC005962 | reverse complement strand
CGCCGGCCGCGCCGGCGTCCGTGCGGCCCCGGGCGGGGGGGCCACGGCACCGGTGACCGGTGCCGTGCCGCACGGGCGAGCCAGGGCTCGGGATGGCGCCGAGGTCACCACCCCGGGGTGTAGCTGTTGTACCGCCGTCGGCGCGGACGCAGGCTGATGGCGAAGCCGACGATGCCCCCGGCGATGATCCACAGGCCGGGACCGAACGCCCGTACCCGCTCCATGATGCCGTCCAGCGCCGTCGCGTCGTTCTGAGCGGCCTGGGTGCCCGAGGCGATGGCGGAGTTGTCGGCCGAGCCGCCCGCGTCACCGATCCTGGTGCCCGGGATGGTCACGCCGAGCGCCGTCATCGCCTTGGTCACGGGCTGGAAGAACGTCACCCCGCCCTTGACGCAGTCGCCGCTGCCGCCCGAGGTCACACCGAGCGCCGTGTTCCCGACGAAGAGGGGGCCGCCGCTGTCTCCGGGCTCGGCGCACACGGTGGTCTGGATCAGCCCGCTGACGCTGCCCTCGGGGTAGTTCACCGTCGCGTTCAGCCCCGTCACCTTGCCGGAGCGCAGCCCGGAGGTGGCGCCGCTGCGGAAGACCTCCTGGCCCACGGTCGGGTCGGCGGCGTTCGTGATCTTCACCTGCTGGCTGTTGCCCACGTCCAGGACGCTGTTCCGGTTGAGCTTGGTGTTGTCGTAGCGCACCAGGGAGAAGTCGTTGCCGGGGAAGTTGGTCTGCACGGTGGTGCCGATGCTCGTCTTGCCCCCGGTGTCCTGGAACCAGGGCGTTCCGGGCGGGCCGCAGTGCCCGGCCGTCAGGATGAAGCCGGTCTGGCCGTTGGTGACGTTGAAACCGGCCGAGCAGCGGCTGCCGTTGGTGAAGATGGGGGCGGCGCCGTTGGTCTTGGTCGTGAACGTGCCCGTGGTGCGCTCCATGCCCACCTCCTCGCCCATCGGCTCGGCCATGTCCTTCATCTTCGACCAGTCGGAGGTGGAGACGGTGCTGTCGCCCAGCACCATCACCTTGTTGGACTTCGGGTCGACCATCCAGGCGGTGCCCGCCACCCGGGGCGCCGCGCGCAGCGTCTCGGTGGCCGATTTCAGCTGATCCATGCTGAACCGGACCCGCTTGGCCCGTGCCCCGGCCCGGCCGACCTCGGCGGCCGCGTCCGCGTCGGTCACCGCGACCACCGGCTTCCCGTCCGCGGCCACCCAGTTCCCGGCCGTACGGGACGCGCCCAGCTCGGACGCCAGACGGCTTCCGAGGTCGGTTCTCGCGCCGCCCTGGGCGTTCTCCCCGTCCAGGACCTGCGAGGAGCCGCCGCTCTCCGCGCCGTGCGCCGATCCGCCCGGTGAGGACTGTGCGACCAGCAGTCCGCCACAGACCATGGCGCCGACGGCCACGTACCGTACTCCATGGCGCACGCCTCGCCGCGTGTGCTTCACCACCACGTCTCCTTACGTCGATCCAGCGCCGACAGGCAGAGCCAGGGCTCGGCCGGCAGGGGCCCTCCCTCTTCATACGGGCGGGACCGGCGTCGCGCTCACCGCGGAGCGCGGCTGTTGTGACGTGACTGTTGTGACACGGCACGGAGACGCGGCTGCTGCGACGCAGCACGGAGACGCCGCACGGAGACGCGGCGGGGAATCGGCGTACGGTCCGCTCACCCCGGGTCAGGTCAGGGACAGTCCGCAGCGCAGGTTCCACCGGCCGGAGCGGCCGCTCAGCGCGGTCGCGGTGAGCGGGGCTACGTCCAGCCGCCAGAAGGTCCGCGGGGGCAGGTCCAGCGCGTGGACCAGGGCGGCGCGGATCACGGCGGGTTCGGCGACGGCGAGCACGCGTGCGTCCTGCTCGGCCCCCGACTCCAGCCAGGTGCCGGTCCGTTCGATCAGCTCCAGCAGCGACTCACCGCCGTGGGGCGCCGCCGCCGGGTCCGACAGCCAGGCCGCGACGTCCCCGGGCGTCTCCCGCCCCACCTCGTCCAGCGACCGGCCGCGCCAGCGGCCCACGTCGAGGTCGCGCAGCCCGGGCGCCACCGCCGCGTCCAGGGCGAGGGCCCGCGCGGTGCCGCGGCAGCGCGCGGAGGGTGCGGTGAACGTCACATCGTGGTGCGGCAGGGAGCCCGCGGCAGCCCGGGCCCGCCGCACGGCGGCCGCGTCCGGCGGGGCGTCGTCGAAACGTACCTGCCGCAGGGCCGCGTTGACCGCGGGCGCCAACAGGGTGATACGCACCGCCTTATCCCCCTTTTCCGCATCATCCGCCCTCGTCGGCGGGGTGATTCCGGCGACCGCGCCGTAGCGGGGGCCGGGTGTCGCGCGCTACGGTCTCATGGAAAACGACGGCGCGACGGAAGTCCGGTGAGAGTCCGGCACGGTCGCGCCACTGTGTGTCCGGCGGAATCGTCCCGTACAACGCGGGCCGTCCGGCGGGCGAGTCAGACCCAGCGCCGTCGTACGAGTACCAACAAACGGGACGCGTGTTCCCAGGAGGTCGTCATGGCTCAGTCCGCCGTTCCCGCCCCCGGCTCCCAGCCGGTGCCGGAGATCACCCCCATCTCGCTGAAGGCGATCGCCCCGTGGGCGCTGTTCTTCGGTGTCCTCATGCTCATCCTCCTGTACTTCGTCGGCGCCGAGCAGGGCGCCACCGCGGTCGTCTCCGGTGAGAACGTGCACGAGTGGGTGCACGACGGCCGCCATCTGCTCGGTTTCCCCTGCCACTGACCGCACTCACCGCCTCAGTTACAGCACCACACCAGGGGAATCGACACCGTCATGAACTCCATATCCGTCCGGGCGCTGCTCGTCCGGGGCATGCTCGCGGGTCTCGCCGCCGGGCTGCTCGCGCTCGCCGTGGCGTATCTGCTGGGCGAGCCGCGCGTGGACGCGGCCATCGGGTTCGAGGAAGCGCACAGCCATGAACACGGCGGCGTCGAACTCGTCAGCCGCGCCGTGCAGTCCACCGCCGGCCTGGCCACCGGCGTGCTGATCTACGGTGTCGCCATCGGCGGCATCGCGGCCCTCGTGGTCTGCTTCGCCCTCGGCCGCGTCGGCCGGTTCGGGCCACGGGCCACCGCCGCGCTGGTGTCACTCGGCGCGCTGGTGTCCGTCTACGTGGTGCCGTTCCTGAAGTACCCGGCCAATCCGCCGGCCGTGGGCGATCCGGCCACCCTCGACCAGCGCACCACGCTGTACTTCCTGATGGTGGTGCTCAGCGTGCTGCTGACGGTCGCCGCGGTGATCCTCGGCAAGCGGCTGGCGCCACGGCTGGGCAACTGGAACGCCACCGTGGCCGCCGCGGTCGCCTTCCTCACGGCGGTCGGGCTCGCGTACGCGTTCCTGCCCTCCTTCAACGAGGTGCCCCACGGCTTCCCGGCCACCTTGCTGTGGCAGTTCCGGCTGGCGGCGCTGGCCGTCCAGGCGACGCTGTGGGGATCTTTCGGCCTGCTCTTCGGGTATCTGGCCGAGCGGCTGATCGTTCCGCGCCCGGCGGCCGCCGTGGCGCCGGGCACCACGGCGAACGCGGGTGCCGTCCGCTGATCGCCCCGCTCCCCCGCCACGCCCGGTCCGCCACCCGTCGTCAGAGGAACCACCACCCGTGCCGATAGCACGTCCTGCCCGATACGCCACCCTGTTGCTGACCGGCGCCCTGCTGCTGACCGGATGCGGTGGCGGCCCGAAAGCGTCCTCCGGCTCCCCGGAGGACGCCCCCGGGTATCCGCGCACCGTGAGCAACTGCGGCAAGAAGGTCCGTATCACCGCACCGCCCCGGCAGGCGGTGTCGCTCAACCAGGGATCGACGGAGATCCTGCTCTCGCTGGGGCTCGCCGACCGGCTGTCCGCCACCGCCACCTGGACCGACCCGGTCCTGCCCGGGCTGCGCGAGGCGAACGCCACCGTGCCCCGGCTGGCGGACAACGCGCCTTCCTTCGAGAAGGTGCTCGACAAGGAGCCGGACTTCGTGTCCGCGTCCTTCGAATCGACGCTGGGCAAGGGCGGGGTGGCCACCCGCGAGCAGTTCGAGAAGCTCGGCGTGCCGACGTACGTCTCCCCCGCCGACTGCACCAAGGACAACAGCGGGGACGGTGACGGCAGCCGCGCCACCCCGCTGACCATGGACCACGTCTACGGCGAGATCCGCGACCTGGCCAGGGTCTTCGGCGTGGAGAAGCGCGGCGACGCGCTCATCGGCAAGCTCAGGGCCCGGGTCACCAAGGCCACCCGGGGCATCGACGCCTCCGGCGCCTCCCTGCTCTACTGGTTCGCCAACTCCGAATCGCCGTACATGGCGGGCTGCTGCGGCGCCCCCGGCGCCATCACCCACGCGGTCGGCGCGAAGAACGTCTTCGACGACGCCCATGAGGAGTGGCCGCAGATCAACTGGGAGACGGTGGCCGAACGCGACCCCGACATCCTGGTGATCGGCGACCTCGCCCGGAAGCAGGAGTCGGCCGAGACCGCCGCGAAGAAGATCGCGTTCCTGGAGTCCAACCCGGTCACCCGGTCGATGGACGCCGTCCGCCACAAGCGGTACGTGCTGCTCAGCGGGCAGGCCCTGAATCCGTCGATCCGTACGGTCGACGGCATCGAGAAGGTGGCCGCCGCGCTGCGCCGCTCCGGCCCCGGCCGGTGACGGTTACGGCCGCGGTACGTGCACGACGGCTGCGGTACCCGGCGCTGTGGGCGGCCGGGGCCGTGGCGCTGCCGCTGTCGATCGCCTTCGCCATCACGATCGGCCCGGCCGACATCCGGGTGGCCGATGTGTGGGCCGTGGTCGCGACCCATCTGGGCTGGGGCAGCAGCGGGCTGACCCCGATCCGGGACGGCATCGTGTGGGATCTGCGGCTGCCGCGGACTCTGCTCGCCGCGGTGTGCGGGGCCGGGCTCGCGGTATGCGGGGCGGTGATGCAGTCGCTGCTGCGCAACCCGCTCGCCGACCCCTTCGTGCTGGGGGTCTCCTCGGGCGCGTCCACCGGCGCGGTCGCGGTGGTGGTGCTGGGGGCCGGTGGCGGCGCGGTGTCCGTCTCGGCCGGTGCCTTCGCGGGGGCGGTGGTCTCGTTCGCGCTGGTGCTGGTGCTCAGCCAGATGCTGGGCGGGACGACGGACCGGGTGGTGCTGTCCGGGGTGGCCGCGATGCAGCTGTTCTCGGCGCTGACCTCGTTCATCGTGATGACGGCCGCGGACGCGGAGCAGACCCGCGGTGTGCTGTTCTGGCTGCTGGGCTCGCTCGCGAACGTCGGCTGGGCCGAGGTGTGGGCGGGGCTCGCGGTGCTGGCCCTGGCGCTGCTGGTGTGCGGGTGGCACGCGCACGCGCTGGACGCGTTCGCGTTCGGGCAGGACGCGGCGGCCACCCTCGGCGTACGGGTGGCCCGCACCCGGATCGTCCTGCTGACCGTCACCGCGCTGCTGACCGCGGCGCTGGTCAGCTCGGCGGGAGCGATCGGCTTCGTCGGGCTGGTGCTCCCGCACGCCGCCCGCGCCCTGGTGGGCTCCGGGCACGCCCGGCTGCTGCCGGTGACGGCGCTGACCGGGGCGGTGTTCCTGGTGTGGGTGGACACGCTGGCCCGTACAGTCCTCGACCCGCAGGAGGTGCCGGTGGGCGTGGTCACCTCGCTGATCGGCGTACCGGCCTTCGTCGCGGTCCTCTACCGCACCCGGAAGGCGGGGACGGCGTGACCAGGGACGCGGCGGGCGCCGGGGCCGGGCTGCGCGCGGAGCGCGTGGCGCGCGGCGCGGGCGGCCGGCTGATCGTGGACGGGGTGAGCCTCGCCCCGGCACCGGGGTCGTGCGTCGGGGTGCTCGGGCCGAACGGCTCGGGCAAGTCGACGCTGCTGCGGCTGCTGGCCGGGGTGCTGGCCCCCGCCTCGGGGGTGGTCACGCTCGACGGCCACCCGCTGGCGGATCTGCGGCGCGGGGCGGTCGCGCGCCGGATCGCGGTGGTCGAGCAGGACGCCGTCACCCAGTCCGAGCTGACCGTGCGCGAGGTGGTGGGCCTCGGCCGCATCCCGCACCGCCGTCCTTGGTCGGGGCCGTCGGCGGCGGACGAGGAGGCGGTACGCCACGCCCTGGAGCGGACCGGCCTCACCGACCGGGCCGGGCAGTCGTGGCACACCCTCTCCGGCGGTGAGCGCCAGCGCGCCCAGATCGCCCGCGCCCTCGCGCAAGCGCCCCGGGAACTGCTGCTGGACGAGCCGACCAACCACCTCGACATCCAGCACCAGCTCGATCTGCTGGCCCTCGTCGCGGACCTGCCGGTCACCACCGTGATCGCGCTGCACGATCTGAATCTGGCCGCGATGTACTGCGACGCGCTGCTGGTGTTGCGGGAGGGGCGGGTGGCGGCGGCGGGCACCCCGGGGGACGTCCTCACCGAGGGGCTCATCGCCGAGGTCTACGGGGTGCGCACGGCCGTCACACCCGACGGCCCCGGCGGACGCCCGCACATCCGCTTCCTCACCAGATGACACCAGGTGACACCGATGACACCAGGTGACCGGAGACCGCGCACGCGGTCACGGAATCACCCGGCGGGCGCACCTGCGGATGCATACCGCCCGAATCACCGAGAGAGTCGACATATCCGACATACCTGACGAGTTGGTTGGGGTGCTGAGGTATGCGAATCACCGGACTTGGACATGCGGGACTCTTCATCGAGACCGCGGCGGGATCGGTCCTGTGCGATCCCTGGGTCAACCCCGCCTTCTTCGGCTCGTGGTTTCCGTTCCCGGACAACACGGACCTGGACTGGGCGCACTACGGGCGTTCCGCGGACTATCTCTACGTCTCTCATCTGCACCGGGACCACTTCGACGCACAGAATCTGCGCCGCCATGTGCGCAAGGACATCACGGTGCTGCTGCCCGCCTTCGCCACCGATGAGCTGGAGCGTGAGCTGCGCGCGCTGGGGTTCACCCGGTTCCTGCGCACCGAGAGCGGAGAGCCGGTCGAGCGGAACGGCCTGCGCATCATGATCACCGCCCTCACCGGCCCCGGCGACGGCCCCATCGGCGACTCCGCGCTCTCCCTGGACGACGGCCGGACCGTGCTGCTCAACCAGAACGACGCGCATCCGCTGGACATCCCGGCGATCCGGGCGTTCGGCGAGGTCGACGCGTATTTCGTGCAGTTCTCCGGGGCGATCTGGTACCCGATGGTCTACCAGTTGCCGGACTCCGCGAAGCGGGAGTTCGCCGCCCGCAAGCGGCAGGGCCAGTTCGACCGCGCGCTGCGCTACATCGACGCGGTCGAGGCGGCACACGTCTTCCCCAACGCGGGTCCGCCGTGCTTCCTCGACGACGCGCTCTTCGAGTTCAACAGCACCGGCCGCGACGGCGAGTCCATCTTCACCGACCAGCGCGAGTTCCTGGCCCAGCTCGCGCAGGCCCGGCCGGATGTCGCGGCGCATCTGCTGCTGCCGGGCACGGTCGCGGAGCCCGAGGACACCGCCTGCAAACTCACCCACCGCCACACCGACAAGGAGATCGACCACATCTTCGGCGACAAGCGCGCCTATCTGCGCGACTTCGCCCGCCGACAGCGCCCCGCCCTCGCCGCCGAACGCGCCTCGCGCACCCCCGCGCTGCCCCGCGAACGGCTGCTGGCCGAGCTGAAGCGGTGGTGGGAACCGCTGCTGGCACGCGCGGACCACATCTGCGCGGGTGTCGGCGGCCCCGCCCGGCTGGACGTGGGCGAGATCCCGATCGTGATCGACTTCCCGGCCCGGGAGGTACGGGAGTGGAACGGCGAGCGCTGCCGCTACACACTCTCCACCACGGGCGACCTGGTGGCCACCAACGTCGTCAAGCGCGAGGTGGACTGGTCCAACAGCCTGCTGCTGTCGATGCGGTTCACCGCGAGCCGCATCGGACCGTACAACGAGTTCCTGTACGTGTTCTTCAAGTGCCTGTCCATGGAGCGCGTCGAGTACGTCGAGAACTACTACGCCTCCAGCGAGGACGACGGCCAGGACATCGAACTCGACGGCTGGCAGATCCAGCGCCGCTGCCCCCATCTCCGCGCCGACCTGAGCCGGTTCGGGCAGATCGAGGGCGACGTGCTCACCTGCACCCTGCACGGCTGGCACTACGACCTGAACACCGGACGCTGTCTGACGGCCGACGGCCACGAACTGCGCGCGACGCGGTGCGAGGATCGATGAGACAACCGGGGCTCCCGCGCGTATGGGTCGGTGAACCCAGCGAAGGAGTCACACATGACGCGCAGAAGAACCCTCGGCCGCCGGAAGCAGCTGGTGCTCCTCGTCGGCGCGGTGGCACTGGCCGGTACGGGAGCCGGAGTGATGGCGGCCACCAGTAATGCCACCACCGAGCAGAGTTCGGTCAAGTCTGCCGCCGGCTCCAACTCCACGGCATGCGACGGGCTGACGCAGGCGCTGGCCAACAACGAGAAGTTCATCGCGGACCAGCAGGCCAACCCGGACCCGCAGTCGGAGGCCCGGATAGCGAACCGGCAGGCGGTCATCGAGGAGATCAAGCGGAAGCAGCAGGCGTCCGGGTGTGCGGTGGACGCCCCCGCCGCCGCGTCCACACCGGGCGGCGGGGACGCGGCCGATGAGGCGGCGGCCGCCGATGACGCGGCAGCAGATGACACCGGGGCGGCCGATGACGCCGCGGCTTCCGGGAACGCCACCGGCGGTGACGTGGTCTGCGCGGGCTCGACGGTGACCCTGTCCGGCGAGGACGGAACACCGGCCGCGTCCAGCAATCAGTTCCCGGCCGGAACCAAGCTCAAGGTGACCAACCTGGACAACGACAAGTCCACGACCGTCTCCGTCACCTCGACCTCGGGCAGCTGCGCCCTGCTCAACAACGCCGCCTTCGAGCAGGTCCGCGAGCCCGGCAAGAACCTGATCCGCAACGCGCGCATCGAGCGCGTGGGCTGAGCGGACGACGCACCGGGGGCCGGGGTACGAAACCACCGGCCCCCGGCGGCCGATCAACGCCCCTGGCCGGTAACCTTGCCCAGGCGGGCGGCCACGGCCGCGAGCCCCTGCCACGCCTGCTCCGGGTAGCAGGTCTCCTGCGGGTCACCGTTGTACGGATCGAGCAGCACCGACTCGGCACCCAGCCGGCGCAGCTCCTCGATGTCGTCCATGACCTGGTCGATCGTGCCCTCACCGGCCGGGCGTTCGGGGCCGGTGACCGGCTCGTCGGTGAGCTTGAGCACCAGCCGCGGGGCCAGTCCGGGCACCGGGCGGCCCAGCTCCTCCGCGATGCCCTTCAGCCGGTCCAGCGCCTCCCGCAGCCAGTCGAGGGTGAACCAGATGGGGTGCCACGCCTGGCCGTGCCGTACCGCCCGGCGCAGCGCGGCGTCGCTCATACCGCCCACCCAGACCGGTATCTCCCCGCTGCGGTAGTCCGCGTCGTCCTCCCAGGCGGTGCGGATCGCCTGGAGGTGTTCGTCGGTCAGCTGTCCGCGCCGCCCGTGCTCCACGCCGAGCGCCTCGTACTCCTGCCGCGCCCATCCGACGCCGACGCCGAGGACCAGGCGGCCACCGCTGAGCTGGTTGAGGTTGGCGGCCATGCGGGCGATAAGGAGCGGATGCCGGTACGGGACGACCAGCACGGTGGTGCCAAGCCGCACCCGGTCGGTGATCCCGGCCAGCCAGGAGAGGGTGGTGAAGGGCTCGTAGAACGGGGCGGGGTACTGCTCCGCCACATCGGGGGTGACCGCGACGTGGTCCGAGACCATCAGCAGGTCGAACCCGAGCCCCTCCACGGTCCGGGCCCATTGGCGCAGCACATCCGGCCGGGCGCCCGGGCCGAAGTTCGGAACGTTGACTCCTATTTCCATGCCGTCACCCTAGGCAGTGATCATGATGCCGGGAACACCGGCTCGTTCGTCTGCCGCACCGCCCCCCGGGCGGCTAATCTCGCTCCATGGACGCCACTTGGGACCCTTCCGCGCCAGGGGTGTTGCGGCTGCCCTCGGGACGACTCGTGCGCGGCCGGGGGCTGCGCCACCCCCTTCCCGAGGGGCCCGCGCCCGCCTTCGCGCTGTATCTGCTGGGCCATGAGCCGCCCGCGGTGGACTGGGAGGCCCGCTGGCTGCGCTGGCCCGACTTCCGGCTGCCGTCCGACCGCGAGGACGCCGCCGCCGCGCTGCGCGAGGTGTGGGAGCGGGCCACGGGCGAGCGTGTCGAGGTCGCCTGCGGCGGTGGCCGGGGCCGCACCGGCACGGCACTGGCCTGCGTCGCGGTGCTTGACGGTGTACCGCCCGGGGACGCGGTGCGGTACGTACGCGAGCACTACGCGGCACGCGCCGTCGAAACGCCCTGGCAGCGCCGCTACGTCACCCGGTTCGGGCAGCCCGCCACGTCAGGCTTCCACTAGCAGCTTCGGGTGCGGCACCGGCGTGATCCAGCCGTTGTATCCGGAGTCGCTTGGCACACTTTTCTGCACGACATCGATCACTTCCCGCCCGATATAGTCCAGGTGTGACCGGTATCGCAAGGAAGAATCCACTCCGCCACGGATGAGTGCGATGCGCGAGGGTACCCATCGCTTCATGGACACAAACGAGCAAAGCTTGCTCACGCCCGATCTGCCGCCCGTGGTCGACGTACCGGATCTGACGTTCCCCAGCGGACGCCGCACCGAGAAGTCCCCGGGCCCGGCGGAGCGGAACGGCGAAAAGGAATCCCCCGCAGCCTCCACCGCCCCCCAGCAGCGCCCCCTCGCGGCGTAAAGTCCGGCAACTCGGGCACTGAGCAGGCATGCGTCTTGCAGTGCTCGACATAGGTTCACGTGCCGTTCACCTGAAAATCGCCGATCTCGTTCCTGGCGGACCGCCCGAGCCGGTGACCACTCTCAAGCAGTCGGTCCACCTGGCCGAGGCGACCGATCACCGAGGCGTGATCAGCGAGGACGCCATCCGGCGCCTGGTCGGCGCCGTGACCGAGAGCGAAGCGGTCGCAGCCGCCCACCAGGCCGATGACCTGGTGCCCCTGGCGACCTCCGCGGTACGTGACGCGGCCAACCGGAACGCCGTTCTCGCCGCGATCGAGGACGCCACCGGAATCCGGGTGCGCTTCTTCACCGGTGAGCAGGAGGCGCGCCTGAGCTTCCTGGCCGCGCGCGGCTGGCACGGCTGGTCGGCCGGGCGGATGCTGCTGTTCGACATCGGCGGCGGCTCGATGGAGCTGGCCTGCGGCAGCCGTACGGAGCCCGCGGTGGCGCTGTCGCTGCCGCTCGGGGCGGGCCTGCTCACCCGCCACCACCTGCCCGACGACGCTCCGGTGCACAAGCGGGACGTGGCGCGGCTGCGCCAGTATGTGCGCTCCGTCCTCACCGAGGCCACGGTCGACCTGCGCGCCCAGCCGGTTCCCGAGTCCGCGATCGCCACGTCGAAGACCTTCGTCCAGCTCGCACGGCTCGCCGGAGCCCCCAAGCCGACGGCCGGGGCGCCCGGCCGTAGCACCCTCGACCGCGCCGACCTGCGGAAATGGATTCCCCGGCTGGCCGCCAGGACCGATGCCGAGCGCGCCCGGCTGCCGGGCATCTCCGCGTCCCGGGCCCATCAGTCGCTCGCCGGGGCGATCGTGGCGGAGGCCGCCATGGAAATCCTGGACGTGCGACAGGTCACCCTCTGCCCCTGGGCCCTGCGCGAGGGAGTCCTGCTGGACCGGCTGGCCGCGCTCGACGCCCCGCCGCTGTCGGCGGTGGCCGTGCCGCGGGCCCGGAACCACGCCCTTCACCGGCTGCACACCGTCTCCTGAGCACCGCCCGGTGGCCCCCGGGGATGATCGGGCGGGCCCGGGGCGTTATGCGGTGCGGCAATCTTTGTCGATGACGATGGGGACGGAAGACATGCCTCTTCACGGTGAATACGAGCCGAGCCCGACCCAGTGGGTGCGTGATCAGGTCGATCTGATCGAGAGCTCCGGGGGCACCCAGGGCACGACGATGCGGGACATGCCCGTCATCGTGCTGACCACGCGCGGGGCCAAGAGCGGGAAGATCCGCAAGACTCCGCTGATGCGGGTGGAGCACGAGGGCAGGTACGCGGCGGTAGCCTCCCTCGGCGGCGCCCCCAAGCACCCCGTCTGGTATCACAACGTGCTGGCCGACCCCCGCGTCGAGCTGCGCGACGGGACGGAGCTGTCGGACATGAAGGCCCGCGAGGTCACCGGCGAGGAGAAGGCGCTGTGGTGGCGGCGCGCGGTCGAGGCGTTCCCGAACTACGCCGAGTACCAGGAGAAGACCACGCGTGACATCCCCGTCTTCGTCCTGGAGCCCGTGACCACACCGCACTGAGCCGCCCCGGGCGGTGAGCGGGGCCCGGCCCGGCGGCCGTGCCCCGCTCACCGCCCGGCGGCCTCCACCCGGCCGTCACACAACCTTTACGCAACCGGACCCGGCTCGCCCGCAGTGATATGTGTCCTCGCGGCAGGGGAAACCGAAGGTTAGGCTCGGGTGGCACACCTGTACCACGGCACGAAGGATGTACCCCAGCATGACCACCGCGAACAGGGGCGATCTGTCCCCGATCTACGACAGTCTCATAGCGGAACAAGGCGATGTTCTCGCCGAGGCACGGGAAGCGGCCGAGGTGATTCAGCGGGAGGCCGCCGAGGCCCTCGACTGGAGCCGCATCCGCCCCGCTCAAGGGCCCCACCCGCACCAGCGGAGCGAGTGACGAGGGTCCGTACCGTCTCGGCCCCCAGCGGGTTCCCGGAATACGAAGCGACAACCGGCGCGGCCCGGGGCGCCAGCCGTCGGGCCACGCGACCGCGCGAAGGCACCTGACCACCAGGCGCGATGACCTCCCTCTTCGATAAGATCCCGGCGACGCACCGGATTTGATGGCGTCGCACACTTATCGCATGAGGGGAATCAGGTGACTACAGGGGTAGAGACATTCGAGTTTCAGGTCGAGGCGCGTCAGCTCTTGCAGCTGATGATTCATTCGATCTACTCGAACAAGGATGTCTTTCTGCGGGAGCTCATCTCCAACGCCTCCGACGCCCTGGACAAGCTGCGGCTGGAATCCCTCCGGGACGGGGATCTGGAGGCGGACACCGACGATCTCCATATCGCGCTGGACGTCGACCAGGAACAGCGCACGCTGACCGTGCGCGACAACGGCATCGGCATGTCCCACGAGGACGTGGTGCAGCTCATCGGCACGATCGCGAACTCGGGCACCGCGAAATTCCTCAAGGAGCTGAAGGAGTCGCAGGACGCGGCGGCCTCCCAGGACCTCATCGGGCAGTTCGGGGTCGGCTTCTACTCCAGCTTCATGGTCGCCGACGAGGTGACGCTGCTGACCCGCCGCGCGGGTGAGGGCCAGGGCACCCGCTGGGTGTCCAGCGGCGAAGGCACGTACACCATCGAGCCGGTCGAGGACGCGCCCCAGGGCACCACGGTCTCCCTGCGGCTCAAGCCCGAGGACGCCGAGGACCATCTCTTCGACTACTCCTCGCCGTGGAAGATCCGGGAGATCGTCAAGCGCTACTCGGACTTCATCACCTGGCCGATCCGGATGGCCGGCGAAGGCGCTCCCGCCTCGTCCGGCGACGCGTCCGAGGACGGCAGCACGCCCGACGACGGCGGCGCCCCCGAACTCGAGACGATCAACTCGATGAAGGCGCTGTGGGCCCGTCCGCGAGGCGAGGTCACCGACGCGGAATACAGCGAGTTCTACAAGCACATCAGCCACGACTGGACCGACCCGCTCGAAACCATCCGCATGCAGGCGGAGGGCACCTTCGAATACCAGTCGCTGCTGTTCATTCCGTCCCGCGCACCGCAGGACCTGTATATGCAGGACCGCAAGCGGGGGGTGCAGCTCTACGTCAAGCGCGTCTTCATCATGGACGACTGCGAAGCGCTCATGCCGGAATATCTGCGCTTCGTCAAGGGCGTCGTCGACGCCGCGGACCTTTCGCTGAATGTCTCGCGCGAGGCCCTTCAGCAGGACCGCCAGATCCAGCTGATGCGCCGTCGGCTGGTCAAGAAGGTGCTGTCGACGGTGAAGGACATGATGTCCCAAAGCGCCGAGCGGTACGCCACGTTCTGGAAGGAGTTCGGCCGCGTCCTCAAGGAAGGGCTGCTGGGCGATTTCGAGAACCGGGACGCGATCCTGGAGGTCTCCTCGTTCGGCTCGACGCATGACGCGGAGCAGCCGACCACCCTCCGGCAGTACGTGGAGCGCATGAAGGAGGGGCAGGAGCACATCTACTACCTGACGGGCGAGTCGCGCTCGCTCGTGGAGAACTCGCCCCACATGGAGGCCTTCCAGGCCAAGGGGTACGAGGTGCTGGTCCTGACCGACCCCATCGACGAGCTGTGGGTCGACGCCGTCCCCGAGTTCGAGGGCAAGCAGCTGCGGTCCGTCGCCAAGGGTCAGGTCGACCTCGACGACGAGGACGAGTCGAGCGAGGGCGGGCCCGAGCGCGAGCAGCAGAAGAAGGACTTCGCCGATCTGCTGTCCTGGATGACGACGACGCTGAACGAGCAGGTCAAGGAGGTGCGGCTCTCCTCCCGCCTCACCACCTCCCCGGCCTGCATCGTCGGCGATACCCACGATGTCACTCCGGCGCTGGAGAACATCTACCGCGCGATGGGGCAGAACGTGCCCCAGATCAAGCGCATCCTGGAGCTGAACCCCACGCATCCGCTGGTCAGCGGCCTGCGCACGGCGTATGGCGAGCGGGCGGAGGACCAAGGCCTCGCGGATACGGCCGAACTCCTCTACGGAATGGCCCTGCTCGCCGAGGGCGGCGAACTGAGCGACCCGTCGCGCTTCATCAAGCTGATGGCCGGTCGCCTGGAAAAGACGCTGTGATCCGCACCCCCGGCGGGCCGTCGCCACGGCCCGCCGGGGGTCTTTTGCCGAACCGGCAAATCCTCTCCCCCTCTCCCCGGCCGTCACCTCATGATCGTGGCGCGGTGAGCCATGAGGCCACGGCAGTTCAGGGAGGACTTATGCACCATCGGCTGGTCGACGTCGGGGATGCCCGTATCCATGTGGTGGAGGAGGGCTCCGGCCCACTGGTCCTCATGATCCACGGCTTCCCCGAGACATGGCACTCCTGGCGCCATCAGCTCCCCGCGCTCGCCGCGGCCGGATACCGCGCGGTGGCCATCGACGTACGCGGCTACGGCCGCTCCTCCGCGCCACACGACGTGGCGGCGTACCGCATGCTCGCCCACGTCGGCGACAACGTCGGCGTGGTCCGTGCCCTCGGCGAGGAGACCGCGGTGGTCGTGGGCCACGACTGGGGCTCCCCCATCGCCGCGAACTCCGCGCTGCTCAGGCCCGATGTCTTCACCGCCGTGGGGCTGCTCGGCGTGCCGTACGCGCCCCGGGGCGGGCCGCGGCCCAGCGAGGTCTTCGCACGGATCGGCGGGGACGAGGAGTTCTACGTCGGCTACTTCCAGCAGCCCGGCCGGGCCGAGGCGGAGATCGAGCCCGATGTACGCGGCTGGCTCGCGGGGCTCTACACCGCGCTCTCGGGCGACACGGCGCCCTCACCCGAGAGCGGCAGCCCCTTCTTCGTCCCCCGGGGCGCACGGATGCGGGACCGCTTCCCGGACGGTCCGCTGCCGTCCTGGCTCACCGAATCCGATCTCGACGCGTGCGCCGCGGAGTTCGAACGGACCGGGCTGACCGGGGCGCTGAACCGCTACCGCAACGCCGACCGCGACTGGGAGGACCTCGCGGCATGGGACGGGGCACCCCTCACCCAGCCCTCGCTGTTCCTGGCCGGGGAGCGCGACGCCTCGCTCGGCTGGCTGGCCGACGCCGTCGCGGCGTACCCCACCACCCTCCCCGGTCTGGTGTCCTCGCACCTGCTCGACGGCTGTGGCCACTGGGTGCAGCAGGAGCGGGCCGAGGAGGTCAGCCGACTGCTGATCGCCTGGCTGCAGGGGCTCGGCTGAGGCAGCGCGGCTCAGCGAATGCGGCCGAGACAGTGCGGCCGAGGGTGCTTCAGCCGAGGTGTTCGGCGGCCGCGGCGCGGATCAGCTGGCGCAGCCCGTCGTAGTAGACGCGGTGATCGGTCAGAGCGGGCAGCACCACGTCCCGCTGCCCCGACAGCACCGGAAACTCCTCGGGGTCCAGCGCGGCGAGCGCTGTACGCGCCGTGGCCAGGGCCCGCTTCTCGTCCTGGTGGTCGACGAAGGCGACGGCGCCGAGGGTGAGCAGATACAGGCGGCGGTAGACCTGGATGGCCGCCGCCGGTGTCATCCCGGCGGCGACGCTCTGGGCGAGCTGCGGCTCGACCAGACGGCTCAGCAGCTGCGGGCCGAACCAGGAGCGGCCCGCGCGCAGCGCCGCCAGCCCCGGGTGCCGGACGAGCACCTCGTACAGCGCGGTGAAACGGGTCTCGGTGGCGGCGGCCCAGTCGGTGTCCTGCGGCACCCGGGGCAGCAGGGTGGCCAGGTGGTCGGCGCAGGCGTTCAGCAGACCGTCGAAGTCGCCGCAGCGGCGGAAGACCGTGGCGTGCGAGACGTCGAGCCGCTGCGCCACCGCGCGGAAGCTCAGCGCCTCGGGGCCCTCCTCATCGATGACCGACAGAGCCGCCACCGCGATGGTGTCCAGGGCGGGCGGGTCGGCCGCGGTCCGCTTCTTCTGTCTCACAGGTCCCTCTCTCACGGGGCAGATCTCTCCCGTGATCTCTCACGGGGCAGATCTCTCACCGGGCAGAGCGTAACAGTGGTTGTTACAGTGTTTCGCATGGTGACTCATCACGACGTACAGGCCGCGGCGCGGCGAGCCACGGGGCACATCCGGCCCGTCGCGCTCGCCCCGGTGGACGAGGGGGCCTTCGGCGGGGCCGAGGGCTGGCTGGCCCTGGAATTCCTGCAGCACACCGGCTCCTTCAAGGCGCGCGGGGCGTTCAACTTCATCGGCAGCCACATCGAGGCGGGCACCGTGCCGGACGCGGGTGTCGTCATCGCCTCCGGCGGCAACGCCGGGCTGGCCTGCGCCTGGGCGGCGGCCCGGCACTCCGTGACCGCCACGGTGTTCGTGCCCGAGACGGCGCCCGCGGTCAAGGTCGGCAGGTTGCGCGCGCTCGGGGCGGAGGTGCGCCAGGTCGGCCGGGAGTACGCCGACGCGCTGGACGCCTCCCGCAAGCACGCCGCCGAGACCGGTGCGCTGGAGTCGCACGCCTATGACCATCCGCTGATCGCGGCCGGTGCGGGCACCGTGATGGAGGAGATTCTGCGGTCCTGCCCTGACCTGGACACCGTCGTGGTGTCGGTCGGGGGCGGCGGGCTGTTCACCGGGGTCGCGGTGTCCGCGCTGGCGCACGGCGTCAAGGTGGTGGCCGTGGAACCGCGCGGAGCGCGCGCGCTGAACGCGGCGCTGGAGGCGGGGGCGGTGGTCGACGTCCCGGTGGACTCGGTCGCGGCGGATTCGCTGGGGGCGCGGCGTGCGTCGCCGATGGCGCTGGAGTGGGTGCGCAAGGACGGGGTGCGGTCGGTGCTCGTATCCGACGAGGAGATCGTCTCGGCACGGCAGGCCCTGTGGGACGACCGCCGGATCGCGGTGGAGCACGCCGCGGCGACGGCGATGGCGGCGGTGCGGTCGGGGGCGTACGAGCCCGGGCGCGGCGAGAAGGTGGCGGTGCTGCTGTGCGGGGCCAACACCGATCCGGGGGACCTGGCACACCCGTAGCGGCACCGCGGGAGCGCCCGCCCCTCCCCCGGACGCGGGAAGGGGCGGGTGGGACCGGCGGCCGTCTACTCCCCCGCGTATGCCTTCCGAAGTGCGGCGATGTCAAGCTTGACCATCGTCATCATGGCGTCCATGGCGCGCTTCGCCTTCGCCGGGTCGGAGTCGGCGATCATCTTCATGAGAACCTCGGGGACGACCTGCCAGGACACCCCGAACTTGTCCTTCAGCCAGCCGCACTGGACCTCCTGGCCACCGCCCTCCAGAAGCCGGTTCCAGTAGTAGTCGACCTCCTCCTGGTCCGCGCAGTGGATCTGGAAGGAGATGGCCTCGTTGAAGGTGAACTCCGGCCCGCCGTTGAGCCCGACGAACTTCTGGCCGTTGACCTCGAAGTCCACGGTCAGCACCGAGCCGGGGGTGCCGGGACCGGACTCGGTGTAGCGGAGGGTCCGGCCGAGCTTGCCGTCCTTGAAGATCGAGACGTAGTGCTGCGCCGCCTCCTCGGCCCGGCCGTCGAACCACAGGCATGTGGTGAATCCGTCGCTGGCCATCAGTGCCTCCTGCGGGTGGGAATGTTTACCTGTACCGACCGGCGTCGCGCGGCAAACTCATCGCTCCTCGGCACACCGATGGCCGGTGAGATATCCGTGCAGCCGACCGGCGCCTTCGAGCATGGCCGTGGTGCGCCGGGTCAGCCCCTCCCGGCGTTCGGCGATGACCTCGCGCAGGGCGGCGCTGCTGCCCGTACCGCGCAGTTCCTCCAGGACGGGCCGAATCCGGTCCAGGGGGTAGCGGTCCTGCCGCAGCATATGGATCATCCGGGCGTCCCGGACCTCGGCCGGGCCGTAGGTGCGGTAGCCGGTGCCGCGCTCGCGCCTGGGGACCAGCAGCCCGGCGGACTCCCACACCCTGAGCGCGGAGGTGCGCACGCCCAGGTACGCGGCCACTTCGCCGATGCGCAAGGCCCCCAGCGGTACGTCCAGGGTCTCGGGGGTCTGCCGGGCGACCGCTTCGAGCGCCTCGCCCGCGGCCCGCAGGGACAGCCGCTGCTCGTGCAGGGCCGCGTGGGCGGCGTCCACGAGGCTGAGCGCCAGCGGTACGTCCCCGGTGTGGACCGCCCGCATGACCGCCCGGGCGGTGTGCGCTCCGTACCCCGGGACGAGCGCGTCGTACGTGACCAGCGCGCGGCGGTGGCGGGTGTCGAGCCTGCGGTATCCGGCCGGGGTGCGGGACGCCGGGGGCAGGACGCCCGCGTCGACGTAGTTGCGGATCTGCTGCGTGGAGACTCCGGCCGAGCGTGCCAGATCGATGGGGCGCAGCGGTGCCTCGGGACTGCTCGGGGGACGGCTCATGGGGTGACCCTATCCGGATGGCGCTCACGGCGAGTTGAGGGTTTTCCGCCCTCGCTTCCTGACAACCTCGCGTGCGATGACGAAAAGTCTCTACGCGGCACTTCAATGAAACACTTGAAGGCATGGATGTCAGTGACAGGGACCATGTACGACACCACCATGCCGCGGACGGCCACGATGTGATTCAGGTCCGCGGGGCCAGGGAGAACAATCTGCGGGACGTTTCCCTCGATATACCCAAGCGGCGGCTCACCGTTTTCACCGGAGTCTCCGGCTCCGGCAAGTCCTCGCTCGTCTTCGACACCGTCGCCGCGGAGTCACAGCGGCTGATCAACGAGACCTACACGGCATTCGTCCAGAACTTCATGCCGACGCTCGGCCGTCCGGACGTCGACGCACTGCGCAACCTCAGCGCGGCCATCATCGTCGACCAGGAGCGGATGGGCGCCAACTCCCGTTCCACCGTGGGTACTGCCACCGACGCCCACACCCTGCTGCGGATTCTGTTCAGCCGGGTCAGCACCCCGTATGTCGGCCCGCCTCTCGCGTTCAGCTTCAACACGGCCGAGGGCATGTGTCCGCGGTGCGAGGGGCTGGGCCGGGTATCGGACATCGACGTCGGCCAACTGGTCGACCGGGAACGGTCGTTGAACCAGGGGGCGATCACCGTCCCCGGATTCGGGGTGGACACGTGGTACTGGCAGCTTTTTGCGCGCTCCGGCCTTTTCGACCCCGATGCCCCGCTGCGGGACTACAGCCCCGAGCAGTGGCAGGACTTCCTGCACAAGCCCGTGACCAAGGTCAAGGTGGGCAAGAACAACCTGACCTACGAGGGGCTGGTCACCAAGGTCAGGCGGCTGTACCTGGCCAAGGACCGGGAGGCGATGCAGCCCCAGGTGCGCGCGTTCGCGGACCGGGCGGTCGCGCTCGCCCGCTGCCCCGGCTGTGACGGCTCCCGGCTGAACGAGGCCGCCCGGTCCTGCACTGTCGACGGCCGCACCCTCGCGGAGTGCTCGGCGATGCAGATCAGCGATCTGGCCGCGTTCGTCCGGGGCATCCGGCACGAGGCGGTCGGGCCGGTCCTGGAAACCCTCCGCGACACGCTGGACTCGCTGGTGGAGATCGGCCTGGGGTATCTGAGCCTGGACCGGGAGTCGGGCACGCTCTCCGGTGGCGAGGCGCAGCGGGTGCGGATGGTGCGCCACCTCGGTTCGAGTCTGACGGATGTGACGTACGTCTTCGACGAGCCCACCGTGGGCTTGCATCCGCATGACATCCGGCGCATGAACACCCTGCTGCTCCAGCTGCGCGACAAGGGCAACACGGTGCTGGTGGTGGAGCACAAGCCGGAGACGATCCGGATCGCCGACCATGTGGTGGATCTGGGCCCCGGTGCCGGTGCGGCGGGCGGACGGATCGCCTACGCGGGCGATCTGGCCGGGCTGCGCACCTCCGGAACCCTGACGGGCGACTACCTCGGCCACCGGGTGAGCCCGCGCGACAAGGTACGGGAGCCCAGGGGCCGTCTGCCGATCACTGGCGCCCGGCTGCACAATCTGCGGGACGTCGATGTCGACATCCCGCTCGGGGTGCTCACCGTCGTCACCGGGGTCGCCGGGTCCGGCAAGAGTTCCCTGATCCATGGCTCGCTCGGCGGACGGGACGGGGTGATCGTCGCCGATCAGTCGGCGATCCGTGGCTCACGCCGCAGCAACCCGGCCACCTATACGGGGCTGCTGGACCCGATCCGGTCGGCGTTCGCGAAGGCCAACCGGGTCAAGCCGGGGCTGTTCAGCGCCAACTCGGAGGGCGCGTGCCCCCGGTGCAAGGGCATCGGCCTGATCTACACGGATCTGGCGATGATGGCCGAGGTGGCGTCGGTGTGCGAGGAGTGCGAGGGCAGGCGGTTCAAGGCCGAGGTGCTGGCGTACCGGCTGCGTGGCCGCGACATCGGCGAGGTGCTCGCCATGCCGGTGGCCGAGGCCCGGGAGTTCTTCACCACCGGGCAGTCGCGGGTGATCCTCGACCGGCTGATGGCGGTGGGCCTGGGCTATATCGGGCTCGGCCAGCCGCTCACCACCCTGTCCGGCGGTGAGCGGCAGCGGCTCAAGCTCGCCATCCACATGGCGAAGCACGGCACGACGTATGTGCTGGACGAGCCGACGACCGGGCTGCATCTGGCCGATGTGGACCAGTTGCTCGGGCTGCTCGACCGGCTGGTGGACGACGGCAATACGGTCGTCGTCATCGAGCACCACCAGGCGGTGATGGCTCACGCGGACTGGATCGTCGACCTGGGCCCGGGGGCGGGCCACGACGGTGGCCGGGTGGTGTTCACCGGGACCCCCGCCGACCTCGTGGCCTCCGGTACGTCGCTGACGGCCACGCATCTGCGGGAGTACGTCGGCGGGTAGCCCCGTGTGTCACCGGGGCGGTGGCGGGGGTGCGGGGGCACCCGCGGGCGGGGCGATCTTCGGGTACGACGCGGTCCCGCCCGGGGCGTCCGGCCCGCCGGGCGGCGCCGCCTCCCCGGCCGTGGCGGCCGCCGTATCCCTGGGCAGGAAGGCGTCGCGGGCGGCGCCCGGGTCCCAGCCCGTTTCGACGACGCGCTTCTGCACCAGGACGGCGGCGCCCAGGACCGCCAGGCCGATGAGCAGGATGAGGGCGATGCCCACCCCGCCACCGGCCTTGCCCGCGTTGCCGATGAGCGCGCCGAACCAGCCGAAGTCGGCGTCGCCGAAGGTGGTGTTCTGCTTCCCGAACGCGCCGAGCACCTTGAGCAGCAGGGCGGGCAGGAAGGTGATGAGCACACCGTTGAGGAACGCGCCGACGGCGGCGCCGCGCCGCCCGCCGGTGGCGTTGCCGTAGACGCCCGCCGCGCCACCGGTGAAGAAGTGCGGCACCAGGCCCGGCAGGACCAGCGCGAGACCGAACGCCGGGTTGAACACCCAGGTGAGCAGCGCCAGGCTGACCAGGCCGCCGGTGAAGCTGGAAAGGAAGCCGATGAGCACGGCGTTCTGCGCGTAGGGGAAGACGATCGGCGCGTCCAGCGCGGGCAGTGCGCCCGGCACGACCTTGTTCGCGATGCCCTGGAAGGCGGGCACGAGTTCGCCGAGGATCGTGCGTACACCGAAGAGGATGACCGCGACCGCGATGCCGAACTGCAGGCCCTGCATCACCGACTGCATCACATAGTTGCCGGTGTCGGTGGCCGCGGAACCAGCTCCAGCCCCGGTGCCGGTGGCGAACGCCTTGAAGGCCGTGTGCTGTCCCACCTTGATCAGGAAGAGCACGGCCATCACGACGTAGATGAACAGCATCGACAGGGCCGTGGCCACCATCGAGTCGCGCAGAAAGCGCAAGCCCTCGGGGAGCTTCATCTCCTCGGTGCTGCGGCTGCGCTTGCCGACCACCCTTCCGGCCGCGCCCGCCACCACGTAACCGGCCGTGCCGAAGTGGCCGATGGCGACGGTGTCGCTGCCCGTGACCCGCTTGGTCCAGGGGTGGGCGAACGCGGGCATGGCCACCAGCATGATGCCGAGCAGCACACCGCCGACCGCCACCACGACGACGGTGGACTGACCGGCGCCCGCCAGCACCACGGTCAGCAGCGTGGCCATGAACAGCATGTGGTGTCCGGTGAGGAACACATAGCGCAGCGGGGTGAACCGGGCCAGCAGCAGGCTGACCACGAAGCCCAGGATCATCAGCCAGGCGACACGCGAGCCGAACTGCGCCTGGGCGATGCCGACGATGGCCTCGTTCGTCGGGATGACGCCGTGCGCGCCGGTGACGCCCTGGATCATCGTGCCCAGCGGGGCGAGGGAGCTGGTGACCAGCCCCGCGCCCGCCCCGATGAGCAGGAAGCCGAGGGTCGCCTTGATGGCGCCGCCGATGATCTGCCCGGCGGATTTCTTCATCGCGATGAGTCCGATGGCGGTGATGATGCCGATCAGATACGCGGGTTCGCTCAGGATCTCGTTCACGAGAAACTTCGCGGGAGTTACGAGCCAGCCCATGATAATTCCACTGTTCCCGTCGTCAGACGTCGTACGTGTCCCGGAGTACCGCGTCGATCTCCGCGGTGCTCGTGAAGTCCTGAACCACCTTCACCGGCCGTCCCACATCGCCCAGGGTCCTGGCGATCTCCCGGGAGGTGAGCAGGGCCACGGCCTCGGAGGCCTTGCCCTTCGCGGAGATGGTGTCGGTGGCCTCCACGGTGACGTAAGCCGACCACCCCCAGCGGTCCAGGACCTGCTCCAGGGTGTTCTTGAGGAACAGGCTCGTGCCCACGCCGTTGCCGCACACCGTGAGGATCTTGTGCTGTGAGGACGCGTCCGCCCGGGGCTTCGCGGCGGCTGGGCTGTGCTCGTCGCCGCTCAGCACGGTGCGCAGCGCCTCGGGGGTGGGCGCCGCGGCGAGGGCGGCCGCGGCGGCGGGGTCGCCGAGCAGCCGGGCCAGGCTCGCCATGGCGGCGGTGTGCGCGCCGGAGTCCGTGGCGGCGAGGGCCACGACCAGGGTGACCGGATCGTTGGTCTCGTGTCCGAACGCGACGGGCTCGGCCAGCCGCACCCAGGACATGCCGGTCGCGCGGACGGCGGGAGAGGGCCGCGCGTGGGCGAACGCCACACCGGGGGCGACGACGATGTACGGCCCGTTCTCCTCCACGCCCGCGATCATCTCCGCGGTGTACTCGGCGGTGGTGAAGCCCGCGTCCACCATGAGCCCGCCGGCGACCGCGATCGCCTCACGCCAGTCCGCCGCCCTCGCGTCGAGCCGTACGCACCCGGCCGGTAGCAGATCTATCAGTTCGTCCATGGCGCGAAATTTTCGCATCCTCGCCCTGCTCCTCAGGTGGCGAGGGGGGTTCGGGGCTCGGCCGCCCTCCGAGGCGGGAACCGGCCCAGCCCAGCAGGAAGCCCGCCGGGATGGTGATCAGGCCCGGGTTGCGCAGCGGGAACCAGTGGAAGTCGCGGTCGGGGAAGACCGCGAGGGCGCCGCCCGAGACCGCCGGGGAGAAGACGATCGTGAGGAGGGTGAGGCCGAGGCCGCCGTACATCGCCCAGCGCATTCCGGTCACCGTGAAGCCGCGCCACAGCGTCCCGTACAGCAGGACCGGCAGGAGCGCGGAGGCCGCGGCGGTGAAGGTGAAGGAGATCAGGATCTGCCGGTTCCAGTGCTGGGTCACCATGGCCAGGGCGACGGCCACCACGCCGACGCCCACGATCGCCGCGCGGGCCGCGGCCAGTTCACGGACCGGGGAGAGCCGCTCCGGCAGCAAGACCTTGGCCAGCACATCGTGGGCGAGGGAGGCCGCGGCGGCGAGGGTGAGCCCCGCCACGGCCGCGAGCGTGGTGATGACGACCGCGCAGGCGACGAGGGTGAACAGCAGGCTGCGGTGGGCCGACTCGGCCTCCGGGTCGAGCGCGCGGGTGAGCAGCAGCAGGGAGTTGGTGCCGGTGGGGTCGGCGGCGCGCAGCGCCGGGGTGCCGACGATGGCCGTGGCACCGGCGCCGACGATCACGATCAGCCCGCCCAGCACGGCGACCGCGCCGACGGCCCAGGTCGTGGCGGAGCGGGCGGCCCGCGCGCCGCGGATCGGGTGGAGCCGCATCGTGATGTGCGGCAGACAGGCCGCGCCCACGGCCAGGGTGAGCTGGATGCTGATGACCTCCAGCTTGCCGGTGACCGAATCGCCGAACTGGCGGCCGGACTCCCAGAAGGCGTCGCCGTAGCCGCTCTTGTCGGCCGCCGCGCCGAAGAGGCTCGCCGGGTTCCAGTCGAAGCGCTTGACGACGAGCACGGCGAGCAGGATGAACGCGCCCAGCAGGATGACGGTCTTGAGGATCTGGATGAAACCGGTGCCCTTCATCCCGCCGAGGGCGGCGTAGCAGACCATGAGGGAGCCGATGAAGAGGGTGCAGCCGGTGACCGAGGCGCTGCCGGGGATGCCGATCAGCAGGGACATCATGTCGCCCGCGCCGTTGAGCTGGACGGTGAGCAGCGGCATGGTGACCGCCAGCACCAGCACGGCGGTGCCGATACGGGCCGGGCGTTCGCTCAGCCGCTCGGCCAGCACATCGCCCAGGGTGTACCGGCCGCGTCCGCACAGGGGTCCGGCCATCACCAGCATGAACAGCAGGATCGAGACCACGGTGGACATGGTGATGAGGACGCCGTCGAATCCGGCGATGGCGATGGTGCCGGTGGTGCTGAGGACGGTGGCGGCCGAGATGTAGTCGCCCGCGATGGCCAGGCCGTTCTGCATCGGGCCGAGCGAACCGGTGCCGATGTAGAACTCGGATGGGTCGTCGCTGTCGGTGGCCGCCAGGATGCAGAGCAGGAAGGATACGGCGATGAAGCAGGCGAACAGCACGAACGACAGGGTTCTCGGCTCGAAGTCGCCGCTCATCGCTCTCTCTCCCGGGTGTCCTCGGCGGGGGCCCGCCGCTCGGCTCGGACGAGGACGGTCACCAGGACCACCGCGTCGGCGCCCACCAGCAGGGAACCCACCGTGAAACCGCCGCCCGCTCCGATGTCGATCCCTCCACCGGCGGTGCAGTTGACGACCACGGCGGCCAGATGGCAGGCCAGCGCGGCGCAGGCGGCCCGCGCCGTCCACGGCCACGGCCGCCGCCATGGCGAGCGACGCGCCCGGCGCTCCCCGCGGTGGTCCGGACGGAACCCGGGGCTCGGGACGGTGCCCGGGTCGGGGCGCGGGCCCGTCGCCTCCGGCGGCCGCGGTGGCATGACTTCGGCGGTGCGCACCGGGTGCGGATGTGTGGTCTGCACCCATGCGTGATCGGACATGTCGTGCTCCTCGTGGCGAATCCGTCCGGCGCGGGTGGGACGGAACCGCCACGACAGCAGCTCACCGGGACCGCCGTACAGCCCGTCAGGGGACCGCGTGGCAGGAGCACATGATCCACTGACGGGTGTTGTGCAGGGCCACACCCTTCCCGGCCCGTGCGGGGCCGCTCTCGGTCCGTGGACCGCAAAGGTCCATACCGCAGCCGCACGGCCCCGGCCGGAGCGGGACCCGGCCGGGGCGGGATCAGAGCGACAGCAGCCCGTGCGCCGCGAGGGCGAGCGACAACTCGACGACGTCGCGCGGGCGGTGCAGCGTACGCCCGGTCAGCTGCTCGTAGCGGCGCAGCCGGTTGAGCACCGTGTTGCGGTGGCAGAACAGCGCCCGCCCCGCCTCGCGCGCCGATCCGTCGGCGTCCAGCCACGCCGTCAGGGTCGTCAGCAGGACGTCCCGGTCGGCGGGTTCGAGCGCCAGGACGGGGCCGAGCATGCGGGCGGCGAGCGCGGTGGCCAGGTCCGGGGCGGACACCACCAGGGCCTCCGGGTAGTGCTCCTCCAGCAGCACCGCCCGGCCGGTGGCGGGGCATGCGCGCAGCGCCGTATCGGCGAGCAGGCGGGCCGCGTTCACGGAGGCCAGGCCGGTGACGGCGGGGCTGACCCCGGCCCGGGCGCCCTGCGGGACGGTGAGGCCCCGCGCCACCTGCCGGGGATGGACGTCCCCGAGGAGGACGATCGCGTGGGCGGTGGACTCCCCCGTGTGCCACACCGTACGGCCGCCGCCGTGGATCTCCGGCGGGCGCGGTGCGCCGGGGCCGGAGCCGGTGTGGTCCAGCGCGACGACCGCGTAACGCCCCTGCTCGGGCAGGCCCAGCACCTCCTCCGCCTCGGGGAAGTCGCTCACCCGGGCGGTGCCGTCCAGCAGCGCCTCGACGATGATCCGGAACCGGTTCTCGCGGTGCCAGGCGAGCTGCCGTCCGACCTCGTGGTACGCCTCGGAGACGAGCGTGCAGTGCTCGTCGACGAAGTGCCAGATGTCGGACGCCACATGCACCAGCCCGTGGGCGCCGACCGGGTCCTCGCGCGAGGCCGTTTCCACCAGCTCGTCCCAGACGACGGTGCACCCGATGCGGAAGCCGTGCAGCAGCGCGTCCAGCGGAAGGCCCTGGGCCGCGCGGTCGGCGCCGATCCGCCAGGAGACGGAGCGGGCGGGCTCCCGTGTCTCCTTGGGGTACAGCAGGGAGCGGACGTTGTTGGACAGCGAGTCGTTGACGTCCCGCCACAGTTCCTGCGGATCGATGGCGGCGGAGCTGTAGACCGGTTCCCGCTCCCGCATCAGGGCGACGACCTCATCGGTCAGCCGGGGCAGTTCGTCGATGAGGACCCGGGCGGTCCGGTGCAGCAGGGCGATGGCCTCGGGGTCGGCCCGCGAGCGTACGGGCGGGCGGGCGGCGGGCATCCGGGGCAGCGCCCGGGCCCTGTCGGCAGACAGTCGGCTGGCGGGCCGACCGGCGGCGGGGCCGACGGTGCGGGAGCCGGTGACCGGGTGCATGACGTTCCTCCACCTCTGACGTGCGATGTGCCGCTCGACGCGGCATCGTGAGGCCCGGTCCGCTCCGGGGCCGGACGTCCACCGCTATTGCATCATCGACATACCGCCTGGTCGGACTCTTCGGTCAATTCCCTTCGGGGTCGTCACTCTCCGGCCACATGAGCCGCATGAGCCGGTCCACGGGCCGCCGGGGGCGCAGCGGTACGGTGGGGCCGCCCCCACGACGCGAGAGAAAGGTGCGGCAATGGCTTCCGCGCACGGCGCCTCCCTGGACATCCCCACCCCCGACGGGATTGCCGACGCCTACCTGGCCCATCCCGAGGACGGGAATCCGCATCCCGGCGTCCTGCTGTACCCGGACGCCTTCGGGCCGCGTGCCACGGTCGAGGAGGCGGCGAAGCGCCTCGCCGGGAGCGGCTACACGGTGCTGGTGCCCAACGTCCTGTACCGCGCGGGGCGGGCGCCGGTGGTGGAGCTGCCGGAGTTCATCGACCCCTCGCAGCGGTCGGACATCTTCGACCACCTCGGCCCGCTGATGAAGGCGCACACGCCCGAGCTGGCGATGCGCGACGCGGGCGCCTACCTCGCCTGGCTGGCCGACTCTCCGCTGGTCACGGACGGGCCCGTGGGCAGCGTCGGCTACTGCATGGGCGGCGTGCTGGCGGTGCGCACCGCGGCGGCCCACCCCGAGCGGGTCGCGGCCGCGGCCAGCTTCCACGGCGGCCACCTGGTCACGGACGCCCCGGACAGCCCGCACCGGCTCGCCGACCGGATCTCGGCGGAGCTGTACTTCGGCCACGCCGACCAGGACCCGTCGATCCCGGCGGACCAGATCGCCGTGCTGGAGCGGGCGCTGGACGCGGCCGGGGTGCGCTACCGCAGCGAGGTGTACGAGGGCGCCCACCACGGGTTCACCCAGATCGACACCGCCATGTACGACGCCGCCGCGGAGGACCGGCACTGGCAGGAGCTGCTGGCGCTGTTCGCGCGCACGCTGCGGCCGTAACGCGCCGTCGGCGGCCCGTTGAACGCACGCGTTGAACCCACTCGTTGAACGGACCGGTTGAACGAAGCCGTTGAACACACCGCCCCTCCCCCTCGTACTCCCCGGCATGACCGCGCATCGCACCGCCGCCTCGGCCGCCCTCACCGGAACCGCCTCGCTGCTGCTCATCGCGGTGGGCGCCGGGCCCGCACTGGCCCACGGGGCGCCGGTGAACCCGGTCAGCCGGACGGTGGCCTGCTCGCCGGAGGGCGGGCGGGAGGCGCGGTCGGCGGCCTGCGAGGCGGCGAAGGCGGCCGGGGGCGCGGCGTTCGAGCAGTGGGACAACCTGCGCATCGCCGATGTCAATGGCAGGGACCGGGAGCGGATTCCGGACGGAAAGCTGTGCAGCGCGGGCCTCGACGGATACCGGGGGCTGGATCTGCCGCGTGCGGACTGGCCCTCGACGCGGCTCGCCCCGGGAGCGGACCTCACGCTCGACTACAGCTCCACCATTCCGCACACCGGCACCTTCGAGTTGTATCTCACCAAGCGGGGCTACGATCCGAAGCAGCCGCTGAAGTGGTCCGATCTCGACGCCAAGCCGTTCGCGAAGATCAAGGACCCGGCGCTGACGGACGGTGCGTACCATCTCAAGGCGAAGCTGCCGTCGGACCGCAGCGGCCGTCAGCTCCTGTATACGATCTGGCGCAACTCCAGTACCGCGGACACGTATTACTCCTGCTCGGATGTCGTACTCTCCGCCGGGGCGAAGAACAGCGGCACGCCGGTGCCCGCCGACGGCACCGCCGACCGCGCCGATGAGTCAGGCCGCGCCGATAAGTCCGGGCGCGCCGATAAGTCAGGCGGCAGCGGCAGCACCGCGATGCCGCTGGTCGCGGGTGGCTCGGCCGCCGCGGTACTGACGGCCGCCGGGGTGTTCGTGACACGGCGCCGCCGCCGCTGACCGGCAGCGGCGGCGACCCGTTCGGTGATGCGTCGGGTGACGCGGTGAGCAGGGCTGTGCGGATTACCAGCCCTTGGTCACCCGGTGCTCCTTGAGGGACGCGCAGTTCGACCCGTAGGTGTAGGTCGACTGGTTGTCGATGCCCCCGGCCCAGTCGACGCACTTCCCGCGCCCGGTGTCGTAGATCGGGCCCGCGTAGGACTTGTACAGGCCTTCGTCGAGCTGCACGTCGTCCGAGCCGTTCACGTAGAGGTAGGCGAACATGTTCTTCGCCGCCCCGGCCGAGTTGCGGACGGTGACCACACAGTTCTTGCCCTTGCTGGAGTTGTACGTCAGGAAGACGGTGCCCTGGGTGCCGATCGGCGCCGAGTTCACCACCTTGTACCCGCTGCCGCAGGCCCCGTTGTACGCGGCCTTGGTCGCCGCCGAGGCGGACGGGGCCAGGACCACGGAGCCCGCGACGGCGGAAGCCAGGACCGCGGTCGCGGCAACATAGCGCGAAATCTTCATATTTCCCCCTTGTAACCCTAGGGCGCTGTTTGCGTCGTCTAGGTGACATGTGGAGGCCCAGGATGGTTGTACGGGATTCTGTGGGGATCATCGCGAATCAACTTTGAGTACGCGTACTCATGTCGCACCCCGATCACGCCGATGATGCTGACCGCATGCCCAGTTCACCGGCCATGCCCGCGCCTCCCCCTCGGGTGGGGATCACCTCCGTCGGCTCCTGGCTGCCACGGCGGCGGCTGTCCTCGGAGGAGCTGCGCGACGAGGTGGCGCGCGGCGGACTTCCGCTGCCGCGAGGGGTGTTCGAGCGGGCGACGGGGATCGGTTCGCGGCGGATCGCCGCGGACGGGGAGTACGCCTCGACGCTCGCGATCGGCGCCGCCCGGCGGGCCCTGGACGCCGCCGGGCTCGATCCGCTCGACATCGACCTGCTGCTCTTCGCCTCCGCGACCCGCGACATGGCCGAACCCGCCACCGCCCACGTGGTGCAGGCCGCACTCGGCTCCCGGGCCCACGCACTGGACGTCACCAACGCCTGCAACAGCTTCGTCAACGGCATCGACCTGGCACGCGCGATGATCCTCGCCGGGCGCGCCACCCGGGCGCTGGTGGTCACCGGCGAGACCCCGAGCCGCGCCGTGCGCCGTGCCCCCGCGAGCCTCACGGCGTTCCGCGACGCCTTCGCCGGCTACACCTTCGGCGACGCGGGTGCGGCGGTGGTGGTCGAGCCGGTGGACCGCGGTGGCATCCTCGACGTCGACACCCTGACCCACTCCGAACACTGGGCCGCAGGTGGCATCTTCGGCGGCGGCTCCCGGCATCCGCGCGACGAGGAGCAGACGTACTTCCGCGGTGACGGCGCACATCTGCGGACCGTCTTCGAGAAGGTGGGGATCTCGGCGCTGGACCGGGTGCGGCACCGGACCGGCCTGGAGTGGCGGGACTTCGCGCGGGTGCTCGTCCATCAGGTGACGGTGCCGTATCTGGAGCGGTTCATCGAGGCAACCGGTGTGCCACGGGACAAACTCGTCGTGACGGTGGGCGAGTTGGGCAATGTGGCCAGCGCTTCGCTCGGGGTGCAGCTGGACCGGGTGCACGGGCGGCTGACGCCGGGCGACCGGGTGCTGTTCGTCGGCCTCGGGGGCGGCGTCAGCATCATGACGCTCGTGTGGGAGGTGTCATGACCCGGCTGTGGGTCGTGGTTCCGGCCCATCAGGAGGCGGCCAGGATCGGCGCCACGCTCGACGCGCTCGCCGCACAGCACGACCGCGACTTCACCCTGCTCGTCGTCGACAACGCCTCCACCGACGCCACCGGGGACCTCGTCCGCCGCTTCGCGCGGCGCGCCGCCTTTCCCGTCCTGCTGCTGACGGAGCCGGAGAAGGGGGTGGGCTGCGCCGTGGACACCGGGTTCCGGTACGCGATCGGGCAGGGGGCCGGGATCGTCGCCCGTACCGATGCCGACTGTCTGCCCCGCCCCGGCTGGACGGCCGCCGCGCGGGCCGCGCTGGGCACCGCCGGACGGGGCATGGCCTGCGGCCGGATCACCGCGCGCCGCGACGAGCACGGGCCGCTCGGCCGCGCCGCCTTCCGCCTCCTGGTGTCCCTCGCGGCCCTCTTCGGGCGGCTGCGGCCCGCCCACCGCAGGCGGCGCGGCTATCTCGCGCCGTACCGGATGCACGCGGGCAACAACATGGCCATCACCGCCGGGCTGTACCTCGACGCCGGTGGCATGCCACGGCGCCCCTCCCCCACCGACCGGGCGTTCCTCAACCGGGTGCGCCGCCACACCACCGCCATCGCCCGCTGCGAAGGGATGATCGTGGAGAACTCCACACGACGGCTGCGCGCCTACGGCGTCATCGGAACCGCCCGCTGGTACCTCGACAAGGGCAGCGGCCGCCACGGGGAGGACCCGCGCTGATGCTGGACCGTCTCGCACACACCCTGCGGGCCCATCCGCACCGCCCGGCCGTCCTGGGCTGCACCCGCGCGGGCGCGCCCCGGGTGCACGCGACCCGCGGGGAGGTGGCCGACCTCGCCGAGGCGTACGCGGCCGGGCTGCGGGCCCGTGGCCTGGCCGCCGGGGACACCCTCGGCGTCGCGATACGCCCCGGGCCGCGCGCGCTCGCCGTGATGCTCGCCGCGCACCGGCTGGGGCTGCGGGCCGCCGTCCTGGACCCGTCCGTCGGCCCCGATGTGCTCAGCGCCCGGCTCGCGCTGGCCCGGCCCGCCCTCGTCCTCGCCGATGCCGCCGCCCAGGCCGTGGCCGGGTGGGCCCGTCCGCTGGCCCGGCGGGCCCGGCTCGCGCTGCCCGACCTCGCCACGCTCGGGCCGGTGGCCACGCTGGGGCGGCGGCTGCCGGGCTGCGCGCCGTCGCTGGACCTGTCCGCGTCGCGGGTGGCGCTGCCCGTCGCGGGTGACGACGCCTCGTCGGATGCCGTCATCGTCTTCACCTCCGGTACGACGTCCCGGCCGCGCGCAGTAGTGCACTCCCGGGCCGGACTCGCCGCCGGGATGCGGTCGGTGGCGGACTTGGTCGAACCCCGGCCGGACGCGCCCGTGCTCGGTGGCACGTTCTTCGTACTGCTGCCGTCGCTGGCGCGGGGCGCCCCCGTCGCACTGCCCGCCCGCGCGCCGCGCGTCCTCGCCCGGCAGCTCGGGCGGCTCGCCCCGCAGGCCACCTATCTGACGCCACCCCAGCTGCGGGCCGCGCTCGCCGCCTCGGCCCGCTTCACCGGCCGGGTCTGGACCGGCTCGGCACCGGCCGGCGCCGAGCTGCTGGCCCGGGTCAAGCGGGCGGGGGCGGACGAGGCGTGGGGGGTGTACGCGCTCACCGAACTCTTCCCGGCCGCCGCCGTCGAGGCGGCCGAGAAGGCGGCCTTCGGCGGGACCGGCGATCTGGCCGGGGCGCCGCTGCCGGGCGTCCGGGCCCGGCTGGACGGCATGGCGCCGGGCCACGGCGAACTGCTGCTGGCCGGGCCCGCCGCCCGCCACCGCTATCTGGGCGAGGCGCCCGACCCGTGGGTGCGGACCGGCGACCGGGCCCGGTGGGAGGGCGGCCGGATCGTGCTGGAGGGGCGGCTGAAGACCATGGTGCTGCGCGGCGCCGAGAACATCTACCCGGGGCTGTACGAGCCGTCGCTGCACGTCTCCGGGGTCGAACTGGCCCTCCTCGTCGGCGTACCCGAGGGCGACGGGGACGAACGGCTCGTCGCGCTCGTCCAGCCGAGCCCCGGGGCCGACCCGCGCCGGGTGCGCGCCCTGCTGGCCGGGCCGCTGGAACGGATGGGCTCCGCCCGCCCCGACGCGGTGCTGCTCACCGACATCCCGCTCACCGGCCGCTCCCGCAAACCGGACCGCGCGGAGGCGGCCCGGCGGGCGGCGGCCCAGCTGGACGGCCCGGCCGCGCCCGCTTCCGTACGCCGCCTCCGGCCCCACCGCCGGGCGGACGGCGCACGGGGCGCCCGCGGGGCGGACACCCCGTCATGACACCGCCGGACCGGGCGTACCGGCGGGCCCGCCGCCGGGACCGCCGCGTCTACCAGGCGGCGCACCCGGTGCTCCTCGCCCTGCTCGCCGCCACCCGCGCCCGCCCGGCCGTGCGCCTCGGGTCCACGGTTTTGGTGCACGACGCCGACGCCTGCCGCCAGGTGCTCACCCGGGTCCCGCTGGACCGCGACGCCGAGGGCTCGACCGGTGGCGCGGCGCGGGCCGCGCTGTCCGGGCCCCAGGCGTGGGGCGCACTGTCCGGGCCCCAGGCGAGCGGGCTGCTGTTCGATCAGGAGGGCGGCGGCCACCGTGCGACCCGGCGGGGGCTCGCCGACGGCCTCGGTGCGGCCGGTGTGGAGCGGCTGCGACCGGTGTGGCGCGCCGTCCTCACCCGGCGGCTGGGCCCCCTCGCGGAGCCCGGCGGCACGGTGGACCTGGTGGCGGTGGCGCGCGAAGTGGCGGGGGCCACGGTGTGCGCCCTGCTGGACGTCGACGCCGATCCGCGGGCGGTGGCGTCGGCCGCGTCCGACGCCGCGGCGGCGGCCGTACGGGACCATCTGCCGGGCCCGCGCCGCCCCGGGGGCGCGGGCGGCGCGACGGCGGCGGCGCGCCGTCTTCAGGCCCTGCTGGCCGCCGACGGGCGGGACGACGGTGCGCTGCGCGCGATGCTGGCCACCGCAGCCGTCACCACCACGGTCGCCGCCCTCCCCCGTGCGGCGGCCTGGTGTGCCGACGCCGGGCTGTGGGAAGAGGCCGCGGACGATCGTCTGCGCCCGGCGCTGGTGGCCGAACTCCTGCGCGTGGTGGCCCCGTCGCCCGTTCTGCCGCGGGTCGCCGCCGCCGATGCCACCGTGGCGGGGGTGACGATCCGGCGCGGCGACCGGATCGTCCTGGTCGCGCGCCACGCCGTACGGGCCCACCGCACGGGCCCCGACGCCCGGTGCCCGGTCAAACCGGCCGTCTCCCAGCTCGTCTTCGGCGCGGGCCCGCACGCCTGCCCGGGCGCGCGGCTGGCCCGGGCCCAGCTCCGGGACACCCTCGCCGCGCTGTCCCCGTACCGTCCGGCCGTGGTCCGCGCCCGGGCGGAGCGCCACGCCGCGCTCCCCGGCTGGCGGGCGCTGACCGTCCGCGCGCGGGAGCGCCCGTGACCGGCCAGGCCGGGCTGACCGGGCGGCGGGTGGCCGTCACCGGGGCGAGCGGCTTCTGCGGTGCGTACGTCGCCCGGGCGGTCGCGGCGTCAGGTGCCGAGGTGCTGTGCGTGGGGCGGCGCGGCGGGCCGGTGGGGCGGCATATCCGGTGGGACGCCGCACGCGAGACGCCCGATCTCACCGGCGCCGACCTGGTGGTGCACTGCGCGGCGGCCGTCGGCGACCCGGCGGCGGGGTCGGCCGCCGAGGACGAGATGCGTGCCGTCAACGTCGAGGGCGCGGCCCGGCTGTTGCGGGCGGCGGGCGGGCGGCCGGTGGTGTGGGTGAGCAGCGCCAGTGTGTACGATCCGCGGCCCGGCCGCCGCCTGGTGGCCGAGGACCATCCCGTCTCCGGCCAGCTCAACGCGTACGGCCGGACGAAGGCGGCGGGTGAGCGGCTGGCGCTGGAGGCCGGTGCGGTCGTGCTGCGGCCGCGGGCCGTGTACGGGACGGGCGACCCGTATCTGGTGCCACGGCTGCTGGGCCGGGTCCGCGGCGGGCTTCTGCTGCTGCCGGGGCCGGATGTGACGCTCAGCCTCACCGCCGTCGAAAACCTCGCCGACGCCTGTGTGGCCGCCGCCGAGGGCTGGCCGCCGGGCGCGTACAACATCGCCGACGCCGCGCCCTACCGCCGCGACCGGGCGGTCCGCGAGGTGCTGCGCGCGCACGGCAGGCGGGTCCGCGTCGGCCATCTGCCGCGCCCGCTCGCCATGGCGGCGGCCCGGGCGCTGGAGACCGCCGCGCGCCACCGGCCGGACGCCCGGCCGGTGCTGACCCGCTACGCGGTGGACCAGCTCGCGCACACCGTCGTCCTCGACACCACCAGGGCCCGGGAGCGGGGGTGGGTCCCCCGGTGGGCGCTCGGCGACTACGTCCGGCGCGTCAGGCCGGTGTGCTGGCGCGGATGACGAGGCGGGTGGGGAGTTCCGGCGGCGCCGCACCGGCTGTCGGCACGGTGGGGCGACCGTGGTCGGAGCGGTCGTCGGAGCGGTGCTCGATGTGATGGTCGGTGTGATCGAGGAGCCGCCGGGCCGCCGATTCGCCCTTCTCCACGGTGGGCTGATGGACCGTGGTGAGGGGGACGGCGGCGGTGGCGGCCGCCGGAATGTCGTCGTAGCCGATGACGGCCAGGTCACCGGGCACGGTGAGACCGTGGTCCCGAGCGGCCGCGCACGCGCCGAGCGCGAGGGTGTCGGAGACGGCGAGCAGCGCGGTGGGGCGCGGGCCCGGCGCGGTGAGCAGGGTGTGAACGGCCGTGCGGATCGCCGCGATGTCGTTCCGGCCGCATTCGATGACGGTGAGGTCCGTGAACGGCAGCCCCGCCTCGGCCCAGGCGTCGCGGTAGCCCAGCAGCCGGCGGCGCAGGATCGCGCTGGTGGTGGCGAGCGCCTGGGGCCAGGTGGCCGGGCCGAGCCGGGGCTGAACGGCGAGCCGGTCGACCAGGATCGCGGCCCGCCGGTGACCGAGGCCGACCAGATGGCGGGCGGCACACCTGGCGCCGCCGAAGTCGTCGACGGTGACGAAGCCCGCCCAGGCGTCGCCGAAGCGCTCACGGCCGGTGTCATGGCCGGGCGAGTCCACGGCCAGCACCGGCAGTTCGCGCTTGACCAGGATGTCCAGGCCGGGGTGGTCCTCCTCCACGCTGTACAGGAGCGCGGCGTCGATCACGGCCTTCTCCAGCGCGGCGAGCGGCGCGTCGGCCACCTGCTGGACGGGGGCGGTGGCATGCCGGGCCAGCGGTCCCACGGCGGGCGGCAGGGCGAGCAGGGTCATGGTGGTGCGGCGCCGCTGGAACTCGCGGGCCACGCCCTCCAGGAAGGCCGTGGCGGCCGGATCGGCGAAGGCCGTCTCCAGCGGGAGGGGCAGCACCACCCCGACGGTGCCGGTACGTCCGCGCCGGAGCGAGGCGGCGGCCGGGTCGGGGCCCGCGTAACCGACCTCCTCGGCGGCCTGGAGCACGCGTTCGCGCATGGTGGCGGAGAAACGGCCGGTGTCGTTGAGGACGTTGGAGACGCTCATCACCGAGACCCCCGCCGTGCGGGCCACATCCTTCAGCGTCGCCATCCGCTCTCCCCGGTTTGTTCCGGCTTCTCGTGATCGCTTGCCGCTCACCCCCATCTTATGCCACTGTGCTTTATCGATACATCAACGGTGATGTGCCGCACGAGAGGGCCTGTCCGTGAGCAGTCAGAGGCACCGCATGCCCGCCGGGGAGCCGTACGCCGCCCCCGCCCCGGCCGCCGACGCGCCGCACCCGGCCGCGGCCCCGCGCCGCCCGGCCGCCCACCGTGAGGCCCCCGGTAAAACCCCCGCCGCACGCGGCGTCTGAGACCCGGCCCGGGGCCTACCAGCGCCAACCGCGCCGCATTTCACCGGCGATCGCGCGCACACCCCGCTGCCGAACACCCCGCTGCCGACCGCGACAGTCTGCCGCACGGCTCCGGACCGCCCCTGCCCGACCGGCTTCCCCGGTCGGCAATCGCACCAGCAAGAGCAGCACGAACCAGTAATGGGATGGACGCATGACAGCCCCGGATGAGCGCCGGACGACCTCGATACCGGCCAGTGACGAGGCATCGGGCCTCACCACCGCCACCATGGCGCCCCGCCCCTCCACGCACCGCGCGGAGGGCTCACCGAACGCCTGGTGGCGTGACGCGGTGATCTACCAGATCTACCTCCGCAGCTTCCTCGACAGCACCGGGGACGGCATCGGCGACCTCGCCGGGGCCCGGCTGGGGCTGCCGTACCTCAAGAAGCTGGGCGTGGACGGGATCTGGCTCAGCCCGTTCTACCCGTCGCCGCAGCACGACCACGGGTACGACGTGGCCGACTACCTCGGCGTCGACCCGATCTTCGGTGATCTGGACGAGTTCGACCGGCTGGTCCACGACGCCCACCGGCTCGGGCTGAAGGTCCTCATGGACATCGTCCCCAACCACTGCTCCAGCGAACACGCCTGGTTCCGGGCCGCCCTGGCCGAGGGGCCCGGCGGACCGTCCCGGGCCCGCTTCCACTTCGCCGACGGCCGGGGAGCGGACGGCGAACTGCCGCCCAACAACTGGCACGCCATGTTCGGCGGCCCCGCCTGGAGCCGGGTCACCGAACCGGACGGCACCCCCGGTCAGTGGTACCTCCACCTCTTCACCCCCGAACAGCCCGACCTCAACTGGCGCGAGCCGTCGGTCGGCGAGCACTTCCACGACGTGCTGCGCTTCTGGCTCGACCGGGGCGTCGACGGGTTCCGCATCGATGTGGCGGCGGGCCTGTTCAAACACCCCGACCTGCCCGACTCCGACGACCCCACCATCGACGAACGCACCCGCGACTCCGTCAACCCCCTCGCCTGGAACCAGCCGGAGATCCACGAGGAGTGGCGCCGCTGGCGCGCCATCTGCGACGAGTACGCGGCCCGCGACGGCAACGACCGGCTGCTGGTCGGCGAGGTCTCCGTCTCCACGCCGCTGGAGCAGGCCAAGTACGTCCGTTCCGACGAACTCCACCAGGCCTTCTTCTTCCATCTGCTCACCGCCCCCTGGAACCCGGACGTCTTCCGCAAGGTGATCAGCGAGGCGATGCGGGACATCGTCGACACCGGCTCCACCGTCACCTGGGTCCTCAACAACCACGACCAGGTCCGCACCGTCACCCGGTACGCGGGCGAACCGGCGACCGGCGAGGTGTCGTGCCTGGGTCCGGCCCGGGCCCGGGCCGCCGCCCTGCTGATGCTCGCCCTGCCCGGCGCCGCGTACGTCTACCAGGGCGAGGAGCTGGGGCTGCCCGAGGTGGTCGACCTGCCGGACGAGGTGCTGACCGACCCCATCTTCCGCCGCACCGGCAGCCGTCAGCACATCCGCGACGGCTGCCGGGTGCCGCTGCCGTGGTCGGGCCACGCCTCGCCGTTCGGCTTCACCACCGGCGAGGCCGTGGCCCAGCCCTGGCTGCCGCAGCCCGAGTGGTTCGCCGAACACGCCACCGACCGGGCCCTGGCCGACACCAATTCGTTCTGGCACCTGTACCGCGAGGGGCTGTATCTGCGGCGCAGCCTTCCGCAGATGGGCGAGGGCCCGCTGGTGTGGCTGGAGTCGCCGCCCGAGGTGCTGGCGTTCATGCGCGGCGACGGACTGGTGTGCGCGATCAACTTCAGCGGCCACCCGGTCCCGGCTCCGGTCACCGGGGCGCCCATTCTGGCCAGCGCCTCCTGCCCGCCCGGGACGCTGCCGGGGAGCGCCGCGGCCTGGTGGATCACCGACCCGACCGGCTGACAGTACTGACGGCCCGAACCGGACCGCTCCACCCCGGCTGCTGCTCGCCGCCGGGGTGGAGCGGTCCGGGCGTGCGTTCAGGTGAGAGCGTGCGTCAGGTGAGGGCAACCGACATCCGCCGTACCGCCTCGGCGATCAGCTGCGGCGAGGTGCCCAGGTTCAGCCGGACATGGCCCGCCCCGCCCGTGCCGAAGGGCAGGCCGGAGTTGAGGGCCACCCGGCCGCGGTCGAGGAAGACGGCGGCGGGGTCGTCCCCCAGGTCCAGGGCGCGGCAGTCGAGCCAGGCGAGGAAGGTCGCCGGGCCCGGCCGGTAGCGCACCCCGGGCAACTGCCGGGCCAGCAGGTCGGCGAGCAGCCGCCGGTTGTCGTCGAGCCCCTTGAGGAGGGCGTCCAGCCAGTCCACGCCCTCGCGCAGCGCGGCGGTGTGGGCGATGACGCCGATGTGGCTGGGGCCGTGGCCGACCTCTTCGGGGAGGCGCGCCAGGTCCTCGGCGGCCGCGGTTCCGGCGATGAGCAGCGCGGCCTTGAGCCCGGCGAGGTTCCACCCCTTGGTGGCCGACATCAGCGACAGCCCCTTCTCCCCGCCGGGCACGCTCAGATACGGGGTGAAGACGGTCCCCGGGGCCACCAGGGGAGCGTGGATCTCGTCGGCCACGACCCGTACGCCATGGCGGCCGGCGAGGGCGGCGACGGCGGCCAGTTCCTCGGCGGTGTGCACGGTTCCGGTCGGATTGTGCGGGCTGCACAGCAGGTAGGCGGCGCGTCGGCCGCCCGCGGTGGCGCGCCGGAAGGCGTCCTCCAGCGCGACGAGGTCGAGCCGCAGGTCCGCGCCGAGCGGCGCCTCCACGATCCGGCGGTCCAGGTGCTCCACGAAGGGGTAGAAGGGCGGATAGACCGGACAGTTGACCACCACCGCGTCCCCCGGACCGCTGATCAGCTTGAGCGCCTCGACGACGCCCAGCATCACATCGGGCACGATCGCCGTGCGCTCCACGGCGAGTCCGTCCCAGCCCCAGCGCTCCCGGGCGAAGCCCGCCAGCGCCTCGGCGTACGCCGTACCGGCCGGATAGCCGGTGTCGCCGAGGGCCATCGCGTCCGTGACCGCCCGCACCACCGGCTCGGCGAGCGGGACGTCCATCTCGGCCACCCACAGCGGCAGCACGTCGTCCGGGTAGGTGCGCCACTTCATACTGGTCCGGAGCCGCAGCCGGTCGAGGGAGAGCCGGTTCAGCGGGTTGGGGTCGTCGTCGGTGGGGCCGTGCGGAATGAGATCCATGTCATCCATAGTCCTCACGGTGCCCATGTTGTCGACGTGGGCCATGCTGTGACGACAGGCCAATTCCGGGTCCACGGTCATGGCCGGGCGGTCATCAGCGGGTTGACGGGATGCGGCAAGATGGCAGGTCACGTCGAGGTCGTGTGTACGTACCCCGACATCATCAGCACATCCTCCGCACGAACAAGGTGACCAGGTGAGCAGCAGACAGGACTCCGGGTTGGCGACGACGCGGCCCGCCGCCCCGAGGGCGGCGGCCGCCGGTACGCCGGGAGGCGAACGGTGAACCGGGCACTCACGCTGCACGACGTCATCGTCGTCGCCGCCGCGCTGGTCGGCGCCGCGGCGGCCGGTCTGCTGGCCCGGATGGCCCTGCGCTGGCTGGGCGAGCGGGCGCGCAGGACGCGGTGGAGCGGGGACGACGTCATCGTCGCCACCCTGCGCACCCTGGCCCCCTGGGCGGCCATGTCCGTCGGCGTGTCGTCCGCGGCCGCTGCGCTGCCGCTGACCCGTACCCTCGGTCACACCGTCAACCAGGTGGTGATCGCGGCGCTGATCCTGGCCACCACGGTCACGGCGGCGCGGGTGGTCGCCGGTCTGGTGCAGACGCTGGCGCTGTCCCGGTCCGGAGTGGCGGGCACGGCCACCATCTTCGTCAACATCACCCGCATCGCGGTGCTGATGATGGGCGTGCTGATCCTGCTGCAGACGCTGGGCATCTCGATCGCGCCGCTGCTCACCGCGCTCGGCGTGGGCGGTCTGGCGGTCGCGCTGGCCCTGCAGGACACCCTGGCCAACCTGTTCGCGGGCGTGCACATCCTGGCGTCCAAGACGGTGCAGCCCGGCCATTACATCCGGCTCAGCAGCGGGGAGGAGGGGTACGTCGTGGACATCAACTGGCGTAACACCACGATCCGTCAGCTGTCTGACAACCTCGTGATCATCCCCAATGCCAAGCTGGCCGGCACCATCACCACCAACTACCACCAGCCGGGGCAGGAGATGTCGGTGATGGTGCAGGTGCGGGTCGCCTACCGCAGCGACCTCGAACATGTGGAGCAGGTGACGGCCGAGGTCGGCGCGAAGGTGATGGCCGATGTCTTGGGCGGCGTGGTCGATTTCGAGCCGAGTGTCCGCTTCCACACTTTCGGCGAGTCCGGCATCGACTTCTCGGTGTTCCTGGGGGCGCTGGAGTTCAGCGACCAGTATCTGATCAAGCACGAGTTCATGAAGCGGCTGCACCGGCGCTACCAGGCCGAGGGCATCGAGATCCCGCTGCCGATGCGTACCGTCGTCCTCCACCAGCCCCAGCCGGGCCAGGTGCCGCTGCCCGCCCAGCGCACCGGCGAACCGGACCTGACCCCGGGCCCGGGGGTGGCCACGAGCCCGGGGAGCACCGCCTAGCCGCAGTGCTCGGCCTTCTCCTGGTCCGTCATGGCACGGGTGTGCTGGGTCTTGGTACTGGGCGCGTCCGGCTTGGGGCCGGTCGCGTCGAACGGCACGTACCAGATGTAGTGGCCTTAGAACTTGTCCTCGAAGTGCAGTTCATACGTGCCCTTCACCCGTTGCGTCTGGGGCGCGCGGGTGACCCAGCCCACCTCACCGGGGCGGACGTCCACGTTGGTGGTGTCGGTCTCGGTGTGGGAGCTCTCCCAGGTGTGTCCGTACGACGTCTCGACGCTCACCTTGAAGACCTCCGAGAAGCCGTACTCGGCACTGAGCGAGACCCCGAGGCTGTTGGTCTCACCGGTCGTGTCGGCCCAGGCGATGCTGGAACGCTGGAGGTCCTGAGTGCAGTTGTAGGCGCTGTCGCCGACCTGGTGCGACTCCCCCACGCTGTCCGTGGGCGCGCCCTCGGGGTGGAAGACGCAGGAGTCGGTGCCGTTGTCGCACTTGTCGAGCAGTTCGCGGCTGGTGGGGGTCTCCTCGGCCTGCGCGGGGGCGGCGAGGGCCATGCCGCCCACGGTGGCCAGTGCCGCCAGTAAGACGGCGCTACGGGTCCGGGATGTGCGGATACGACTCATGTCGGGTGCTTTCTTGTGGGGGTTCCGCGATCCGTGCGGACCGCGGCTGAAGTGGGGCTCAGCTGAAGCCGATCGACTGGGCGCGGTCGTTCATCGCCTGACCCACGTCGTCGGTGTTCTCGTCGAACGGCCCGTCACGGTCGCCGCCGAGGCCCGGCTCCGGATAGAGCCAGACGGCGCAGTTGCCCCACGGCTGCACCGAGGAAATGCGGTTCTTCCAGTCGTCACCGAGGTCGAATTGCCAGTCGACCCAGCCGTCCTTCTCGCACAGCCCGGGCCCGGTGACGGTGAGCGAGGCCCCCGTGAACCCCTTCTCGTCGAAGAACGTCCCCTGGATGACGTCCCCCTGCGCCCCGACATCGGCCTCGGCCGCCTCGGCCCGGAATGCCTTCGAGGCGGCAGCCGCCTGCGGCGTGGCGGGAGCGTCGGCGATCCGGCCGCCGGTGGCGCTCCCCACCGCCTCGGTGAACGTGCCGAAACAGCTCTGCTGCCCACTGCGCGCGTCGACCACGCAGTGCCGCCCGCCGGATAACGCGTCGGGCGCGGCGGCCGAGGCGGTCTGCGCCCACGGGCCGCACAGCATCCCCGTAACGGCGGCAACGGTGGCCCCGGCGAACCGGCTGGGTGTCGTCCGTATGGCCATACGGACACCTCCTTGGTGTGATGGGCCCTTCATGGCCCGTACTCCCGGACCCGTCTGCTCGCCCTGGTCCATACCAAACTGCGGAATCCCCTAGTCCGTTCGCGGGGACGGCATACCCGGGGCGGCGGCGTTCGGACCTTGACGGGCCCGGCTCAGCCCTGCGGCGGCCGGAGGGAGCTGGCGCGGACTATGAGGGTGGGGGACAAGGTGATGCGGCGGGGGCGCCGTTCGGCGGGGGCCTGGAGCGACTCCAGCAGGAGCCGGGCCGCGCGTTCGCCCAGGGGGTGGGCGGGCTGGGCGACCACCGAGATGGGCGGGGTCATGTACGGGGCCCAGGGGGCGTCGTCGAACGAGACGAAGCCGACGTCGGAGCCGACGCGCAGGTTCCGTTCGGCGAGCGCGGCCAGAGTGCCGAGGGCCATCGGGGCGTTGGCGACGAAGAACGCGTCGGGCGGATCGGGCTGGTCCAGCAGCTCCCGGGCGGCGAGCGTCGCGCCCTCCTGCCGGAAGTCGGCGTGCGCGACGATCTCCGGCAGGCCGCTGTGCTCCCGGATGGCCGCGCGGTAGCCGCGCAGCCGGGCCCGGGCGGTGTCGGCGGAGGCCGGGCCGGTGACGCAGGCCGGGCGTGACCAGCCCTGGTCGATGAGATGGCTGGTGGCGGCGCGTGCGCCCGCGAAGGAGCGCACCACGATGGCGTCGGTCTTCTCACGCAGCGGGCGGTCGATCACCACGACCGGGATACGGCTCTGGCGCAGCCGTGAGATGTCGGTGTCCCGGCCCTGGGGGGACAGGACGACCCCGGCCACCCGGGCCTGCTCGGCCACGGCGAGGTGGCGGCGTTCCTTCTCGGGGTCCTCGTCGGTGTTGCAGAGCAGGACCGTGTAGCCCTCCGCCTCGGCGGCGTCGGTGACGCCGCGCGCGACCGCGGTGAAGAACGGGTTGCCGATGTCGGGGATGAGCAGCGCGATGACCTTGGTGGTGCGGGTGCGCAGGCTCCGGGCGATCCCGTTCGGCCGGTATCCCACCGCGTCGGCGGCCCGCATCACCCGCTCGACGATCTCCGGCGCGATGGACGGATTGCCGTTGAGGGCCCGGGAGACGGAGGCCGGGGAGACCCCCGCCGCCTCGGCAACGGTTTTGATCGTCGGCGTTGGTGTCACCTCACCCACGGTAGCCATCTCTCCCCGCGCCCTCACCACCGGCGCCGGATTCGACCGCACCGGCGTCCGGCTCTTGTCTGAGAAATCGATTTCTGAGAGCCTGCGGGCACCCGCGGCGGCCGTCGCGGTGCCCATCGTTGACGCAGGGAATGTGGTGCCGCACATGCCGTACACCGTGCCGGTCAGTACGCCGAGGCCGACCGTCGAGCCCGCTACGGTCTGGCTGGTGGCCAGCGGCGATCTGCGCCCCTCCGCCAATGCCGCGGGGTGGCCGGTCCAGGAGGCGATGGAAGCCGCGCTGGGTGACGCCCTCGGGAAGCTCGGCTGGACGGTGCGCCGGGCGCATGAGGTGGACCCGGTCAAGGGCCATGGCTTCATCGACAGCCAGCGCATGGGGCTGACCGTCTTCCGCTCGATCCCCTCCGACGCGCCCCTGGTGGTCGCCGAGGCGGTGTGGCAGTACAGCCACCATGTGCTGGCCGGGCTGCGCACCCACCGCGGCCCCATCCTGACCGTGGCCAACTTCGACGGCACCTGGCCCGGCCTGGTGGGGCTGCTCGGGGTGAACGCGGGCCTGACCAAGATGGGCAAGGAGTACTCCACACTGTGGAGCGTGGACTTCACCGACGACTGGTTCACGGAGGGCCTGCGGAGCTGGGTGGACACCGGCGGCGTTGCCCAAGACGCCTCGCACGTGCGGCCGCTGCCGCCGCTCGCTGCCACGCCCGAACGCGAGCTGGGACACGCGGTCGCCGACCAGCTGATGGCGGACAAGGCCATCATCGGGGTCTTCGACGAGGGCTGCATGGGCATGTACAACGCCATCATCGACGACGAACTCCTCAACCCTCTCGGCGTCCACAAGGAACGCCTGTCGCAGAGCGCGCTGTTCGCCGAGATGTCCATGGTGCCGGAGGCGGAGACCACCGCGGTACACGAGTGGCTCACCGAGCGCGGCATGCGTTTCGAGACGGGTACGGATGAGGCCACCGAGCTGACCGCCGAACAGCTGCGCCAGCAGTTCGCGATGTACATCGCCGCGCTGCGCATCAGCGACGACTTCGGGCTGGACGCGGTCGGCATCCAGTACCAGCAGGGCCTGAAGGACCTGGTGGCCGCGTCCGACCTCGCCGAAGGGCTGCTGAACAACGCCGAGCGTCCCCCGGTGCGCAGCCGCGACGGCTCCCGGGTGCTGTGGGAGGACCGTCCCCTCCCCCACTTCAACGAGGTGGACGAGGGCGTGGCGGTGGACGCGCTGCTCAGCAACCGCCTCTGGACGGCGATGGGCCTCGACCCGGCCACCACGCTGCACGACGTCCGCTGGGGCGAGGAGTACGACGGGCGGTTCGTCTGGGTCTTCGAGATCTCCGGCTCCATCCCGGCCTCCCATCTGGCCGGTGGCTATGCCGAGGCCGTCTCCCTGCGGCAGAACCCCGTGTACTTCCCGGCCGGTGGCGGCACCCTGTCCGGGGTGTCCCGGCCCGGCGAGCTCGTCTGGTCGCGGCTGTACATCGCCGACGGCGCGCTGCATCTGGACATCGGCCGCGGCCGGGCGGTGGAGCTGCCCGAGGAGGAGACGCGGCGGCGCCGAGCGGCCACCAACCCGGAGTGGCCGATCATGCACGCGGTCCTCGACGGAGTGAGCCGCGACCAGTTCATGGCCCGCCACAAGGCCAACCACATCCAGGTGGTGTACGCGCCCGACGCCGAGGTGGCCGACCGCGCGCTGACCGCCAAGGCGGCGGCCTTCGCCCGGCTGGGAGTGGCCGTGCACCTGTGCGGCGACGTGGCGATCGAGGCCGGACGATGACGTCGCACAGCGCCCCGCGACGCGCCGTCGTGGGTGTGGACATCGGGACCTCCAGCTCCAAGGGCGTACTGGTGTCGACGGACGGCACGGTCCTCGCCCAGTCCGTCGTACGGCACTCCGTCGACCGGCCGCACCCGGGCTGGGTGGAGATGGACCCGCAGGTGTGGTGGCGGGAGTTCCTCACCCTGGTGCGGGATCTGCTCGGCTCCGCCGAGGTGACCGTGGAGGCGGTCGGGGTCAGCGGGATGGGGCCGTGTGTCGCGGTCACGGACGACGCCGGAGAGCCGCTGCGCCCGGCCCTGCTGTACGGGATCGACACCCGCGCCACCGAGCAGATCCGCGAGCTGGAGGACAAGCTGGGCCGCGAGGAGATCCTGCGCCGCTGCGGTTCGGTGCTCTCCACCCAGGCCGTCGGCCCCAAGCTCGCGTGGCTGGCGCGGCACGAGCCCGGTGTGTTCGCCCGCGCCCGGCGGCTGTTCATGCCCAGCTCATGGCTGGTGCACCGGCTCACCGGGGAATACGTACTGGACCACCACTCGGCCAGCCAGTGCACCCCGCTCTACGACACCGGCGCCCTCGACTGGTACCGCCCCTGGTCGGACGGGCTGGCCGGGCGGATCGAACTGCCCCGGCTCGGCTGGTCCGGGGACACGGCGGGCCGGGTGTCGGCCTGGGCAGCGGAGGCGACCGGGCTCGCGGCGGGCACCCCGGTGACGGTCGGCACCATCGACGCCTGGGCGGAGGCGGTCAGCGGCGACGCGCACAACGCCGGTGATCTGATGCTGATGTACGGCTCGACGATGTTCCTCATCAACACGGTCGAGGAGCGCGTCACCTTCCCCGCCCTGTGGGGCACCGTCGGGGCGCTCCCGGGCACCCGCAACCTGGCCGGTGGCATGGCGTCCTCGGGCGCCATCACCGACTGGCTGCGCTCACTGTTCGGGGACCCGTCCGTGCCCGAGCTGCTGGCCGAGGCGGAGACCTCGGGGCCGGGTGCGCGCGGGCTGCTGATGCTGCCGTACTTCGACGGGGAGCGCACCCCCGTCGCCGACCCCGCGGCGCGCGGCGTCCTCGCGGGCCTCACCCTCGCCCACACCCGCGGCGATCTCTACCGCGCCGCGCTGGAGGCCACCGGTTTCGGCGTCCGCCACAACGTGGAGGCGATCCGCGCCGCCGGTGGCCGCATCGACCGGGTGGTGGCCGTGGGCGGTGGCGCCCAGGGGCATCTGTGGACGCAGATCGTCTCCGACATCACCGGGCTGACCCAGGACATCCCCACCCACACGATCGGCGCGAGCCTCGGTTCGGCGTTCCTCGCCGCCTCCGCCGTCGGGGACGCCGACATCGCCCGGTGGAATCCGCCCGCCGCCCGATGCCACCCCGGCCCGGCCACCACGGCACGCTACGACGAGCTGTACACGCGCTACCGCGCGCTGTACCCGGCGACCGCGGACATCGTCCACGGCCTCTCCTAGACCCCCTTGGCCCGTGCCCGCAGCGCGGCCCGGGTGGCGCCGCGGACCGGCGCCGGGGCCGTCGGGCACCGAAGGCCTCCCGCACCCGGTCGTCGAGGAGGCTGTCGGCGGCCGCGCCCGCGAGCGGGCCGAGCACCCCGGGGACCCGGTCGGCCAGCATGCCCCGAGTGGCCGCCCACAACGTCCGGCCCTGCGGGGAGGCGGCGAAGTGTGCGTGCTCGTAGTCCGCCATCCAGGTTTCGAACTCCCGCCAGGTGGCGGGCACTTCGGGGATGCCCATGCGGTCGGCGAGGCCGAGGTACAGAGTGTGCGACGCGGTCCGCTCGGCGTCGGTGGGGGCGCGCCACGCGTGGGCCGCGCACCAGCGCATCGGGGCGAGGTCGAAGCAGGCGAGGACATAGCGGAAGGCGTCGTCGCCGATGGCGAACGGGGCGTGCAGCCGGTCCAGCGCCGCTATCGTCTCGGCGCCCTGCTCGCTGTCCAGCCCGTGTTCGAAGAGCCGGTACATCATCGCGCCGGTGGCCTTGGCGCGTACCCGGGTGTGCTGGGTCATCCGGCCCGTGGCGGCGAGCACCCGGGCGATTTCGGGGACCGCGAACGTACGGCAGAAGCCCAGGTTGAACCCCATCTTCAGGTCCCGGGCGAAGGTGTCGTAGGCCATCCGCCGGTAGGTCTCCTCGGCCTCGCGTAACGCGCTCACCGGGGCGGCTCCCCGGTCGGGTGGCCCGGGTGGCTTGCGGGGGCGGAGGTGTTCTCCTCGGCCCAGATGCCGCGGACGTGGCCGAGGTGGCGGCGCATGAGGGCCTCCGCGCCGTCCGCGTCGCCCGCCTCGATGAGGTCGAGAAGTTCGGCGTGTTCGTGGGAGGAGTCGAACAGGGCGCTGCCTTCGGTGAGCGTCCGCAGCCCGTAGAGCCGGGAGCTGGTGCGCAGGGAGCGCACGATCTCCACCAGCCTGCTGTTCCCGGCCTGTTCCAGCAGGGTGAGGTGGAATTCCATGTCGATGGTGACGTGGGCGATGAAGTCGCGGCGGTGCGCGGCGTCCTCGATGCCCGCCGCCAGTGGCCGCAGCCGCGCGATGACCTCGGGGGCGACGCCCGCCTCGGTGATCTGCCGGATCACCGGGATCTCGATGAGCGCGCGCAGATGGGTGATGTCGTCCAGTTCGGCCGGGGAGAGGTGGGTGACGCGGAAGCCCTTGTTGCGGGCGATCTCGACCAGCCCCTCCTTGGTGAGGTCGAGCATGGCCTCGCGTACCGGTGTGGCGGACACCCCGAAGTGTTCGGCCAGGCTGGGTGCGGAGTACACGACACCGGGCTTCAGTTCGCCGGAGATCACCGCGCCGCGGAGGGTTTCGGCGATCTCCTCGCGGAGGCTGAGCCGGCCGCGGAGCGAGGGCAGGCGCGTGGTGGCCCTCTCGTCCACGGACATGGCGGTCTCCTTCATCGGGCGCTCTGGTCGGCCCGACCGGATTCGATGGCCTCATAGACGGTACCGGCGAGCACCAGATCCTCCCACGCCATCCCGACGCTCTTGAACAGCCGGGGACGTCCGCCGTCCACGGCCGGGCCGCCAGGCCGGTGGCGCACCAGGTCGGCGAGGGGCAGCAGTTGGGCGGGGTCGAGCAGGCCGCGGTCGATGACCTGGATGAGGTCGCCCGCCTCCCGGGTGGCGGCGGCGCGGGACTCGACCACCACGGTGGCGTGGCGGACGGTGTGGTCGTCGACCTCCCTGGCGCCCGGTTCATGTGATCCCACGGCCATCACGGTGGCGTGCGGGGGCAGCAGGGTTCCGTCGAACAGCGGGGTGCGGGCCGTGGTGCAGCAGGCGATCAGATCGGCGTCCGCGACCGCGTCCGGTGCACCGGCCAGGAGGCGGACCCCGGCGGTTTCCGGGAAGCCGTCGACCAGTTGGCGGGCCCGCTCCGGGGTGCGGCCGACGACGGTGACCTGGGTGAGCGGGCGGATCGCACGCAGCGCGGCCAGATGGCTGTGGGCCTGCGGGCCACCGCCGAAGAGCACCAGCCGGGACGCGTCGGGCGGGGCGAGCAGGTCGGCGGCCGCGGCGGACATCGCGGCGGTGCGGAGGTTGGTGAGCGCGACCCCGTCCAGCAGGGCGAGCGGGGTGAGGGTTTCGGCGTCCAGCAGCAGGTACCGGCCCTGGATGCGGGGAAGTCCGCGCGCCGGGTTGTCCGGCGCCACGGTGGCGATCTTGACACCCGCGTAGGCGCTTCCCCGGGCGGTACGGCCCTCGGCGGGCATCAGCAGCAGCTGGCCGTGGTCCACCGGCACCACGCCGCGCGGCGGGTCGGCCTCGGGGTCGAGCCCGTCCCGCAGCACCTGCTGGAGGGCCCGGATGGCGGTGTTCATGGGCAGGGCGGCGGCCACCGAGGCCGCGTCGATGGTCTTCATGGTCAGCTCTTCACAGAAGGGGTCGGTGTTCACAGAAAGGGGTCGGTGTTCACAGCTCGAAGCCTTCGGGAAACGGATCGTCGGGGTCCCGCAGATACTGGGCGGTGCCGGTGATCCAGGCGCGCCCGGTGACGGTGGGCACCACCGCGGGCAGTCCGCCGACCGTGGTCTCCTCGATCAGTCGGCCGGTGAAGTGGGTGCCGATGAACGACTCGTTGCGGAAGTCGGTGTGCAGCGGCAGAGGTCCGCGGGTGTGCAGCTGGGCCATACGGGCGCTGGTGCCGGTGCCGCAGGGTGAGCGGTCGAACATGCCCGGGTGGATGACCATGGCGTGCCGGGAGTGGAGGGCGTCCGATCCGGGGGCGGCCAGATACACATGGCGGCAGCCGCTGATCTCGGGGTTGCCGGGGTGGACCGGGCGGTCCTGCTCGTTGACGGCGGCCATGATGGTCATCCCGGCCTCCATGATGCGGTTCTTGTGGGCCCGGTCGAAGGGGATTTTGAGGTCGCCCAGGTCGGCGATGGCGTAGAAGTTGCCGCCGAAGGCCATGTCGTAGCGGATGTCGCCGAAGGACGCGGTCGTCACCGTACGGTCCAGGGCGAGGGTGAACGAGGGCACGTTGCGCAGCGTCACCCCGCGCGCCGCGCCCGCCTCGACGGCCACCTCCACCACGACCAGCCCGGCGGGGGTGTCCAGCCGGATGGTGGTGACGGGCTCCTCGACCGCCACCATGCCGGTTTCCACCAGGACGGTGGCGACGCCGATGGTGCCGTGTCCGCACATCGGCAGACAGCCCGAGGTCTCGATGAAGAGCACGCCCCAGTCGGCGTCGGGGCGGGTCGGCGGCTGGAGGATGGCCCCGCTCATCGCCGAGTGGCCGCGCGGCTCGTTCACCAGGAACCGGCGGATGTGGTCGAGGTGTTCGATGAAGTACCGGCGCCGGTCGAACATGGTGGCGCCGGGAATCACCCCGGCGCCGCCCGTGATGACACGGGTCGGCATCCCCTCGGTGTGCGAGTCGACGGCGTGGAAGACCCGGTCGCTGCGCATGGGTTCAGAGGAGCCCTTCCGCGAGAGCCTTCTCGGTGGCCTTGCGCACCGTGTCGGCGTGTTCGGAGGTGAGCGGTACGCGCGGGTGGCGGCAGGGTCCGCCGTGGCGCCCGGCGATGTCCATGCTGAGCTTGATCGCCTGGACGAACTCGGTCCTGGCGTCCCAGCGCAGCAGCGGGTGCAACGTCCGGTAGAGCGGCAGCGCGGTGTCGAGGTCGCCCGCGGTGGCGGCCCGCCACAGCTCGGCGCAGGCGCGCGGGAAGGCGTTGGGGTAGCCCGCGATCCAGCCGGGCGAGCCGGACACGGCCAGCTCCAGCGCCACATCGTCGCTGCCGCACAGCACATCGAGCCCGGGCGCCAGCTCATGAATCCGGTAGCTCCGGCGGACATCGCCGGTGAACTCCTTCACCGCCACGATCAGCCCCTCGTGGTACAGCTCCGCCAGCAGCTCGGGCACCAGGTCGACCTTGGTGTCGATGGGGTTGTTGTACGCCACGACGGGCAGCCCGGCCCTGGCCACCTCCCGGTAGTGGTCCAGCACCGCGCGCTCGTCGGCGCGGTAGGCGTTGGGCGGCAGCAGCATCACGGCCGGGGCGCCCGCCTCGGCAGCCTGCTCGGCCCAGCGCCTGGCCTCGTCCGCGCCGTACGCCGCCACTCCGGGCAGCACCGAGAAGCCCTCGGGGGCGGCCTCGACCGCGGTGGTGACCACGCGGGCCCGCTCCTCGGCGGTCAGGGTCTGGTACTCGCCCAGGGAGCCGTTGGGGACGACACCGTGACAGCCGCCCGCCGCGAGCCAGGCGACGTGTTCGGCGTAGCCGTCGAAGTCGACCGCGAGCTTCCCGGACGTGTCCGCGCGCAGTGGCAGCGCCGTCGCGACGAGCACCCCGTGCCATGACTTGGCCTGTGCGTTCATACGCCCTCCTCGTCGTGGTGTGGCATGGTTCCGCTCCCCGGGTTCCCCAGGCTCCCCGGGTTTCTCAGCAGTCCGAGGGGCACCGGCTGGGCGATGGGTCTGCTCGCCAGCCCGCACAGGTCCTCCTCGGTGACCTCGCGCCCGGCGTGGGCGGCGGTCAGGGCGGCGGTGGCATAGCCGCACACCCGGCCCTGGCACAGGCCCATGCCGGGGCGTGCGCACAGCTTCACCGCCCGCGGATCGGTGGCCCCCAGGTCCTCCACGGCATGGCGGATGGCACTGGCGGTCACCTCCTCGCAGCGGCAGACGACGGTGTCCTCGGTCAGCCTCTCCCGCCAGCCGGGGCGGACCGGGTACGCCTCGTACAGCGCGACGGCGAAGCCGCGTCGGGCGGCCCGGCGCCGCAGCAGCCGGGCGACATGGCGTGGGTCGGGGCGGCTGCCGGTGGTGGCGTACGCCGCGTGAAGCCCGGCCAACTCACCCTCTGTACAGCTGAGTTCGGCACCGCCGACGCCGCAGGCCTCGCCCGCCGCATAGACGCCGGGCACGGTGGAGCGCTGCCGGGTGTCGACGCGGGCGCTCAGGCTGCCGTCGGCGTCCCGGTGCATGGCGCAGCCGAGGAGCAGGGGGATCTCGGTCTGCGGGGTGAAGCCGTAGCCCACGGCCACCGTGTCGCACTCCAGCCGCCGCCGGGTTCCGGGCACGATCCGCCACCGGCCGTCCAGCCGCGCCACCTCCGCCCCGGTGACGGTGTCCGCACCCGACGCCCGGACCACCGTGGTGCGGGTGCGGTACGGGACCCGGTGGCGCCGCAGCGTGCGCAGGTAGCGGGCGCCTTCGGCGAGCTTCCCGGCGGCGCGCAGGGTGGTGAGCGGGTGGCGGGCGAAGGCCGTGGGCCGTCCGGCCTCGAAGACACCGAGGACCGTGGCCCCCGCCTCGGCCAGGCCCGCGGCCACCGGCAGCAGGAAGGGCCCGGTCCCGGCGACGACGACGCGCCGCCCCGCGACGACACCGTGTCCCTTGAGCAGGGCCTGCACACCACCGGCGGTGTAGACGCCGGGCAGGGTCCAGCCGGGGAAGGGCAGTTGGCGATCGTAGGCGCCGGTGGCAACGACCACGGTACGGCTCACGACCTCGCGGGACGCGCCGTCGCTCAGGGCGTGGGTGACGAAACCGGCGGCGGTGCGCTCGATGTGCCAGATGGCGTGGCCGGGCAGGTGGTCGAGGTGGGTGCGGTAGGTGTCCAGCGCCGTGCGCAGCCGCTGGAAGGCGGGCCAGTCGTGGTGTGCGGCGCCGTCGTCGGCGGGGCGGTGGCGCCAGTACTGGCCACCGGGGCGGGGTGCCGCGTCCAGCAGCGCGACCCGGGCGCCGTGGGCCGCCGCGGCGGTCGCGGCGGACAGCCCGGCGGGTCCGGCGCCGAGCACCGCGATGTCGTACGGATCGTCCACCACCTCAACAGGCGAGGTCGGCACGGCCCGCTCCCTCCTGGGTCTCCACCACGTCCCCCGGCGCGGCCTCGACCAGGCACGCGCGGTGGCCCGGGCGCCCGTTGACGGTCACCAGGCAGTCGAAGCACACGCCGATGCCGCAGAACATTCCGCGCGGTTGGCCGCCCTCGCGGGTGCGGCGCCATGAGCGCTGTCCGTCGGCGATGAGCGCGGCCGCGATGCTCTGGCCGGGCTCGGCCCGGACCGTCCGGCCGTCGAAGCGGAAGGTGAAGGGGGTCCGGTTCATGCGGCGGCCTCCTCGAATCGCTGCGGGCGAAAAGGCGCGAGGGACAGATCGGGTGCCCGGCCGGTGAGCAGTTGGGCGATCAGATGCCCGGTGGCGGGCGCCAGCCCGATCCCGGCGCCCTCGTGTCCGCAGGCGTGCACGAGCCCGGGGGCGCGGGGGTCGGGCCCGATCACCGGCAGATGGTCGGGACAGTAGGGGCGGAAACCCAGGTAGCCGCGGAGCAGCGCGACCTCGGAGAGAAACGGGAAGAGACCGATGGCCTGGTCCGCGAGCTTCCGCAGCACGGGCAGCGCCACGGTGCGGTCGAAGCCCACGCGCTCCCGGCTGGCACCGATCAGGACGGTGCCCGCCCGGGTGCCCTCGACCACCACCGAGGTCTCCAGTCCGGCGTCGTCGCTGGCGACGTTGGCCACGTATTCGGCGGTGTACACCTTGTGCCGTACGACACGTGGCAGTGGCTCGGTGACCAGGATGAACCCCTTGCGGGGCAGCACCGGCACCGGTGCCCCGGCGAGGTCGGCAAGGCGCCCGGCCCAGGTGCCCGCCGCGTTGACGACCCATCGGGCACGCAGCGCGGGCAGGGCGGCCGAGTCGGTGCGGACCCCGGTGACGGCGCCTCGCCGGTCCCGGAGGAAGCCGGTCACGGTCGTACCGCGGTGGACGGTCGCGCCCCGGTCCCGCGCCCGGCGCAGCAGGTGCGCGGCGGCCAGTACGGGCTGGACCTGCGCGTCCTGCGGGTAGTACGCACCGCCCGCCACCTCGCGGGTCAGATTCGGCTCCAGCGCGGCCAGTTCGTCCGGGCCGACGTCCACCGCCTCGACCCCGGCCGCGCGCTGCTCGGCGGTGAGCTGTCGGAGCCCCGCCGCGGTGGGGTCCGAACCGGCCACCACCACGCCGCCCTTGGCCTCGTATTCCAGGGCGGCGGCCCCGAGGTCGTCCCGGACCTCCCGCCACAGCCGGGAGGACAGCAGCGCCAGGTCCAGTTCGGGTCCGGTCTCCTTGTCGGAGACCAGCAGGTTGCCCTCGCACGCGCCGGTGGTTCCGCCGCCGATCGCGCCGCGCTCCACCACGGTTACCCGTAACCCTGCTGACGTGCAGTAATACGCGCAAGCCGCGCCGATGACGCCCGCCCCGACGACGAGCACATCCGGGGGGCGGGAATCGCCGGGTCGGGCACTCGGGCCGGTCATGCCCGGTAGCGTGTCATATTGCACTACCCCTGGCCAGGGTGCGGCGACAGGGCGTGGCTAGAATTCGCCGCCACGGCACATGTCGAGAGAGGAGTGCACGTGGCTACGGGGGGATGGCAGCCGCCACACAATCCTGGGCAGGGAGGCGGGCCGTACGGGCCGCCGCCGCAGAATCCGTACTACGGGCCGCCGCCGCCCGCCCCGTACGGTGTGCCTCCGCAGCCGCCCGGCCCGTATCGGCCGGCCCCGGTGCGCCGCCGTCGGTGGTGGCTGGCCTCTCCGCTCATCCCGCTGGTCCGTTCGGCGAACCGCGCGGCGAAGCGGCTGTTCGACAAGGAGGGCGGCGGGCGGGTCCGTGACCAGCTCGTCGACAAGGTCCAGCTCACCCGCACCGTCCTTGGCGTCATCGCGTCCCTGGCGCTCATCTACATGTACGGGACGGAGGACGGCTGGAGCGGTGCGGCGACCGACGGTGCCGCCAATCTCTTCGTGACACCGTTCCTGCTCCTCCTCACCGGACCGTTGGTCGTGTTCGGCTTCATCCTCTACGCGCCCGCGCACCGGCGACCGGAGCTGCGCTCCCGGCTGGGCGGCCCGCTCAAGACAGTGGGCTGGTATGTACTGATCCTGGCGGCCTTCGGTGCCTTCATGTATGTGGTGGGCCAGACGACGCTGCTGCACGGGCTGCACGGCGTGATGCTGTTCGTGGTCGGCCTGCCGCTGATGGTGGGTCTGCCGTGGACGCTGGTGTTCCTCTTCCTGTCCTCCGCGTACGTCGCGCGCAGCGCCTTCAACACCGCCTATGTGCACGCCGCGCTGCCACCCGTGCTCACCACGGTGCTGGTGTGGCTGATCGCGCTCTTCAACCTGCTGCCGGACGGGCTGCCCGACAACGGGCCCCTGGCCGCCCAGTTGTGCTCCGTGTTCGGCGGCCCGCTGTCGGTGACCGCGCTGTCGCTGTGGGAGCTGCGGCGGCTGCGGACGCACCACGGGGTGACCATTCGCGGCTGAGCCGCCGTCAGGGCGGGACCGGCCGCCGGACCCGTCAGGCGGGCTCCGGCGGCCAGACGCCCGGAGCCAGCACGCCGAGCACATACGCCCGGGCCACCAGCTCCGCGCGGTTGCCGACGCCCCAGCGCCGGGAGAGCCGGGTGAGGTGGTAGTTGACACCGTCCGCGGTGAGCCCGGTCTGCCGGGCCATCTGCCCGGTGGTGTGACCGCCCGCGGCGAGCGCGAGAATCCGGGCCTCGATGGGCCCGGCCCGCTCCGCCTCGCCGGGGGCGGTGTCGGCCGCGCCGATGGCGTGCGGCCGGGGTTCCTCGCCGAGCACCCGCAGCAGCACCAGCAGCCACAGCGGGGTGTCGGTGTCGCTCACGGTGTCGGCGGTCAGTTCGCCGTACCGCCGCGCCCCGTCCGGCGACTGCCACCGCACTTCGACCGGGTAGCGGGAGCGGACGCCGAGCCGGACCGCCTCCACGATGCGATACACCTGGTCGGCCGAGTTGGGGTGGAACAGCTCCAGGACGTTGCGCCCCGCCAGCTTCCCGGGGGCGGCGCCCCATTCGGCCGCCATCGCCGGGTTGGTGATCAGGATCTCCCCGTCCGTGCTGCACACCGCGCACGGCACCGGGACCCGGTCGAAGAGCAGCAGCGAGCGGTTGCGCCAGACGACCCAGTCCTCGCCGCCGAGGATGCGCATCGCCTCTTCCACCTCGGGCTCGTCCACACCGGACCTCGCTCTCGTACGTACTGCCCCTTGACACCTCGGGTGGTGGGTGCGCAAGCCCCTCACACCATCCGGCACTACAAAATCATGTAGTGCGGCGGGCGAGCGGCCCGGGGCGGCGGGGCGAGGCTGGAGACATCCCCCGCATGGAAGGCATCGCATCGTCATGACCGAAACCCCCCTCCTTCCGGCCGAGTCCGCCGATGGCGGCGCCACCGACGGCGTCCCGCTCGTCGACATCTCGGAGCAGACGAACAACACACCGATCCAGCAGGTCATGGAGCTGACGCGGCGCCATGGCCCGGTGGTGCGGCGCCGGCTGCACGGCACCGACATCCTGTTCGTCAGCGACCCCGACCTGGTGGCGGAGCTCTGCGACGACCAGCGGTTCGCCAAGTACGTCAACCAGTCGCTGGAGAACGTCCGGGAGTTCACCCACGACGGACTGTTCACCGCGTACAACGACGAGCCGAACTGGGCGAAGGCGCACGACATCCTGATGCCCGCCTTCGCGCTCGGCTCGATGCGCACGTACCACCCGGTGATGCTCCAGGTGGCGCGGCGGGTCATCGACGCCTGGGACACCAGTGCGGCGAGCGGCGAGCCGGTCGCGGTGACGGACGACATGACGCGGATGACGCTGGACACCATCGGGCTGACCGGGTTCGGCTACGACTTCGGCTCGTTCGACCGGGCGGAACCGCATCCGTTCGTCAGCGCCATGGTGCGCTGCCTCGAGTGGAGCATGCGCAAGATCGCGCGCCGGCCCGGCGTGGACTACAGCGAGGAGGACGAGGCGTTCCGCGCCGATACGGCGTATCTCGCGGCCGTCGTCGACGAGGTGATCCAGGCGCGGGTCGCCGCGGGCGAGACGGGCACCGACGATCTGCTCGGGCTGATGCTCAGCGCCACGCATCCGTCGGACGGCACCCCGCTGGACCACGCCAACATCCGCGACCAGGTGATCACCTTCCTGATCGCGGGTCACGAGACCACCTCGGGCGCGCTGTCCTTCGCCCTCCACTACCTCGCCAAGAACCCGGGCGAACTGCGCCGGGTGCAGCGGGAGGCGGACGCCCTGTTCGGCGCCGACGCGGACCCGGAGCCGACGTTCGAGCAGGTGGGGCTGTTGCGCTACACCCGCCAGGTGCTGAACGAGGCGCTGCGGCTGTGGCCGACCGCGGCCGCCTTCTCCCGGCAGGCGCGCGAGGACACGGTGCTCGGCGGGCGTATTCCGATGCGGGCCGGGGAGGCGGCGATCGTGCTCACCCCGATGCTGCACCGCGCCGAGGTGTGGGGCGACAACCCGGAGCTGTTCGACCCCTCGCGCTTCGACCCGGAGGCCGAGGCGGCGCGTCCGGTGCACGCGTACAAGCCGTTCGGCACGGGTGAACGGGCCTGTATCGGGCGGCAGTTCGCGCTGCACGAGGCCACCATGCTGCTGGCGATGCTGGTGCACCGCTACCGGCTGATCGACCACGCGGACTACCGGCTCCACGTCAAGGAGTCGCTCACCCTCAAGCCCGAGGGCCTCACTCTGCGGCTCATCCCCCGCACCGCGCGGGAGCGGGCGGTGGCGGCGGCCGAAGCGGTGGCCGGGAGCGCGCCCGTCCGGGACGCCTCGCTGCCCACCCGGGTCCGCCAGGACACCGGCGCGCTGCTGCTGTACGGCACCAACTTCGGCACCTGCCGCTCCTTCGCCGAGGACCTGGCCGCCGACGCCGACGGGCTGGGCTGTGCCACCGAGGTCGCCCCGCTCGACGCTTACGCGGGCGGGCTGCCCACCGACCGCCCGGTGATCATCACCGCCGCCTCCTACAACGGGCAGCCCACCGATGACGCCGCCGCCTTCCTGGCCTGGCTGCAGACGGCCGGTCCGGGCGCGGTGGACGGCGTGAGCTACGCGGTGCTCGGCGTCGGCGACCGCAACTGGGCCGCCACCTACCAGCGCGTGCCGACCCTGATCGACGAGCGGCTGGCCGCCCTCGGCGCCACCCGGCTCGTCGACCGGGCCGCCGCCGACGCCTCGGGCGATCTCGGCGGCACGGTACGGGACTTCACCGAGCGGCTGCGCACCGCGCTGCTGGAACACCACGGCGACCCGGCCACCGTGGGCGCGGCCCCGGGCGACACCGCGGACGACGGCCCGGCGTACACCGTCACCGAGGTCACCGGCGGGCCGCTGGACGCTCTGGCGCGGCAGCACGGCATGGTGGCGATGGAGGTCACCGAGACCGGCAGCCTCAGCGATCCGTCGTATCCGCGCGTCAAGCGGTTCGTCCGGCTGGCCCTGCCCGAGGGGGTCGCGTACCGCACCGCCGACCATCTCACCGTGCTCCCGGCAAACGACCCGGAGCTGGTGACACGGGCCGTCAAGCTGCTCCACGCCGACCCGGACACGGTGCTCAACATCGTGCCCGCCCGTCCGGGCCGCCGCGGCAATCTGGCGGTGGACCGGCCGGTCGCCGTACGGGAGCTGCTGACGCACCATGTGGAGCTGAACCACCGTCCGGACGCCGAGCAGCTGGCCCTGCTCGCCGAGCTGAACCCCTGCCCGCCGGAGAAGGCGGCGCTCGCCGCGCAGACCCCCGGCGAACGCACCCTGCTGGACCTGATCGAGGCCAACCCGGCGCTGCGCGAGACGCTGACCTGGCCGGTGCTGCTGGAGCTGCTGCCGCCGCTGCGGCCGCGCCACTACTCGGTGTCCTCCTCCCCGGCCGTCTCCCCGCGCCACGTCGATCTGATGGTGTCGCTGCTGCGCGACGAGACCAGCGGATTCCAGGGCACCGGCTCCGGCCATCTGAACGCGGTACGGCCCGGGGACACCGTGCTCGCCCGGGTGCAGCCCTGCCGTGACGCGTTCCGTATCGGCCACGCGCCGGACCGGCCGGTCATCATGGTGTCCGCCGGTACCGGGCTCGCCCCCTTCCGCGGCACCATCGCCGACCGGCGGGCGCTCGTGGAGTCCGGCACCCGGCTCGCCCCGGCGCTGTGCTACTTCGGCTGCGACGCACCGGACGCCGACTATCTGCACGCCGCGGAGCTGCGTGCCGCCGAGGCCGCCGGTGCCGTATCCATGCGACCGGCGTTCAGCCAGGCCCCGGTCGACGGCCACCTCTTCGTACAGCACCGCATCGCCGCCGACGGCGACGAGATCTGGCGGCTGCTGGCGGAGGGCGCCGAGGTATACGTGTGCGGCGACGGCGCCCGGATGGCCCCCGGGGTGCGGGATGCCTTCCGGTCGGTGTACGTGGCCCACACCACCGGCGCCGACGACGCCGCGGCGCAGCGCTGGCTGGACTCCCTGATGGCCGAGGGCCGTTTCGTGGAGGACGTCTACGCCGGGTGACCTAAGGCCCGGCCTCAGTCGCCCGAGGGGCGGGCGCGCACATGCATGCGCTCGCCCTGGGCGCCGAAGAGGCTGAGGAACTCGACGGGCTGCGAGCTCGCGCTGGCGAAGCCGTGGGGCGTACGGGTGTCGAACTCGGCGGCCTCGCCCGCGGTGAGGGTCAGATCGTGCTCGCCGAGGGCGAGGCGCAGCTTGCCGGAGAGGATGTACAGCCACTCGTACCCCTCGTGCACCGCCTGCTCGGGCCGGACGTCGGCGCCCGTCTTCCGGCCGGGCAGGATCTGCTTGTAGGCGTGCAGCCCGCCGAGATAGCGGGTCAGCGGCACGAACGTCTGCCCGTGCCGGTTGAAGGGGCGGGGATGGATACGGGGGTCGCCGGTGGGCGGCGCGCCGACCAGTTCGTCCAGCTGGACGCCGTGGGCCTTGGCCAGGGGCAGCAGCAGTTCCAGCGTGGGCTTGCGCTGCCCCGACTCCAGCCTCGAGAGGGTGGAGAGCGAGATCCCGGTGGTCTCGCTGAGCTGGGCCAGGGTGGCTCCGCGGTCCCGCCGCAACGCCCGCAGCCGCGGGCCTACGGCGTTCAGCACCTCGGGAATGTCCTCGTCTGCCATGCCCCCTATTTGCCGGTGCGGCAAGGAATTTTGTCAAGCGCCGTTGTTCAGCGCTGATCGCCGGATGCGCTGATCACCAGGTGACGGGCAGCTCATGGGCTCCGTAGATGACCATGTCGCTGCGCATCGGCACCTTCTCCGGCTCCACCGCGAGCGCGAGGTCCGGGAACCGGCCGAGCAGTCCGCGGTAGCCCGCCACCAGCTCGATCCGGGCCAGGTTCGCGCCGAGGCACTGGTGGATGCCGTAGCCGAACGCGAGGTGGCTGCTGCGGGGGCGGCCGACGTCGAGCGTATGGGGCTCGTCCACCAGCGCGGGGTCCCGGTTCGCGGCGGGCACCGAGACCGCCACGCTCGTGCCCGCCGTGATCGTGACGCCGCCGATCTCGATGTCCTCCAGCGCGATCCGGACCGGGAAGGCGTTGACGATGCTCAGGTAGCGCAGCAGCTCCTCGACCGCGCCGGGCACCAGCGAGTCGTCCTCGCGCAGCCGCCGCATCTGCTCCGGGTTCTGCAGCAGGGTGAAGGTGCCGAGGCTGAGCATGTTGGTGGTGGTCTCATGGCCGGCGATCAGCAGCAGCGCGGCCATGTTGGTGATCTCGACGTCGGACAGTTCGCCGACGGAGGTGAGATACGAGATCAGATCGTCCTGGGGAGCGCGCCGCTTGGCGGCGGTCAGCTCGCCGAGGAATCCGGTGATCGCGCGCATCCCCTGTTCGTACTGGTCGCCCGTCTGGTCCTGGACCAGGATCTGCGCGCTGGCCCGCTGGAACGTCTCGCGCTCCGTGTAGGGCACGCCGAGCATTTCGCAGATCACCAGCGAGGGGACCGGCAGCGCGAAGTGTTCCACCAGGTCGGCCGGTTTCCCCGCGGCCTCGAGGGCGTCCAGGCAGTCGGTGACGATGCGCTCGATCCGGGGTTCGAGGGCGCGCATGCGCCGTACGGTGAAGTAGCGGGTGAGTAACCCGCGATAGTGACTGTGTTCGGGGGCGTCCATGCTCAGGAACGACCCCGGCCCGTTGCCATGGTTCTCCCGGATGCTCTGCGCGACGGGGCGCACGGTGTCGTCTCCGCGCCACCGCTCGGCGCTGAAGCGCGGGTCCCGCAGCACCTCCCGGGCCTCCTGGAATCCGGTGACCAGCCATCCCGTACTGCCCCCGACGAACCGGAGCGGGCTGATGGCGGGGCCGGTGATCAGTGCGGGCGCGGGGTCGACGTAGTTGGCGCGCTGGCTGGGATACGGCGGGGCCTGGTGGGGCGCGGACGACGGGGCACTCACGATGGTCCTCCTCGGAACGGCCTGCGGACTCTTCCGGGGGACGCCGTTCGGTCCCCCGGGGCACCATGCCCGAGGTGCGAACTGGATCACAAGGGTGCCATCAGGGGCACGGGGCAGCAGTAGTGTCGCGGGCAAGCTGTGTCCGTACCAGGCAGTAGGCCGGACAGTAGGCCGGGCCACGGGCCGGGCAGTAAGACGGGCAGTAGGAAGGGATGGGACATGTTCCGCAAGGTGCTGGTCGCCAATCGTGGAGAGATCGCCATTCGGGCGTTCCGCGCCGGCTATGAGCTGGGGGCGAGAACCGTCGCCGTGTTCCCGCACGAGGACCGCAACTCGCTGCACCGGCTCAAGGCCGATGAGGCGTATGAGATCGGTGAGCCGGGCCATCCGGTACGGGCTTATCTGTCCGTCGAGGAGATCGTCAGCGCGGCGCACCGGGCCGGTGCCGACGCGGTGTACCCCGGATACGGCTTCCTGTCCGAGAACCCCGATCTCGCGCGGGCGTGCGAGGAGGCGGGAATCGCCTTCGTCGGCCCGAACGCGGAGATCCTGGAGCTGACCGGCAACAAGGCGCGGGCGGTGGCCGCGGCCCGGGAGGCGGGGGTGCCGGTGCTCGGCTCCTCGGAGCCCTCCTCGGATGTGGACGAGCTGGTGCGGGCGGCGGAAGGGGTGGGCTTCCCGCTGTTCGTCAAGGCCGTCGCGGGCGGTGGCGGGCGCGGCATGCGGCGGGTCGAGGAGCCGCGGCTGCTGCGCGAGTCGATCGAAGCGGCGGCCCGCGAGGCCGAGTCGGCCTTCGGCGATCCGACGGTCTTCCTGGAGAAGGCGGTCGTCGAGCCCCGCCATATCGAGGTGCAGATCCTCGCCGACGCCGAGGGTAATGTCATGCACCTGTTCGAACGGGACTGTTCGGTGCAGCGCCGCCACCAGAAGGTCATCGAACTGGCGCCCGCGCCCGGCCTCGACCCGGAGCTGCGGACACGGATCTGCGCGGACGCGGTGAAGTTCGCCCGGCAGATCGGCTACCGCAACGCGGGCACCGTGGAATTCCTGCTGGACCGCGACGGCAACCACGTCTTCATCGAGATGAACCCGCGTATCCAGGTCGAGCACACGGTGACCGAGGAGATCACCGACGTCGACCTCGTCCAGTCGCAGATGCGGATCGCGAGCGGGGAGAGCCTCACCGACCTCGGTCTGTCGCAGGACACCGTCTATCTGCGCGGCGCCGCGCTGCAGTGCCGGATCACCACCGAGGACCCGGCCAACGGCTTCCGCCCGGACATCGGCATGATCAGCGCCTACCGCTCACCGGGCGGCTCGGGCATCCGCCTCGACGGCGGCACCACCCACGCCGGTGCCGAGATCAGCGCCCACTTCGACTCGATGCTGGTGAAGCTGACCTGCCGGGGCCGCGACTTCGACCACGCCATCGGGCGGGCCCGGCGCGCGGTGGCGGAGTTCCGTATCCGCGGGGTGTCCACCAACGTTCCGTTCCTCCAGGCCGTGCTGGACGATCCGGACTTCCAGGCCGGGCGGGTCACCACCTCCTTCATCGAGCAGCGGCCGCATCTGCTGACCGCGCGGCACTCCGCCGACCGCGGCACCAAGCTGCTCACCTATCTCGCCGACGTCACGGTCAACAAGCCGCACGGCCCGCGGCCCCAGCTGATCGACGCGACCGGCAAGCTGCCCCGGGTACCCGCCGCGGCGCCGCCCGCCGGGTCCAAGCAGACCCTCACCGAGCTGGGCCCGGAGGGATTCGCGCGGTGGCTGCGCGAGTCGCCGCGGATCGGGGTCACCGACACCACCTTCCGGGACGCGCACCAGTCGCTGCTGGCCACCCGCGTCCGCACCAAGGACCTCCTCGCGGTGGCCCCGGCGGTGGCACACACCGTGCCGCAGCTGCTGTCGCTGGAGTGCTGGGGCGGCGCCACCTACGACGTGGCGCTGCGGTTCCTCGCCGAGGACCCCTGGGAGCGGCTGGCCGCGCTGCGCGAGGCGGTGCCCAACATCTGTCTGCAGATGCTGCTGCGCGGCCGCAACACCGTCGGATACACCCCGTACCCGACCGAGGTGACGGACGCCTTCGTCCACGAGGCCACCGCCACCGGCATCGACATCTTCCGGATCTTCGACGCGCTCAACGACATCGGGCAGATGCGGCCCGCCATCCAGGCGGTGCGGGACACCGGTACCGCGGTGGCCGAGGTGGCGCTGTGCTACACCAGCGATCTGTCCGACCCGTCGGAGAAGCTGTACACCCTGGACTACTATCTGCGGCTCGCCGAGCAGATCGTGGACGCGGGCGCGCATGTGCTGGCCATCAAGGACATGGCCGGGCTGCTGCGCGCCCCGGCCGCCGCGAAGCTGGTGTCCGCGCTGCGCCGGGAGTTCGACCTGCCGGTGCACATCCACACCCATGACACCGCGGGCGGCCAGCTCGCCACCTATCTGGCCGCGATCCAGGCCGGTGCGGACGCGGTGGACGGGGCGGTGGCGTCCATGGCGGGCACCACCTCACAGCCCTCGCTGTCGGCCATCGTGGCCGCCACCGACCACTCCGAGCGGCCCACCGGTCTCGACCTGGAGGCGATCGGCGGGCTGGAGCCGTACTGGGAGAGCGTGCGCAAGGTCTACGCGCCGTTCGAGGCGGGCCTCGCCTCGCCGACCGGGCGGGTGTACCACCACGAGATCCCCGGCGGCCAGCTGTCCAACCTGCGCACCCAGGCCATCGCGCTCGGGCTCGGCGACCGGTTCGAGGACATCGAGGCGATGTACGCCGCGGCCGACCGCATCCTCGGCCACCTGGTGAAGGTCACCCCGTCCTCGAAGGTCGTCGGCGACCTCGCGCTGCATCTGGTGGGAGCCGGGGTGTCACCGGAGGACTTCAAGGCCGAGCCCAACAAGTTCGACATCCCGGACTCGGTCATCGGCTTCCTCCGCGGTGAGCTGGGCAGCCCGCCCGGCGGCTGGCCGGAGCCCTTCCGCACCAAGGCGCTGGAGGGCCGCGCCGAGGCCAGGCCGACGACGGAGGAGCTGTCCGCCGAGGACCGGCAGCACCTCGCCGACGACCGCCGCACGACGCTGAACCGGCTGCTGTTCCCCGGCCCGACGAAGGAGTTCGAGACCCACCGGCAGGCGTTCGGCGACACCAGCGTCCTGGACAGCAAGGACTTCTTCTACGGGATTCGCCCGGGGAAGGAGTACGCGGTGGACCTGGAGCCCGGGGTGCGGCTGCTCATCGAACTGGAGGCCATCGGCGAGGCCGACGAGCGCGGCATGCGGACGGTGATGTCCACCCTGAACGGTCAGCTGCGCCCGATCCAGGTCCGGGACACCTCGGCGGCCTCCGACATCCCGGCCACCGAGAAGGCTGACAAGGGCAACCCGGGCCATGTGGCCGCGCCGTTCGCCGGGGTGGTGACGCTGACCGTCGCCGAGGGCGACCAGGTCGAGGCGGGCGCCACCGTGGCCACCATCGAGGCGATGAAGATGGAGGCCACCATCGCCGCGCCGAAGGCCGGGCGGGTCTCCCGGCTGGCCATCAACACCATCCAGCAGGTGGAGGGCGGCGACCTCCTGGTCGACCTCGGCTGAGCCGGGCCCCTGGCCCCGGTCCGGTGGATGATTCAGACCACCGGGCCGGGGCCTTGCCAATATTGCGGCAAGCGTTGACAAGGTTGCCGGGCGGTGAACACCATTAACTATGTCGTTCACCCCCACCCACTCCTCGCACCGGTAGCGGGCCGCCATGGCCCCCACCCTCACCGACGTCGCCAAAAGCGCGAACGTGGCCCTGTCCACGGCCTCCCGGGCGTTCAGCAACCCGGACCGGCTCGGCCCGCAGACCTTGCGCAAGATCCTGGCCGTCGCACAAGAGCTGGGATACGAACCACCGGTGGCCGCCCGTCCCGCCGAGGCCCCCGCCGACACCGAGACCGCCACGATCGCCGTCGTCGTCCCCGACATCGCCAACCCCGTGTTCGGGGCCTTCGTGAAGGCCGCCCAGGGCGAGGGCTGGCGCCGTCGGCAGACCGTCGTGCTCGCCGACACCGATCTGAGCCCGGACCGGGAGCGCGAGGTGCTCGCGCACATGACGGGGCAGGCGGACGGGCTGATCGTGTGCTCGCCCCGGCTGGAGGCGGACGAGGTCCTGGACCTGTGCGGACGGACGCCCGCCGTGCTGGTCAACCGTGAGACGGCCGGTGCCGACTGTGTGATCGCCGACGCCGCCCACGGGATGCGCCAGGCCGTGGAATACCTGTCCGCGCTCGGCCACCGGCGGATCGCCTATGTGCAGGGCATGCAGCGCTCGTGGTCCAACTCCCACCGGGTCGCGCTGATCCGGGCCGAGACCGAACGCGCCGGGCTGGAGCTGGAGTTGCTGGGCTGGCAGTCCGAGACGGTGGCGGGCGGCACGGCCGCAGCGGCGAGCGTCATGGCCTCGGGCGCGTCCGCCGTGATCGCGCACAACGATCTGATGGCCCTGGGAGTGATCTCCGGTGCCCGGGCGCTGGGGCTGAGCGTTCCCGAGCGGCTGAGCGTCATCGGGGTCGACGACATCCCCTTCGCCGAAGTGGCGCAGCCGTCCCTGACCAGCATCGCGGTGCCGATGGCCCGGGCCGGGGCGCTCAGCCACGAGCTGCTGGGGCAGATCCTCGGCGGCGAGCGGCAGACGCCCCGCACCCTGCGGCTGCCCACCCAGCTCATCGTGCGCGGGTCCACCGGCCCGGCACACTCCGCCCTGGTGGGCGCCGCGATGGCGGCGGGAAAGGACACCCCATGACCACCGAGCCCCTGACCGTGGTGGTCGCCGACGCCAATCTGCGTCCGCTGCGCGCCGAGTTCGAGGCCGCCCTCCCGGCGGGTACGGTCGTCAGCTGGCCCGACCCCCGGGACGCCGAGGCGGTCGAGGCCGCGGTGGCGCCCGCGGATGTGCTGGTGGCGGGGCAGTGCACCGCCCGGACGGCCGCCCTCGCCACCCGGCTCCGGCTGGTCCACACGGCCGGTGCGGGGACGGACAAGGTCGACCTGACCGCGCTGCCGCCCGGTACACAGGTGGCCAACACCTTCCACCACGAGGACTCGATCGCCGAATACGCCGTATCGGCCGCGATCCTGCTGCGCCGTGGCTTTCTGCGCCAGCACGACGCCCTGCGCCGCGCGGTGTGGGACTCACCCGCGCACGATCTGGACTCCCCCTGGATGGACTCCCTGTCCGCGGCCACCGTCGGCTTCGTCGGCTTCGGCCACATCGGGAACCGCTGCTGGCAGCGGTTCCGGGCGTTCGGCGCGAGCGGCGTGGCGGTGACCCGGCGGGGCGAGGTGGACGCGGCGGCCGAGGGGCTGACCTGGGCCGCGACCACCGACGAGCTGGGCGCCCTGCTGGACATCTCCGACGTGGTCGTGGTGTCCGCGCCGCTGGCACCCGAGACCACCGGGCTCATCGGCGAGCGCGAGCTGTCCCGCATGCGCCCGTCCTCGGTGCTGGTCAACGTGGGGCGCGGTCCCGTCGTGGACGAGGACGCGCTGTACAAGGCGCTGAGCACCCACTCCATCGGGGCCGCGGCGCTCGACGTCTGGTACCAGTACCCGGCGAGCGGACACACCGGCGCCCCCAGCAAGCACCCCTTCGAGACGCTGGACAACGTACTGATGACCCCGCACTCCTCCGGTCTGACCCGTCAGACCTTCATCCGCCGCGCCGCCGACATCACCGCCAACATCGGCCGGCTGGCCGCCGGAGAGCCGCTGCACAACGTGGTGGCGGTGGCCCGGTGAGCACGACGCCCCGTACCGACAGCATCGTCTCCGCCGATGTGCTGGTGACCAGCCCCGGCCGCAACTTCGTCACACTCAAGATCACCACCGCCGAAGGTCTCGTCGGCTGGGGCGATGCCACGCTCAACGGCCGTGAGCTGGCCGTCGCCTCGTATCTGCGGGACCATGTGGCGCCGCTGCTCATCGGCCGCGACCCGGCGCGGATCGAGGACACCTGGCAGTACCTCTACCGCGGGGTCTACTGGCGGCGCGGCCCGGTCACGATGACGTCCATCGGCGCGGTGGACATGGCGCTGTGGGACATCAAGGGCAAGACCACCGGGCAGCCCGTCTACCAGCTGCTGGGCGGCGCGGTGCGCGACCGTATCCTCACGTACACCCATGCCACCGGCTGGGACGTCCCGCAGCTGCTGGACTCGATCGACGCCCGGCGCGAGGAGGGGTTCCGCGCGGTGCGGGCGCAGAGCGGTGTCCCCGGTCTGGACACGGTGTACGGGGTCAGCCGCGGCGGCCGGGGGTACGAACCGGCCGGGCGCGGCGCCGCCCCGGTGGAAGAGGCGTGGGACACCGACGCCTACCTCCGCCACGCGCCGAAGGTCCTCGGCGCGGTACGGGAGCATGTCGGGCCCGAGCTGAAGGTGCTGCACGATGTGCACCACCGCCTCACCCCCGGCCAGGCCGCCCGGCTCGGCCGCACGCTGGAGGAGGCGGACCTGTTCTGGCTGGAGGACGTCACCCCCGCCGAGAACCAGCAGGTGCTGCGGCATGTGCGGCAGCACACCACCGTGCCGCTGGCCATCGGCGAGGTGTTCAACACGGTCTGGGAATGCCAGTCGCTGATCACCGAGCAGCTGATCGACTTCGTACGGACCTGTGTGAGCCACGCGGGCGGGATCAGCCATCTGCGGCGGATCGCGGCCCTCGCCGAGATCTGGCAGATACGCCTCGGCCCGCACGGTCCCTCGGATGTGTCCCCGGTGGCGCTGGCCGCGTCGCTGCACGTGGGCCTGGCCACGCCGAACTTCGCCATCCAGGAGTACATGGGCTACGAGCCGATCGTCCACGAGGTGTTCGGGCACGCCTGGTCCTACGCCGACGGACATCTCCACCCGGGCGACCGGCCCGGCCTCGGAATCGAGGTGGACGAGGCGCTCGCCGCCCGCTTCCCGTACGAACCCGCCTACCTGCCGGTCGCGCGAAAGCTCGACGGCTCGATGACGGATTGGTGAGGATCTCCCCCATGGCCGCGACGCCCACGACGCCCGCCACACTGGCCGCCCCGGTGCGCCTGCCACGCCTCGACCGCGCCACCACCCCCGCGTCCGTGCTCACGCCGCGGCGGCAGCCCGCCGAGACCGGCATCGTGCATCTGGGGCTCGGCAACTTCCACCGCGCCCACCAGGCCGTGCACACCGCGGCGGCGCTGGACCACACCGAGGGCCCCTGGGGCATTCTCGGGGTCGCCGGGCGCTCCGCCACGGTGGCCCGGGCGCTGCGCGAACAGCAGCTGCGCTACGCGGTGGTGGAGATCTCCCCCGACGGCACCAAGGTCACCGTGCCCGCGGTGCACACCGGGGCGCTGGTGGCCACGGAACAGCCCGACGAGGTGCAGGACGCGCTGGCGGCGCCCGGCACGGCCATCGTCACCCTGACGGTCACCGAACACGGCTACACCTTCTCCCCGCGCACCCATGGACTCGACCTCGACTCCCCCGCGGTACGGGCCGATCTGCGCGGTGACGCACCCCCCGGGACCACCATCGGGCGCATCGTGCGCGGACTCCAGCGCCGGGTACGCACCCACGCCCGGCCGCTGACGGTGCTCAGCTGCGACAACCTGGTGGGCAACGGCTCCCAGACCCGGCGGCTGGTGCACGAGTTCACCGAGGCGCTCCCGGCCGCGGAGCGCGAGGAGCTGCTGCCCTGGCTGAGCGGTTCGGTGACGTTCCCCAGCTCCATGGTCGACCGGATCGTGCCCGCCACCACCGACGTCTACCGTGACGCGGTCGCCGACCGCCTCGGGGTGCGCGACGCCGTGCCCGTACCGGCCGAACCGTTCTCCATGTGGGTCATGGAGGATCGTTTCGCCGCAGGCCGTCCGCGCTGGGAGCACGGCGGGGCCCTGTTCACCGACGATGTGGAACCGTACGAGCTGCTGAAGCTGCGGCTGCTCAACGGCACCCACTCCCTCATCGCCTATCTCGGCGCGCTGGACGGGCGGGAGACCATCCCGGACTCCATCGCCCGGCCGTTCATCGCCGAGGCGGCACGCGGTGTGCTGTACGACGAGTACCTGCCGAGCCTCACCGTGCCCGACGACATCCAACTGGAGGACTACGTACGGCAGTTGTTCGACCGCTGGGCCAACACCGCGCTGGGCCACCGCACCCGGCAGGTCGGCTCGGACGGCTCGGTCAAGCTCCGCCAGCGGGTGCCGGAACCGGCCCTGCTCCATCTGCGGGCCGGGCGGATGCCCCACCATCTGGCGCTGACCGTGGCGGCCTACCTGTGCTGTGTGGCACCGCCGTCCGGCTTCTCGCCCGGCCCCCAGGCGGCCGCGATGGCCGATCCGGCCCGTGAACCGCTCGCCGACCTCGCCCGGCGTGCGCCCGCCGGGCCCCGCACCGCGTACGTCGAGGCCGTCCTGGAGAGCGGACTGCTCGGCGACCATCTGACGGACCACCCGTCCTTCACCGCCCGGATCGCCGAACTCATCGACATCATCGTCCGCCACGGACCGGCCGCGGCGGCCGCCGACGCCGCCGGTGGCCCGGCGGTCTGACACCCCCCGTCCCCCTTCCCCCATCTCCCCTACCCCCGTCCCCGTTCTGCGTTCTGCTCCGCCCTGCCGGAAACCGCTCCGGACCCCGATCCGTTCAAGGAGGCATGGATCATGGAGAGCAACACCACCACTCCCCCGCCACCGGCCACCGCACCACCCGGTGAGCCGTCCGCCGACCCGCGCGCGGTACGCCGCGCGGCCTGGGCCGGTCTGGTCGGCACCGCGCTCGAACAGTACGACTTCGTCATCTACGGAACCGCCTCGGCGCTGATCTTCAGCGATCTGTTCTTCCCCAATGTCTCGGCGTCCGTGGGCCTCCTCGCCAGCTTCAGCACCTATGCCGTCGGCTTCGCCGCCCGGCCGCTGGGCGGGCTCTTCTTCTCCCGTTACGGGGACCGCCTCGGCCGCAAGTGGGTACTGATCGCCACCCTGTTCCTCATGGGCGGCTCCACCCTCGCCATCGGCCTGCTCCCGACGTACGGGGCGGTGGGCATCCTCGCCCCGATCCTGCTGCTGATCTGCCGCATGGCCCAGGGCTTCGGCGCGGGCGCCGAACAGGCCGGAGGCGCCACCCTGCTCACCGAGACGGCCGCCACCGGGCGGCGCGGCAGGCTATCGTCCCTGGTCATGACGGGGGCGGCGCTCGGTACCGCGCTGGGCGCGGTGGCCTGGATGCTGGCCCAACAGCTGCCCGAGGACGCCCTGATGTCCTGGGGCTGGCGCGTGGTCTTCGCCAGCAGCCTCCTGGTGACCGCGGCCGCCATGATCATGCGCCGCAAGCTGAACGAGAGCCCGGTCTTCAAGGACTTGAAGGCCCAGCAGGAGCGGCCCGCCTCACCGGTCAAGGAAGTGTTCAAGCACGGCCGCAAGCCCCTGGTGCTGGTGATCCTCATGAACTTCGGGGTCAGCACGCAGTCGTACACCTACCAGGTGTTCATGGCCTCCTACCTGGTGTCCAGCGTGGGCGTCGAGAAGAGCTTCGTGCCCGAGGTGCTGCTGCTCGGCTCCCTGTGCGGCGGCGTGGCGGCCATCGCGTTCGGCACCCTGTCGGACCGTATCGGACGGCGCCCGGTGTGTACGTTCATCCTCAGCGCCATGGTGCTGCTGCCCGCCCCGACGTTCATCGCGCTGAACTCCGGCTCCGATGTGGCCATCGTGGTGGCCATCGCGGTCGGCTTCATCCTGGCCTGTCAGGGCCTGGTCGGGGTGCACATGAGCTACTTCCCCGAGCTGTTCGGAAACCGCTACCGCTACGCCGGGGTCGCCCTGGGCCGGGAGTTCTCCTCGGTGATCGGCGGCGGCATCGCACCGCTGGTCTGCAGCGCGCTGCTCACCGCGTTCACCGGCTCCTGGATACCGGTCGCGGTCTATATGACGGTGGTCGCGGCCGTGAGTCTCATCACGACCCGGATGACCCCGGAAACCCTGGACCGCGATCTGAACATCCCGGTCGACGCCACCGGCCCGGTGCCCGCCGAGGCAGTGGCGAAGGGCCCGCACCAACCCGCATGACCAGGAACGTTCCCTCTCGTCACCCCTGACGCGGGCGGGTCGTCGGCACCCACCGGCGGCCCGCTCGGGACGTTCCTTCCCCGCTAGCCCCTATCTTCGCAGGTTGACCCTACTTTTGGCCACTCCTGCCTCGCCTTGGCACCCTTGTCACGGTGTTCGGCCATGGAATCGAAGGAGACCGGACACGGAACCACCGCAAGGAGTGAATCGCCCCATGAGTACCGTTGCCGCATACGCCGCACCTGCCCCCAAGGCCCCGCTGGAGCGCACCACGATCGAGCGCCGCCCGGTGGGCGAGTTCGACGTGGCGATCGACATCACGTACTCGGGCATCTGCCACTCGGACATCCACCAGGTCCGACAGGGCTGGAGCGAGGTGCCCTTCCCGCTGGTGCCGGGCCATGAGATCGCCGGTGTCGTCAGCGAGGTCGGCCCCGGTGTCACCAAGTACTCCGTAGGCGACCGGGTGGGCGTCGGCTGCTTCGTGGACTCCTGCCGCGAGTGCGAGAACTGCCGCAAGGGCCTGGAGCAGTACTGCGCCCGGGGCGAGACCGCCACCTACGCCGCCACCGACAAGTACGGCGAGATCACCCAGGGCGGCTACTCCACCGGCATCGTCGTCGACGAGAACTACGTGCTGCGCATCCCGGACGCGCTGCCGCTCGACGTGGCCGCCCCGCTGCTGTGCGCCGGTATCACCACGTACTCCCCGCTGCGCCACTGGAACGCCGGGCCGGGCAGCAAGGTCGCCGTCCTCGGCATGGGCGGCCTCGGCCACGTGGCGGTCAAGCTCGCGCACGCGATGGGCGCGGAGGTCACCGTGCTCAGCCAGTCGCTGCGCAAGCAGGACGACGGGCTGCGGCTCGGCGCCGACCACTACTACGCGACCAGCGACCCGCAGACCTTCAAGGAACTGGCCGACACCTTCGACATCATCCTGTCCACGGTGTCCGCACCGCTGGACTTCGGCGCGTACCTGAAGCTGCTGAAGACGGACGGCGCGCTGGTGAACGTGGGCCTCCCGGAGGAGCCCATCTCGCTCAACCTCTTCTCCGTGGTCATGGGCCGCCGGACGCTCGCCGGTTCGTTCATCGGCGGCATCGCCGAGACACAGGAGATGCTCGACTTCTGCGCCGAGCACGGGGTGGGCTCCGAGATCGAGACCATCCCCGCCGAGGAGATCAACACCGCCTACGAGCGAGTGCTCGCCAGCGACGTCCGCTACCGGTTCGTCATCGACGCCGGCACGATCTGATACCCAGCCTGACGCTCCGTCAACTCTGTGTCCGCAGAGCGTGTTTCCGACCTCGGCGGCCGCTCCCCCTCCCGGGAGCGGCCGCCGAGGTCGTTACCAAGACATGGGATGAATAACCGTGTCGCGAGCCTTGACGACCACAATGGTCCAGTCCATCGTATGTACGCGCCACGCACGCGCAGACGCGCAGAATCAACCCTTCCCCGCTCCTCCGACCTCCTCCACAGGGACCCCACATGGCAGAAGACTCCGCTCCACGCGGTTTCAATCGTCGGACGTTACTCGGCTCCATGACCGCCACGGCCGCCGCCGGTGTGCCCCTCCTCGGGCAGCTGACATCGGGCGCCTCCCCGGCCGCCGCTGCCGCCCGGGCGCCGCAACTGGTCTGGAATCCCAGCCCGTCCGGCGTCGGGCTCAAGGCCTTCGAGGGCATCGAGGCCGACCGCGGCAATCAGCACCCCGACCGGGACTACGTCGTGATCGAAGACGGTGACCACTACCGCTTCAACATCTGGAAGGACGACCGGGACACCACCGGCGACGGCGACCGCCAGCGCACCGAGTCCAAGGGGATGATGCAGGGCGGCACCAAGCTCAAGATGAAGGACGGGGAGACCTGGACCCTCTCCTACGAGATGTACATGCCGTCCTCGCTGCACGGGACCAGCAAGTTCACGCACATCTTCCAGACCAAGACCCCGGTCGACAACGGTGGCCCGTACCTCACCCTGGACCTCGGCCGCAGCGGCAGCAAGGAAACGCTGCGGGCCCGGGCCTACGCGAACTCCGGCTCGCCGGACATCGCCTCGACCGACCTCTCGCCGCTGCGCAACAAGTGGATCACCATCGAGTGGAATCTGACCGTCGGGTCCAGCGGAAAGGCCACGTTCACGGCGCGCAACGGCACCGGTTCCGGCGCCCCGGTCGCGGTGCAGGGCAGCATGTCGAACGTGAAGATGCCGGACCAGGGCGACTACCAGCGGCCCAAGTGGGGCATCTACCGGTCGGTCGAGAGCGCGTCCTCCGACATCCTCGACACGTATCTGCTCTTCCGGAACTACAAGGCGTACCGCGGCACCTGAGCGGCAGCCTTGAACGGCGTCCGAGCAGCATCCTTGAGCGGCGTCCGAGCGGATACCCGAGCAGAAAACGAAATCACTCCGCCACGGGATGTGTGAGTGCCATACAACCGGGTATTCGAGCCAGCCGTGGCCAGGACGCCCGCTCCCGGGCACGGCCACTCGCATATCCCGATCTTGGACGGAATCATGACTGCTCTTCCCGACGACAACACCGTTACCGCCACCCAGCACGCCCTGAGCGAGCTGGCCGCCGACCGTGCGGACGAGTCCGCGCTGAACACTCTCGCCGGCAGTGAGGTCCTGCTTCCCGCCGCCGAGAGCGCCGAGAACACCGATCCGCAGGCGGTGACCCTGCCGGTGTTCCAGCAGGAGGACGGCGCCCAGCTGGTGCCGGTCTTCACCACTCCGGAGCGCATGCACCAGGCGCTGCCCCAGATCGAGCGTTACCACCAGGTGCCGCTGGGCGCGCTGGCTCAGGGCTGGCCCTCCGAGGAGCTTTCGCTGACCATCGACGCGGGCGCCCCGGAAGCGGTCACGCTGACGGCCACCGGGGTCAAGACCCTGCTCAGCCGCGCCGCCGGCTGAGCGCTCACCTTATGTTCACCCAGGGAGCGGGTGTATGTGCGGACCGTAGTCGCGCACATACACCCGCTCCTTTTCGGGCACCCGTGTGAGCATGGACACGCTGACCCGGATCGAACGAGCGATAGAGCGCTTCGAGGACACACTGCTCGCCAAGGTGTTCCCCACCGAACCGGTGGAACTCCTCGGCGCCCTGCGGGAGGAATGCGACAGCCAGGCGGTGGTGTGCAGCGCGAGCCGGGTGGTCGTGCCCAACGCCTTTGACGTCGAGCTGTCCGACGAGGTGTACGAGGAGCTGTCCCGGCACGGCAAGCAGGCGGGCCAGACGCTGATGGACAGCCTGCTGCGGCACGCGGAGAAGCAGGGCTACGAGTGGGCGGGCCCGCTCGCCGTCCATGTCGCCAAGTCGGACCAGGTGCCCAACGGGCGGTACCGGGTGGCCGCCTCCCCGCTGACCCACATCCGCGCGGACGCCTTCGCCGACAACCCCCGGTAACCGGCCCCGCCTCCACGCCTCCTCCACGCCCCCGGGCCTCCTCCCATGACGGGGCCGCGGCGACCGTCCAGGTCACGGCGCGTCCACCCAAGAGCGGGTAAAAAACCGCGAGATGTCTGAGCGACGGAAGTGAACGGTCCGTATTCACTGGTGTCAGCGATCGACTGACATCAGCACGATGCGACACCTGCTCCGTACAACGACAAGCGGTCCCCGCCAGGAGGCTCCATGCGATCACGGTACTTTGTGACAGGCACCTCACTGCTCATCGGCTCGGTAGTGGTCACCCTCGCCGTGATCGTCTCGCCCGTGATGACCGGGCTGACGCAGGAATCCGCCACGAACCTCTCGAAGATGACGGACAACCAGTTCGGGCCGCTCAGCGGGTCCGACCGGGACTTCGTGGTCAAGGTGCGGCTGGCCGGGCTGTGGGAATACCCGGCCGGGAAGATCGGACTCGAGAAGGGGACGACGGAGCAGGTCAAGACGGCCGGTAAGCATCTGCTCGACGGCCACCAGCTGCTGGACGCCATCAGCCGCGAGATCGCCCCCAAACTCGGCATCACCCTGCCCAACAAACCGACGCCACAACAACAGAGCTTCCTCGACACGATGAACGCGAAGACCGGCAAGGACTTCGACACCTACTACGCGAACATCCTGCGCGTGACCCACGGTCAGATCTTCAGCTCCATCGCCAAGATCCGGCAGACCAGCAAGAACTCGCTGGTGCGCAAGCTCGCGTCCCAGGCCAACAACACCGTGCTCGACCACATCACCCAGATGGAGAAGACGGGGATGGTGAACTTCGACTCCGCCGTCTCGGACATCACCACCACCCCGACCCAGGGCCCGGCGTTCACCACGCCGCCCAAGCCCGCCCCGGGCGAGCCCACGTTCATCGTCGGCACGTCCAAGCCCACGCCCCCGCCCAACGCCGTCAGCACGGCGGACAAGGGGGGCGAGCAGAGCCTCGACCCGAACGTGGTCAACGGCGCCGGGGTGGGCGCGGCGAGCGGGGCCGGCGGGATCACGACGCCGCCCGCCGTGTCCTCACCGCCCACCGTTCCGTAACGTGCCTTGAGTGGCCCTCTACAACGCCACTCAGGGACGCGGCCCGACCACCGTCGCTCCCCCGTCGACGATGGTGATGGCCAGCGCCGGGCAGGAGTCCGCCACGTCCAGCACCCGCTCCTCCTCCGGAACCTCCTCGCTCAGCGGACGCGCCCGCTCGTCGTCAAGGACGAACAGATCGGGCGCGATCCCGGCGCACATGCCGGACGCCATGCACCGGTCGCCGTCGACCTCGGCCTTCCATGTCATCGGGGTCACCACCCCACCGGCATGACCCGCGGCCCCCGAACCAGCATCTGGTCCTTCCACACCACGTCCCCGGCCAGGCGCAGGTTCGGGAAGCGGTCGACGAGCGCGCCGAGGGCCTCCTGCAACTCCAGGCGGGCCAGCGACGCGCCCAGACAGTGGTGCACTCCGTGGCCGAATCCCAGGTGCTTGGTGGCGGGGCGGGCGACGTTGAGCCTGCCCGGTTCGTCGAAGCGCAGCGCGTCGCGGTTGGCCGAGCCGACGGCCACCAGGACGGGCTCCCCGGCCCGTACCAGGGTGCCGCCCACCTCGATGTCCTCGGTGGCGTAGCGGGCCTGGGAGGCGCTCGCGCCGAGCGGGACGAACCGCATCAGCTCCTCGATGGCGCCCTTGAGCAGCTCGGGCTCCTCGCGCAGCCGGCGCAGCTCGCCGGGGTGGTCGAGCAGCACCATCACGAAGTTGGGGATCTGGGTGGCCGTGGTCTCGTGCCCGGCGACGAGGATGGCGACGCACAGATCGACGAGTTCCAGCTCGGAGAGGCGGTCGCCCCCGTCCCGGGCATCGATCAGGGACGTCATGATGTCGTCGCGCGGGGCCTCCCGGTGTTCCTGCACCAACCGGGCCATATACGCGCGCAGTTCCTCGCGGTTGCGCTCCCACTCGGCCGCGCTCAGGGAGCTGGTGGACAGGGCGGCGTCGCTCCACACGCGGAACTTCGGCCGGTCCTCCTCCGGCACCCCGAGCAGCCGGCAGATCACGGCGACCGGGATGGGCAGCGCGTAGCGGTCCACGAGGTCGGCGGGTGGTCCGGCGGCCTCCAGCTCGTCCAGCAGCTGGTGCGTCAACTCCCGTACGTACGGACGGAGTTTCTCCACCTGGTGGACGGTGAACGCCTTGGCCACGAGGGTGCGCAGCCGGGTGTGGTCGGGCGGGTCCATGCTCAGGATGCCGCCGTCCGTGCGCCCCTCGCCCTGTCGTGGCGTATCCCGGTTCAGGGCCTCCGCGCGGCTGAAGCGCAGGTCGCCGAGGACCAGCCGAGCGTCGGCGTACCGCGTGGCCAGCCAGGCGGGTTCGCCGTACTGCATGCGCACCCGGAGCAGTCCGGGGTGGTGGCGCGCGTCCTCATAGGCCTTGGACAGCTCCAGGCCGTCGTGGTGGTTGAAGGGGTAGGCGAGGGGGGTGGTCTCCGCTGTGGTCATCGTGATCTCCCTGGCGTAAGCACGTGCTTACAAAGCTAGGGCGGTCCCCTTGATACGGTCAACGGCGCCTCTCGGCCGGTGTTCTGACGCTCCGACGGGGGTATCGAGGCGGCCAGCGGTGGGGCGGACAGCCGACGACAGGAGCGGATGATGGGTGGAACCACACCGGAAACACCTCGGCGGGACGCGCAGGGCACACGGCGGATGCTGCTGGAGGCGGCGTCGGCGCTGTTCGCCGAGCGGGGGTACGAACGGGCCACCGTACGGGACATCGCGGAGCGCGCCGGGGTGAACCAGGCGCTGCTGTTCCGCTACTTCGGCTCGAAACGGGCCCTGTTCGGAGAGGTGGTGGCGCACGGTGGCCAGGAACAGCTGCACACCACACCACCGAGAGAGCTGTTCGAGACCGCGCTGCGCGGCATGCTCGGACACGGTGACCGGGCGCCGGAGGACCGTGCGCTGGCCACCATGCTGCGCTCGGTCGGCAGCGGCGACGAGCTCGGTACCGCGGTGCGTGAGATAAGCGACGACTACGCCCGGGTGCTGGCCTCCCTGAGCAGCGCCGAGGACCGCGGGCTGCGCGCGGACCTGGCGCTGTCGTGGATGCTGGGCATCGGTCTGATGCGGGTGGTCGTGGGCAAGGAGTCGCTCGCCGAGGCCGATCCGGACGAGGTGTGCGCGCTCGTCACCGGCGCGCTGGCCACCTTGCTGGAGGATTTGCCGGTCACACGCTTTGGCGATCCGCACTCCACATACTCCGCCGACTTGGCACGGTAGGACCATGACGAGCAATGATCCGGGCACCCCGGACACGAACAACCGGCCGCGCCGGGTTCCCGCGGCCCAGGCCATGCGTGGCGCGGCGCGGCAACTGGGCGAGTTGCTGGGCACCGCGCCGGAGTCCGTCTCCGCGCTGCAGCCGAGCCAGGACGGATGGGTGGCCGATGTGGAGGTGGTGGAGCTGGAACGGGTGCCGGACACCATGACCATCATGGCCTCGTACCGGGTGACCCTCGACGCGGAGGGCATGCTCCTGGGCTACGAGCGGCTGCGCCGTTACGCCCGCGGCCAGCTCGACCGCGGCCGCTGACCGCACCTTTTCTCCCTGATCCCGTCCTCCCGCGCCCCGCGCCGCCGAGTTCCGGCGGCGCGGGGCGCTCTTCGTTGTGCGGCACACGTGTTTCGCCCGGATCAAGGGTGAACACCGGCGCCGTCCCGCCCGTACCAGCAGGCGGGCAGACCGAGCCAAGCGAGAGGACGACCACACGTGACCGTCATGACGCAGAGCGGCGGAGTACCAGCCACACCCTCGACCGGTTCAGGGACCGGAAGCCTTTTCGACATCCTCGAACTCATTCTGGACCGCGGCCTCGTCATCGATGTCTTCATCCGGGTCTCTCTCGTGGGCATCGAGATCCTGAAGATCGACATACGGATCGTGATCGCCAGCGTGGACACCTATCTGCGCTTCGCCGAGGCGTGCAACCGCCTCGACCTGGAGTCCGGCCGCAAGGCCCCGGACAAGCTCAGCGACATCGTCGGCACCATCGTCGAGGGCGGCGCCCGGGGCAAGACGGAGGGCGCGCTGAGCGGCGCCATCGACGCCATCGGCAATGTGTTCGGCGGCGACGATGACAAGGACAAGTGACCGTGCACCTCTACCTCTACGCGATCACCCGCTCCGATCATCCGCTGCGGCTGGAGGGGCTGCGCGCGGTGGGCGGTCTGCCCGGCGCACCCCGCGCGGTGACCAGCGGCCCGCTGACGGGCGTGGTGAGCCCCGCGCCGGAGACCCTGCGCCCCAAGCGCCGTGACCTGTCCGCCCATCAGGAGGTGCAGGAGCGGCTGATGAAGGACGGGGCGGTGCTGCCGATGCGGTTCGGGCTGCTCGCCCCCGACGAGGTCGCGGTGAAGTCGGCGCTGGACGCCAAGCGCGAGGAGTACGTCCGCGGCCTCGATGAGCTGGACGCCACCGCGGAGTTCAATCTGAAGGCGGCGCGCTCCCAGGACGACCTGCTGCGGGAGGTGCTGACCGAGTCCGACGACGCGCGGCGGCTCAACGAGCGCACCCGCGACGGCCGGGGTTCGTACGAGGACCGGGTGGCCTTCGGCGAGCTGATCGCCCGTCAGCTGGGGGTCCGGCAGCAGAGACTCGCCGAGCAGGTCGTCGGCTCCCTGTCCGGGATGGCCCGCACCAACGTGGTGTCGTCCCCGGCCGGGGACGACTTCCTCAACGCCTCGTTCCTGGTGGAGCGGGGCCGCGCCGAGGAGTTCTCGCAGGCCGCCCAGCAGCTGGCGCGGGGCTACGGCGACGGCTACGACTTCCGGCTGCGCGGCCCGCTGCCCCCGTACAGCTTCGTGGCCTGAGGACGGGCGCCGTGGGACTGCTGACCGGGCTCCTCACCTTTCCGCTCGCGCCGGTGCGCGCGACCGTCTGGGTCGCCGAGCAGGTGCTCGTGGCCGCCGAGGACCAGTACTACGACCCGGCGCCGGTCCGGCGCGCCCTCACCGCGCTGGAACAGGAGCTGCTGGCCGGGCGGATCGACGAGGACGAATACGACCGCCGCGAGAACGAGTTGCTGGACCGGCTGGAAGAGCTGGAACGGCACCACGAACAGAGACGAGCCCCGTGACGATGCCAGAACCGGTAGCGGGCAGGCTGGGCCCGCCGCGCCTGCCCGCCTCCTACGACCAGCAGGCCGCCCCGTCGCTGGCCGACATCCTGGAACGGGTGCTGGACAAGGGCGTGGTGATCGCGGGCGACATCCGGATCAACCTGCTCGACATCGAACTGCTCACCATCAAACTCCGGCTGCTCGTCGCCTCCGTCGACAAGGCGAAGGAGATGGGCATCGACTGGTGGGAGCACGACCCGTCGCTCTCCTCGCGCGCCCGGACCCCGGCGGTGGAGAGCGGCACAGACGGCGGGGACGGCGGGGCGCAGCGGTCGCTCGGCGAGGAGAACGCACGGCTGCGCGCCGAGATCGAGGCTCTGCGGGCACAGAACCAAGGCACGAGCGACAGGGGCGACAGGAGCGTGGACGGGTGACCGATATCGCAGAGCACATGGTGTACGCCTACGCGGTGCTGCGCCCCACCCCGGAGGCCGCGCGGGCGGTGGCCGCGCTGCGCGGGGTGGCCGACGAGCAGGTGGGGCTCGTGGAGACCGGGGACCTCGCCGCGGCCGTCGGCCCGGTTCCGGCGGAGGAGTTCGGGGAAGAGCCGCTCAAGGCGCGTCTGGAGGAGCTGACCCGGCTGGAGTCGCTGGCCCGGGGGCACCACGGGGTGGTGTCGGCGCTGGCCCCGCTGGGCGCCGTGCTGCCGCTGCGGCTGGCCACCGTCTACCGGGACGAGGACCGGGTGCGGCAGACGCTCCAGGAGCGCCGGGACGAGTTCCTGCCGCTGCTGGAGCGGCTGACCGGGCGCGTCGAGTGGGGCGTCAAGGTCTATACGGACGCCAAGGACACCGGCGGAGGGGAAGAGGCGTCCGGAGCGCCGGAGGACGGCTCGGGGGACGCCGGGCTCAGCCCGGGCCGGGCCTATCTCGCCGCGCGCCGCAGACGGCGGCGTGGCGCCGAGGACGCCTGGCAGGCCGCGGTACGGACGGCCGCGCGCATCGCCGACGAGGCCGGGGAGATCGCCGTGGAGCGGGTCGCCCACCGGCCGCAGCGCGGCGAGCTGGCCGGGGTGGGCGGCGGGGAGCCAGGGGAGAACATCGCCAACGACGCCTACCTGGTGCCCGCCGACCGCGCCGCGGACTTCCGCGCCCGCGTCCTGGCCGCCGCCGAGGGCCAGGAGGGGGTGCGGGTCGAGGTGACCGGCCCCTGGGCGCCGTACTCCTTCGCCCTCCCACCCGCACCCGCCGCCCACCAGGAGTCCGCGTGAGTACCGCGCTGGACGAGGAGGACGCCCGGGCTCTCGCGGGCCGCGAGGTCGCCCTGATCGACATCCTGGACCGGCTGCTCCAGGGCGGGGTCGTCCTCGCCGGGGACCTCGTGCTCTCGATCGCGGGCGTCGATCTCATCCGGATCGATCTGCGCGCGGTCATCGCCCCCGTCGACGCCGCCCACCCGGCTCCGCCGCTGCTCTGACCGGAAGGAACCCCTGTCGTATGTCAGCCACTCCCGACCGCCCCGCAAAGCGTCTGAGCACCGATCCGGACTCGGTAGAACGCGATCTGGCCCAGCTCGTGCTGACCGTGGTCGAGCTGCTGCGTCAGCTGATGGAGCGCCAGGCGCTGCACCGGGTCGACAAGGGGGATCTGACGGAGGAGCAGGAGGAGCGGATCGGGATGACGCTGATGCTCCTCCAGCAGCGCATGGAGGAGATGTGCGACCGGCACGGTCTGCGCATGGAGGATCTCAACCTCGACCTCGGCCCGCTGGGCACCCTGCTGTCCCCGGCGGGCCAGGCGTAGGGCGGGTCGGCGGGCGGCGCCTCATCCGCACCGCCTGCACCTCAAGGTGCTCTCGACCGCCCCACAAGGCCGTCCCGGCAAGTTCTTCCCTGGACCGGAATAGGTCCCGAACCGAAAGGGAAGATCATGCGGTACGGCAATGCCTTGCGAGAAGATATCGGCTCTTCTCGCACCACACCACTCATCGGCATCTACGACATGTACTCGGCGTCGATCGCGGCCCGCCACTACAACGGCTTCTTCGTCTCCGGTTTCGGATTCGCCGCATCGTACTACGGGCTGCCGGACATCGGATTCATCGCCTGGCCGGACATGGTGAACTTCGCGGAGCGGCTGCGGCTGGCGTTCCCCGGGCACCATCTGCTCGTGGACATCGACGACGGCTATGTGGACCCCGAGGTCGCCTGCCATGTGGTGCAGCGGCTGGAGCGCGGCGGCGCGTCCGGGGTGATCCTGGAGGACCAGAAGCGGCCACGCCGGTGCGGACACGCGGACGGGAAGCTGGTGCTGCCGCTCGACGAGTACCTGGAGAAGCTCAACCTGGTCCTGAGCAGCAGGAAGGACATGATCGTGGTGGCGCGCACGGACGCCACCGAGGAGGCGGAGATCCTGCGCCGGGCCGCCGCGCTGGCGGAGACCGACGCGGATGTCGTCCTCGTCGACGGGGTGCGCAGCGTGGAGTGGATTCGCCGGATTCGCAAGGTCGTCGGCGACAAACCACTGCTGTTCAATCAGATCGCGGGCGGGAAATCACCCCGGCTTTCGCTTTCCGAGCTGACGGATCTCGGCGTCGATATCGCGATCTACAGCACTCCGTGTCTTTTCGCCGCGCACGGCGCGATCGAGGGTGCGCTGGCCGATCTGAAAATGGCGGACGGGCGGCTGCCGGATACCGGGGAGACCGACTTCGTCGGCGTGAAGGGGTCCACGGAACTGCTGGAGGGGAACATCAGCAGGCATCACCGCGACCACCACCCGGCCGCGGTATGACCCGCGCTTCCCGTTCCGTATCCGTCACGCCTTTCCGCTCCGGAACCGGCCGTCACCGAAAGCCGGGAAAAGAGAGCTGCTTCACCCGGGCGTCGGCTACCGGAATCGTCCTCGCGGCCACCGCGAGCGTGCTGTACGGCGGCCAGGCCGCACGGGCCGCCGCGCCGGACGCGCCCGCACCCCGTCCCGGCGCGTCCGGCGAGGAGCCGGAGGAGCCCACGCCGGTCGCCGGGTCGCACATCGGCCTGGTGGTCATCGACAACTCCTACGCGGACTCCTGGCTGGAGATCGACCGCACCCTCGACACCCTGCTCCTCAGCGCGGGCACGGCAGGCAGCGATCACGAAAGCGAAAGCGGTGATTGACGTGAAGTCACTGTCCTGGCCATGGCTCCGGTCATGGCCGGGCCGGTTGAGGAGGGCGGTCGACCCGTATGTCGCCGCCCTCCTCGGCACGGTCGCGCTCGCGGCGCTGCTGCCCGCCTCCGGACAGGCGGCCGGGGCAGTCGAGGGCGCCGCGGACCTCGCCATCGGGCTGCTCTTCTTCCTGTACGGCGCCCGGCTGTCCACCCGGGAGGCGGTGCACGGCCTGCGGCAGTGGAAGCTCCATCTCGTGGTGGGGTCGAGCACCTTCGTCCTGTTCCCGCTGCTGGGGCTGGCCGCGGGCGGCCTGGCCCCCTTTCTGCTCACCGACCGGCTCCACACCGGCGTGCTCTTCCTCTGCGTCGTCCCCTCGACCGTCCAGTCCTCCATCGCCCTCACCTCCACCGCCCGGGGGAACGTCCCGGCCGCCATCTGCGCCGGTACGTACTCCAGCCTGGCCGGGATGGTCCTCACCCCGCTGCTGGCGGCCTGGCTGATCGGCTCCACCGCCGGGTTCTCGGCCGACGGCCTGGTGAGGATCGCCACACAGCTGCTGCTGCCCTTCGTCGCCGGGCAGTGTCTGCGCCGCTGGATCGGGGGGTTCACCGCCCGGCACCGGCGGGCGCTCGGCCTGCTGGACCGCGGTTCGATCCTGCTCGTCGTCTACACGGCGTTCAGCCGGGGGATGACGGAGGGCATCTGGCAGCAGATCACTCCGGTGCGGCTGCTGGGTCTGCTGAGCGTGGCCGGGACGCTGCTGGCGGTGGCCCTCGTCACCACGTCCTGCGCCGCGCGGCGCCTGGGGTTCAGCCGGGAGGACCGGGTCGCCATCGTCTTCTGCGGCTCCAACAAGAGTCTCGCCACCGGGCTGCCCATGGCCGCGGTGCTGTTCGGCGACTCGGCGGGTCCGGTGATCCTGCCGCTCATGCTCTTCCACCAGCTCCAATTGATGGTGTGTGCACTTATCGCGGCCCGGTGGGCCCGCCGTCCCACCGGGTCAACGCCCCTGACCAGCGCACATACCACCACCCCCTGAAGGTCCGTGTTTCAACCTCTTGGTACCGTGATTTTTAGCGGTGTCACCCACCGCGAAGCACAACCAGTGAGGAAGCAGTACCCATGAAGAGCGATCTCACCGAAGCGGAGGCGTCTGAACCGGCCTCTTCCGCAGGCGCGGCGACCCGGTGGAACCCCACCGGCCACACCTGGGAAACCACCTCGCGGGGGCGCGCCATCCTCAGCGACCCACGGCTCAACAGGGGCACCGCGTTCACCGAGTCCGAGCGCGACGCCCTCGGACTGACCGGCCTGATCCCGGCCCAGGTCATCCCCCTGGAGCAGCAGGCCACCCGCGCCTACGCCCAGTACCGGGCCAAGGCCACCGACCTGGACAAGAACGTGTACCTGCGGTCCCTCCAGGACCGCAACGAGGTGCTGTTCTACCACCTGCTCGGCGAGCATCTGAGCGAGATGCTGCCGATCGTGTACACCCCCACCGTCGGCACCGCGATCCAGCGCTACAGCCACGAGTACCGCCGCTCCCGCGGCGTCTACCTCTCCGTGGACGCCCCGCAGGACATCGAGCGCTCGCTGCGCGCCAGCGGCCTGCGGGCCGAGGACGTGGACCTGCTCGTCGCCACCGACGGCGAGGCCATCCTCGGCATCGGCGACTGGGGCGTGGGCGGCATGGACATCTGTATCGGCAAGCTCGCCGTGTACACCGCCGCCGCCGGAATCGACCCCGCCCGTGCGCTCCCGGTCGTCCTGGACGCGGGCACCAACCGCCAGGAACTCCTCGACGACCCGCTGTACCTGGGCAACCGTCATCCGCGCGTGGACCGCGAGAAGTACGACGCGTTCATCGCCGAGTACATCGCCGCCGTCGGCCGCGTCTTCCCCGACGCGCTGCTGCACTGGGAGGACTTCGGGTCCGGCAACGCCCGGCGCATCATCGACGGTTACGGCGACAAGGCGCTCACCTTCAACGACGACATCCAGGGCACCGGCGCCGTCAACCTGGCCGCCGTCCTGTCCGGCGCCCGGGTCACCGGTACGCCGCTGCGCGACCACCGCATCGTGATCTTCGGCGCGGGCTCGGCCGGTCTCGGCATCGCCGACCAGCTGCGCGACGCCCTGATCGCCGACGGGCTCGACCCGCGGGAGGCCTCCGACCGGTTCTGGTGCGTCGACCGGTACGGCCTGATCACCGATGACGCCGAGGGCCTGGACCACCACCGGCGGCGGTACGCCCGGCGGGCGGCCGACGTCGCCGGCTGGGACCGGGACGAGCAGGTCGGCGGCATCGCGCTCGCCGAGGTGGTGCGCCGCGCGCGGCCGACCATCCTCATCGGCACCTCGGGCCAGGGCGGCGCCTTCACCGAGGAGATCGTGCGGGAGATGGCCGCCCACACCGAGCGGCCCGTCATCCTCCCGATGTCCAACCCGACCCCGCTGGCCGAGGCCAAGCCCGAGGACCTGGTCCGGTGGACCGGCGGACGGGCCCTGATCGCCACCGGAAGCCCCTTCGCGCCGGTGCCCCACGAGGGCGTCACCCACGTCATCGGGCAGGCCAACAACGCCCTGGTCTTCCCCGGTCTCGGTCTCGGCGCGATCGTGGCGCACGCCACCCGGATCACCGACGGCATGCTGCTCGCGGCCGCCGAGCGGATCGCCGGGATGATCGACCCCGGCACCCCCGGAGCCCCGATCCTCCCGCTGGTCGACCAGCTGCGCGAGACCTCCGCCGCGGTCGCCGCGGCCGTCGCCCGCGCCGCCGCACACGACGGGGTGGCGCGTACGCCCATCGCCGACGACCAGATCGAGCGCACGGTCCACGAGGCCATGTGGAGCCCGGTCTACCGCCCGATCCAGCCGGTCTGACGGTCCGCACTGGCTGAATTGGGGACACAACCATGTCTTTTTCGCACATCTTCACCATCGTCGTGCCCGTCTTCCTCGTCATCGCCCTCGGTTACGGGGCCGGGCGCGGCACGTCGTTCAACGGAGAGCGCGCCGACGCCCTCCGGGTGCTCACGATGGAGTTCGCCCTCCCGGCGTCCCTCTTCCTGGGCATCGCGAACACCCCGCGCCACATCCTGCTGAGCCAGGGCCCCCTGGTGGGGATGCTGGCCCTCGGGCTGCTCGGGCTGTTCGGACTGATCCTGCTGGGCTTGCGCGTCTTCGGGCGGCTGTCGCTCCAGCGGGCGTCGATCCTGGCGCTCGCCTCCGTCCAGCCGCAGTACGCCTTCATGGGCGTCACGATCCTGGGCAACCTGTTCGGCGAGGCCAAGGCCGCGATCCCGATCGCCATCGCGGGCATCCTGGTCAACGTCATCCTCGACCCCCTCGTGCTGATCCTGCTCAACCTCGGCCGCCCGCACGCGGCGGAAGCCACCGCGTCGGCGGCCGCGCCCTCCCGCGTCCTGGTGTCCGCGGGGGGCGGCCCGGCCACGGCCGAGGAGGAGCGGGACGGCGGCACCGGGGCCGCGGCACCGGCGGCCAAGCCCGTCCCCACCTGGGTGAAGGTCCTGCAGCCGCTGCGCAAGCCGTTCGCCTGGGCCCCGCTGCTCGGGCTGATCATCGCGCTGGTCGGGGTGCATCCGCCCGAGATGATCGAGAACTCGTTGTCGCTGGTGGGCCAGGCCTCCTCGGGCGTGGCGCTGCTGTCGGTGGGCGTCACCCTCGCCCGCGTCGGCATGCCCCAGTTCAGCCCGGGGGCCATCGCGATCGCGCTGACCAGCGTGGTCGTGCTGCCGCTGAGCACCTACGGCGTCGGCCTGCTGCTGACCAGCCACGAGGTCGCCGCGCAGACGGCGTTGATCCTGGCGTTCCCCGTCTCCCCGGTGCCGATGATGCTCGCGTCACAGCACGTCAAGAGCGAGGAACACCGCATCGCCTCCTCCGTGATCATCAGCATCGTGCTGGCGTTCGCCTCACTGCCGCTGATCATCAACCTCACCGGCTAGCCGGGACGAGCCCCGGTCCCTGGCGCGGCCTGTACGCAACCTGAGCGCGTACCGGCCGCGCCGTGGGCACGGCGGGCGGCCGTGTTACAAAGAGGGACATGTCTCCAGCCCAGGGATGGCTCCATTGAGCGCGATCAGCATCGGCCAGGCCGTGGTCCTCGGCGTCGTCGAGGGGGTGACCGAGTTCCTGCCGGTCTCCTCCACCGGCCACCTCAAGATCACCGAGGGGCTGATGCACATCCCGGTGGACGACAAGGCCGTCGTCGCCTTCACCGCGGTCATCCAGGTCGGCGCGATCGCCGCGGTGCTGCTCTACTTCTTCAAGGACATCGTCCGCTTCGCGAGCGCCTGGGGCCGGGGCATCGTCAACCGGGAGCTGCGCGAGCGGCACGACTACAAATTCGCCTGGTGGGTCATCTACGCCACCCTCCCTGTGGTGGCCGTCGGCCTCGCCGCCAAGCCGCTGATCGAGGGGCCGCTGGCGTCCCTGTGGGTGGTGGCCGGCTCGCTGATCGTGGGCAGCGGGCTGATGTGGGTGGCCGACCAGGTGGGCCGCCACAAGCGCGGTGAGGACGACACCTCCCTCAAGGACGCCATGCTGGTGGGCAGCTCGCAGATCCTCGCCCTGCTCTTTCCCGGCTTCTCCCGCTCCGGCGCGACGATGTCCACCGGGCTGATCCTGGATCTGGACCGGCTGGCCGCCACCCGTCTGTCGTTCTTCCTCGGCATCCCCGCCCTCACCGGCGCCGGGCTGTACGAGCTGAAGGACGCGGTCGGCGGCGGGGTCGCCGCGGCGCCGCTGGCGGTGGGCACGGTGGTGTCGTTCGCCGTGGCGTATGCCTCGATCGCCTGGCTGCTGAGGTTCATCGCCAAGCACTCGTTCAACGCCTTCGTGATCTACCGGGTCGCCGTGGGCGTCCTGCTGTTCGGACTGCTGGGTACGCACACGCTCAGCGCGTGAGCGCGTGCGACCGGGTCACTTCAGGCCGATGGACGCGCCGGGGCCCAGCGGCAGGTCGAATCCGTAGAAGATCCCCAGGATGGCCAGCCACACCGCCATGAACGGCACGACGAAGATGGCGAGCCGGGAGATGAGGGTGCCGAGCCGGGCGTCCGGCTCGTACTGGCGGACCATCGCGAGGATGAGGAAGAGGTACGGGTTCATCGGCGTGATGACCCCGGTGGCGGAGTCGCCGATGCGGAACGCGGCCTGGCTGAGCGCCGGGCTCATGCCCATCAGCATGAACGCCGGCAGGAAGACGGGGGCCACCAGGGACCACAGGGCGGACCCGGAGAGGATGAAGAGGTTGAGGAGCGAGGCCAGCAGGACGAACGCGATGATCGCCCAGAAGCCCGTCACCCCCAGGGCCTTGAACAGCGCGGCGGCCTTCACCGCCAGCAGCACCCCCACATTGGACCAGGTGAACAGCGCGATGACCTGGGCGGCGAAGAACATCATGACGATGTAGCCGGACATGTTCTTCACCGAGTCGGTCATGGCGGTGACCACGTCCTCCGCACCGGTGAGCTTCCGAACCGTGAAGCCGTAGGTGACCCCGGCCAGCAGGAACGCGAAGAAGAGCACCGGGACGATGCCGTTGAGCACGGGCGAGGGCACGAAAGCCCCGCCCTCGCCGCGCAACGGGGCCCCGGGCGGCAGCCACAGGGCGAGGACCGCCGCCAGATAGACGCCCACCACGAGCGCGGTGATCAGCAGGCCCTTGCGCTGCACCGGGGTGAGGGCCAGCTCCTCCGCCTCGGGCTCACCGTCGGCGGGCACGTACGCGGGCAGGCGTGGTTCCAGGACGCGGCTGATGAGGAATCCGCCGAGCAGCGCGAGCACGATGCTGCTGGAGGCGGTGAAGAAGTAGTTGATGAGCAGGTGGATGTGGAGCCCCTCGGCGGCGGGCAGCACCGCGGCGGCCTGCTGGGTGATCCCGACGTACAGGGCGTCGAGGGAGCCGATGGTGAACCCGGCCGCGTAGCCCGCGGTGACGCAGGCGAAGCCGCCGATGAGACCCGCCACGGGATGGCGTCCGGCGCTCCGGAAGACCAGGGCGGCCAGCGGCGGGAGCACGATGGCCCCGACGTCGCTCATCATGTGCGCCTGGCTGGCGATGAGCGCCACCGCGTACGGGAGGGCCGCGCGCGGTATGCGGGCCAGGGTGGCCCGCATCACCGTCTCCAGCAGGCCGGTCTTCTCCGCGAGCCCGACCACCATGATCAGAACCACGACGGCGCCGATGGGCGGGAACGTGGCGAAGTTGGGGATCAGGTTCTCCAGCAGCCAGCGCAGCCCGGCGCCGGTGAGCAGTCCCTCGATGTTCTTGGTGTCGTCGGTGCCGGGGACCTTCACCGAGACGCCCACGGCGGCGAGCGTGGTGGAGACGACGGCCAGCAGCGCGAAGAGCCCGGCGAACAGGACGACGGGGTTGGGCAGGGCGTTCCCCGCCCGCTCGATGAGGGAGAGCACCCGGTCGAGCCCGCGGGGCCTGCCGTTATCCGGGGACTTGCCGTTCTGGGCGGGGGTTTTCGTCAGCGATGCCATCAGGGCCGCTCTCCTTTCCTCGCTGCTGGGAGCAGGAGGTCCTTCTTGACCGTGCCGTCCTGGACGACACACACGATGTTCGCGGGGTCACCGAGGACGCCGATGTCGGTGAGGGGGTCGCCGTCGCACAGGATCAGGTCGGCGGTGCGCCCGGCGGTCAGGGTGCCGAGCCGGTCGTCCACGCCGAGGAGTTCGGCGGCGGTGCGGGTACCGGCGACGATGGCGGCCATGGGGTCCATGCCCAGGTCCACCAGGTAGCTCAGCTCCATCAGGTTCTGCCCGTGCGGGCAGACGGCGGCGTCGGTGCCGAGCGCGATGCGGGCGCCCTGCTCGATGGCGCGGGCGATGTTCTCCGTGGTGATGCCGGACCAGCGGACCTTCTTCTGGTAGTGGAAGGGCGCCATGGTGTCCTTGTTGATGCCCGCGTACACGGTGGACAGGGTCGGTACGACGAAGGCGCCGCGCTCCCCCGCCATCTCCAGGGCCTGGTCGTTCAGTCCGTAGCCGTGCTCGATGCTGGTGACGCCGCCGCGCAGGGCGTTGAGGATGCCCTCGGTGCCCTGGGCGTGGGCGGCGACCGGCTTGCCGCCGTGGCGCCGGCACTCGTCGACGACGGCCCGGATCTCCTCCTCCAGCAGCCCTTCGTCCTCCGGCTGGTCGTAGGGGCTGCCCATGCCGCCGGTGGCGCAGATCTTGACCAGGTCGGCGCCCGCGCGCAGCACCTTGCGGACGGCGAGGCGGGATTCGTCCACGGTGTCGGCGATCTCGGACATCGCGCCGCCGCTGAGGTCGGTGCCGTCGGGCAGGCGCACATCCGCGTGGCCGCCGGTGTGGCTGATGATGCGTACGGCGGTGTGCAGCCGGGGGCCGGTGATCCGTCCGGTCTCCACCGCGGTGCGGTAGCCCGCGGAGAGCCCGCCCAGGTCGCGGGCGCTGGTGATGCCCGCGTCCAGGGTCTGCCGCATACGCGTGGCGGTGTCGAACGTGACCAGCACCGGGTCGAGTTCGCCGCGGCGGCCGGGCGGGGAGGCGTGGGCGTAGGCGAGGTGGGTGTGGCAGTCGAAGAAGCCGGGGAGGACGGTGCGGCCTCCGGCGTCGATGACCCGGGGCCGGTCCGTTTCGCCGCCGGACGCGGGAGGCGCGGGGGGTGCGGTCGCGGCGGGTCCGGCGTAGATGAGGGTGCCCTCGGCATCGCTGATCACGACGGCGTCGGTCACGGGGGACGCCCCGGTGCCGTCGATGAGGGTCGCGTTCTCGATGCGCAGCGCGGTCCGGGCGGTTTCGGGGGCCAGCTGATCCTTCATGGGATCGGGTTCACTCCTCGCATGCGGAAACAGGTAGGAGCAGTGTTGGGCCGGTGTATTCGACGCGTGCTACGGTGCAGCATTCCATCGAGAATCGGCCACGTCGCGCAGGAATCAGCCGCCCATGGACACGCAGTTTTCCGCCGGGAACCCGCCGAACCCGCCGAACGAGCTGGACGAGCTGGACCGGGGAGTGGTGAACGCCCTGCAGATCCACCCCAGGGCGCCATGGACACTGGTCGGCGATGTCCTCGGCGTGAACCCGGTGACGGCCGCGCGGCGCTGGCACCGGCTGGAAGAGGCGGGGCTGGCCTGGGTGACCGCCTATCCGCGGCTGTCCGACGCGCGCATCGTGGTGACCGCCGTGGTGGAGATAGACACCGAGCCGGGGGTCGGCGAGGAGGTGGCCGAGGCCCTAGCAGCCGACCCGGCGGTGGCGAACGTCAAGCTCACGGCGGGCAGCCGGGACCTGGTGGCCGCCGTGCAGGCCGCTGACCTCGGTGAGCTGGCGCACCTCAGCACGGTGCTGTTCCGGGGGCGGCCGGGGGTGCGGGCGACCCGTACCCATGTGGCGACGGCCGTACCGACCGAGGGCAGCCGGTGGCGGCTGCGCAGCCTGGACGCGGTGCAGTGCGCCCGGCTGGAGGCGGCGGCCTGCTCCGCGCCCGAGGCGGCCCGCGGCGCCCCGGGCCGGGACACGCTGGACGCGCGGCTGCTGGAGTTGCTGAGCACCGACGGCCGGATGTCCATCCGGGACCTGGCGGCGGGCTGCGACGCAGGCCTCACCACCGTGCGGCGACGGCTGGGGGTGCTGCTGGCCTCGTGGGTGAGCCTGCGCTGCGATCTGGCCCGGCCGCTGTCCGGCTGGCCGCTGTCGGCGGTGTACTTCGCGTCCGTATCGGCCCGGCATCTGCGGGAGACCACCCGGGTGCTGGCCGGGATGCGGGAGGTGCGGTCGTGCTCGATCACGGCGGGTCCGCACAACGTAGTGATCGATGTGTGGCTGCGCGCGATGGGCGATGTGCACGGTTTCGAGGCGCATGTGGCGCGGCAGGTGCCCCATCTGGCCATCGACGACCGCTCGGTGGTGCTGCGCACGGTGAAGCACATGGGGCGGCTGCTGGACCGGGACGGACGCTGTGTGGGCGTCGTCCCGCTGCGCCAGTTGCAGGGAACGCACCACGTGGCGCGCGACGAGAACTGAGCGTCGGGATTCGGTCAGCTCAGCGAGCGGGAAGCGCCTGGCGCCTATCCATCTGTCATATGCCTGCGTAGGACATTCGTACGACGCGTCTCCCTCGCGGTAACCCAGAAGAGCCTGTTCCCGCTACGTCCGGCCCGGCGCGGCGATGATCCGGCGTGGCCTCGGCACGGGCGGGCACGGTGACCGCACAGGCCCGCGACCCCTGCGTACGGAACAGCTGCGGCCTGGCGCGAACAGCCTGGTCCGGGGTGGTGTGCCGGGCGGTGACCCACGCCCCGGGCGCTCCCCCGCCGCGCTACGGCCGAGGGCCGTGGAGCCGAGGTGCCCCGAAAGGGCCGCGGACCCTACTACACGGCATCCGCGGTCGCGGCCCAACGACAGATTTCACCCCCATCCGCTGAACCGTGCGTAACCTCTCCGTCACTGGCGTAGCCCCCGGGTGCGCCACGGGCAACGCAGGAGGGGAGACCGCATGCCCGGAATCGACGAATGCCTGCTCGACGCCATGACGGTGAACGGCGCGCGCGGCGCCGCCGTGATCGAGTGGACCAGTGGGCTCGCGCTCGGCATGGTCGGCGAGACGCGCCACGGCGACCCCGAGGCCACCGCGGCGGAGACGGCCGAATTGGCCCGCATGGCCGCCGAGCAGTCCGCGTTCGCGGCGCTCGAACCGCACGGCACGGGCCACGGCGCCGGTGCGGGCGAGAGTGGCCGTGCGGACGACGGCGAGGGCGGGGCGCCCGGGGAGGCGCCCGTGGAAGACGTCATCGTCACCACCCCCACCTGCTACCACCTGCTGCGCTTCGTCGACACCGCCTTCGACAGCGGTGTCTTCTTCTACCTGTGGCTCGACCGCCGCGAGGGGAACCTGGCGCTCGCCCGGATGCGGCTGCGCGACCTGTCGCAGCGGCTGGCCCTCTGATGAGACCCGGCCAGACGCCCCGGCTCACCGAGCTGGCCGCCGAGCGGGCCAGCGGCGCCCTGCTGTGCGACGCGGGCACCGTCTATCTCGCGGACGGCCAGGTCGTGCACGCGGAGAGCCCGAAGGCCCCGGGCCTGGACGTGCTGCTCACCACCGGCGGGCGGCTGACGCCCGACAGCTGGCGGGAGGCGGTCGACCACACGGCCGCCGCCGGGCGGGTCGGCCGGTTCCTCGTGGACAGCGGGCGGCTGACCGACGCGGAGCTGGAGATCTGCCATCTGGGCGCGCTGTTCGACGCCGCCTGGTTCGCGCTCGGCCCGGGCAGCGGGCCGCGCGGCTTCCAACGGGGCGCGACGCACTGGCTCGGCCCGGTGCGCCCGGTGGGCGCCGTCGCCGTCGAGCGGGAGATACGGCGGCGCGGCAAGCTGCTCGACGGTGTGTGGCCGTACCCGGGGGTGGACACCGAGCCCGTGGTGCTGCGCCGCCCGGACGGTCACCTGCCGCCGGTCACCCGCCGTCAGCGCGCGGTGCTGGGGCTCGCCGACGGGGTCCGCACCCCTGCCGGGATCGCCCGGACGCTGGGCCGTCCCGCCTTCCACACCCTGCTCGACGTACGGCGGCTGGCAGCCGCCGGATACATCGAGACGCCCCGATCCGGCTCCCGTGTACCGTCGCCCCCGCGACTCGGCCCGGCGGCGGTCGACTTCGCCGAACCCGACGCCCCCATGCTGCGTCGGCTCCGTGACGCCTTGGAGGCACACCTGTGATTCCCCCGACCGCCCCAGCCGCCCCGGGTGTCCCCTCGTGAGACGCGCCCTGCGGCAGCGCACGGACCCGCGACAGCGCACCGACCCGCGGCTGCGGGCCGATCCGCGACAGCGTGCGGAAAGGAGAGAGCTGTTGGCCGCCGAACCCGAAGTCCTGGACGAGTTGCGCCGATTGCGGGCCCGCGTCATCCATGTGACCGGCGCACTGGTCGCCACCAGCGATGGTCTCGTACTGGCCCACGACACGGCCGCCATCGAACCCGAGGGCGTCGCCGCGCTGACCGCCGCGGCCCTCGGCGTCACCCAGTCCCTGGCCGACGCCACCGGCCGGGGCGCCTTCCGTGAACTGCTGGTCCGCGGCGAGGAGGGCTACGTCGCCACGTATGCCGCGGGCCCGGCGGCCGTGCTGACCGTGCTGGCCGGAGCGCGCACCAATGTGGGCCGCCTTCATATGGAAGCCCGCCGGTCGGGCGCCCGCGTCGCCGAGCTGGTGGGCGACGCGCTCGGCAAGGCCGAGCAGAGCTGATCTTCTCTGTCGGCACTCCTCACAGACCCCCCACCGAACCACCCACCGAACCACCCATCGAAAGGAACTGCCAGATCATGGCGAACACCCAGACCGCGCTCAAAGAGGCGATGACGTCCATCGAGGGCACCCTCGGCGTCGCGCTGGTCGACTACTCCAGCGGCATGGCGCTGGGCACCCTGGGCGGAGGCAAGGAACTCGACCTGACGGTGGCGGCCGCGGGCAACACCGATGTGGTCCGCGCCAAGGTACGCACCATGGAGCAGCTCGGCCTCAAGGACGGTATCGAGGACATACTCATCACCCTCGGCAGCCAGTACCACCTGATCCGGCTGCTGAAGGGCCGCAACAGCCAGGGCCTGTTCCTCTACCTGGCGCTGGACAAGAACCGGGCCAACCTGGCCATGGCCCGCCACCAGCTGCGCAGGATCGAGGCCGACCTGGAGGTCTGACCCTCCCGGCCCCCCGTCCGTCCGGTGCGGGGCGACGGTCCCGCCCCGCACCGAGGGCTCAGCGTCCGTCCTGGCGGGTCTTGCGGCGGGCTTCTTCCTCGTTGAACAGCTCGGCCAGTTTCCGGGTGTGGGCGTCGAGTTCGAGCTCGTCGTCCTCGTCCTCGTCGTCGTACTCGTCGTCGGTGAGCAGGCCCTGTTCGCGGAGCTGCTGGTCGTGCAGTTTCACCGGCGGCTGCGGGTCCCAGTCGGAGGGCCGGGGGCCCTCGGGGCCGTCCGGGCCGATCCGTACCAGCCGCTCGACGCGGACGATCCTGAACAGCCGGTCGAGCACCTCCAGTTCATCGCCCCGCTGGGCGTCCAGCCGGTCGGCCGCGGCCATGTACGGTGCGCGCTCGGCGGGTTCGAGGCCGAGCTTCCAGGGGATGAGGACGCGCATCTCCAGCGCCAGGGTGTCCCGGGCGCCCTGGGGTGTGGTCGACGTCCCCGTACAGTCGGACCGCCATTCGCCGCCGGACTTCTCGACCGTCATGAACGTCGGCGGCAGCAGCACACCGCCCGGGTGGGTGTCCGACGACCGCAGACAGTCGTCGCGCACCTCCTGGGGGACGCTGCCCCGCCGGGGCAGCATCGACAGCAGTTCGAGCTTCAGGATGCCGTCGGAGACCCCGGTGGCGGTCACCGGGTCGATGACGAACCCCGAGGTGGGGTCGGGTGTCCTATGCGCCTCCCCCGGCGACGCCGGGTCCAGGTCGGTGATCCGCGGCGGCTCGGGCCCCTGGGGGCCGGAGCGCAGGAAGCGCTCGGCCCGGACCACCCGGAACCGGCTGCCGAGGACGGTCATCTCGTCGATGACCTCCCAGTCCATCCGCTCCGCGGCCGCCCGGCACTCCTCACGGGCCATCCGGTCACCGGCGGCCTCGGCCTCCTGCGCCATCTTGCGGAACTGGCAGCCCATGCCCTCCCGGGCGTCCTGCGGCGCCAGCCCCGAGAACGGCGACACCAGCTCCCAGCCGCCCAGTTCACGCTCCCGCGCCACCCCGAACACCGGCCCGCCGGCCGAGAGGATTTCCGGATACACCTCCCGCGACCGCCATGCCTCCACATCCGCCACCGCCGCCACCGGCGCCTCCGGCGCGGCCACCCGGACCGTCCGATAGGCGGGGACGTTCTCGTCCTCTTCCGTCATGGGGCCAGCATGAGCACATACAAGTCACTTGCGCGACAGATCGGCTGAAAGTCCATCCGACCGTGGGACGAGCCCTTGCGGCGCCCTCAACAACAAGGTGGCGCAAGCTTATTGACCCGTCGTCCGGCGCCAACCTAGCCTCCATCTCCATACGTAGATCATGTACACATACGTGAGTCGGGGGTCGCATGCCTCTTGTCATCGTCGGGATCAGCGTCCTGAGCCTGCTGTTCCTCATGACAAAGCTGAAGCTCAACGGCTTCATCGCTCTGATGCTGGTGGCGGTCGGCGTCGCCCTGGTGCAGGGGGTGTCGCTGGAGAAGATCCCGGATGTGCTCGCGGACGGCATCGGGGACCAGATCGGCGACACGATGATCGTCATCGGGCTGGGCGCCATGGTCGGCCGGGTCATGGGCGACTGCGGCGCGGCCCAGCGGATCGCGGGCAAGCTGGTCGACACCTTCGGGCTGCGCCGGGTGCAGGTGGCCATGGTGGTGACCGCGATGCTGATCGGCGTGACGATGTTCTACGAGGTGGCGTTCGTCATCATCGTGCCCATCGCATTCACCATCGTCCGCGTCACCCGGTCGAACCTGCTGTGGGTCGGGCTGCCGATGTCCATCGCCCTGTCGACCATGCACAGCTTCCTGCCGCCGCACCCCGGACCCACCGCGGTGGCCGCGTCGTTCGACGCGTCGGTCGGGCTGACCCTCTTCTACGGTCTCTTCTTCGCCGTACCGTTCGGCGCGCTGATCGCCCTGGTGTGGCCGCGGCTGCCGTTCATCCGGCGGATGAACCCCGAGATCCCCCAGGGCCTGGTCACGGAGCGCACCTTCAGCGAGGAAGAGATGCCCGGCATGGGCTGGTCGCTGTCGGTGGCGCTCTTCCCCGTCGTCCTGATCGCCGGGGCGGCGGTGTACGACATGGCCGTACCCGAGTCCGACCCGGCCCGGCCCGTCGTCACCTTCCTCGGCTCGGCGCCGATCGCCCTGCTGCTCACCCTGCTGCTGGCCCTGTGGGCGTTCGGCCCGCGGATCGGGCGGGGGCTCGCGGAGGTGAGCAAGTCCTGTAACGCGGCGGCCCAGGCGATGGCGATGATCCTGCTGGTCATCGGGGCGGGAGGCGCCTTCAAGGGCGTCCTGGTGGAGGGCGGGATATCCGACTACATCAAGGACCTCACGGACGACTGGCCGGTGTCCCCGATCTTCCTGGCATGGCTCATCGCGGTCATCCTGCGGGTGGCCCTCGGCTCGGCCACGGTCGCCGTCGTCACGGCCGCCGGGGTGGTGCAGCCGCTGCTCGACGGCAGCGGGGTCCACCCCGAACTCATGGTGCTCGCGGTGTCCTGCGGCTCCATCGCCTTCTCGCACGTCAACGATCCGGGCTTCTGGATGTTCAAGGAGTACTTCAACCTCTCCGTCATCGATGCCATCAAGGCGCGCACCACGTACACCACGGTGCTCGCGGTGCTCGGCCTCGGCGGTGTCCTGGCGGTCGAGGCGAGTCTGGACGCCCTCGGTTTGTGACGGCGTGCCTGTGACGGACGGCTGTGACGGACGGCTGTGGGACGAGCGTCCGCGACGGGGCGGGCGGAGGCAGGGCGTCGCGGGGACAACGGGTGTAAGCAGGAGGTATGCGTCTTCGGCACGCCCCCGCCCCGCCCGTCGGGCCACCGCGGTCGAGCCCTGCGCTGCTCGTCTTTCCGCTCGCCATCATCCTGGCGATCACGCTGATCGACATCCAGACCCCGCAGGCCGTCCACCTCGGCCCCTTTCTGGCCGTCGCGCCCGCCATCACCGCCTCGTTCGCGGGGCCGCGGACCACCGGGGCGGTCGGGGTGCTGGCCGTGGTGGCGCAGCTGGCCATCGGGCATCTGCACGACGGGTCGATGTCCGCGAACTACCAGGCGCAGATCGGCGCCCTCGTGGTGATCTCGGCGATGGTGACCGCGTTCCGGTATGTGACCGACCGGCGGGAGCGGCGGCTGTCGCAGGTGCGGTCGGTGGCCGTGGCGGCGCAGGAGGTGCTGTTGCGGCCGCTCCCCGACCGGGTGGGGCAGCTGCGGATCGCCGCCGTCTATCTGGCCGCCGAGGAGGAGGCCCAGATCGGCGGCGATCTGTACGCGGCGGTCCGCACCGAGAGCGCGACCCGGCTGCTCATCGGCGATGTGCGCGGCAAGGGGCTGGCCGCCATCGGGGATGCCGCGGTGCTGATCGGAGCGTTCCGCGGGTCCGCCTACCGCCATCTCACGCTGCCGGGCATCGCGGCCCACATGGGCAACGCGGTGCGCTGGAACTGGACGCACACCGCGGTGGACGAGGGCGACGCCGCGGAGTCGTTCGTCACCGCCCTGGTGGTGGACGTGTACGACGACCGCGCGGTCGCCGGAATGGTGAACTGCGGCCATCCGCCGCTCCTGCTGGTGCACCGGGGCGCGATACGGACGCTGGAGCCGGATGAGCCCGCGCTGCCGCTGGGGCTGGACATGGCGCCGAGCGGCGACTGCGGGGTCGAGACGTTCGGTTTCGAGGACGACGATCTCCTGGTCCTGTACACCGACGGGGTGATCGAGGCCCGCGACGCGGACGGCACGTTCTTTCCGCTGGCCGACCGGGTCGCGGCCTGGCGCGGCGACAGCCCGGAGTCCCTGGCGGGCCACATCCGCGACAGCCTGCTCCAGCACGCGGGCGGGCGGGTGAACGACGACGCGGCCATCGTGGTCGCGGCCCGCTGCCCGCTGCCGCCCGCCGCGGGCTACGCCGAGTAGGGCCGCTTTATACCGATTACGCTCGAATGTACTGCTCTGGTCGAAGGGAGCTCATTCGTGTCCGTCACCTCATCCGGGCCGCCCCCGGTCTCCTTGCCCCGGCATCGCGGCTGCCCGTTCGACCCGCCCGGTGCGTACGGGGCGCTGCGCGAGCGCCGGAAGGCCGCCCGGCTGGCCTTTCCGGACGGCGCGGCGGGCTGGCTGCTCACCGGCTACGAGGACGTGCGCGAGCTGCTCGCGGACGACCGGTTCAGCGCGGACCGCGTCCGCGCCTCGTCGCCGGTCCGGGCGTTTCCGGTCCGGGAGGACGATCCGCGCCGGCTGGGCTCGTTCATCGGCATGGACCCGCCCGAGCACACCCGGTACCGGCGTCTGCTCTCCCGGTGGTTCACGGTGCGGCGGATGCGGGAGCTGCTGCCGCGCGTCGAGGGGATCGTCACGGAGCATCTGGACGCGATGGAACGCACCGGCCCGCCCGCCGATCTGGTGCGGGCGTTCGCCCAGCCCATCCCGTCCCTGGTGATCTGCGAGCTGCTGGGGGTGCCGTACGCCGACCGGACCGCCTTCCAGGCGTGGTCGGCCACCCTGTTCCGGATCGACGAGGACGAGGAGAAGATCTTCGCGGCCCGGGACGCGGTGTGGGACTACATGCGGGACCTGGTGGCGGCCAAGCGGCGGCGGCCGGACGGGGCGCTGCTGTCACGGCTGGTCCACGACGAGGAGACGGCGGGGGCGTTCTCCGACGCGGAGCTGACCGGGGTGGGGCTGCTGCTGCTCATCGCGGGCCATGAGACGACGGCGAACATGCTGGCCCTGGGCACCTTCGCCCTGCTGTGCCACCCCGAGCAGGCGCGGCTGGTGCGCGAGCGGCCCGAGCGGGCCGATGCCGCGGTCGAGGAGCTGCTGCGCTATCTGACCATCGTCCAGTTCGGCACGGTCCGGGTGGCGCGGGAGGACGTGGAGGTGGCCGGGGTACGGGTGCGGGCCGGGGAGACCGTGGTCGCCTCGATCGCCGCCGCCAACCGGGACCCCGCCCGGTTCCCGGACCCCGACCACCTGGACGTCACCCGCGACGCCGCCGAGCACATCGCGTTCGGCCACGGCATCCACCAGTGCCTGGGCCAGCAGCTGGCCCGGATGGAGATGCGGACCGGCTACCCGGCGCTGCTGCGGCGGTTCCCCACGCTGCGGCTGGCAGTGCCGCGCGAGGAGGTGCCGCTGCGCGACGACATGCTCGTCTACGGCGTCCACCGGCTCCCCGTCACCTGGGAGGGGTGAGCGTGATGCGCGTCGAGGTGGACCGCGACCGGTGCCGGGGCGCCGGTCAGTGCACCCTGAACGCACCGGAACTGTTCGACCAGTCCGAGGACGACGGCATGGTCGTCGTCCTGGACGACCGCCCGCCGCCCGCACTCCACCGGAAGGCCCGGCTGGCCGCGCGGCTCTGCCCGAACAGCGTCATCCGTGTCCTGGGCGACGGGCCGGACGAGGACTGAGCGTGCGCTCCGACGCGCTCAGGAGCGTGACGCCACCGGCCCGGGACACGCTGGCGGGCGTACCCGCTCCCCCGGTCTGGCTGCGGTGGCTGCCGGTGCTCTACGTGGCGGCGATCCTGGCGATCGAGCCCGTGACGCCCGTCCAGTGGCCGGTGAGCTTCCTGCTCATCGCCCTGCCGGTGGTGGCCGCCTTCACCCTCGGCCCGGCGGGGGTCGCCGGGGTCACACTGTTCACGGTGGTCTTCGAGGGGGTGCTGGCCGGGACGCCGTGCTGCGCGGGCCGCAGCGTCGGCTATCTCTGGGACCGCCACTATGTCGCCTCGTACCTCTCCACCGCCCTGGTCGGCGCCCTCGGCACCGCGCTGGCCGCGCACCGCAAGCGCCAGGAGAAGCAGCTGGTCCGAGCGACCTCGGTGACCGAGGCCCTGATGCGCACCCTGCTGCGGCCACTGCCGCACGAGGTCGGCCATGTACTGACGGCCGGGCTCTACCGCCCCGCCGAGGCCGGGACCATGATCGGCGGTGATCTCTTCGACATCCGCGCCACCCGGACCGGGGAACGGGCCATCATCGGCGATGTCCGGGGCAAGGGGCTGCAGGCGGTCCGTACCGTCGCCGATGTGCTCGGCGGGTTCCGCCAGGCCGTCTACGAACCGGGGGATCTGGCACAGGTCTGTGCCCGGCTGGAGAGCCGGATGGCGCGGGAGGCCGCGGAGATCCCGGACGACGAGCTGTTCGTCACCGCCGCGCTGATCGAGTACGACCCGCTCGCGCACCGGCTGACGGTGATCAACCACGGGCATATCGAGCCCGTCCTGATCTCCCGGGGCGAGGTGATGACGCTGAGCGGGCCGCCGTCCCTGCCGCTGGGCCTGGGCTCACTGGCCGACGAGCGCCCGGTACCCGTGCACCACCGCTTCCTCCGCGGCGACGTGCTGCTGCTGTGCACCGACGGGCTGATCGAGGCCCGCGATGCGACGGGGGCCTTCTACCCCCTCCTGGACCGGCTGCGCGACCGGTTCGGCGAGGGGCCGGCCCCGGGGCCCATCGACGTCATCGACTTCCTCAACACGGATCTGCCCGCCCACGCCCGTGCGCTCCACGACGACGTCGCCGTCCTCGCCATCTCCCCGCACGAGCGCCAGTGAACGGGCCCGCCGCCGCGCACCGGTCAGCCGACGGGCATCTCCGCCCAGCGGGTGACGATTCCCCCATGGCCCGGGGCGGTGCCGTGGCGGGCCGAGAGCGCGGTGACGATGCCGAGCCCGCGCCCGTGTTCATCGGGTTCGGGGTCCTCCGCGCGGTCCGCGCCCCGGAGCGCCGGGCCGCCGTCGGTGACCGCGATGTGCAGGGTGCCGCATTCCTGGGTCTCGCTCCAGCGCAGCCGCAGAACGGCCGGGGGCAGGGCGTGCAGAACGGCGTTGGTGATCAGCTCCGAGACCACCAGCAGCGCGTCCTCCAGAGTGTCGGCGGCCAGCCCCCAGTCGGCCAGCAGCGCGTGCGCCCGCCGCCGCACGGTGGCGACGGCCTCGTGGAGATGCGGCACCGGAAAGTGATGATCGACGTATGCGCCGCCGGTCCACTCCATGGTCAGCTGGTCCGTCATATCTCCTCCTTCCGGATGGTCCGCCGGTCGTGTTCCCCATGTCCTGGTACGGACGCTATGGGCGACGACCGGCGGGGTCAACGAATCCTGGTCGGCATTACCGAACGTTCCCGTGCGGGGGTGAACGCATGCCCGAAGAGCTACGATCACGTCATGGCCGGCCCGGTGCAGTCCATCGAGCGGGCAGCGGCGATCCTGCGGCTGCTCGCCCAGGGCTCAGGTCGGCTCGGACTGGGCGAGGTGGCCGCCTCACTGGGTCTGGCGAAAGGCACCGCGCACGGCATTCTGCGCACCCTGCAGAGCGTGGACTTCGTCGAACAGGACCGGGCCACCGGCAAGTACCAGCTCGGCGCGGCGCTGCTGCACCTGGGGACCAGCTATCTCGACATCAACGAGCTGCGGTCCCGCTCCCTGAACTGGGCCGACGCCCTCGCCGCGCGCAGCGGTGAGGCGGTCCGCATCGGGGTGCCGCTGGAGGGCAGGGTGCTCATCGTCCACCATGTCTTCCGGCCCGACGACACCTTCCAGACCCTGGACGTCGGCTCGCTGCTGCCGCTGCACGCCAGCGCCCTGGGCAAGGTCCTGCTGGCGTTCGGGGCGACGCCGGTGGAACCGGTCCTGGAGGCGGAGCCGGAGGCCTATACGCGGCACACGCTGGTCTCCTCCTCGGCGCTGAACCAGGCGCTGGGCGAGGTCCGGGAGGCCGGATGGGCGTCCGCGGTCCAGGAAACCGTCATGGGTGAGGCGGACATCGCGGTGCCGATACGCGGCCAGGGCGGCCTGGTCGTGGGCGCCGTCGGGGTGTCCGGCACCGTGGAACGCGTCTGCGACGGCAAGGGGCGGCCCCAGCCGTCCCTGGTCGGTCTGACCCGGGACGCCGCACGGGCCATCTCCCGGGACCTCGGCGCGGCCCGCTGGTGACCCCCATGCCCTGCACGCATCCGTCCTCGCACCCGCCCTCGTACCCACCCGAAGGCAGGCAAAGGCCATGGTTGAACGCTATGTGATGTCCATCGACCAGGGCACCATGTCCACCCGGTGCATCCTCTTCGACCACCAGGGGCGGCTGGCCTCCGTCGCCCAGCGGGAGCACCGGCAGCACTACGCCAAACCCGGCTGGGTGGAGCACGACCCTGCCGAGATCTGGGCCAATCTGCGGCGGGTGGTGCCCCGGGCGATGCGCGACGCGAACGCCGGGCCCGAGCAGATCGCGGCCATCGGCATCGCCAATCAGCGCGAGACCACGGTGGTGTGGGAGCGCAGCACGGGCCGTCCGGTGGGCAACGCGATCATCTGGCAGGACACCCGCACCGACGCGCTCGTCCAGGAGCTGCGGCGGGACACCGGCGACGACTTCTTCCTCGACCGCTGCGGGCTCTCCCCCGCCACCTATTTCTCCGCGCCCCGCATCCGCTGGCTGTTCGACCACGTCGAGGGGTTGCGGGAGCGCGCGGAGCGCGGCGAGGTGCTGTTCGGCACGATGGAGAGCTGGCTGATCTGGAACCTCACCGGCGGTCCGTCCGGGGGGCTGCACATCACCGACGTCACCAACGCCAGCCGCACCATGCTCATGAACATCCGCACCCTCGCCTGGGACGACGAGCTGCTCTCGTACTTCGGGGTGCCCCGGGCGATGCTGCCCGACATCCGCCCCTCCGCCGAGGGCTACGGAGTGGCGCGGGCGGTGCTGCCGGGCGTGCGGATCGGCGCCGCCCTCGGCGACCAGCAGGCGGCGCTGTTCGGGCAGACCTGCTTCGCCCCCGGCGAGGCCAAGTGCACCTACGGCACCGGCAGCTTCCTGCTGCTCAACACCGGCACCAACCCGGTCCGCTCCCGGCACGGGCTGCTCACCACCGTCGGCTACAAGATCGGCGACGAGCCGCCCGTCTACGCCCTGGAGGGGCCGATCGCCGTCACCGGCTCGCTGGTGCAGTGGTTCCGCGACCGGCTGGGCCTGATCCACAGCGCGCCGGAGATCGAGACCCTGGCCCGTTCGGTCGAGGACAACGGCGGCTGCTACATCGTGCCCGCCTTCTCGGGCCTGTTCGCCCCGCACTGGCGCAGCGACGCGCGCGGCGTCATCGTCGGTCTCACCTCGTACATCACCAAGGGCCATCTCGCCCGCGCGGTGCTGGAGGCCACCGGCTGGCAGACCCGCGAGGTCGTCGACGCCATGAACGCCGACTCGCCCGAGCCGCTGAAGGCGCTGAAGGTCGACGGCGGGATGACGGCCAACAATCTGCTGATGCAGTTCCTGGCCGATGTGCTCGACGTACCGGTGGTGCGGCCGATGGTCTCGGAGACGGTGTCCCTGGGCGCCGCGTACGCCGCGGGCCTCGCCGTCGGCTACTGGCCGGACCTGGAGGGGCTGCGCCGCAACTGGCACCGGGCCGGGCAGTGGCTGCCGACGATGGACCCGGGGCGGCGGCAGGCCGAGTACGAGAACTGGCAGCGGGCGGTGGGGCTGTCGTTCGGCTGGCTGAGGTAGGGCTTCCGAGACGGCTCAGGGGCGGCGCGCCCAAGCGGAGATCATGGGGGCGGTGGCCAGGTCGAGGCGCCCGGTCGCCACGTGTTCCAGGTGCTGGTCGATCTCCTCGTCGGTGGCCAGGCCCGCGGCCACCAGCCGGTCGCGGATCTGCCGGACGGTGGCGGCTTCCAGGACCGTGCAGGCCGGGGAGGCGATGGGGAAGTACGCGTCGGCGCACACGTCCTCCAGACCGGCCTCGCGCAGCAGCCGGGGCAGTGTGCGCCCGTACGCCAGATCCGCGCCGCGCCGCGCCATCAGCTCACGGAAACCGGAGCGCAGCCGGTTGGCGAGGCGCTCTTCGGGGCCGGACTCGTCCGGGCACAGCAGCGGCTGAAGCCCCGGGTCGGCGTCCTCCAGGAGCAGCCAGCCGCCGGGCCGCAGCGCCTCGGTCATCCGGCGCAGGGCCTGTGCCCGGTCGGGTACGTGCACCAGGACGAGGCGGGCGTGCACCAGGTCGAAGGGGCCGGGCGGCGGCGGGTCGGCGGCCACGTCGTGGCGCAGCACCTCGATCACCCGGTCCGGCCCGGTGGCCGTGGTGCGGGTCCAGGACACGTCGATGTCGGTGGCGATCACCTGCCCGGTGGGCCCGACCCGTTCCGCCAGCCCCTCGGGGACGGAGGGGCCTCCGGCGCCGACCTCCCAGCAGCGCATGCCCGGGCCGATGCCGAGCCGGTCGACGTGGCGGAAGGTGCCCGGGTCGAACAGCTCGGCCAGGGCACCGAACCGGATGCCCGCCTCGGTCTGCCGGTTGTCCAGCAGATAGCCCCGCTCCCGGTCCGCCCCGCCGTGTGCGCCGTCCATGCCATCGATCATGGCAGACACGGGGCGGGAAGGACCGGTCGAGGGGGTCAGACGAGGATGCCGGTGCAGCGGTCCTCGAGGTACGCGCGCTTGGCGGCCTCGTCGCGGGCGGAGGTCAGATAGCGGGACCAGGCGCGGCGCTCGTGGGAGGTGGCGTCCAGCTCGACGACCTCCTGGGTGGGGCGGGGGGCGCCGTCGGGGACGGGGTAGGGCTGGAAGCCCGCGTCGTCCTTGAAGTAGAGGGTCTGCCAGAACTCGTTGTTGTTGCGCCAGACGCCGACGAGCACGAAGTACTTGTCCCCGGCCCGGTGGTTGAGGATGAAGCCCAGCTCGCCGCGGAGCCCGAGCCGGCCGGCCGCGGCCTCGTCACGGAGGTATTCGCGGGCCTCCTCGCGGACGTCCTTCGGCACGTCGGAGCCGTCGAGGTAGACGTCGTACCACTTGAAGAGGGCGCCGGGCACGGCGAGTTCGTCGCCCGGCCTGATGTTCTTCTGTACGTGCTCGTAGTCCGCGGGGATGTCGCCGAGGCCGTCCAGGTGCGGAAGCGCTTGCGTCATGTTTCATCCACCCAATCTCGCGTTGTCGGACTGGTACAGGCCGTTCTCTTCGAGCTCGCGCAGTCGGCGGTAGTCCGCCTCCACCTGCGCCTCGTCGTCGGAGCTGAGGTAGAGGTAGCCGGGTGAGGTGACCAGGTCGAGGGTGCGGGTGACCGGTTTGCCCTCCGGGGTGGTGAGCACCATGTCGAGGAACGACGGCAGGGCCCGGACCGGTGCGAAGCCCTCGGCCGTGGGGACGAAACCGTCGCCGTGGCTGATGAGGTTCACATACCGCAGATGGGTCAGCAGCCGGTACGGGGGCAGCCGGTGGCCGGTGATCTCCTCGGGGCGGGCGATGGCCAGGGCGAGCCGTTCGATCTGGTCGGTGCCGATGCAGCGGTTGACGACGTCGGGCAGGTGCGCGCCGCCGAGCCGGGCTCCGGACTCGACCAGCACCGGACCGTCCGGGGTCATCATGACCTCGGTGTGGGCGGAGCCGTTGCGGATCTCCAGCGCGTCCATGACCTTCAGGACGTACTCGCCCAGGCGGCGGGCGGTGGGGTCGTCGGGCGGCAGCGGGTGCTCGTAGTCGTTGATGGAACGGCCGTCGCCCGCCGGGCGCTTGTGGTAGCGCCAGATCTCCACGATGTGGTGAACGCCGTCGCGGCTGACGGTGTTGACGAAGTGCTCGTCACCGTCGAGGAACGCTTGCGCGACCACGGTCCGGTTGCGGCGGCCGTAGCGGTCGCTCTCGCCGAGGATGGTGGCGTGGGCGGCGCGGATCTCGTCTTCCGAGCGGCAGAAGATGACATTGTCCGTGCCCGCGCTGGCCACCGGTTTGAGGACCACCGGCCACTGCCCCGCTGCGGTGGCCCAGGCGACCACCTCGTCGGGGTCCGGGGAGGCGATGGTGTCGGCGGCGGCCAGCCCCGCGTCCCGTACGGCACGCGCCATCTCGTACTTGTCACGGCGCGCCGTGGGCCGGGACATGCCGTGGCCGGGGGTGCCCAGAGCCTCGGAGAGGGCATCGGCGAGCAGCACCCCGGACTCGGCCCCGGCGACCACGAAGGCGACGCCCAGCGCGCGCAGCCGGGCGGCGGTGGCCGCCGTGTCGCCGTCGTGCGGGATGTCGACGGAGAAGTCCCCGGGCCGGTATTCGAGGTGGATGTCCGGGTGTTCGGAGCGTACGTGCACGGATTCCACTCCGTGCCGGGCCAGGGCCTCCGGCAGGAAGCGCCCGATGCCGTAGGCGTCGACGACGGCGCATTTCACTGGCTGTCACCTTCCTTCAGGGTGGTGGTGGCGGCGCGTTCCGCCTCGGGTGCGGCGTCCGCCGCCGCGGTCTGCCGCACGCGCCGGTCGTGGCGGCCGCGCGTGAGGGTGCCGACGCCGACGAAGGCGGTGATGGCGATGATGCTGACCAGGGTGAGGACAGAGACGTCGAGCCGCTTGTCGGGCAGTTGCAGCAGGAAGGCGAAGAGCGGCGAGAGGGTGCACAGCAGTGAGGCCGTGATGGGCTCGGTGTGCCGGATGCCGACCTGGAGCAGATAGAGCGGCAGGCCCACCCCGATGACCGCGACGATGGCCGCGGGCAGGAACACCTCGCCCAGCCGCGGATTGTCGCTGATCGCGGTCATCGCCCAGGTCACGCCGATGGTCAGGAAGAACCGGACCGACAGGACGGACTGCGGGACCAGACCGGCCTCGCTGAGCCGCTTGGAGTAGATCACGTTCCCCGTCGAGCCGATCCCGGTGAGCAGGGTCAGCCCGATGCCGAGGAAGGCGTCCGCGGCGCCGACCGAGCCGACGCCGGTCCGGCCGGTCACCGAGCCCCAGACCAGGATGGCGATGACGGCGGTGATGCCCACCGAGACGGCGGTCTCGGAGCGCAGCACCGAACTCTCTTTACGTAAGTACGGGTTGAGCAGCACGGTGAACACCGGCCCGATGGCCAGGCCCACCACGTTGACCACGGCCGGCTCCAGGTACTTGAGCGCGTACAGCATGGACAGCCAGGTCACCGCGGTCGAGATGTTGATCGCGATGACATCGGCCGTCTGGCGGGTCAGCGGCCGGAACGTGGCGGCCGCGCCCTGCCGGACCACGTCCAGGCCGACGAAGAACGCGGCGGTCAGGGTGAAGGAGACCGCGGCCATGCTGAGCGGGCTGAGCGACTGGAGCCGGTTTCCGGCGTAGACGTCGACCAGGGCGGTCAGGGCCGCGAAGGCGACCAGGGGGGCGACGCCCTGGTGGAGACTGTTGGTGTGACGTTGGGTCATGCATTCCTCAGTTCGGGGATACTCTCCGCTGCGCGTGCCAGCACATCGTCGTCCAGAATGTCGTCTTCGAGGGTCCCCGCGAAGTACTTGTCGTAGGCGACGAGGTCGAAGTGGCCATGCCCGGAGAGGCCGAAGAGGATCGCCCGGGACTGTCCCTCCTCGCGGCAGCGGATCGCCTCGTCGATGGCGACCCGGATCGCGTGGGTGGACTCGGGGGCGGGCAGGATGCCCTCGTTGCGCGCGAAGGTCACCCCGGCCTCGAAGCAGCCGGTCTGCCCCACGGCGACCGGCTCGATCAGCTTGTCCTCGACGGTACGGCTGATCAGCGGGCCGATGCCGTGCGCCCGCAGGCCCCCGGCGTGCACGGGCGGGGGCACGAACGCGTGGCCGAGGGTGTGCATGCGGAACAGCGGGCCGACCTCGCCGGTGTCGGAGAAGTCGTACGCGATCCGGCCCCGGGTGAGGGTGGGGCAGGAGGCGGGTTCGACCGCGATGATCCGTACGTCCGGGCCGCCGCGCAGCTGGGCGCCGAGGAAGGGGAAGGTGAGACCGGCGAGGTTGCTGCCGCCGCCCGCGCAGCCGATCACGATGTCGGGGTAGTCGTCGGCCAGTTCCATCTGCCGCACGGCCTCCTGGCCGATCACGGTCTGATGGGCCAGGACGTGGTTGGCGGCGCTGCCGAGGACATAGCCCAGGGACGGATTGGCGAGGGCGGTCTCCAGCGCCTCGGAGGTGGCGATGCCCAGGCTCCCCGGAGAGTCCGGGTCGGCGGCGAGGATGGCCCGCCCGGCGGCGGTCTCGGGGCTGGGGCTGGGCACGCACACCGCGCCGTATGCCTCCATCAGCGCGCGGCGGTACGGCTTCTGCTGGAAGCTGACCTTGACCATGTAGACCTTGGCGGTCATGTCGAAGAAGGCGGCGCTGAGGGCGGTGGCGCTGCCCCACTGACCGGCGCCGGTCTCGGTGATGAGCCCGGTCTTCCCGGCCTGCTTGTTGTAGTACGCCTGGGCGATACCGGTGTTGGGCTTGTGGCTGCCCGCCGGGGAGACGCCCTCGTACTTGTAGTAGATGCGGGCGGGGGTGCCGAGCGCCTTCTCCAGCCGGCGGGCCCGGTGCAGCGGCGAGGGCCGCCACATGGCGTAGATCTGGCGGACCGGCTCGGGGATCTCGAACTCGCGCTCGGTGCCGGTCTCCTGCTCGATGAGCGGCTCCGGCATGGTCTGCGTCATCTCATCGAGCGTGAGCGGCTCGCCGGTGGCGGGGTTGCGGGCCGGGGCGAGGGGTTCACCCGGCAGGTCCGCGGCCAGGTTGTACCAGGTGGTGGGGATGTCCTTCTCGTCCAGCTGGAACTTAACCCTGTCCACGGTGAGATCCTCCGGTGGTGTGGTCTGCGGTGGGGTCGGCTGCGGGTTCGGCTGTGGCATCGGCTGTGGGGGCGGCGTCGGCCTCGTTCGCGAGCGAGCCCGCGGCGGTGGTGTGCGAGCCGTCGAACAGCCGCGGGTGGGCCTCGCGAATCCCGCCCACGACGGTGTCGTAGGGGACGTCGTCGAACTCGCCGCGCAGCTGGAGGAACTCCATGTGGCGGCGGCCCGCCTCGTCGAAGGGGTGGTAGACGCTGTCGGACCGGCCGTCGAACTCCAGCGGTCTGATCCGGTACAGCCGGCACAGCAGCTTGTTGAAGACCGGGGTGGCCTTCAGCCACTGCCCGTCCAGGTGGACGGAGGTCCAGCTGTGGAAGCGGAAGATGTCGCCGCCGACCAGCTGCCGCAGCCGTTCGGAGGCCAGATGGTTGCGCACGTCGCCGTAGACGATCCGGCTGGGGATGCCGACGGAGCGCACCGCCGCGGCGTACACGATCGACTTGTGCACACAGAAGCCGAAGCCCTGCTCGATGATGGAGCTGGCACGCAGTCCGGTGCGGGAGAGGTCGGCGCCGTAGACCTCGTAGCGGATGCCGTCGCGGACCGCGTAGTAGAGCGCGACGGCGCGCTCGATGTCGGTCAGGGCTCCGGGGCCGTCGGGCAGTGCGGTCTCGACGAACTTGGCGACCACCGGCGACTGGTGGTCGAGGAATTCCGTCGGTTCGAGCAGTCGGTCCAGGTCATTTCCCACGGTTCAGCCCCATCAGGGTCGCGATGCGCTGCTGCTGGATTTCGGTCGTACCGGAGTAGATGGTGCCGGCGACCGCGTTGCGCACTTCCTTTTCGAGGCCGGTCTCGGTCATGTAGCCGTATCCGCCGAATATCTGGACGGCGTGGAGCGCGGAGCGCACATTGGCCTCGCTGGTGACCAGTTTGCTGATGGCGATGTCGACCGAGACGTTCTGTTTGGCCAGTAGCTTTTCCGCGGTGTCGTAGAGCCATTTGCATGCGGTCTCGACATCGATCCGCATCTCGACGAGCTTGTTGGACACGGACTGGTACGCGCCGATGTGCTGCCCGAACTGGGTACGGCCACGGGCGTATTCCACGCACTGTGCGAGCCGGTGCCGCATTTCCCCGGCGTTGATGACGAAGGAGCAGAGGATCTCCCACTTCATCACATGGTCGAGGATGAGGAATCCGGAGCCCGCCCTGCCGATGATCCGGTCGGCTCCCACCCGGACGTCGTCGAGGAAGACCTCACACAGGGGCGAGGTGCGCAGCCCCATCTTGCCGATGGGGTTGCCGATGGTGAGGCCGGGGGTCTCCCGGTCCAGCAGGAACGCGGTGATGGCGGCCGGGTTGCCGGGCGGCCCGGTGCGCGCGTAGACCACGATCAGATCGGCGATGGGGCCGTTGCTGATGAACGCCTTGCTGCCGTTCAGCACGAAGCCGTCCGCGCCGGGCGCGGGGTCGGGGACGGCCGAGGTGCGCATGCCCATCACGTCCGAGCCGCCCCCGGGTTCGGTGATGGCGTGGGCGCCGATGGCCGTGCCGGCGGCGATCTTGGGCAGGTAGCGCTCCTTGAGCGCGGCGGAGCCGAACCGCGCCAGCGGGACCCCGGCGCTGACGATCTGGGTGGAGGCGGAGAAGTTGAGCCCGGCGTCCCGGCAGCTCTCGCCCAGGCCCTCCAGGACGTACATGGTGGTCAGCAGGGACTGGCCGAGGCCGCCGTGCTCGGATGCGAAGGGCAGGGCGAACAGGCCGGTGTCGGCCAGCCGTTTCCAGCCGTCGCGGGAGAAGGTACCGGTGCCGTCGCGTTCGATGTGGCCGTCGCTCAGAACGGGGCCCAGGGCGACGACGGCGGCGCGCAGGGCGCGCTGTTCGTCGTTCCACTCCATGGGGGTCCCGTTCTAGTAGTGGGAGAACTTGTCGCCGTCCAGAATGTGCCGCTCGTCCCCGCTGAGCGGCGGATTGAACACGCTGATCAGTTCGAGGTCGGTGTGCGGCGCGGCGATCAGGAAGTGCGCGTCGTGCTGGTCGAGGGCGTACATCATGCCGGGGCGGATCTCGAAGCTATCGGCGCCGTCGGCGGTGATCACCTGCCCCTCGCCGGAGACGCAGTAGCACGCCTCGAGATGACGGCGGTATTCCAGACGCGATTTCGTGCCCGCCCTGACCACCGTGCGGCAGATGGTGAATCCCATTCCGTCGCTCGCCAGCAGGTAGCGGTGACTGGTCCCGTTTCCCCAGTCGACGACCTTTACTTCATCCATGGCTCTGACGATCACTGTACCAATCCCCCGTTCTTGGATTTCTCGATAAAGGCGCTGATCGCGTTCACCGAACGGAAGTCGTCCGGTGCGATCTCGACGTCGTCGATGTCGATGTCATAGCGGTCACCGATCCAGCTGATGAGCTGGAGGAGACCGAGACTGTCCACCAGACCGTTGTCCAGCAGGTCGTAGGACGGGTCAAGCTCTTCGGCGGAGACATCGGGCGCGTAGGTGGTGACGATGAATTCCCTGATGGCTTTGGACGAAGCGGTGCTGATCACTCGTTCCCTTTCCGCGGATTCCGCAGGTCTTCCTTGATCCGGTTGCGGTTGACCTTTCCGGTGGACGTCAGGGGCAGCGGCTCATCGGTGATCCGGAAGGCCGACGGGACGGCCGCCCGGGTCAGCCGCTCGGAACAGTGCTTGCGCAGCTCCAGGCCGCCCAGGCGCCCCGGATGGCGGTGGACGACGGCGTGCAGCCGCTGTCCGGCCTCGGGGTCGGGGAGGGCGACGACCGCGGCCTCGGCGACGCCGTCGTGTGCGAGGAGGACCCGCTCGACCTCCTCGACGTTGACCCGTACGCCCCGCACCTTGACCTGGAAGTCGGTGCGGCCGACGAGTACCAGGGCACCGTCCTCGCCCCGGGACACCAGATCGCCGGTGCGGAACCAGCCGTCCGCGAAGCGCTCGCCGGGACCGTCCTCGTGCAGATAGCCACTGGTCTGGAAGGGGGTGGCGACCAGCAGCTCACCGTCCTCGATCCGGGTGCGCACCCCGGGCAGCGGGCGGCCCAGCGGCAGCACCTCGCGGCCGGCCACCTCGGTGGCGTCGGCGGTGTGGAGGAAGCTGTCGTTGGTCTCGGTGCAGCCGTAGACGTTGTGGTAGGCGGCCTTGGGGAAGAGCCGGGGCAGCGCCGCCCGTACCCGCGGCGGCGCATGGTCCCCGGTCAGCAGCACATGACGCGGGGAGTCGAACTCCGTGCCCTCCGGGGCGGCTTCGGCGAGGAGCCGGAAGAACATCGGCACGGCCTGCACCACCTCGGGCTCGGTCGCGGCGAGCAGGTCGAGCAGATAGCGCGGGGTGACGGCCCGGTCGGAGTCGACCAGCACCGCGGTGCCCCCGGCGCGCAGGGTCGCCCAGATGTCCAGCAGACACAGGTCGAAGTTGAGCGGCGCGTAGTTGAGGACCCGGGTGCCCGGTTCGATACCGAACGCGGTGACGGCCCATTCGGTGAAGCGGTCCACCGCGCCGCCGCCCAGCGGCACCAGCTTGGGAACGCCCGTGGAGCCGGAGGTGGTGAGCAGCAGCGCGGTGCCGTCGGGCGGCGGGGCCGTGCGGACCCGCTCGGTGAGCAGCTCGCGGGTCACCTCGCCGAGGTCGGTGGAGAGCAGCAGGGCGGGGCGCCCGGCGAGCAGACAGGCGAGGATCCGCGCGATGGTCCGCGGCGACTTCTCCGCCCGCAGCACCGCCACTCCCCCGGTGTCACCGCCGCCGTCGGGCAGGTCGGCGGTGCGGGCGGCCTCGGCGAGTTCGGCGTAGGTCACGGTGGCGTCGCGCCACAGCAGCGCGGGGGCGGTGGGCCGCCGCGCGGCATGGGCCAGGACGGCACCGCCGAGTGTGTGGGGGTCCGCCATGTCAGACGTCGGCCGGGGCGGCATGGCGTTCGCCTCGGAAGAGGTTGCCGGGGTCGTACGTGTGCTTCACCCGTGGCAGCCGGGGGTCGCCCGCGGGGGCCGACTCGTCGTCCTCCGGGGCGTAGTTGGCGTAACTGCCCTCGTAGTGCCATTCCTTGAGGGAGGCGACCGTGCCGCGCGACCAGGCGATGTTCTCGCCGTCGTGGGCGGGGTCGGTCCAGGAGGCCCAGGCCGCGAGGAAGAAGGGCGCCTCCCGGTGCGGAAAGGCGGAGCCGGCCGGGTCGACGTCGGTGATGGCGCCGCGCAGATACTCCACGTCGATCGAGGAGAGCCCGGACGGATTGGCGCGGGCGGCCTCGACGATACGTTCCAGAACACCGTCGGTGAGGTCGGTGAGATAGCACGCCTTGGTGAAATAGCGCCGCCCGGCCGGTGCCGCCTCGTTCAGTTTCGACTGGAGGTCGTAGTAGGAAATCGTTTCCTCGGCCTGGGCGGCGGGCGGAACGGAGGCGTAGATCTCGGCGCTCTGCGCGACGCTCTCGGGAACGTCGGCGGAGCAGGCCACCGCGAGTTCCAGGATCGGCTCGCCGCGCAGTTCCGCGGGAATCGCCTCGCCGTCGCCCGCGAACTGGAAGGAGCCGAAGACCCGCAGATCGTCCGACTGCTTCACGGTGAATTCCCGGAAGGCGCGCAGCGCTGCCGGGGCGTCCTTCAGCGGATACAGCGCGGTGCGGTAGAGGATCGGGCCGACCGGCCGCAGCCGGAGCGTGAACCTGGTCACCACACCGAAGTTGCCGGCGCTTCCGCGCAGCGCCCACAGCAGGTCCTGGTGTTCGGTCTCCGAGGCCTGGACGATCGAGCCGTCGGCCAGGACCACTTCGGCGCCCAGGATGTGGTCGCAGGTCAGGCCCCACTTCCGGGTGATCCAGCCGTAGCCGCCGCCGATGGCGAGACCGGCCAGTCCGGTGTGGCCGACCACTCCGGACGGGCAGCCGAGGTCATGGGGCGCGGTGGCCGAGTCGACGTCCTTGAGCAGTGCCCCGCCGCCCGCCTCGGCCGTTTCGGCCTCCGGGTCGACGGTGACCTCGCGCAGCAGCGAGAGGTCGATGAGCACCGCCTCGTCGGCGATGGAGGTGCCCGCGACGTTGTGGCCGCCGCCGCGCACCGTCACCGGGAGGCCGGCCCCGCTCGCGTACCGTATGGCGGCGCTGGCGTCGGCCGCACCGAGGGGGCGTGCGATCAGCGCCGGGCGGCGGTCGTGCATTCCGTTCCAGATGCGCCGTGCCTCGTCGTAACCGGGGTCACCGGGAAAGATGAGCGGCCCGGTGAAGGCGGCGCGAAGTGCCGCTGTATCCATGCACTCTCCCCATACGCGGGTCCGGCTTCCGGTGTGCCGGAAGCGGTGGATCGTCCTCGTCGGCCGAAGAGGTCTGGTGCCGGCGCATCTTCGGGTCAGCCCCAGCCGGTGTCGTCATCGGCTACGGGTCCCCGGCCTCCGGTGGTCTGGTGTGTGAACGGGAGGCAGACGCGGTTGATCTTCATGCTTTTGTGAACTTTCTGTGTCGTGCTGCGGGTATCCCGCCAGATCCAGTCATTTAGCGGCCAACAGGCTCACAATCGCACTGCGCTCAGTCAGGATCGAGCGCGCAAGGGCGACGGGTTCACGCACGTCGTATACACGAGAGGTGAGTTTGCTATGACCCTTACGGATAAAGTGGGATTCCCGGCGACCCTGCGCCTTACCGATGGCGCACTGCGTGCGTACGCCTACGCGGTGGACCGGATTCGCTTCTATCCCGAGGAACTCGCCGAGGGCACCGGGCTCGACGTGGAGGCCGCCGACCAGGCCATCGCGGAACTGCTGGCGCTTCGGCTGCTGACGAGAGTCCTGGACAGTCCCCGTGAACTGACCCCGGTACCGCCGGAATCCGCGGCATCCCAACTCCTGCCCCCGATGGAACAGGAGTTACACAGACGGGAACTCGCGGTCGACGCGATCCGCCGCCAACTGCGGGACCTCGTCCCCCAGTACGAGGCCGGGGCCGCCCACCGCCGCCGCACCGAGGGCGTCGAGCTGATCACCGATCTGACCTCGGTGCGCGGGGTGATCCAGGACGCGGCCCGGCGCTGTGTCTCCGAAGTGCTCACCATCCAGCCGGGCGGCGGCCGGCGCATCGAGGTTCTGGAGGAGGCCATGGCGCGGGACGAGGAGATGCTCGAGCGCGGTGTGTCGATGCGCACGGTCTATCAGCACACCGCGCGCTACAGCCGGCCGACGCTCACCTACGTCGACCGGGTCACCCAGCTCGGCGCCAAGGTCCGGACCTCGGAGGACAGACTGCGCCGCATGCTGATCTTCGACCGGATCATCGCCGTCATCGAGGTCCAGGACGATTCCGACGCCGCCCTGGTGATCCGCGAGGCCAACATCATCGAGTTCATGCGGGCCGTCTTCGACCAGACCTGGCTGCGGTCCATCCCCTTCGCCTCCTCCATCTCCCGGGAACAGGCCAAGGCCATCTCGGACCAGCTCCGCCAGGTGATCACGAGCCTGTTGGCCGAGGGCCTGAACGACAAGGCCATCGCCCGGCGGCTGGGCATGTCGGAACGGACCTGTCAGCGCCATATCTCCGAGATCATGGCGCACATCGGCGCCAAGAGCCGCTTCCAGGCGGGCTATCTGCTACGCGACCTCCAGCAGGCCTGATCTACGGGGTACCGGGGCCCCGGTACAGCACCCGGGTGGCCGTGGTGAAACGGGCGAGGGCGTCCGGCAGCGGGGTGACGCCGATGCCGGGCGTGGTGGGCACCGGCAGATGGCCGTCCTCCAGGACGAACGGCTCGGTGATGTCCTCGGCGAAGTACCGCTTCGAGGCCGAGGTGTCGCCGGGCAGGGTGAATCCGGGGAGGGCGGCGAGAGCCAGATTGGGGGCCCGGCCGATACCGGTCTCCAGCATGCCGCCGCACCACACCGGGACGCCGTGGGCGGTGGCGATGTCATGGATGCGGCGGGCCTCCGGATAGCCGCCGACCCGGGCCGGTTTGACGTTGACGACCCGGCAGGCGTCCAGGGCGATCGCGGAGGCGGCGTCGCTCGCGGTGTGGATGGACTCGTCCAGACAGACCGGGGTGGTGATCCGCCGCTGCAGCTGGGCGTGAGCGTGGAGGTTGTTCTCCGCCAGCGGCTCCTCGATGAGCAGCAGGTCGAAGGCGTCCAGTTTCCGCAGGTGGGGGGCGTCGGCGAGGGTGTACGCGGTGTTGGCGTCGACCTGCAGCGGCAGCGCGTCGCCGAACCGTTCCCGTACGGCGCGCACCGGTTCCAGGTCCCAGCCCGGCTCGATCTTGAGCTTGATGCGGACGTACCCCTCCTCCAGGTACTGCTCGACGTCGTCGAGCAGTTCGGGGAGGGAGTTCTTGATGCCGACGGAGACACCCGCGGGCACCCGGTCGCGCACCGAGCCGAGGAACGTGGCGATCGGCATGCCGTAGGAGCGGAGTTCGGCGTCCAGCAGGGCCGTCTCCAGTGCGGCCTTGGCGAGTTCATGCCCCTTGACGGCGGCCATGGCGGGCGCTAGAGCGGCCACCGTCGGCTCGGGGAGCGCGGCGACGCGGGGCAGCAGGAAGTCGCGGATCACGGTCTCGGCACCGGCGACGAATTCGGAGCAGTACAGCGGCTCCGGATCGGCGGCGAACTCGGACCAGCCCTCGGCCTCGTCCGTGACGACACGCAGCAGGAAGGTGTCCTTGGCCGTCATCGTCCCGAAGGAGGTGCGGAAGGGGGTGACGAGCGGAAGGGCGACATGGAGCAGTTCGACGCGTTCGAGCCTCATGCCCGCGGCTCCTCTGCGGTGTCGGAGGTGTCGGAGGTGTCGGAGGTGAGCAGGTACCAGCCGTCCCGGGACATCGACGTCGCGCGCAGCCCCTCGGCGTACGCGGCGGTGAACACCTCCCGCACGGCGTGCCGCCAGCGCAAGCCCAGGGCGGGGTCGGCGGCGCGCAGCGCGACGATGTCCTCGGGAATCCGGCACCACAGCCGCCGGTCGTCCCGTACGGCGAGCGGGCCGCCGTCCGGGGCGGGTCGGACCGCCGCGGCGTGCGCCCGGGCCTCGTCGGCTTCGGCTTCCTCGGTGGTGTGCGTTGTCCCCCGGCCGAGGTCCCAGGCGGCGGTGAGCCGGTCGCTCTCGTCGCCGTCGTTCACCCCGTCGTTCATCGGCCCGTACAGGTCGACCAGATACTCGGCCCCGACGGCGCCCAGCTTGACCAGGTTGAACCGGGCGTTGCGGCGCACCAGCGGGTCGAAGGTCCAGCGCATGGTGCGGGCGCCGCGCTCCAGTGCCCAGGCCCGCTGGGCCTGCTTGAGCGCGAAGCCGACCCCGCGGTCGGAGGCGGTGGCCGCCGCCACGAACGAGTAGGTGTCGGCGTCGGCGGGCGGTCCGAAGACCGCGACCGCCGCCCCCGCGAGCCGCTCGCCCCGTGGCCCGGCGCCGTACGCGGCGTGCACCGCGCCGCCCGCGTGGACGAGGCTGTGCAGCACCTCGCTGGGATAGGGCGGATTGCTGTGCGGCAGCTGCCATACGTCGGCGAGGAAGTCGGCCACCGCCCGGATACCGGCCACGTCGTCCACGGTGCGGACGCCGACCCCGGCGGTGTGGGCGGCGGCGGACGCGAGCGCACCGGCGTCCATCGTCACTGCTGGTGTCATGGCACCGAGTCTCCCGGGCCGCCCCCGGACGCCCCTTGTCCAGATACACAAAGACGTCCTAGGGTCCTGTGACGATCGGCCAACAGACGCGATCGCCCGCTGATCACACGAAAGACGCCGCACCCATGGACGCCCGCACCCTCGGGGACATCCTCGCCGTACTCGGCGAGCCCACCCTGCGCCCGCTCGACCCCGCCCCGGCCGGTCTCACCGCGCCCGTCACCGAGGTGCTGCTGTACGACGCGCACGCGGCCCTGCCGTCCCGGGCGCCCGGCGCCCTGCTGCTGGCCGTCGGGGTGCGGGCGGAGGCGGCCGGGCCGCTGGTGCGGGAGGCGGCCGCCGCCGGGATGGCCGGGGTCGTGGTGCGCGGCGCGGCCGGGCCGGTCGCCGAGGCGGCGGAGTGCGGTACGGCCCTGCTCGCCGTGGACGAGGACGCCGCCTGGCACCACGTCCATCTGCTGCTCGCCCAGGCCATCGGGGCGCGGCCGTCCCCGGCGGGCGAGGGGGCCGCGCTCGGGGATCTGTTCTCGCTGGCGGGCGCGGTGGCGGCGGCGGTGGGCGGCGCCACCGTCATCGAGGACCCGCGGCAGAGCGTCCTGGCGTACTCCACCGTGTCCGGGCAGCCGGTCGACGAGGCCCGGCGGCAGGGCATCCTCGGCCGTCAGGTGCCGGACAGCCCCGAGAACACCGAGCAGTACCGGGTGCTGTTCGCCGCCCGGGGCCCGGTCCGGCTCGCCGCGCTCGGCGAGGGCGAGCTGCCGCGGCTGGCCGTCGCCGTCCGGGCGGGCGGCGAGACCCTGGGCTCCCTGTGGGTCGTGGACGACGGGACGCTCGCCCCCGACGCCGAGGCGCAGCTCGCCCAGGGCGCGTCCACCGCCGCCCTCCTGCTGCTGCGGGCGCGGGCGGCGGCCGAGCTGTCCCGGCATCTGACCGGTGATCTGCTGCGCAGGCTGCTGGACGGCACCGCCGACCCCGCCACCGCCGCCCAGCGCCTGGGCCTCACCCCCGGCGTTCCGCTGCGGGTGGCCGCGTTCGCGCTGGATTCGGCCGCGTCCGCGCCGGATGGCGAACAGGCGGCGCTGCGGCTGCTGGACCTCGTACGGCTCCAGTGCGAGGCCCGCTACGGGCGGCAGGCGTGTGTCCTGGTCGACGGGGTGGTGTACGCGCTGCTGCCGGTGGCCGGGGAGCGGGGCGGGGCCGCCGGGGAGCGGCAGCGGCGGTTCGCCGAGGACATCGTGCGGCGCGCCGGGCAGGCGCTGCGGGCGCCGGTGCGGGCGGGGCTCGGCGAGGTGGTGCCGGACCCGGCGGAGCTGCCCGGCTCACGGGAGGACGCCGATCTGGTGCTGCGGGTGCTCCGGCCGGACGAGACGGTCGCGGCGGTGTCCGAGGTGCGGGCCCGGGCCGTGCTGTTCCGGCTGGCCGGACTGCTCGGCGAGCGGCGGGAGCTGGCGGCCGGGGCGTGGCGGGAGGTGCTCGCGTACGACGCCGACCACGCTACGGACTACGCCCGCACCCTGGTGTGCTGGCTGGACGCGGGCTGCGACATGGCCCGGGCGGCGAAGCTGCTGGCCGTGCACCCCAACACCTGCCGCTACCGGCTCCGCCAGGTGCGCTCCCAGCTCGGCATCGACCTGGACGACCCGGACGAGCGGCTGGTGCTGTGGCTCCAGCTGCGTACGCTGGCGGGCCTGCGCGGCACCGGAGCGGCGTAGGAGCTTCGTCTCCCGTCAGCCGCCGAGCCAGTCCGCGAGCCGTGTCTCGCATGCGCGCAGCTGGGCCAGGGGCACGTACTCGCCCGGGGTGTGGGCCAGGGACGGGTCGCCAGGGCCGTAGTTGAGGGCCGGGGTGCCGAGCGCGGTGAAGCGGGCGACGTCGGTCCAGCCCAGTTTGGGCCGGGGCACCGCGCCCACGGCGGCCACGAACGAGGCGGCGGCGGGCCGGTCGAGGCCGGGGAGGGCGCCGGGGGTGACCTCGGTGAACTCCACCTCGTACTCGGGGAAGAGGTCCCGTACGTAGGCCTCGGCCCGCTCGGGCGAACGGCTGGGCGCGAAGCGCAGATTGACGGTGATCACGCAGCTGTCGGGGACGACGTTCTCGGCGACGCCCGCGCGCACGGCGACGGCGCTCAGCCCCTCGCGGTACTCCAGGCCGTCGATGACGACACGTTCGGCGGTGTGGTCGTCAAGGCGCCGCAGCACGGCGGCGGCGCGGTGGGCGGCGTTGACGCCCTGCCAGGCGCGGGCGGTGTGCGCGCGGGCGCCGCGCACGGTGATGTCGGCCATCAGCATGCCCTGGCAGCCCGCCTCGACCCCGGCGTCGGAGGGTTCCATGAGGATCGCGAGGTCGGCGTGGAGCAGTTCGGGGCGCTCGGCGGCGATCCGCGCGAGACCGTTGCGGTCGCCGGAGACCTCTTCGCAGGCGTAGAAAACGTACGTCACGTCGTGGACCGGGGCGGTGAGGGTGGCCGCGAGCCGCAGGGCCACCGCGACGCCGCCCTTCATATCGCAGGCGCCGAGTCCGTGGAGCCGTTCGGCGTCGAGGCGGGCGGGCAGGTTCCCGGCGGCCGGGACGGTGTCCAGATGGCCCGCGACGATCACGCGCCGGTCGCGGCCCAGCCCGGTGCGGGCCACCACGGAGTCGCCGATCCGCTCGACCGTCAGCTGGGGCAGGGCGCGCAGCGCGCTCTCGACGGCGTCGGCGAGCGGGGCCTCCTCGCCGCTCTCGGAGGGGATGTCGACCAGGGCGCGGGTGAGCGCGACGACATCGGCGGCCGGGTCGAGGGCGGTCACGGGCGTGGTCATGAGGTGGTCTCCTGAACGGTCTTCTCGGGGGCGGTGGTCCGGCCCAGCGCGGAGTGGCGGATGCCGTAGAGCCCGTAGACCGCGAGTCCCACCGCCATCCAGGCGCCGAACGCGATCCAGGTGTCGGTGCCGAGCCCGTACATGACGTAAACGCAGCAGACCACTCCGAGCAGCGGGGTCACCGGCGCGAAGGGCACCCGGAAGCCTCGGGGCGCCTCCGGGCTGCGCCGCCGCAGGATCAGCACCGCCAGGTTGACCAGGGCGAAGGCGAAGAGGGTGCCGATGCTGGTGGCGTCCGCGAGGGCGCCGAGCGGGATGAGCGCGGCGAGGACCGTGACGAAGGCGGTGACGATGACGGTGCCCGCGCGCGGCACCCCGGTCCGCGCGTGGACCCTGGAGAAGAGCGGCGGTATGAGCCCGTCGCGGGACATCGCGAAGAGGATGCGGATCTGGCCGTACTGCACGGTCAGCACGACGCTCGTGGTGGCGATGACCGCCCCGATGGACAGCAGGACCGGCCACAGGGCGCCGCCGCCGACCGAGCTCACCAGCACCTGGCTCAGCGTGGCCTCGGTGCCCGCGAACCGCTGCCAGGGCATCGCCCCGACCGCCGCCAACGCGACCGCGCAGTACAGGGCGGTGACCAGGGCGAGCGAGAGGATGATGGCGCGCGGCAGATCGCGCTGCGGGTTCTTCGCCTCCTCACCGGCCGTGGACGCGGCGTCGAAGCCGATGTAGGAGAAGAACAGCGAGGCGGCGCCCGCGGTCATCCCGGCGGTGCCGAGCGGGAAGAGCGGGCGGAAGTTCCCGGCGTGGAAGGCGGTGAAGGCGACCGCGCAGAACATCACCAGCACGACGATCTTCACCGTCACCATGACGGCGTTGGCGACCGCGCTCTGCCGCGCCCCGCGCAGCAGCACCACCATGGCGAGGACGACGATCACGGCGGCGGGCACATTCAGCACCCCGCCCGCGCCCGGCGGCGCGGCGAGCGAGTCGGGCAGGGTCCAGCCGACGGTGAGCTGGAGCAGTTCGTTGACGTACTGGCCCCAGCCGACCGCGACCGCGGCCACCGACACGCCGTACTCCAGGATCAGACACCAGCCGCAGACCCAGGCCACCAGCTCGCCGAGGGTGGCGTACGCGTAGCTGTACGAGGACCCGGCGCCCGGGATCATGCCCGCCAGCTCGGCGTACGAGAGCGCCGAGAACAGCGCGGTGATCCCGGCGAGCACGAAGGAGACCACCACCGCCGGACCGGCCTCGGGCACCGCCTCGCCGAGCACCACGAAGATCCCGGTGCCGAGGGTGGCGCCCACGCTGAGCAGCGTGAGCTGGCTCAGCCCCATGGTGCGCCGCAGCGGGCCGCCGCTCGCGTCGGCGACCAGGCCCGCCACACTCCGGCGCCTCGTCAGCTTGTTCTCAGTGTGCACCGACCCGCTCCTTCCGCTGCCGCATGGCCCCTGATCATGCGGCAGCGGGGTGGGCGCGGGGGTGCGCGCATCGGCCAAGATGCCCTCGCGCGGTTTGCACGATCGGCCAAGCGACGCCCGGCGGGATGCCACGGTCGGAGGTGGTCCGCCCCGGCCGGAACCGCTGTGAGTCCGGACACAGGATCACCGGCCACTTAGCGGGTGTGCGGCGAGCGGCGGAAACCGTCGGGAAAACCGGCTCCCACCAGGCACGTTGTCCGGGGGCGAGGGCGGAAGCGGGGGCGGGCGCGGGCGGCAGGCGACCGGGCCGCACAGCCGCTGACCGGGGCTTTTGACGTTCCGTGAGACCTGCGGCTCCTGTTAACACTGGGTAAACTGCCTGTTCGGCGTATGCGGCGCCGGTTCGGTTGGGGGGCGGAACAAGCCCGTCCGGCTATCGGTGGCCGCGGATTCGGGTCGGCCGCTCACGGGCCGTGCCGGGTGTTCGCCCTCGCGGCATCCCTCAGCCGCGAGCGGGTGTTCGGGACCCGGCTCAGTGTGGAGCCGGTATGGCGGAGGCCGATGGTCCGGTGGTCCGGACGGTGTCGCCGAACATTCGGTCCACCGAAGCCGGAGAGGCCGGATGACTGTAGTAGACGAGTCCCAGACGCTGATCGACCCGCCGCCCGCACCCGCCGCGGAGCCCGTGGCGCCGCCCGCCCTGTTCCCGGGGCGCGGCACCCACGCCGAGCGCACCCTCATGGACGTCCTCGGCGCGACGGCCCGCCGCCACCCCAACGCCCCCGCCGTCGACGACGGCAGGTCCGCGCTGAGCTACCGGGCGCTGCTGGCCGAGGTGGAGCGGGTGCGGCGGCGGCTGGCCGGGGAGGGAGTCGGCGTCGGCGACCGGGTGGGCATCCGCGTGCCGTCCGGGACCGCCGATCTGTACGTCGGGATTCTCGCCGTGCTGGCCGCCGGTGCGGCGTATGTGCCGGTGGACGCGGAGGACCCGGACGAGCGCGCCGAGCTGGTCTTCTCCGAGGCCGGGGTGAGCGTGATACTCGGCGCCGGGCTGGACATGACGGTGCGCGCCGAGCCGCACGGCGGCCCTGGCCGCCCGGGGCCCGGCGACGACGCGTGGATCATCTTCACCTCCGGTTCGACCGGCAAGCCCAAGGGCGTCGCCGTCAGCCACCGCAGCGCGGCCGCGTTCGTGGACGCCGAGGCCGGGCTCTTCCTGGCCGATGAGCCGATGGGCCCGGGCGACCGGGTGCTGGCCGGTCTCTCGGTGGCCTTCGACGCGTCCTGCGAGGAGATGTGGCTCGCGTGGCGCAGCGGCGCCTGTCTGGTGCCCGCGCCCCGGTCGCTGGTACGTACCGGTGTCGACCTCGGCCCGTGGCTGGTCGAGCAGGAGATCACCGTGGTCTCCACGGTTCCCACGCTGGCGGCGCTGTGGCCGGTGGAGGCGCTGGACGACGTACGGCTGCTGATCTTCGGCGGTGAGGCGTGCCCGCCGGAGCTGGCCGAGCGGATGGCGGTCGAGGACCGTGAGGTGTGGAACACCTACGGCCCGACCGAGGCCACCGTCGTGGCGTGCGCCGCGCAGCTGACCGGCGAGGACCCGGTGCGGATCGGGCTGCCGCTCGACGGCTGGGAGCTGGCGGTCGTGGACTCCCGGGGCGAGGTCGTCCCCATGGGCGAGGTCGGCGAGCTGGTGATCGGCGGGGTCGGTCTGGCCCGCTACCTCGATCCGGCGAAGGACGCCGAGAAGTACGCCCCGCTCCCGGCGCTGGGCTGGTCGCGGGCGTACCGCAGCGGTGACCTGGTGCGCGCCGAGGAGGAGGGGCTGCTGTTCGTCGGCCGGGCCGACGAACAGGTCAAGCTGGGCGGCCGCCGGATCGAGCTGGGCGAGGTGGACGCCGCGCTGCAGGCGCTGCCGGGCGTGGCGGGTGCCGCGGCCGCGGTGCGGACGACGAAGGCGGGCCACCAGCTGCTGGTGGGCTACGTCGTTCCCGAAGAAGAGACCGGCTTCGACCAGGCGGACGCGCTGGACCGGCTGCGCGAGGTGCTGCCCGCCGCGCTGGTGCCGCTGCTCGCGGTGGTCGGCACGCTGCCCACCCGTACCTCCGGCAAGGTGGACCGGGCCGCGCTGCCCTGGCCGCTGCCGGGTATCGGCACGGCCGCGGCCGCGGACGCGCTGACCGGAACCGAGAGCTGGCTGGCCGGGCTGTGGGGCGAGGTGCTGGGCACCCCGGCGAGCGGGCCGGACGCCGACTTCTTCGCGGCGGGCGGCGGCAGTCTGGCCGCCGCGCAGCTCGTCTCGCGCATCCGGGACCGCTACCCCAGCGGCTCGGTCAGTGACATCTACCAGAACCCGCGGCTGGGCGCGCTCGCCCGGACGCTGGACGCGCTGCGCGCCGAGGCGACGGCCCCGCGCACCGTACGGCCCGTCCCCCGGCGCACCGGGGTCGCGCAGACGCTGCTGACGCTGCCGCTGCTGACGGTCGCCGGGCTGCGCTGGGGCGTGGCCGCGGCCGCCGTCCTCAACGTGCTCCACCTCCTCGGTTCCGCGCCCTGGGCGCCCACCGTGTCCTGGTGGTGGATCGCGCTCGGCTGGCTGTTCTTCGTATCGCCGCCGGGCCGGATCGCGATCGCCGCGGGCGGTGCGCGGCTGCTGCTGCGGGGGCTGAGGCCGGGGACGTACCCGCGCGGCGGCGGCGTCCATCTGCGGCTGTGGACGGCCGAGCGGCTGTCCGAACTGAGCGGTGCCACCGGCCTGTCGGGCAGCTGGCTCACCCACTACGCCCGGGCGCTGGGCGTGCGGATCGGCTCGGACGTCGATCTGCACGCGCTGCCGCCGGTGACCGGGATGCTCAAGCTCGGCAAGGGCAGCGCGGTCGAGCCCGAGGTCGATCTGTCCGGCCACTGGCTGGACGGCGACCGGCTGCGGATCGGCCGCATCCGGATCGGTGCGGGCGCCACGGTCGGCGCGCGCAGCACCCTCTTCCCCGGCGCCCGGATCGGCAAGCGCGCCGAGATCGCCCCGGGGTCCGGGGTGACCGGTGCGGTGCCCGCGGGGCGCCGCTGGGCGGGCGTACCGGCCGCCAAGTCCGGCAAGGCGGCGCAGCACCGGCCCGAGGACCGGCCGCCGCGCACCCGCCGCTGGTCCATGGTGTACGGGGTCACCTCGCTGGGGCTGACCCTGCTGCCCACGCTGGCGCTGCTGCCCGCGCTCGCCGTCATCGCGCTGTTCGTCCGGGGCACGCACGAGGCGGGTCCGGCGCTGCTGCACGCGCTGGCCGCCGTGCCAGTGGCGACCGTGGCCGGGATGCTCGGCTACGCGCTGCTCATCCTGGCCGGGGTGCGGGCGCTCGGCATCGGCCTGCGCGCGGGCCGGCACCCCGTCCACGGGCGGATCGCCTGGCAGGCGTGGGCCACCGAACGGCTGATGGACATGGCGCGGGTGCATCTGTTCCCGCTGTACGCGAGCCTGTTCACCCCGGTGTGGCTGCGGGCGCTGGGGATGAAGGTCGGCCGCGACGTCGAGGCGTCCACGGTGCTGGCGCTGCCGTCGATGACGACGGTCGGCGACGGCGCGTTCCTCGCCGACGACACCATGATCGCCAGTTACGAACTGGGCGGCGGCCGGCTGCGGATCGCCGAGTCGCGGGTCGGCAAGATGGCGTTCCTCGGCAACTCCGGTATGGCCGCGGGCGGCAGCTCGGTCCCCAAGCGGGGTCTGGTCGGTGTGCTCTCCGCCGCGCCCAAGGGCGCCAAGGCGGGCAGCTCGTGGCTGGGGATGCCGCCGATGAGGCTGCCGCGGGCGGCCGAGGAGGGCGACCAGAGCCGTACGTACCGTCCGGCGCGGCGGCTGAAGTGGGCGCGCGGCGCCGTCGAACTGTGCCGGATCGTCCCCGTCATGGGTAGCGCGGCGCTCGCGGTGCTGGTGCTGGCCGCCTTCGCGGCGGTCGCCGGACGGTGGGGGTTCCCGGCCGCGCTGGCGGGCGGCGGCGTGCTGCTGTTCACGGGCGGCGTGGTGGCGTGCGTCGTGGCGGTGCTGGCCAAGTGGCTGCTGGTGGGCCGGTTCAGGGCCACCGAACGGCCGCTGTGGAGCTCGTTCGTGTGGCGTACCGAGCTGGCGGACACCTTTGTGGAGGTGCTGGCCGTACCGTGGCTGGCGGGGGCCGTGTCCGGTACGCCGCTGATGAACTGGTGGCTGCGGGGGCTCGGCGCGCGCATCGGGCGCGGGGCGTGGTGCGAGACGTACTGGCTGCCCGAAGCCGACCTGGTGGGGATCGGCGCCGGAGCGAGCGTGAACCGGGGGTGTGTGGTGCAGACGCATCTCTTCCACGACCGGATCATGCGCATGGACAAGGTGGTGCTGGAGGAGGGCGCCACTCTGGGCCCGCACGGCATCGTGCTGCCGGGCGCCACGGTCGGCGCGTGTGCCACGGTGGGTCCGGCGTCGCTGGTGATGCGCGGCGAGGCACTGCCCGCGGGTACCCGGTGGCTCGGCAACCCGATCGCGGCGTGGCAGCCGGAGAAGGAGCGGGACATGCGGAAGACGGAGGGCACGGCGAAGTGAGCAGGGGCAAGGGCGGCCGGGCGCAGGCGGCGCCCGGCGGCGTGACCGGCGCGGACCGGTCCGGGGACTCGTATCTGCCCGGGCACGGCAACGGCGGCTACCGGGTGACCCATTACGACCTGGAGCTGACCTGCCGTCCGAGCACCGGGCGGCTCTCGGGCCGGGCCCGGATCTCGGCGGTCGCCGAGCCGGGCGCGGCGGGCGAGCCGCTGTCCGGGTTCAGCCTCGACCTGGGCGCGTTCCGGGTCGACGGGGTGCTGGTCGACGGGGTCCGCGCGGCCCGCTACACCCACCGGGCGGACAAGCTGCGCGTCCGCCCGGCCCGCCCGCTGCCCGCCGGTGAGCCGTTCACCGTCGAGGTGCGGTACGTCGGGGTGCCCCGGCCGGTGAAGACCCGGCACTGGGGCGAATTGGGCTGGGAGCAGCTGGAGGACGGGGCGCTGGTGGCGGGCCAGCCGATCGGCGCGCCGTCCTGGTTCCCGTGCGACGACCACCCGGCGGCCAAGGCGTCGTACCGGGTCTCGGTGACCGCGCCGTCACCGTACACGGTGGTCGCGGCGGGCACGCTGGACTCGTGCACGGTCAGCGCCTCCACCACGACCTGGGTGTACGAGCATCCGGCGCCGATGTCCAGCTATCTCGCCACTGTCCAGATCGGCCTGTACGACCTGGTCGAGCTGACGGACCCGGCGGTGAGCGCGGTGCCGCAGCGGGCTGCCGTCCCGCCGAGGCTGCGTGACCGCTTCGACCACGATTTCGCCCGGCAGACCCGGATGATGGCCGCTTTCCAGGACCTCTTCGGCCCGTATCCGTTCGACGAGTACGCGGTGGTGGTGACGGACGACGAGCTGGAGGTGCCGGTCGAGGCGCAGACGCTGTCCGTCTTCGGCTCCAACCATGTCGACGGGCAGCGCGGCTGTGAGCGGCTGGTGGCCCATGAGCTGGCCCACCAGTGGTTTGGCAACAGCCTGAGCCTCGCCGACTGGCGCCACATCTGGCTGAACGAGGGCTTCGCCAAGTACGCCGAGTGGCTGTGGTCGGAGGTCTCCGGCGGCGCCCCGGCCGCCGTCCACGCCGCCCGGTTCCGGGCCGCGATGGCGGAGCAGCCGCAGGATCTGCTGGTCGCGGACCCGGGCATGCCCCGGATGTTCGACGACCGGCTCTACCACCGGGGTGCCCTGACGCTGCACGCGCTGCGTACGGTCGTCGGGGACGACGCCTTCTTCGCGGTGCTGCGGGAGTGGACGGCCACCCACCGCCACGCCACCGTCACCACCGAGGAGTTCACGGCCCTGGCGCAGCGCCACACGGCGCAGCCCCTGGACGCGCTGTTCACCGCGTGGCTCCGCACTCCCCGGCTGCCGGAACTCCCCGGTGGCGGCGGTCCGGTGTAAGGCGTCCGTTTCGCTTCAGGTCTCGTGACGTTTCAACTCACGGCTCCCGCAGGCCACTTCATTCCTCCCGGACGGCCTGATACTGGTGTCATCGCCGGACACCTGGAGGAGCCATGCCCGCACCTCTGTTCAGCCGTCGCCACGGTATGCGCGCCGCGGCCGCCGCGGCCCTCGGACTTCCGCTCGCCACCTCGCCGGAGGCCCGGGCCGCGGCCGCGGGACCGGCCGAGGCCACTGGCTTCGACCTTCCCGTGAGCGGCTCGCGGCTGCACACCATGACCTTCAACCTGCGCTACGCCAGCGACACCGCGCCCAACACCTGGGCGCAGCGGCGCCCCGTCATGCGGGAGCTGCTGCACCGCGCGGAGCCCCATCTGCTGGGCACCCAGGAGGGGCTGTACGGCCAGCTGCGCGATATCGCCGCCGATCTGGGCCCGCGCTACGACTGGCTCGGCACGGGGCGGGCGGGTGGCAGCCGCGACGAGTTCATGGCCGTCTTCTACGACACCAGACGGCTGGAGCCGCTGGAGTACGACCACTTCTGGCTGTCCGACACCCCGTATGTGATCGGCTCGAACACCTGGGGCGGCGCGGTGGTGCGCATGGTCACCTGGGTGCGTTTCCACGACCTGGCCACCGACCGGCAGTTCTACGCCCTCAACACCCATCTCGACCACTTGAGCCAGTACGCCCGGGAGCGCGCCGCCGGGCTGATCACCGAGCGGCTGGGCGGGCTGGACCCGGCCCTCCCCCGCGTCGTCACCGGGGACTTCAACGTGGCCGCCCACCGCAACCCGGTCTACGACACCATGCTGAACGGCGGCGCGCTGGCCGACGCGTGGGAGGCCGCCGACGGGCGCAGCAAGCTGTACGCGACCTTCCACGGCTACAAGCCACTGGTCCCGGACGGCGACCGCATCGACTGGATTCTCACCTCGCCGGGCGTACGGACCCGCTACGCCGCCATCAACACCTACTCCCGGGGCGGGCAGTTCCCCAGCGACCATCTGCCGGTGCACGCGGTGCTGGAGCTGTGACCCGCGCCGTCCGCCGCCCACCCGAGAAGTGGCGGGCGGCGGGCGGCGTTTATATGTGTCAGGCGCCCTCGCGCAGGAAGAGTTCCACGACCGGCACCCCGACATCGGGCCGGACCACTGGCAGCGACAGGGTCAGGGTGCCGGGCGGCTGGCCGCCGAGCGTGGTGTTCTGGGCCGCGGCCGAGGGGTCGATCTCGCGGTAGTGGATCTCGGACGCGTCGTGCAGCAGCTGCGCGTACTCGACCTTGCCCGCCAGGCCGGGGAGGTGCACATGGGTGAACGGCCAGGAGAAGAGGTGGAGGTAGAGGCGGTTGCCGCGCTGGGTGTAGCGGGTGTCGACCGGGGCGGGGTGTGCGGAGGGTCCCGCGCCGTAGATCGAGCGGTCGTGGCGGGACATCCACTCCCCGATGCCCTCCAGCGTGGCGACGGCGATCGGGTCCAGTTCACCACGCCCGGTGGGTCCGACGTTCAGCAGCATGTTGCCGTTCTTGGCGACACCGTCGATGAGCATCCGCAGGAGGAGTTCGACGCTCTTGACGTTGAGGTTGTCGCGGTCGTAGCCCCAGCTGCCGTTGAGGGTCTGGCACGCCTCCCAGACCACCGGCTCGCCGTCGACCTCCATGGGCTTGTCGGGCTGGTACTGCTCGGGTGTGACGAGGTCGCCGGGGATTTCGAGCCGGTCGTTCACGATGATCTCGGGCTGGAGGCGGCGGGTGAGCGCGAGAAGCTCTTCGGAGCCCCATTCCTCGGCCCCCTTGGCGTTGAACACCTCGCTGTGCCGGCCCCGCTTGTACGAGAAGTCGTAGAACAGGTAATCGATACGGCCGTAGTCGGTCAGCAGCTCCTCCACCTGGCCGTGCAGGTAGGCGCGGTACCGGGCCATGTCGCGGCCCTCGTTGAGCCGCTCGATGTCCTCCGGCGGGTCGTCGCGGCGCGGGTGGAGGCCGTCGACGACGAAGTCGGGGTGGTGCCAGTCGATGAGCGAGTGGTAGAAGCCGACGCGCAGCCCCTCGGCGCGCACGGCGTCGACGAACTCGCGGACCAGGTCCTTGCCGATGGGGGTGTTCACCGAGGTGTAGTCCGTCAGCTTCGAGTCCCACAGGCAGAAGCCGTCGTGGTGCTTGGTCGTGAGCACCACGTACTTCATTCCGGCGCGCTTGGCGGACCGGGCCCACGCACGGGGGTCGTAGAGGTCCGGTTCGAAGTGGCGGAAGTAGCGGTCGTAGTCCTCCTCCGTGATCCGCTCACGGTTCTTCACCCACTCGTGGCGGGCCGGCAGCGCGTAGAGGCCCCAGTGGACGAACATGCCGAAGCGGTCCTCGGTGAACCAGGCGGGGATGGCCATTGAAGCGGGTTCCTTTCGGGGAAGGGCTGCGGTTCAGCGGCCGCCGAGGCCGCTGGTGACGATGCCGCGGACGAGGTGCTTCTGCAGCAGGACGAGGATGACCACAGTCGGCAGCATCGAGATCACCGACGCCGCCATGACCAGGCTCCACTCGCTGCCCTGCTGGCCGAAGAACGCCTGCAGACCGAGCGGGATGGTGGCGTGTGCGTTGACGTCGTTGACGATGACCAGCGGCCACAGGAACGAGTTCCAGTAGTTGATGAAGGTGAAGACCGCGAGCACCGCGAGGGTGGGACGGGCCAGCGGGACCATCACCTCGAAGAAGGTGCGTACAGTGCCCGCGCCGTCGACCCGGGCGGCGTCGTCGAGTTCCTGCGGCACGGTCAGGAAGAACTGGCGCAGGAGGAACGCGCCGAGGGCGGTGAACGCCCACGGGATGATGAGCGCCTGGAAGGTGTCCACCCAGCCCAGGTTCTGCATCATCACGTACATCGGGATGACGAGGACGTCCTGCGGGATCATCAGGGTGGCCAGGAACAGCATGAACACGAGGCCGCTGCCGCGCCAGCGCAGCCGCGAGAAGGCGTAGCCGCTGAAGGCGGCGACCGAGACGTTGATGGCCGTTCCGACGGCGGCGACGACGATCCCGTTCAGGATGAAGCGGCCGAAGGGCTGGTAGCTGAAGACGTCGGCGTAGTTCTGCCACCTCAGTTCCGAGCCCCACAGCGTCGGCGGGGTCGTGAACACGTCCGCGTCGGGCTTGAGGCTCGTGGCGACCATGTAGATGAGGGGAGCCATGAAGATCAGCGCGATGAGGCACAGGATCGCGTAGCCGATGGCGTGCCGCACCCGCGGGACGAGCCCCGCGGCCTGTGCGGGCTGTACACGCTTCCCCGCGCTGTGACGTCCCACGTGTCCTCCGATGACCCGTTCGGCCGGCCGGAACACCCGCGTGCTGCTACTCATAGTGCACCCAACGCTTCTGACCGAGGAATTGGACCGCTGTGATGCCGAGAATGATGACGAACAGCACCCATGCGCCCGCCGAGGCGAGTCCGAGCTGCTGATTCTGGAAGCCGGTGTTGTAGATGTACTGGACGAGCGTTTCGGTGGCCGTTCCGGGACCGCCCTTGGTCAGCAGGAAGGGCTGGACGAACACCTGGAACGAGGTGATGAGCGTCATCATCGTCGCGAAGAATATCGACGGCGAGATCGCCGGGAATTTGACGAGCCAGAAGGTGCGCCACGCGTTCGCGCCGTCGAGCTGCGCCGCTTCGAGCTGATTCTCCGGCACCGCGTCGAGCGCCGCGGAGAAGATGAGCATGTTATAGCCGAATCCCGCCCAGACACTCATCGTGACGACCGCGATCATCGCCCACTGCTGGTCCGCGAGGAAATTGGGGGCACTTATCCCGATCGTCGACTGGAGCGTCGCGTCGATGAGTCCGTCGGGCTGGTACAGCATCCGCCAGACCACGGCGTTCGCCACGAGCGGGGTGATCGTCGGAATGAAGAACAGCACCCGGAAGATATGCCGGTGCCGGATACGCGGTGTCAGCCAGGCCGCGAGCCCGAGCGAGACCACGAGATTCAGCGGTACGTACAGCACCACATACAGGGCCGTATTGCGCACCACGACCCAGAAGATGGGGTCGGAGAAGAGTTTGCTGTAATTCGCGAATCCGCTCCATGAACGCTCGCCGATCATCGGCCAGTTCATGAAGCTCACGACGAGGGACGCGAGGATCGGGACCACCGTGAACAACGCCAGCCCGACCGAGTGCGGGGTGGCGAACGCCGCTCCCCACCAGGACCGGCGGCCGACTTCCCGGCCTCCTCCCTCCCGCTCCCCGTCCGCCTCGGCCGGGCCGCCCGCGCCCGCCACCGGTACCGTCGCCACTGCCGCCTCGGCCAGGGTGGGCTTCCGCGCGGCGGACCGCCGGGGCGCCGATTCGTGCATTCCGTGACCTCTTTCGTCCCCGCCGTCGGCGGGCGCCCTCACCGGCGCCCGCCGAAGCGTCACTTGCCTCACTGACCGAGCTGGCTCGCGATGGACTTCATCGTCTGCGCACCCGACTGCTGTCCGTTGACGGCCTGGATTCCGTACTGCGCGAACAGCTGGCCGAGCTGATCGCCCTGCTTGGTGCTCGGCAGCGGGGTCGAGGCCTTCTGCGCCGTCTTGAGGACGTTCTCGACGCCGGCGATGTGCGCGTTGTCGTACCAGGCCTGCTGCGCCGCGGTGCGCCCGGGGAAGGCCCGGCCCTGTTCGGCCAGCGACTTCAGCACCGGCTGGCTCGTCATCGTCTTGATGGCCTTGAACGCCGCGTCGGGATACTTGCACTGCTTCGAGACGCCGAAGCCGGACCCCGCCGAGAAGGTCGACGGTCCGCCGGAGTTGCCCACCGGGATGGTCGTCACGCCGATGGGGAACTTTGCCTTCCCCTTCTGGCTGAGCAGGGACCAGGGCCCGTCGGTGTACATGCCGACTTTCTTGGAGACGAAGTCGCTGGCCGGGACCGACGTGTCCGAGCTGGCCTGAGTGGCGACGCCGCCCTTCACGAGCGAGGAGAGCCAGTCGAGGCCCTTCGCGAACTTCGCGTTCGTCGGGTCGAGGGTTCCGCCGTCCTTGACGACGCGGCCGCCGTTGTACCCGAGAATCATCGATTCGAGGTTCATGTCCGCGATCGTCGAGCCGAACATCTTCTTTCCCGCCGCCTTGAACTTCGCCGCGGTCGCCTTGAAGTCGGAAAGAGTCCAGCCCGGCTTCGGGTCCTTGGCTCCCACCTGCTTGAACAGGTCCTTGTTGTAGAAAAGGAGCATGGGCCCGGTGTCATACGGCAGGGCGTACAGCTTGCCGTCGACCTTCATGCCGTTGAGGGCGGTGCTGTCGAACTCCGACAGATTGACTCCGTCCTTCTTCGCGTAGGAGTCGAGCGGCAGCATGACATCCGTATAGTTCGCGGCGCGAATGCTCTGGATGCTGACGATACACGGCGCGGTTCCCGCGCTGAGCTGCGTGCGCAGCTTGGTGAAGTAATCCTCGAACGGCGCACCCTGAATGGTGACCTTCGCGCCGCCGTCCTTCTTGACCGCGTCGGCGACCTTTTGCCAGGCCGCCTTGTCCGCCGAACCGGCGATCCACATCGACCAGGTGAGCTTGTCCTTCGACTGGCCGGATGTACCGCCGCCGGAGGAACATCCCGACAAGGTGAGACCCAAAGCGGCAGCCGCCGCGGTGGCACTCACCAGGAGTCGTCTTTTCATAACAGTGTCCACTTCATTTTCCGTGCTCACATGGACGTACTCCGGCAGCACGGAACGCGCGTGCGGATGCTGGAGAGAAGCCGCCGACCGCTGCGGGGGCGCGGGGCGTGACGAGATGAGGTGAGGAACGTCAGATGCCGGGTAAGGCGTTGATCCGACCCACTGTGACTCCTTCGGCCGGTCCCATTTACCAGGACGCATCGGCATCAGAACATCCGATGTATTGGGGTGTCAAGGCGTCGTACGGCCCTATTTCCCTGGCGATCGTCCCCCGGGTGGACGGCCATAGTTGGGATGTCTCTTCGCGCCGCTCGCGGGGGTTCCGACGGGCCGGGGGCCCGGTGCCTTACCCCTGCCGGGCGGGCCCGGGGAGGACCACCCTGCGCGGGGGCGGAACATCCGATGTGTTCCCTCGGACGGGTTGTGGTCCCTTGGACGGTTGTGTTCCCTCGGACGGTTTCCCTCGGACGGTCAGCCCAGCAGCCGCCGCTCGGTGGCGACGGCGACCGCGCCCGCCCGGGTGTCCACTCCCAGCTTGCCGTAGATCCGTCCGAGGTGAGTCTTCACCGTGGCCTCGCTGATGAACAGGGCCCGGGCGATCTCCCGGTTTCCCAGCCCCCGGGCGAGCTGCTGGAGGATGTCCCGCTCACGCTCGGAGAGGGCGGGGCGGGGCGTGCGCAGCTGGGCCATCAGCCGGTCGGCGACCGGCGCCGACAGCGCGGTGCGCCCGGCCGCCGCGTTCCGTATCGCCGCGAACAGCTCCTCGGGGCGCTCGGCCTTGAGCAGATAGCCGGTGGCGCCCGCCTCGATGGCCCGGGCGATGTCCGCGTCGGTGTCGAACATGGTGAGCACCAGCACCCGCGGGGCCGGGTCCTCGGCTGCCGCCCCGGCGCCAAAGGCCAGTCGGCGGGTGGCCTCCACCCCGTCCATACCGTCTCCGAGCTGCAGGTCCATGAGCACCACATCGGGCCGTACGCGGGCGGCCATGGCGAGCGCCTCCTCGCCGCTGCCCGCCTCGCCGACCACCTCGATGCCCGCGGTGCTGGACAGCAGCGCGAGCAGCCCGGCGCGCACCACGGCGTGGTCGTCACACAGCAGCAGCCGGATGGGCGGGGTGGCGTCGGTGGCGGTCATGGTACGGCGGTCCTCCATGGGCGAGTGGCTCTGGGCGTCAGGTGGCGGGGGATGTCAGGTGGCGGGGTGGACGTCAGGTGGCGAGGGGGACGGCCGCCGATACGACCGTGCCCTCCCCCCGGGTGGATTCGACGGTGAGCGTGCCCCCCAGCTGCCCTGCCCGCACCCGCATGGCGGGCAGCCCGTGGCCACGCTCCCGGCCGGTCTCCGCTGCCCGCGGGCGCTCGGGGTCGAAGCCGCGGCCGTTGTCGGCGATGTCCAGGGAGATCTGATCGTCCAGCCAGGTCAGGGTGAGGGCGGCCCGGGTCGCCCAGGCGTGTTCCCGTACGTTGGCCAGGGCGCCCTGCGCGATGCGCAGCAGCGCCGCCTCGACCCGCTCCGGCACCGGGCCCGGCACACCGTCGAGCCGGAAGCCGACGGTCAGCCCGTCGCCGCACTCCCGGTCGGCGAGCGCGCGCAGCGCCTCGGCGAGGGTGCGGTCGGCGAGGTCGGCGGGTGCCAGGTCATGGACGAACCGGCGGGCCTCGGCGAGGCTGCGGGACGCGATCTCGGCCGCGTCCCGCATATGGCGGCGGGCGGCGTCCGGGTCCGTCCCCCAGGTGCGGTCGGCGGCCTGGAGCAGCATCTGCTGGCTGGACAGGCCTTGCGCGAGGGTGTCGTGGATCTCGCTCGCCAGCCGCTGCCGTTCGGTGAGAATGCCCGCCCGCCGCTCGGTGGCGGCCAGGTCGCGGCGGGTGCGGACCAGGTCGTCGATCAGGACGCGCTGCCGGGCCGCCTGGCGCTGCAGATGGACCAGGACGGCGGTGGCGACGGCACTGATGGCCAGCGGGGCGATCACCACATTGGGGTTGAGCCCCGCGTGGGACAGCCGCAGCTCGGTGGCGACGACCAGCACGGTGAGGACGGCGGCCAGGGGCACCGCGGTGCGCACGGGCAGCGTCTGCAGTCCGGTGAACAGGAGCGGCATGGCACACCATGTGGCGCTCGGGGCGAGGGCGAGCAGCCCGGCCCAGACCACCGACACCGCCCCCAGCCAGGCCAGATGCCGTGCGCTCGGCCGGGCGCCGGGGCGTGGCGCGGGGGCCAGGAGCCGCCCGAGCACGTACAGCAGCCCGAAGGCGACGAACAGGGCGACGGCGTATCCGGTGCGGGTCTGGCTCTGGTCGCGGGTCAGGAAGCGGATCAGTGACGAGCCGAGCAGCAGCAGGAACGCCCCGTCCATGACCCATCGCAGCCACCGGGCGTCCGGATCGGCCCACTCGCCCTCCCCCACCGGAGCCCTTCCCGCCGGAGCCCTCCCCTCGGGTGCCTCCCCCGCCGGACCGCACCACATCGCCGCACCCCTCACTGCCTCGCCCGTCCCTTCGCACCGGCCATCCCCCAGCCAGTCCTATTACGAGGTACCGCGCTCCGCATCATCCGATCGGTTGACCCCGCCCTCACCCGAACCGCCTCCGGCCGGTGGCCGGTCTGCCGACGCCGACGGCCGTCACCCGCACGGATGCTGAAGTCCAGGGGCCGCGACACGCACCCCGCCTCCCGTGGAAAGGATCGTTCATGCCCGCCAAGAACGTCACCGTCAACCGCGCCAGCCTCGGCCACCGCGTCTCGTACGCGCTCCGTCACCCCGAGCGCGTACCGCGCTATGTGGTGCGGGCCACCCGGGACGCCTGGCTGCGCTACCGCTGGCCGGACCATGTCTCCTACTACCGCGCCGTGATGCGTTCCGACACCGCTGTCAACGCGGACCTGGCGGTCGGCGGCCGTACCCGGGAGCGGTGGCTGGCGCTGGGCGCGATGCAGTTCGACTATCTGGTGAAGCACGGGCTGCGCCCCGAGCACCGCATGCTGGAGATCGGCTGTGGCAATCTGCGCGCGGGGTGGCGCTTCATCCGGCACCTCGACCCCGGCCACTACTACGGCATCGACATCTCCCCCGACATCCTGGTCGCCGCGCAGGAAACCCTTGTCCACACCGAGCTGCAGGACCGGCTTCCCACCCTCACCCCCGTCCTCGACCTCACCCTGCGCTTCCTGCCCGAGGCACACTTCGACGTCGTCCACGCCCACAGCGTGTTCTCCCACTCCCCGCTGCCGGTCATCGACGAGTGCCTGGCCAACGTGGGCCGGGTCCTGGCGCCGGGCGGCTGGTTCGACTTCACCTTCGACCGCACCGAGGGCAAGGAGCACCAGGTCCTGAGGGAGGACTTCTACTACCGCACCGAAACCCTCGTCGACCTCGCCCGGAAACACGGTCTGGCGGCCCGCTTCATGGAGGACTGGGAGGACCTTCCGCACGGCCAGTCCAAGATCCGCGTCACCCACGGCAGCTGAGACGTCATGCGGCGGCGGCTGCGCGCCGTCGGCGGATCAGGGCGGCGGCCAGGACGCTGACCAGCGCACCGCCGAGGGCGTAGGCGGTCAGCACGGCCAGGTTGACGGTGATGCCGTGGCCGGAGAAGTACATGGTGTGGCGTACGGCATGGGTGGCGGCGCCGTTGGGGAGGGCGGGGCTCAGCGCCCGCCAGAACGGGGGCAGCAGCTCGGGGCCGTAGGCGCCACCGGCGCTGGGGTTGCCGAGGACCACGAACAGCAGGATCGTGACGCCGATGCCCAGCACGCCGAAGAGCACCTGGAAGGCGATCGTCATGGCGGCGGCGCCGAAGACGACCAGGGCTCCGATCGCCGACAGGGCGAGGAAGTGGCCGTTCAGGGCTCCGAGCAGCGGGCCCACGATCGCCGCGCCGCCCAGACCGGACAGCACCGCGTACGGCACGGCGGCCAGCAGTCGCCGCCCGGCGCCGCGCGCCGTGGCCGGGCGGGCGCCGAGGGACATGCCCAGCAGCGCGGCGAACAGATAGCCGCCCACCGTCCAGCCCACCACCAGGTAGAAGCTGCTCAAGCCGCGGGCGTCACCCGCCTGGGCGGGAAACGCGTCGACGACGGACGCGGTGCGGGACTGAGCCTTCTCGGCCTTCTCGATCACCGTTTCCAGTGCGGTGGCCGTGGAAGCGCCACCGGAACCGGCGACCAGGAGGGTGTCCGTACGGGAGCCGGGCTTCACGATGAGCGCGCCGCTGATCTCCCCCGTACGCAGCCGCTCGCGGGCCGTGGCCTCATCGGTGGCGGTGGCCTTCAGGGGCTGACCGGGTATCCCGTTGAGCTTCTCCGCCGCGTCTGGGGCCATCCGCTGCGGCGCCGCGACCGCGATCGGGATGCGGTGCGGCTGGGGGTTGTGGAACGCCCCCACGTACGACAGGACGAAGCCCAGTTGCAGCAGCAGCGCGCCGACGAGCATCGCCGCGACGCGCGGCGGAACCGCGCCGCGCAACCGGTCCCGCACCGGCTCCGCGCTTCGCGCCGGGGTCTCCACCTGGTCCGTATCCACCTGGTCCGTCTCCACCTGACTCACTGATCCGCACTTCCTCAATCACCGACATCACGAACAAGTTCGATACAGCACTGTATCGGATACACGAGTGTATCGAACTAGGATGGGGGGCATGACGGAAGCCAGTAACAGCGCACTCGACCGCCGGGCGCTGCGCAGCGGACGGCGCGCGGACGGCACCCCCACGCGCGTCACCCGGCGCCGGGCCGAGACCCGGGAACGGCTGCTGGCCGCGGCGCTCACGGTCTTCGCGGAGCGCGGCTTCGGCCGCGTGGGGATCGAGGAGGTCTGCGAGGCCGCCGGGTATACGCGCGGCGCCTTCTACTCCAACTTCGACAGCCTCGACGAGCTGTTCTTCGCGCTCTACGAGCGGCAGGCCACGCTCATGACGGACCAGGTGCGGGACGCGCTGGACGGCGCCGCCCCCGACGAGGGGCTGGCGGCCCTGCTGGACCGGGTGGTGGGCGCGCTGCTCATCGACCGCACCTGGGTCCTGGTACGCACCGACTTCATGCTGTATGCGGCGCGCGACCCGGACACCGCGGCGGCCCTGATCCGGCACCGCGAGGCGTTGCGCGAAACGCTCCAGCCGATCGTGACCGCCTTCGTCGACCCCGACACCATGCCGCCCGGGCTGCGCGACCCCGAGTCCCTGACGGCGGCGGTCCTCACCATCCACGACGCGGCGGCCGGGCGGCTGCTGCTCGACCCGGACCTCGACGCGCTGCGGATCTGGCTGCGCGACATGCTCACCGCCCTGCTCACTCCCCGGCGCTGAGCGGTCGGGCAGAACGCACGGGAGGGGGTGGCGAGCGCGCCCGCCACCCCCTCCGCGCGGGTCCCTCTCAGCCGCGCGGAACGCCCGCGGCAGCCGCTGCCGCGCGGCGGCGGCCCGCGCGGGTGATCAGCACCGCGCCGACGACCATCACCAGCCCCGCGCCCGCCGCGCCGAGGCCGATCGTCACCAGGTCCGTCTCCAGGGGCGGATGCTGGGTCTTCGGCGTACCGTCCGGGGTGGCCAGATGCTCCTTGCCCGTGTACTTCACCGGGCCCGTCCCGTCGGCGGGCGGCTTCGAGGAGGCCTGGACGGCGGCAGCGGCGTCGATCGGCCCGTACCCGACCAGCGCGTCGCGCCCGCCGGACGGATGGTGCGCGGTCTTCGTCAGCAGGGTGCGGACCTGAGCCGGGGTCAGCTTGCCGTTGTGCGACAGCATCAGGGCCACCACGCCGGAGGTGAGCGCGGCGGCGGGCGAGGTGCCGTTGACCGGCTCGTAGCCGCCCGTGTTCTTCGCGCTCACGATGGCCACGCCCGGCGCGGCCACCGAGTTGTACGTCCGCACCGTGGAGAACTCGGCGCGGCTGCCGTTCTGCTGGGTGGCGGCCACGGCGATCACGCCCGGGTAGCCCGCCGGGTACGAGGCGTCGTTGAACATGTCGCCGTCGTTGCCCGCCGAGGCGATGACCGGGATGCCCTTCTGTGCCGCCCGGGCCAGGGCGTCGACCTCGTCCTCGTCGACGCTGTCGCCGAACATCTCGCCACCGAGCGACATGGAGATCACATCGGCGCCATGGTCGACCGCGTAGTCGATGCCCTGGCCGACCGGGCTGGGCCCCTGCTTCCAGTCCTCGGGGTCGTGATACTGCTTGTCGTCGATCACCCGGACCGACAGGATGCTCGCCTCCGGGGCCGCCTTGAGGACGTCCGAAGCCATCGCGGTGCCATGGCCGCCCCAGCGTGAATCGCCGGGCTGCAGACCGTCCTTGAGGAAGTCGGGGCCGGTGGTCACCTTGCCGTGGAGCGCCACATGGTTGGTCATGACGCCACTGTCCAGGACCGCGACCTTGACGCCCTTGCCCTGGGCGGTGCGCTGCGCCGACGCCAGGCCGAGCGCCTTCGCCTCCCAGCTGGTGGGCGTCGGGGGCGCGGCGGCGGCCGGGGGCGCGGCCACCACGCCCAGCACCGAGCCGAGGACGACCGCCGTCATGGCCGTGCCGACGCGCGCGCGAGTGTGTCGCCGGGTGCTCATGAGGTCTCCTCCAACAGCAGATCGCCGAGGTGCGTGTTCAGGGCGTCGACAAGTCCACTGGCCGCGCCCCGCCACGGGGCACGGTCCTGCTCGGCGTCGGAGCTGTACCTGCCCCACTCGCCGGGCAGCTCGCCCGCCTTGCGGCCGTCGACCGCGCCGGTGGAGGCCATGAGGGCGTACGGGACGTACATCTCGGTCACCGTCGCCCCCGCCGAGGCGTTGGACCGCGCGTCGCTCCACCGGGCCGCGACGGTGCCGGGGACGGCGTACGCCTTCACACCGGGGCCCGGGTTGTGCTTCTCCTTCTCGCCGTCGAAGAAGGTGCCCATCTCGTTCTTCACGGAGTCGCCGCCGGGCAGGACGATCAGCGCCGCGGTCGCCACGGTGTTGCCCGTCGGGTCCACGTAGGTAGCACGCAGGACGGCCTTGCAGCCGAGCTTCTCCGCCTCGGTCGCGGTGGCTCCGCTCAGCCCGTCGTCACAGCCGGTCTGCTCGGATATCCCGATGCGGTGCCACTGCGCGCGTTTGCGGTCGTTGCCCGCGGACTGGGCGTTCTCCCTGGGCGCGAGAGTGTCCGGAAAGAGCTTGTCGGCGGGCTCGTTGCGCCACATCGAGGCGCCGTACTCGCTGTGGTTGGCGATGTTCTGGCTGTGGTTGGAGTAGGCGTGCGCGGTCAGCGCGCCACCGCCCAGCATCCCGAGCGCGCCGGTGATGCCGAGGAAGGCGGAGAGGCAGGTGCGCCCCGTGCTCTTCCGCTGCGGCGCGGGCGGCTGCTGCGTGGGCGGCTGCGGGGCGTACATGGCGCCGTAGGGCGCGCCCTGCCCGGGGTACGGTGCGCCCTGCCCGGGGTACGGCGGGGCCATGGGCGGGGGTTGGGGTGGCATGGGCGGCGGGCCCTGCTGGGGCTGTTGTTGCCCGTATTGCTGCCCGTGTTGTTGCCCATGCTGTTGTCCGTAGGGCCCGGCATGTCCTGGGCCTTCGGGCGGCCTCGGGTACGACATGGGCACTCCTCCTCGGTGTCGGCGATCGGCGAGCGGGCGCAGAACAACCGAGGAGACGACCTCCGACGCACACGCCCCCGCACGTGCAGAGGTGAACCTTACCGATCATGGCCGGAAACAGAGCAACCGGCCCTGGCTGTGAGAGCTACGTCCGGCGGTAGACGGTGATGGAGTGGCCGACCTCGCCGACCGGCCGACTGTGCTCGATCAGCGCCGCCAGCCTGCCCCGCGCCCCGGCGACCGAGGAGTCCGAGACGGCGAGCAGCCCGTGCACCCGGTCCGGGGACACTCTGCGCGGGTCGGGGGCGTGGATGCCGTACGCGGACGGCACACCGCTGCCCTTGTACACCAGCCACACCCGCTGGTCCCGGTAGCGCCCCCGGAGGCGGTCGGCCAGCCGCCCCAGGTCCTGGCCCCAGTCGACGTTCGAATCGTGGAGATACCGATGGGTCCCGGCCAGGCCGCCGAACGCCTCATTGGCGTACGGCAGGTAGTACGGGAAGGTGTGCAGCGAGCTGACCGCCACGCATACGGCCAGGGCCACCGTCACGCCGCGGGCCCCTCGCCACCGGAGCGTGACCACCCCGGCCGCGGCGACCGCCAGGAACATGGGCAGGAAGAGCGCGTAGCGCACACCGAGGTCGCGGGCTCCGTCCATGGCCACGGCCAGCAGCACGGCCGCGGGCAGGAGGACGTACGGCGCCGCGGGCCGCAGCCGGGGCGCCGCCACCATCGCGACGGCACCGGCGGCCCACAGCGCGAGCATGCCCAGGGGCGTCTTCACCAGCAGCGCGGCGGGCAGGTAGTACCAGAGCGAGCCGTGGTACTGGTGGCCGAAGAGGAAGCCGCGCCACAGCTGGTTCTCGAATCCGAACTGGACGCGCATCCCGTCCTGGAACGGCTCGGGGACCGGCAGCAGGTCGACGACGAGCCCGCGCAGCCCGTGGACGGCCGGTACGCCGCCGGGCGTGGTCCAGCGCAACCGCGGGTCAACGGCGAGATACGCGGCCCACACCACGGCGAGCGCGACCAGCGCCATGCCCACCGCACCCGCCGCGCCCAGGGCCAGGACCCGCGCCCTGCCGCGCCATCCGGTGCCGGGGGCGCGGCGGGCGTACGCGTACGACAGCACCGCCAGGAGCATCAGCACCGGAACCGCGGGCAGCGCGCTCATCTTGGTGGCCACGGCCGCGCCGAGCGCCGCCCCGGCGAGTGGCAGATGCGTGAGGGGGCGGCGGCGCGCCCGCCACAGCAGCCATACCGAGGTCAGCAGAAATCCGGCCATCGGTGCGTCGAGCGTGGCGAGTGAGCCGTGCGCGATGACATCGGGCGAGAACGCGTACAGCGTGAGCGCCGCCACTCCGCCCACGGGACCGGCCAGTTCCGTTGCGAACGCGAAGACGACCAGCCCGAACAGCAGCGTCAGCACGATCACCGGCAGCCGCGCCCACAGCATCACGTGCCATGGGTCGTTGCCCGACTCGTACAGCAGCCGCCGCCCCAGCGCCCCCTGGTCCCCGGCGAACCCGGGGGCGAGGCGGGCATGGGCGAACAGCAGCCCGGCGGCGATGATGAGCTTGCCCAGCGGCGGGTGTTCGGGGTTGAACCGCAGGCTGTGTTCCTGCAGATACGTCTTCGCCGTCCCCACGTACACCGGCTCGTCGATGGTCGGCGTCTGCTCCACGGCCGTGGTCACCATCGCGACGGCCATCTGCGCGAGCAGCACGGCCATCACGACCACGACGAGCACGGCCACCCGGCGCCGCGGCCGCCACGGCCCTCCGGCCCGCGGTTCTCCGGTCCGCGCCATCGGACCGACGGCCACCCGGGTCCCTCGGGTCACCCTGTCGAGGACACCTGCCACGTGCATGGCACCAGACCATAATGGTGCGCATCCGCGAACGGGCCCAGGAACGCGAACTCGGCGCGAACCGCGAAAAGAGTGCGGGCGGGAGCGCGGGTGTGCGAGCTAGCGGGCCGTGCCGAAGTCCTGCGTCCAGTAGTTGCCGGACCCGGAGTGGCCGACGCCGATCTCCTTGAAGTCGCAGTTCAGGATGTTGGCCTTGTGACCGGAGCTGTTCATCCAGCCCTCCATCACGCTCTTGGCCGAGCTGTAGCCGTAGGCGACGTTCTCACCGTAGGTGCTCCACGAGTAGCCCGCCCGCTCGATCCGGTCGCCCGGCTGCGACCCGTCGGACCCGGTGTGGGACATGTTGCTGTGCTCGGCCATGTCCGCGCTGTGGTCCTGGGCGGCCTTGGTGAGCTTCGCGTTCACCTTCACCGGCGAGCAGCCCACCTTGGCGCGCTCGCTGTTGACGAGGTCCACGACCTCGTCCTGGGCGCTGGACGCGGTGGTCGACGCGGAGTCGGCGGCCTTGGTGACGGGGGCGGCGGTGGTGGCCGGGGCCTTGGACTTCGCCGCCACCGGGGCGGTGGCGGACAGGGTGGTGGCGGGGGCGGAGGTGGTGAAGGTTCGTCTCGGGGTGGCGGAGGACGAGCGCGACGACCGCTCCGTCACCTTCGCCCGCTTCGTCGGCGCCGCCGCCTTCTCCGTCTTCTCCGCGTCCCGGTGGTGGCCCTTCTCCTCCCACCGCTGCGACGCCGACGCGGACGCCGTCACACCACGGGCCTCGGTGCCCTTGTCGTCCGGCCCGTCCAAGCACGCCATGGCGACGGACGGCACACCCACGGCGGCCACCGCGACGGCCGCGACGGCTATTTTCCGGTGGTGCGTGTTCGTGCTGCGGTGCTTGTTCATGCGTGTCCCTCACTCGGTAATCGCGGCACGCCCTCCCCCGTGTACGGCTGACTCTGCGCGGAGCGATGCCAGAACTGCCGAGGCGCGGTGTGGGCCGTCATTCTTAGGGCCGTGGCGAAGCCAATGCAACAAATGTTCGCTACTACCGTGGGTCGTAGTGCGGGGTCGCTTGCGGAGGGATACCGAGGTGTGCTGCGCAGGTCTCGTGAAGGAGATGTGACGGTGTCCCGCCGTCAGAACGCCTGGTGGCCTTGTGGCCGGGCGGGACTCCGGACCTGCGGCGAAACCGGATACGACATGTCGGCAAGGGCCGAAAAGTCTCCGATTTCGCCGAGCGGGTATCTACTATTGCGCCCCGTTCGTTCCGGGGGCCGGTGTGACTGTTGTCATGAGGTTCGCCGCGCTCAGTCGGAGGCGATCCGGGCGGCCACGCAGGGGTCCTCATTGCGGTAGCCGAGGCGGGTGTAGAGCCGTTCGGCGGGGGTGTTGTCGGCGAGCTGCCACAGGGTGCAGAAGCCGTGGCGGCGCACCGCGTACCGGGTCAGCCACGACGTCAGCGCCGCGCCCAGCCCCTGGCCGCGCTGGGCGGCGTCCGTCGCGACCGACGCCATCAGCGGAGCCCCGCTGTCCCGCAGGCTGCTCATGGCGCCGCAGGCCACCAGTCGGCCGTCGTCGCCCCGGATTCCGCACCACAGGCTCACATCCGCGGAGTCGGGGCCGGTCGAGTAGGCGGGGCTGTGTTCGCCGAGGAAGGCGAGCAGCTCATCGTGGTGGCTCTCGTCGAGGACGACCACGCGCTCCTCACCCCGCTGCACGGGCGGTTCCTCCAGCGTCCAGCGGAACACCCACTCGACGATGTCGTCCACCGGCAGATGGCGGGCGACCAGCGCGTCGGTGCCGCGCGGCGCGGTGAACTCCCGCACCTGCTCCGGACGGCGCTGCGCGGCGCGCAGCACGAGCCCGGCGGCCGCCTCGGCGGCGCCGACGGTCCACACATGCCCGCGGACGTCGTCGAGCCACGCCGCCGCGCCATCGCCCGACCAGCCGAAACGGCCGACCGGTCGCTGCCGCGCCGCGCCGAAACGCAGCAGCGCGGCACCGGGTCGCAACTCCAGGCCCTGTTCGAACAGGTCCGCGGTCCGGGGAGGAAGAGTCGTTGCCAGCATCGCTCTCAGGAAGGACGTAGTGGAGGGACGGCGACAGCCCGGACACGCGCGGGCGCGACCGGAGACTGTCCTACTGGGGTATGGGGGCCCGTCGGCGGCTGCGCGCGCGGGCGCGCCCGGCCGATCGGGGCGCTCTACTGTCGCACACGGCCCCCGGCCCGGGGCAAATCTGCGGCGGCGCCTACCAGGGGTTCGCCGAGCCGCCGCGGAAGTGTCCCCCGCCGTTCAGGATTCCGCTGCCACGTGTCCCCCTGTACGGGGCGGGGTCAACTGCCCGACGGTTACGGGCGATCCGCACCGGAAGCGGTTCGCCGCCCACCGACGCGTACCGACCCGGTGCGGCCGTCTGCCGGAACGCGGCGTGGGGCGGCGGCGGACGCCGCCCACGGCGTACGTCGGTGGCGGCGCGGTGCGGCGGGGCCGTGGCCGTCGCGTCACCGCACCGCCGCACCCGCGCGCCACCGCACCTGCACGCCGCCGCACCGCGGCCCGGCTCACCGCTCCGGCTCCGGCGCGGCGGCCGCGTCCTGCGGCTCGGGCAACCCGGCCGGCTCTGCCAGCCCGGCCAGGGCACCCGGCAACGTCCCGGTGTGTACGACGCCCAGCCGCTGGGTCGCCCGGGTCAGCGCCACGTACAGGTCGCTCGTCCCGAACTCCGCCGGTTCGGCCACGATCACCGTGTCGAACTCCAGACCCTTGGCCTGCCGCGGGTCCAGCAGCACCACCGGGCTGGTCAGGTCCGGGGACCGGCCCGTGGACGCGTCCGGTAGCGCGGCCGCGAGGGCGTCGTGGTGGGCGGGCGGGGCGATCACCGCGAGGCGGCCCTCCGTCCCCGACTCGCGCGCCACGGCGTCGGCCACCGCGCCCGGCAGGTCGGCCGGGTCGGCGGTGTGCCGCGCCCAGGGCCGTACGCCGGTGGCGCGGACCGAACTCGGCGGCTCGAAGGCGGGGTCCGCGGACCGGGCCACCTCCGCCGCGACCGCCATGATCTCGGCCGGGGTGCGGTAGTTCACGCCGAGCCGGGTGTGTTCCCAGCGGTCCTCGACGAACGGGGCGAGGATCGAGGACCAGGAGCCGCAGCCGCCCGGCTCCGCGGTCTGCGCCGGGTCGCCGACGAGCGTCATGGAACGGGTCGGGGACCGGCGCATCAGCAGCCGCCACGCCATCGGGGACAGCTCCTGCGCCTCGTCCACGATGATGTGGCCGAAGGCCCAGGTGCGGTCGGCTGCGGCGCGTTCGGCGGCGGTGCGGTGGTCGGCCTCCTCGTTGCGGTCCGCCAGGCGTTCGGCGTCGATGAGGTTGTGGGCGGCCAGCACCTCCGAGTCGTCGTCCTCGCGGTCCTCGAACTCCTGGGTGCGGGAACCGTAGGAGAGGTCGAGCACGCCCTGCGCGTACTCGATGCGCTCCAGCCGTGCGCCCTCGGCGGCGGCGCGGGCCGCGGAGTCGTCCTCGCCGACCAGTTCGGCGGCCTCGTCCAGCAGCGGTACGTCCGCCGCGGTCCACTCGCCGCCGGTGCGGCGGATCGCGTCGGCGTCGGCGTCGGAGAGGTGGACGGGGTCGGTGAGGAAGTCCGCGACGAGCTGCCGCGGGGTGAGTTCGGGCCACAGCTCGTCGATGGCGGCGTGCACCTCGGGGCTGGCCGCGATGGCCTTGCCGAGCTGGGCGATGTCGTCCGGGCCAAGGAGGTTCGGGCCGCCGTAGGGGTCCGCGCCGATCCGGTCGGTGAGCTGGGCGGTCAGCCCGTCGATGACGCTGAAGGCGAAGTGCGGGCGGGCCAGGTTGTGCGGCAGCCCGGTTTCGCGCGCCCGCCACAGCGCGTCGCTCGCGATGTCCGCGTCCAGGATCAGTTCACCGTCGTCGTGGTCGATCACGATCGCCGGGTCGGGCAGCGCCTGCCGGTCCCGTACGAAGCGGGCCAGGGCATCCGCCATGGTGGCGCGGCCCTTGGCCTCGGCGGCCGCCGGGGTGTCGGTGCCGGTGGCGGTCACGCCGGGGAACAGCTCGCCGAGCGTGGCCAGCAGCACACCGGTCTCGCCGAGCGCGGGCAGCACTTCGCCGATGTACCCGAGGAACGCCGGGTTGGGCCCCAGGACCAGCACCGCGCGGCGGGCCAGCAGCTCGCGCTGCGCGTAGAGCAGATACGCGGCGCGGTGCAGGGCGACCACGGTCTTCCCGGTGCCGGGGCCGCCCTCGACGACGAGGACACCGTGGTGCGGGGCGCGGATGATCCGGTCCTGCTCGGCCTGGATGGTCTGCACGATGTCATGCATCCGGCCCGTTCGGGCCGAGTCGAGCGCGGCGAGCAGCACGGCGTCCGCGTCGCTGTTCTCATGCCCGGTCCGTACGGCGTCGGACAGGTCCAGGATCTCGTCGTGCAGGGCGGTGACCTGCCCGCGCTCGGTGGTGATGTGCCGCCGGCGGCGCAGCCCCATCGGGGTGTGCCCGGTCGCCAGGTAGAACGGGCGCGCCACATCGGCCCGCCAGTCGATGACCAGCGGGGTGCGTTCCACGTCGTCGCGCCGGATGCCGATGCGCCCGATGTGGTGGTCGCGGCCGTCGCGGAACGCCAGCCGCCCGAAGCACAGCCCCCTCTCCCCCGCGTCGAACGCGGCGAGCAGCCCGGACCGCTCGGCCACCAGCACATCGCGCTCCAGCCGCGCCTGGAAGTTCCGCCCCTCCATCGACAGGGCGTCACCCACCGCCTCCTCGGCCCCGGCCCGCAGTTCGGCGAGACGCGCGTGAAGCAGGTCGATGAATTCCTGCTCCTGACGCAATTCCGCGTTTGACAATTCAACTCCCGCTGGATATGATGACTTCATCGAGTTTCCATGTGCCCCGAATGCGTGCAGGCACACAAATCCCCAATATACTCAGCGGAAGTCCCTGGTCGTCAAGGCGGCCGGGGATTTTTCCTTTTCTTATCCTCACGTAATTCCCGGCCGTGGGTTCCACCGGATCAAGGTGACGCCGTACGCGACGAGCCAGACCACCCACAGCAACCACCCGACGAGCCCGAGCAGCCCGAAAGCGTCACTCCGGCCGAAGAACCACGTGGTGAGGGTGGCCGAGCCGAAGAGCAGCGCGGCCGAGACCAGTCCGAGGCGGCCGTGCCATTGCCGTCCGGGGCCGTGTCCTCCGAGGCCGTGGACGTGAGCGCCAGCCGGATCGCGATGACGCCCGCGAACGCGGCGTTCTGCAGGACCAGACCGGCCAGGCCGAGCAGGGACCACGCCTCGCCCCGGCGGCGCTCGGACCGCCACAGCACGGAGACCACGCCCGCACCGAACATCGTGGCCAGCACCCAGGCGGCGGGGGTGAGGGCGGAGCCGATGCCGACGATACGGCTCTCGGTGCCGAAGAACGCGATGACCTCGCCGAGCCCGGCGCCGGCGACCGGCAGCCCGGCGGGCACCTGGATCACATTGCTCAGGCTGATCATCGCGGCGAACCCGAGGGCGGCGAGACCGCAGATACGGGGGAAGCCCATGGTGGTTGCCTCATTGATTTTACGCAGCATATATTCATTATAGGTAGCGACAAGTCAGTGGCAACACCGAAGGGGAAGCCGTGAGTTCAGAGCCGGGCCGACGCCGTTACGAGTCGATCCGCCGTACGGCGCAGGCGCAGCAGACCCGGGCGGAGATCGCCCGCGCCGCCCGCACCTGCTTCGTCGCCCAGGGCTGGTCCGGGACGACCGTGCGCGAGGTGGCCCGGGAGGCGGGCGTCTCGGTGCCGACGGTGTACGCGGCGTACGGGAACAAGACGGGCCTGATGCGGGCGGTGGCGGACGCGGCCGGTCTCTCCGCCGACGCGACGCGGATGCTCACCGAGCTGGAGGCCCCGGGAACCGGGCCCGCCCGGCAGCTCGCCGCGATGGCCGGCTACGACCGGCGGCTGTTCGAGCGCGCGGGCGATGTGATCACGCTGATGCGCGAAGCGGCGCGCACCGAGACCGAGTTGGCCACGGCGTACCGCGACGGCCGGGCCCGGGGCGACGAGACCCGGGTGCGGGTGTTCTCGTCCTGGCCAATCGGCACGCTGCGCAGCGGCCTGGGCATCGCGACCGCGGTCGACGTCTACGCGGCGCTGTGCAGCATCGACGTCTACACCACGCTCACCGTCGAACGCGGCTGGCTCCCCGACGCCGTCGAGCGATGGTGGGGCGAGGCCCTGGCCCGCGAACTGCTGACGTCTCGACCCTGAGATGCCGGGGTCTACGTCCGCCCGGAAGCCTCCAGGACGTCGCGGAGTTGGGAGCGGGCCGTGACGCCGAGTTTGGGGAAGCTGCGGTAGAGGTGGGAGCCCACGGTGCGGGGGGAGAGGAAGAGGCGTTCGCCGATTTCGCGGTTGCTCAGGCCCTTCGCGGCGAGGCGGATGATGTGCTGCTGCTGGGGTGTGAGGGAGGTGAGGGCGTCCGGGGCGGCGGGGGCCGGGGCGACACCGGCGGCGCGGAGTTCGGCTTGGGCGCGGTCGGTCCAGGGGTGGGCGCCGAGGCGGCGGAACGTCTCCAGCGCGGTGTGCAGGCGGGGGCGGGCGTCGGTGATGCGGTGGGCGCGGCGCAGCCATTCGGCGTGGTCAAGGAGGATCTGGGCGCGTTCGAAGGGCCATTGACGGCCCGCGGGGTCGGCCAGGGCGGCTTCGAAGTGCGGTTCCGCTCGGGACGGGTCGAGCAGGGCGTGGGCGCGGTGGATCAGTGCGCGCATCCGGGGTGAAGGGTCGTCGGCGAGCCGCTTCTCGGTGCGCTCCACGATGGCGGCGGCCTCCGCGTGATGGCCGGTGCGTACGGCCGCGGCGGCGAGTTCGGCGAGGCCGGTGTGGGAGCACGCGTAGTGGACGGGGTCGCCGTCGGCGGTGAACAGCAGGCGGAACTGTTCGTACGCGGTCACCTGGTCGCCCTCGGCGACGGCGGCCATGCCGAGCGCCCAGCGGGCGCGGACGGCGACGGCGCGGCTGCGGTCCGGGTCGACCAGGGACAGCGCGGCCGACGCGGCGGTGCGGGCCTCGGCGGTCCGACCGGTCAGGGCCAGCGGGGCGGCTTCGAGGGACCGCACGGCGGCTTCGAGGTGGGGCAGCCCGGCGACGGAGGAAGAGGTGTTGGCGGCGGCGAGCCGGGCCTGCGCCCATAGCCCGTGGTCCAGGTACGCCCACCCCGCGGTGCAGCCGAGGCCGGTGGGCAGAGCGCCGCGCAGCCGCCAGCGGTCGAGGGCGTCGTCGAAGATCCGTACCGCGAGGGCCGTCTCGTCGAGCAGCCAGGCCATCGCGCCGAGCGAGTTGAGCAGCGCCGGGTCGCCGTCCGCCCGCTCCACCAGCTCCGGGAGCGCGGCCACGTGGGCGGAGCGCGCGTCGGCGGGGTCGGTCACGGTGAGCGTCCAGGGATCGCCGTGCGCCCGTGCCCGTATGGCGCGCCGGTGGTCCTCGTCGCCGGAGTAGAAGACGGCCACGGAGGCCAGGACGGTGGCGGTCCGGCGCAGCCGGGGGTCCTCCGCCGCGCGCGTCAGCAGCGTCAGCGCGGTGTCGTGTTCGGCGCTCAGTGTGAGCACCTGTCCGACCCGCAGCGACGCCTCGGCCACCAGCGCCGGGTCGTCGGTGAGGGCGTGGGCCCGGGCGGCGAGTTCGCGCACCCAGTGGGGCTGACCGGTGGCGACGGCCTCGCGGGCGGCCGCCACCAGGCGGCGGGCGCGGTCGTGGGTCGCGGGGCTCAGCTCGGCGGCGCGCTCCAGCGCGGTGACGGCGGCGGTGTATCCGCCGCGGGTCCGGGCCCGGCCCGCGGACTCCTCCAGCGCGGCGGCGATCTCCTCGTCCGGGCCCTCCGCGGCGGCGGCCAAGTGCCAGGCGCGGCGGTCGGGTTCCCCGGTGAGCGACGCGGCGAGGTCGCGGTGCGCCCGGCGCCGGGCGGCCAGCGGTACGGAGTGGTAGACCGCGGACCGGATCAGCGGATGCCGGAAGCGGGCCCGCCGGGCGTTGCCGCCGCCGGTGATCCGGAGCAGTCCGGCGGCCTCGGCCGGGGCCAGCGCCTCGATCCGGCCCGCCACGGCCCGCTCGTCGGCGGCGACCAGGAGCAGGGCGTGGCGGGTGGCCTCGGGCAGGGCGTCGAGGTCGGCGGCGTAGAGCCGCGTCAGACGGTCGGTGGGCGGCAGCAGCTCCTCGCCGGTGGCGTCCGGAACGTGCTGGATGTGCTGGATGTGCTGGACGTCCACGCCGTACGCCCCGTTCGCGCTGTACGCCCTGTCCACACCGTACGCTTCGTCCCTCCCGTACGCGCGGGCCAGTTCGACCAGGGCCAGGGGGTTTCCGGCGGCCTGGCCGAGGATGCGCATCCGGCGGCCGCCGGTGGGCGGATGGGGCTGCCGGTCCAGCAGCCGGGCGGCGGCGGAGCCGTCCAGCGGGCCCAGGGCGAGCGTGGGAAACCCGGAGAACGCCGCCGGGGCCGCGCCCGTCGTGTCCCTGGCCCCCGTGTCCCTGGCCCCCGCGAGGACGGCGAGGGGTTCGTCGTCGACGCGCCGGGCGGCGAAAGCCAGCGCCTCCAGCGAGCCGGTGTCGATCCACTGCGGATCGTCGACGAGCACGAGCAGGGGCGACCGCTGGGCGAGGTCGGACAGCAGGGCGAGCAGCGCGACCCCGAGCAGCAGCCGGTCGGGAGGCCCGTCGCCCTCGCTCCCCGCGCCGATGGCGCCGAGGAGGGCCGACCGCTGGCGGGCGGGCAGCCGGGCGGTGTCACCGAGGACCGGCCGCAGCAGTTGGTGCAGTCCGGCGAACGGCAGGTTCGCCTCGCTCTCGCTGCCCGTCATCCGCAGCACCCGCCCCCGGTGCCGGTCCGCCGCCAGCTCGAGCAGGGTGCTCTTGCCCACGCCCGGTTCTCCCGTCACGATGAGCACGCCGCTGGTCAGGCCGAGCACGGCCGCGCTCTCGCTCTCCCTCCCCACGATGGTCATCACCCGACTGTATCCGCCGGTGCAGTCATGTGACGGATACCGCCGGACCGGGACCGGGGAGCAGGCTGGACGCATGGACACCATGACACTCGGCAACGTCGGCATCACCCGCGTGGTCGAGCTGCCCTCCACGGGCCTCCCCCGCGACATCATCTTTCCCGACGTACCCATGGAGCACTGGCGCGCACACGAGAGCTGGCTGGCTCCCGAGTTTCTGGACCTGGCCGCCGACACGGTGCGCACGATGATCCAGACCTGGGTGCTGCGCAGCGAGGGCCGGACCATCCTCGTCGACACCGGCATCGGCAACGGCCGCGAGCGGCACATGCCGCTCTTCCACCACCTGGACACCAACTACCTCGGCGAGCTGGCCGCGGCGGGCGTGCGCCCGGAGGACGTCGACACGGTGATCTGCACGCATGTGCACGGCGACCACGTCGGCTGGAACACCACGCTGGTCGACGGCGAGTGGCGGCCGACCTTCCCGAACGCGCGGTACGTGATCTCACGCGCCGACTTCGACTACTGGAACCCGGAGAACGGCCACCGCACCCGCTCGGGCCCGGGCATGGCGAACGTCTTCGAGGACAGCGTGGCCCCGGTCCACCAGGCGGGGCAGACCGTGCTGTGGGAGGGCGACCACTACGACATCGACGCCCAGCTGCGCCTCGAACCCGCCCCCGGCCACACGCCCGGCTCCACCGTCGTACGGCTGCGGTCGGGCACGGACCGGGCGCTGTTCGCGGGCGATCTGCTGCACAGCCCGCTGCAGTTCGCCGAACCGCATGACAGCCCCTGCTTCGACGAGGACGAGGACCAGGCCCGGATCGCCCGCCGCCGAGTGCTGGAGTCGGCGGCGGACGAGGGCGCCCTGCTGTTCCCCGCGCACTTCCCCGGCGCGGGCGCGGCCGAAGTACGGCGCGACGGCGACCGGTTCGCGGTGAAGGAGTGGGCGGCATGGCGGTGACGGTCTTCCGCAACATCCCGTACGCCGCCGCCCCGACCGGTGCCGCGCGGTTCGCGGCGCCGACGCCGGTGGACGGCGTACGCGGCTCCGACGGGCCGGGCCCGACCGCCCCCGCCCCGGCGCGGCGCTTCCCGCTGGACCTGAGCCCGGTGATGGGTTCGGGCTGGGTGCGCGGCGACGACTATCTGACCCTCAACGTCTGGGCCCCGCAGGAGCGGGCCGGGCAGGAGCGGGCCGGGCAGCGGGCCGACGCGCCGGTGATGGTCTTCGTGCACGGCGGCGGCTTCCTCTCCGGCACCGGCCAGGCGCCCCTGTACGACGGGACGTCCTTCGCCCGCGACGGTGTCGTCCTCGTCACGCTCAACTACCGGCTCGGCGCGCCCGGCTGGCTCGATCTGCCGGACGCGCCGCGCAACCGTGGCCTGCTGGACGTGGTCACCGCGCTGCGGTGGGTGCGGGACCACATCGCGGAGTTCGGCGGGGACCCGGACCGGGTCACGGTGTTCGGGCAGTCGGCGGGCGCGATGATCGTCAGCGCGCTGCTGGTGACGCCCGAGGCGGCCGGGCTGTTCCGGCGCGCCATCAGCCAGAGCGGCGGACTGCACACGCTGACCGGCGAGCAGGCGGCGGAGACGACCCGCGCGCTGGCCGACCGGCTGGGCGTTCCGGCGACGGTGGCGGGCTTCGCCGACATCCCCGACGAACGGCTGCTGTCCGCGGTGGCCGATCTGCCCGTCGGGGCCCGGCTGACCCCGTTCGGGGTGGTGCTCGACGACGTACCCGAGGCGCGTCCGGTGGACCTGCTGGTGGGCACGAACAGCCAGGAATCACGGCTCTACCAGCAGCCGCGGTACAGCGCGGCCATCGACGCGATGTTCCGGGGCGGCAGTCAGCGGCTGGTGTCCCTGCACGGCAAGGCGTTCCGTTACGACTTCGACTGGCGGGACGGTCCATACGGCGCCTGCCACACCGCGGAACTCCCGTTCGTGTTCGACAACACCGCCCTGCCCGCCCTCCGTACGCCCGAGGGGCTGCTCGGGCCGGACATCCCGCCGTCGCTCGCCGCGGAGATGCACGGCGCGTGGGTGCGCTTCGCCACCACCGGCGAGCCCGGCTGGTCGGGGACGCACCGGTTCGGCTAACCGCGTCGGCGGCCACCGGAGTTCAGTAGCCGCGGCGGACGTTGTCCACGGCCGCCTCGCCGCGGCGCCGGTCCCGCCGCTGCCGTTCGGCCGCCAGCTCCGCGAGCGCGTCCTCAAGGGCGGCGAGCACCCGCTCCACCGCGTCGTCGGACACCTTCGGGGGCTCGCCGCCCGGCTCCCGGACGCCGATGGCCTCCGTCAGCGCGGCGAGGACCGGCTCGTCCGACCGATAGCGGTTCGCCGCGTGGCGGCGGGCTTCGGTGTCGACGAGGACGAGTTCGCGGGTCCAGAACACCTTCCAGCGGCGGTTGCGCTGCCGGACGAGCTGTCCGTCCGCCTCCAGCGCGGACAGATAGGCGGCGGACAGCCCGCGGCCCCTGCGCCACAGCCAGTCGCCGACGGACTCGTACGGCTCCTCCCGCACGAGCGACGAGGCGGCCTGGCGCAGCAGCGGGTCGTCCGGCATGCCCGCGAGCCCCGGCACGACGCGCTCGCCGTGCAGCCCTGCTTCCTGGGCGCCCAAGAGGTCGATCAGCTCGGCCCCGGCGAGCCCGAGCGACAGATCGCCCCGCTCCACCAGGCGGCTGGGCTCCCCGTCCATGGTGACGATCAACAGGTCCCGGGATGTGGTCATGAAGGGCTCCCTGTCAGGCGTCCGTTACGACCAGTGTCCTCCCGGTGTCGTACGGATGCATCCTCCCAGGTCGGGACTTGGCTTCCCTGGAACGGTGATCGAGACTGTGGTCATGGACATGGAGCAGGGGACGGGCCAGGAGTACGTCGTCACGACCGACCCGGGAGCGGTGGCCCGGATGCGGGCCGCATCGCTGCGCAGCCTGCCGTGGTCCGCGTGGAGCGGGGTGGTCGGCTCCGTGTTCATGCTCGTGGTCATGGTCGGCACCGTCTACTTCGTCTACACCACCGCTGTCCACGCCACCACCACCCTGCTGATAACCCTGTTGATGATCACGTGTTTCGTGCCGATCTACCTGCGCGACTCCACACGCCGGTTCGCCGCGCTACGGCGGCTGAAGCAGACCTGGGCGGTGAAGGAGATCTCCCCGGTCGCGATGCGGGTGACCGATGAGGGGCTGTGGTGTGTCGTCGACGCGGCGCCCGAGCCCGTTTTCCTTCCTTGGGCCGCAGTCGCGAACGTCCAGGTGAAGGGCCGCGGTCGCCTCAGTGTGCTGCTGGTGGCGCTCGCCCCCGGCGCCCCCACCACCCCCGGGGTCAGCGGGCTGAACCAGCCCGAGGTGAAGAGCCGCACGCGGCGGAACCGGAAGGGCGTATCGCGCCTCCACCTCGCCGTCCACTCTCCCCTCCAGCCGGTCAGCGAGAGCGAGATCGACCAGGCGCTCGGCCACTTCTCGGGCGGCCGCGTGCGCGTCCGCTGACGGGATGCGCGCCGGGGACATGATGAACGGCCCGTCAATGACCGCTCCACCGCGAACAGTTATCCGGACCCGCGAGTAACCGGCCGTGCCGGGCAGCCTACGATCCTTGCGGAGAGGCGCCGCGATCGCCCCGCATCGCGCCCGGAAACGGAGGAGGACGCCACGTGGCCACGCAAGGTGTAGCACCCCAGACCGGGAGCGGGCCGGAGCCCCCCAACACCCCGCTCAACCAGGGACGTCCGCACAGCGCCCGGATGTACGACTACTTCCTGGGCGGCAAGGACAACTACGTCGCCGACCGCCAAGCCGCCGCCAAGGTGCTCACGCTGTGGCCGGGGGTCATGGTCGCGGCGCGCACCAACCGGGCGTTCATGCAGCGCGCGGTCCGGTTCCTCGCCGCCGAGCGGGGCATCCGCCAGTTCCTCGACATCGGCACCGGCATTCCCACCCGGCCCAATCTGCACGAGGTCGCCCAGTCGGTGGCCCCGGAGAGCCGGGTGGTGTACGCCGACAACGACCCGATCGTGCTGGCCCACGCGCAGACGCTGCTCACCAGCAGCCCCGAGGGGCGCACGGCGTATGTCGACGCGAATGTCGCCGACCCGGACACGATCCTCTCCTCCCCCGGCGTCACCGAGGTGCTGGATCTGTCCCAGCCGGTGGCCCTGAGCCTGTGCGCGCTGCTGCACTTCGTGCCGGACGACTGGGAGCCGTACGGGATCGTGGGCAAGCTGGTCGACGCGCTCGCGCCCGGTTCGTATCTCGTCCTCAGCCACATCACCCCGGACTTCGACCCCGAGGCCACCCAGCGGACCGTGCAGATCTACCACAGCGGGGGCATTCAGGGGAAAATCCGTACCCGGGACGAGGTGGAACGGTTCTTCACCGGTCTGGAGATGGTCGAGCCCGGCCTGGTGGTGCCGCACCGCTGGCGCACCGACCTGGCCGCCGGGGACCCGGGGGTGGAGACCGGCGATGTGACCGACGAGGAGGTGTCCTTCTGGGCGGGTGTCGCCCGTAAGTGAGGGGATTTACGTCAAGTCACTGTGCGTGCCCCCGCAGTTCGCTACTGTGACGACATGAGCGCCAGGAACGTGGACCCCGCCGACGAGTGGCCGCTGCCTCCGCCCTGGATGTGGGGGTGCGACAAGTGCACCGATCTGTACCGGGCGATGAAGCAGGCCCCCAAGCTGGTGGACGCCGCGCTGGAGGAGCTGGGGCCGGGGACCGACTGCGATCCCCACGACTCCATCGTGTCGACCCAGATCCGGCTGGCCCGGCACATCGCCACCCGCCATGTCGCGGAGCTGCCCGAGGCCGACGAGAACTGCGAGCGGTGCGTGTCGGACGCGTCCGGGAGCCTTCCCGCCGTGCTCGCCCTGGAGCACCGCGCCCGCCACCTCTTCGCACCGCCCAGCATCGTCCACATGCTGTAGTCCGCTCGCCGCCCTCCGGCCCGCCGTCCGGCCCGCCCTGCGGCTTCCCTGAGCTGTGACATTCTGGTGGGTGGGTGCCCTGCCACTCCTGGGCGGCGCGGTCCGGCATCGCCGGATACGGCACCCCTGCCCCCGCCGCCCGTGTTCCGGGGACTTCCACCTGCCCGTACCTGCGGCACGGAGGGGAGGCAGACGGGAACATGCCCCACAACGCCGGTGCGATGTCCCCGGCGCCGGAACCCACCGGGAGGGAGCGGGTTCTCGCGTTCGCCGGGGTGTCGCTGGCGGCCGTCTATGTGCTGGGCGAGGGGAGCGACGGCCTGCGGCTGGTCGAGACCGCGAGGGCGGCCGGGACCGGCACGGCTCCGGATGCCCTGCCGAAGCACTACGCGCTCTCCGACCGCTCCCCCGCCGCCGACGCCCTGTGCACCGGGCGCCCCCTGTGGCTGGACTCCGACGGCGTGGCCGCGTACCAGCGGGACGGGTCGGCGGCGCGGTGGCCCGGTGCCTCGCTGGGCGCGCTGCCGCTCGGGGCCGAGGGCGGCAGGCTGGGCTGTCTGCTCATCGTGGGCAGCGCCGCGGACGGTTTCGAGGCGGAGCAGCGGGGCTTTCTGCTGCGCTACGCGGACGCGATCGCCACCCGGCTCCGGGCGGCCGGTGCGTCCCGCCCCGCGGCCCGCACCGGGGCGACCACGCTGCTGGGTCCCGCGCTGCGGAGTCTGCGCGTCGGATCGTTCGTCCTGCTGCCCGGCACGGGCCTGATCGAGGCGGACCCGACCCTGCTGGACCTGGTCGGTATCGCGCCGGACGACTTCGACGGCACGGTGGACACGCTGCTCGCGTGCACCGTGCCGGAGGATCTGCCCGCGCTGCTGTCGGTCGTCGAGCCCACGGCGCAGGCGGCCGGGGACCGCGAGCTGGAGTTCCGTATCCGCCGGTCGACCACCGAGGTGCGCTGGCTCCGGCTGAGCTGCCGGGTGGGAACCGACGCCACGGGACGGCCGGAGCGCGTCGTGGGCGTGGTCACCAGCGCTGCCGCGCTGCGCCCGCGCGCCGACGACGTGTCCCGGGTGCAGTGGCTGACGACCGCGCTGGACAACGCGATGACGGTCCGGGACGTGAGCCGGGTGGTGGTCGCCGCCCTGGGCGAGCCGCTGGGAGCGGACCGGGTGGCGCTCGCCGAGCTGCAGGCGGACCGGCTGGTGGTGGTGGGTCTCGATCCGCCGCAGGCCGACGCGTGGCCGGAGCTGTGGCGTTCGGAGTGGCATTCCGAGTGGCCCGACGCGTCGCTGCACGCCCTGCCGAGCCTGCGGGCCACGCTGCGCGAGGGCCGTCCGCGGCTGTGGCCCGCGGGTGCCGCGCTGGAGCCGGGGCTCGCGGGCATCGGCCCCGGCGGGCTGGCCGTGCTGCCGCTCCCGGCCCACGGCCAGGTGGCGGGGGTGTGCCTGATCGGCTGGGACGCTCCCCATCCGTTCGGCCCCGAGGAACGGTCGCTGCTGACCGCGACCGCGGGGCTGGTCGGCCAGACCCTGATGCGGGCGCACACCTACGACGCCGAGCAGGAGCTGGCCACGATGCTCCAGCGCAGTCTGCTGCCGCGCAGCCTGCCGCCACTGCCCGGCGGGGTGGCCGTCGCCCGCTATCTGCCCGCGATGCGGGGACTCCAGGTGGGTGGCGACTGGTACGACGTCATCGCGCTCTCCGAGAGCCGGGTGGCGCTGGTCATCGGCGATGTGCAGGGGCACAGCGCCGCCGCCGCGACGATCATGGGCCAGATGCGGACGGCGGTCCGCGCGTACGCGGTGGAAGGGCATCCGCCGGATGTGGTGGTGTCCCACGCCAACCGGCTGCTCGTGGGCATGGAGGCGGATCTGTTCGCCACCTGCGCCTATGTCGAGCTGGACATGGAGGAGGGCAACGCCTGGTTCGTCCGGGCCGGGCATCTGGCGCCGCTGGTGCGCCGCCCGGACGGCACCACCGAGGAGGTGGTGGTCGAGGGCGGGCTGCCGCTGGGGGTGGTCGCGGACGCGGAGTTCCCCATGACGGCGGAGCCGCTGGCGCCGGGCACGGTCCTCGCGCTGCTCACGGACGGTCTGGTCGAGTCCTCGACGCTCCATCTCGACGAGGGCATGCGCCGGATGCGCCGCGCGCTGGCCGCCGCCCCCACCGATCTGGGCCGGATGGCGGACGCGCTGCTCTCGGTGGCCGACCAGCGTCACGACGACGTGGCGCTGCTGCTCCTGCGGTACGACGGCATGCGGGTGCGGCCCATCCGGGCCGGCTGGCTGGTGTGGCGGCTGCCCGACGCCGTCATGCACGCCCGCCGTTTCACCGCGCGCACACTGCGCTCGTGGGGCCTGTCGGACCAGACCGATGTGACGCTGCTGGTCGTCTCCGAACTGGTCACCAACGCGCTGATGCACACCCACGGCACGGTCCGCCTCGACCTCACGTACGCCATCGACCGGCTGCGCGTCGCGGTGAGCGACTCCTCCCCGCGGGCGCCCGCCAAGCCGGTGATCACCGACTGGGAGGCGACCGGGGGCCGGGGGCTGCTGCTGGTCGAGGCGATGTCGGCGTCCTGGGGCTCGGTACCGGTCGGCGGCGGCAAGCAGGTGTGGAGCGAGATCGTCGTACCGCCGCGTGAGGCGGATGTCGCCGGGCCCGGTGACACCGGACCCGGGCCCCGCGTCCGGCAAGGGGGTGGGTGAGATGAGGATGCCCCGTACCCGGAGTGCCGTCGCCGCCGTGGCCGCGGGGCTGCTGGCCGCGTCCCTGGCGGCGTGCGGAAACAACGGCGGGGAGCAGGACGGGAACGCCTTCACGGTCGGCCTGCTGCTGCCGAGCCAGCAGGTCACCCGGTACGAGAAGGCCGACCGGCCGATGATCGAGAAGCGGGTCAAGGAGCTGTGCCCCGGCTGCACCGTGGCCCACGCCAACGCCGGGGACGACGTGGCGAGCCAGCAGCGGCAGATGAACTCCATGATCACCAGAGGGGTGGGGGCGCTGATCCTCGATCCCGTCGACGCCAAGGCGCTGCGCTCCTCGGTCCAGGCGGCACACAAGGCGGGTATCCCGGTCATCGCCTACGACCGGCTCGCCCAGGGTCCGATCTCGGGCTTTGCCTCGTTCAACGGCGGACAGGTCGGCAGGCTCCAGGCCAGGGCGCTCCTGGACGCCATGCGGGCCAGGGGGGACGGCCGCCAGATCGTCATGATGAACGGCGATCCGAGCAGCCCCAACGCGGGCTGGTTCAAGCGGGGCGCCATGTCCGTCCTCAAGGACAAGGTGCGGATCGGCAAGTCGTACGACGTCATCGAATACCGGCCGGACAACGCGTACGACGACATGGAGGCCGCCGTCACCGCACTGGGCCCGCACCGGATCGGCGGCGTCCTGGCGGTCAACGACAGCGTCGCCTCCGGTGCCATCTCGGCGCTGAAGTCCGCGCGGATCAGGCCGGTGCCGCCGGTCACCGGCCAGGACGCCGACCTCGACGCCGTGCAGCGCATCGTCAGCGGCGACCAGTACATGACCGTCTACAAGCCCTTCAAGGCCGAGGCGCACGCCGCCGCCGCCATGGCCGTCGCCCTGGGGCACGGCCGGAGCCTGCGCTCCATCGCCCGGACGACGGTCGACAGCCCCACCACCGAGAACATCCCGGCCTCCCTGCTCACCCCGATCGCCGTGACGGCCACCAACATCAAGAAGACCCTGGTCAAGGACGGTGTGTACACGGTCCGGGAGATCTGCACGCCCAAGCTCCGGCCCGCCTGTGACAAGGCCGGCCTCACCCGCTCCGGCCCCGCCCGCTGACGGAGGTGATGTTCCATGGCCGCCCCTCCCCTGCTGGCGCTGCGCGGCGTCTCCAAGCGCTTCGGCGGCGTCCAGGCGCTGATGGACGTCGACCTGCAGATCCGGGCCGGTGAAGTGGTCGCCCTGGTGGGCGACAACGGCGCGGGCAAGTCCACCCTGGTCAAGGTGATCGCCGGGGTCGGCCCCGCCGACCAGGGCGTCATCGAGTGGGAGGGCACTTGCGTCCAGATCAGACGGCCGCACGACGCGCAGGCCCTGGGCATCGCGGCCGTCTACCAGGACCTCGCGATGTGCGAGAGCCTCGACGTCGTCGGCAATCTCTTCCTCGGCCGCGAGGTCTCCCGCGCCGGAATCCTCGACGAGGTGGAGATGGAGCGGCGCGCCCGCGAGCTGATGCACACGCTGTCCATCCGCATCCCCGATGTGCGGGCCCCCATCGCCATCCTGTCCGGCGGCCAGCGGCAGGCCGTCGCGATCTCCCGCTCGCTGCTGGGCGAGCCCAAGGTCCTCCTGCTCGACGAGCCCACCGCCGCCCTGGGCGTCGAGCAGACCAGCCAGCTCCTGGACCTCATCGAGGAGCTGCGCGACCGCGGTCTCGGCGTGCTCCTCATCAGCCACAACATGGGGGACATCAAGGCCGTCGCGGACCGGGTGGCGGTGCTGCGCCTGGGCCGTAACAACGGGCTCTTCGAGGTGCCCACCACCACTCAGGAACGCATCATCTCCTCCATCACCGGCGCCGCCGACAACGCCGTGGCCCACCGCACGACGGGTGAGGAGGGGGCATGGCCGTAGGACAGAACATCCGGGGGTACGCCGACGCCGTCCGGCACCGGCTGCGCGGCGGCGAGGCGGCCCGGCGCGGGCTGCGGGTCGGTGAGCGCGGTCCGCTCCTGGTCATCCTCGGCCTCGTCGTGATCTGGCTGGTGTTCCAGGGCCTGAACGCCAACTTCCTCTCGCCGCGCAATCTGTCCGACCTCAGCGTGGACATCGCCGCCACCGGGCTGGTCGCGGTGGGCATCGTGTTCGTGCTGCTGATCGGCGAGATCGACCTGTCGGTGGGCTCGGTCAGCGGGCTGGCGGGGGCCGCGTTCGCCGTGCTGAACGTGTACCTCGGCATGCCGGAATGGCTCGCCGTCATCGTGGCGGTGGCCGCGGGGACGGCCGTGGGCGCCGTGCACGGGTTCTTCTTCGCCCGGGTCGGGGTGCCCGCGTTCGTGGTGACCCTCGCGGGGCTGCTGGCCTGGAACGGGCTGACCCTCTACCTGCTGGGCGCGAGCGGCACGATCAACATCGATGAGAGCGGTCTGGTCGCCGCGCTGACCAGCCTCTACTTCAGCGGCGCCATCATCGCGTACGGTCTGGCCGCGCTCGGCACCGCCGGGTACTTCCTGGCCGCGCGGCGGACCCGGCGGCGGCGCAGGGACGCCGGGATGCCGTACCGGCCGTTGGCCGAGATCGGGGTGCGCACGGCCGCCCTGGCGGTGATCGCGTTCGCCACCGCCCATATGCTCGACCGGTTCCAGGGCGTGCCGCTCGCCCTGCTGATCTTCCTGGCCGTGATCATCGGCTCGGATCTGCTGCTGCGCCGCACCCGCTACGGGCGGAAGGTGTTCGCGGTGGGCGGTGGTGTGGAGGCGGCCCGCCGCGCCGGGGTCGATGTGACGCGGGTGCGGATCACGATGTTCATGGTGTCGGGGACGCTGGCGGCGGTGGGCGGGCTGTTCGTGGCGTCGGGGCTGACCTCGGCCAGCCCCACGACGGCCCGCGCGGCGGGCTCCGGCATGCTGCTGATCAACGCGGTCGCCGCGGCGGTCATCGGCGGGACCAGCATGTTCGGGGGGCGTGGCTCGGCCTGGTCGGCGCTGCTCGGCGCGCTGGTCATCCAGTCGATCGCCTCGGGCATGGCGCTGCTGGGCATCCAGGACGCCGTCCAGTTCATGGTCACCGGCGGGGTGCTGCTGGCCGCGGTGGCCGCGGACTCGCTCGCCCGGCGCTCCGCACAGGCGCGCGGCCCCACCTGATGGTCGTCACGGTCCGGGCGTGACGCTATGCTGCACAAAAGAGCTTCCCATTTCGGGCAAGCCAGACATCTTACCGATGTTCTACAAGGATGATCCGATGCTCTCACCGTGACCATCGGAGTGCGATGAAACGTCTTCTCCTCACCCGCGCGGCCATGGCGGCCGCGCTCGCCGCGGCTCTGGCGGTCTCCGGCTGCCAGGGCACGGGCGTGCGGTCTTCCCGGGAAGGGAAGCACACCATCCATGTGCTCGCCGTCAAAAATCCCCAGATGGAGACCCTGAAGCAGTACACGCAGAAGTACTTCACCGCGCGGACCGGCATCACCGTCGACTACACGCTGCTTCCGGAGAACGAGACACGGAGCCGGATGAACACGGAGTTCGCCCGGCAGGCGGGCCGGTACGACGTGGCGAGCGTGAGCGCGTACGAGGTGCCGATCTACTCCAGGAAGCACTGGCTCGCCCCGCTGGATTCCTATGAGAAGAAGGACAAGGCCTTCGACCAGCGCGATATCTTCCCCAGCCTGATCAAGGCCGTGACCGGCGCCGACGGCAAGATCTACGCCGAGCCCTTCTACGGTGAGGGCTCCTTCCTGATGTACCGCAAGGACCTCTTCCGCAAGACCGGCCTGACCATGCCGCGCGATCCGACCTGGAAGCAGGTCGCCTCGCTCGCGGCCAAGATCGACGGCACCGACGGCGCGAGCGGCATCTGTCTGCGCGGTCTGCCCGGCTGGGGCCAGAACCTCGCCCCCATCAACACCGTGGTCAACACCTTCGGCGGCGCCTGGTACGACATGCAGTGGAACGCCAAGCTCACCTCGCCCGAGTTCACGAAGGCGATCCAGTTCTATGTCGGCCTGGTCCGCAAGTACGGCGAGCCCGGCGCCGCGCGTAGTGGCGTCCTGGAAATCCTCGCCGACTTCACCCAGGGCAAATGCGCCATGATGTACGACGCCAGCTCCCTCGCGACGTCGGTCGAGGCCGACGGCTCGGCGGTCAAGGGCAAGGTCGGCTACGTCCCCGCCCCGCACGAGAAGACCCGCCGGGCCGGGTGGCTGTGGACCTGGGCCTGGGGCGTCGAGAACGCCTCCAAGAAGAAGGACGCCGCCTGGAAGTTCATCTCCTGGGCCTCCTCGAAGGAGTACCAGGCGCAGATCGGCAACACGCTCGGCTGGAGCGAGGCCCCGGCCGGCAGCCGGCAGTCGCTCTACGCCAACCCCAACTACCAGCGGGCGGCGGCGGCCTGGTACCGGCAGGAGTACGCGGCGGTGAAAAACTCCGCCGACCCCAGGAACCCCGGCGTCGAGCCGCGCCCCTACCAGGGCATCTCGTTCGTCGGCATCCCGCAGTTCGCCGACCTCGGCACCAAGGTCTCCGCGCAGATCAGCGCGGCCATCGCCGGAAAGCAGTCGGTGCGCGCGGCCCTGCGGATCTCCCAGAAGCTCGCCCAGGACGCGGTGGCGGGCTACCGCCACTGACCGCCGGGGTACGGGCCGCTACTCGGTGACCGACCAGCACGGCATGACGCCGGCGATGTGGCAGGCCAGGAAGTAGAGCGGGATCGGGGGCGTGTATGGGGAGTCGCCCTCGGGACGGTGGACGAGGCGGAGGTTACGGGGCGTCCTGCCGGTGCGTGAACCGCCCGGAGGGCCCACGTACGCCCCGATCGAGTAGCTGGTGACGGCCGGCCACACCAGTCCGATGTGCGATCCGGCGGGCACGATCCACCACCAGAGGTCATCGCAGGCGAAGACACAGCCGACGTGGGGAAGCCGGTCCATGACCCGCTTGCCGTGCTCCGCGGACATCCCGACCGCGTCGTAGCCCAGCTCGGCGGACAGGCCCGCGGGAAGAACCAGCCGTCCACGGCGCGCACCGCGCGGGAGCCCCGGCGGGCCGCTCGCGGCATGCGGGGACTTCTTCCGCGGCATGTGAGCCGAAGGCAGGGGGAGGGTGGGGGGAACCACGATCGGTCGCCTTTCGTCTGCCTGCGCACTGTGGGCAGCGCCGGTCCTGCACTGCCCGGTGCCTACCGACGTACACACGCGAACGTTCCGCCGTCACGGGGCCGCGAATCGGTCCGGCCCGTCCGACGTTTCCCCCGGACCGCGGGCCAACTCCCGCGGAGTCACACGGACGGTGACGGCATGTCCACTGTGTCATCTGCTATGAACGGGTTGCAAGAGGTAACTTGAAATTTGCAAGTCGTTGGATGCAGGTGCGGCGGCGACCGGTGATCATGACAGACTGCGACCGTGGAACGCGGCGTGAGGAGGCAGGGAGTGGCGGCGGAATCCGCATGGGGTGGCGCTCCCTCCGTCCTCCGCATGATCCTCGGCAAGCAGCTGGAGGAGCTGCGGACCCGGACCGGGCTCAGCTACGACGAGGCGGGCGCGGCGATCGGCGTCAGCCATTCGACGATCCGCCGGATGGAGGCCGCAAAGGTGGCCCGGCTCCGGCTCGCGGACGTCGAGAAGCTGCTCCAGACATACGGCGTCACGGACCAGCACGAGCTCGACACCTTTCTGAAGTCGGTCCGCGAGGCCAACAAGCGCGGCTGGTGGCACGTCTACCGCGATGTGATGCCGGACTGGTTCGCCGCGTATCTGAGCCTGGAACAGGCGGCGCTCCAGATCCGCGCGTACGAGCCGCAGTTCGTCCATGGCCTGCTGCAGACCGAGGACTACGCCCGCGCCCTGCTGAGCTCGGGCAATCCGCACATCCCCGCCGGGGCCACCGAGCGCAGGGTCGCCCTGCGCATGCGGCGCCAGGAGCTGCTGTCGAGCGAGTCCGCTCCCCGGCTGTGGGTCGTGATGGACGAGACCGTGCTGCGGTGGCCGGTCGGGGGCGCCGCCGTGATGCGCGCCCAGATCGACCACCTCATCGCCCTGAACGCACTGCCGCATGTGACCCTGCAGATCATGCCGTTCAGCAACGGCCCGCATCCGGCGATGCCGGCCGGCGCGTTCCATGTCTTCCGGTTCCGGGCCGCCGAGTTGCCTGACATCGTCTACCTGGACGGGCTGATCGGAGCGGTCTACCTGGACAAGGCGGACGACGTGGTGGTGTACCGCGAGGCGCTGGACCGGGTGAGCGCCCAGTCGGCGCCCGCCCAGAAGACCGAGGCCCTGCTCGGCGAGATCCGCGAGGAGCTGTGACGTGGGCCCGGACAGTTGACCGACGAGCGATGGGAGGGGCAGGCGTTGCGCGACAACGGATGGCCGGCCGAACGGATTGACACCGAGAGCGCACATTCGGCGCGGATCTACGACTACATCATCGGTGGCAAGGACTATTACCCCGCCGACAGGGAGGCGGGCGACGCCATGGCCCGCGAGTGGCCCGCCCTGCCGGTCCACATGCGGGCCAACCGCGACTTCATGAACCGGGCCGTGCGCTATCTGGCGGAGGAGGCGGGCATACGTCAGTTCCTCGACATCGGAACCGGCATCCCCACCTCCCCCAACCTGCACGAGATCGCCCAGACGGTCGCCCCGGACTCGCGGGTCGTGTACGTGGACAACGACCCGATCGTCCTCACCCTGTCCCAGGGCCTGCTGTCCAGCACGCCCGAGGGCAAGACCACCTACGTCGAGGCGGACATGCGCGACCCCGCCGCGATCCTGGACGCGCCGGAGCTGCGCGAAACCCTCGATCTCGGCAAGCCGGTCGCCCTGACGGTCATCGCGATCGTCCACTTCGTCCTCGACGAGGACGACGCCTACGGAATCGTCAACCGCCTGCTGGAACCGCTGCCTTCGGGCAGCTATCTGGCGATGTCCGTCGGCACCGCCGACTTCGCCCCGGAGGAGGTGGGCCGCGTCGCCCGCGAGTACGCGGCGCGCGACATGCCCATGCGGCTGCGTACCGAGGCCGAGGCCGCACGGTTCTTCGACGGGCTCGACCTGGTCGGGCCCGGTGTCGCCCAGGTGCACAAGTGGCATCCGGACGGCAAGGGCACCGAGGTCGTCAAGGACGAGGACATCGCGATGTACGGGGCGGTCGCCCGCAAGCCGTAGCGCTCCGCGGTGGTCTGTTGGAGCGGCGGCAGCCGGTCAGCTCAGCTGGCGCCGCACCAACTCATGGAGCTTTCCGCCCTGCCTGGCCATCAGCTCGGCCGGGGCACCCTGTTCGACGATCCGGCCCTCCTCCATGACGAGCACCCGGTCGGCGTCCATGACGGTCGACAGCCGGTGGGCGATCACCAGCCGGCTGGCGTGGAGGCGGCGGGTGCTGTCGATGACGATGCGCTGGGTCTCGTTGTCGAGGGCGCTGGTGGCCTCGTCGAAGAAGAGGACGCGCGGGCGGCGGATGAGCGCCTGGGCGATCATCAGGCGCTGGCGCTGGCCGCCGGAGATGGCGCCGCTGCCGGAGATCATCGTGTGCAGCCCCATGGGCATCTGGCGGATGTCCTCGGCCAGGCCCGCGAGTTCGGCGGCCGCCATGGCCTCCTCGGGGGTGAACGGCTCGGCGCCGCGGATGCAGTCGAGCACGGTACCGCCCAGCGGCTGCGCGTTCTGGAGCACCACCCCGCACTGGCGGCGTACGGCGGCCTGGTCGAGGGCGGCGAGGTCCTGGCCGTCGTAGAGCACGCTGCCGGACACCGGCCGCTCGAACCCGATGAGGAGCCGCAGCAGGGTGGACTTGCCGCAGCCGCTGGGGCCGACGACGGCCACGAACTCGCCCGGCCGGATCTCCAGGGACACATCGTCGAGGACCAGCGGGCCGTCGGCGCCGTACCGGAAGGTGAGGTTCCTGGCCTGGAGGGCGCCGGAGAGGGAGCCGGGCTGGACGCTGCCGCCGCGCACCTCGGGCGGCTCGTCCAGGATCGGCTTGACCTCCTCGAACATGGGCAGCACGGCGACCACCGAGACCAGCGAGTTGGTCAGCTGGGTGACGGAGGTCAGCAGCATGGTCACGGAGGTGTTGAACGTCAGGAAGCCGCCCGCCGACATGCTGCCCCGGGCCGGACCGGCCAGCAGCATGAACACCACGAGCGAGCACAGCGGAAGGTAGACCGCGTCCAGGACCTGGGTGAGGTTCTTGATGCGCCCGGTGCGCTGGTGCAGATCGCGGGAGCGGGCGAAGCCGCGGGCCCAGGCCGCGTAGGCGTAGTTCTCGGCCGCGGCGACCCGCAGCTTCGGCAGTCCGCGCAGGGTCTGGTACGCCTGGTTGTTGAGCTTGTTCTCGGTCTCCACCAGCCGCCGCTGCCAGCGCACCTGCCACAGGCCCATGGCGAGGAAGATGCCGCAGATGACCAGCAGCATGGCCATGACGGCGAGCGCGAGCGGCACGCTGAAGTACATCAGCAGGGCGAGGTTCATCGCGCCGACGGTGCCCGCCTGGAGGACCACCGGGGCGGTGCCGGACAGCACCCGGCGCATGGTGCTGATCCCCATGGCCGCGCTGGCCAGTTCGCCGGTGGAGCGCTCGGCGAAGAACGTGGTGGGCAGCCGCAGCAGCCGGTCCCAGACGGCGGGCTGCAGTGTGCTCTCCAGCCGCCCCTCCAGCCGCAGCAGGGTCAGGTTCTGGAGCAGCAGGAAGGACGCGGCCACGACGCTGGAGATGATGAGCGCCAGGGCGATCTGGACGATGGGGCTCTTCTCGGCACGGGGTACGAACCCGCCGAGCACCTGGCCGGTGGCGACCGGCACCAGCGCGCCGAGCGCCACCGTCACCAGCCCGGCGGCGAACAGGCTGCGCATATCCGGCCCGGCGCCGCGGGCCGTGAAGCGCAGCAGCCGCCACATCGTCATCGACCGTTCGGGCAGCGGGCGGTAGAACATCACGGCGCGCGGCTCGAACTCGTCCGCGGTGCCACGGCCGATACGTATCCGCAGGCCCGAGGCAGGGTTGACGGCCTCGTACCGGCCGCGCCGCCACAGCAGCGCCACCGGTGACCCGGACAGGGCCCGGTAGCCCACCAGGGGGCCCGCGTCCTCGCGCCACCAGCGGCCCTCCAGCCGGACGGCGCGGGTGCGGACGCGCGCGTGGGCCGCGACGCGCTCCACGGGGTCGGTACGGTCGTCCGGGGCGGGGCCCTTCGGCGGTTCGGCGAGGGTGATCCCGGCGGCGTCCGCCACGGCCCGGCAGACCGCGTACACGGCGTCGTCGGTGCTGCCGGTGCTGTCACCGCCGTCGTGCGCTGCCCGCCCCGGGACCCCGGGCGAGCGCCGCAGGCCGCCGATGGACGCGATGAGCGCCTCGTCGGCGCGCGAGCGGACGGCCTCACCGGCCCGGATACCGGCGGCTGTCCGGTCCGCGTGGGCCCGCTCCAGGGTGTCGATCCAGCGGTCCACGGCGGTGCCGAGCCGGTACTGCTGGTTGACCATCCGCTGCCACAGCGCACCGTCGATCAGCAGGTCACCGGCGGCCTGGGCGCTGTACTCGGCGCCGTAGCGCACGCTGCCGGGCGGCACCGGGAGCCACAGCAGGTCCTCGTCGGCCGCCTCCTCGCCAAGCTGCGCTCCCCCGTCCAGCGGGGCCTGGAACAGCACACCGAGGCTGCGGCTGACGCCGAGCGCCACGGCGTGTTCCAGCGGTGTCGGCGCCGGGTCCTGGAACCCGCCGCCGTCCGGGTACGCGCCCTCGGTCCCGTACGTGGTGTCGTACGCCGCGCCGTACGCGTCGTACCGCTCCGGCCGGTACAGCTCGCGCAGCGGGATGCGGCGCACCGCGCAGTCCTGCGAGGGCCGCCCCAGCAGGGTGTGGCGCGGGCCCTCGACGGGCCCGGGGAGCGCGGCGCCCGTCTCCAGGCGGCCGAGGAAGTGCCACTGCCCCTCCTCGGCGGCGTCGACCGCGAAGAGGTCGAGGGCGCCCGCGGTGACGAGCCAGAGCACCTGCGGGCCTTCCAGCGGGAGGCTGCGCAGCCCGGCGCCGTCGACGGGTGTGCCGAGGGCGCCCAGCGCCCGCACCACCGCGTCGCCGCCGCCGGGGGCGGCGGTGTCCATGGCATCGTCCGCTGCCGGGTGTACGGACGCCATGTCAGTGCTCCTTCATCAGCTCGGCGTACGGGCCCCCGGCGACCGCGAGGTCCTCGTGCCGTCCGCGTTCCACGACCGTGCCACGGTCCAGGACGAGGATCTCGTCGCTGTCCCGGACGGTGCTGAGCCGGTGGGCGATCACCACACACGCGCAGCCTCGGCGGCGCAGACTGTCCATGACGGTCTGCTCGGTCTGCGCGTCCAGGGCGCTGGTCACCTCGTCCAGGACCAGCACACTGGGGCGGCGGACCAGGGCCCGGGCGATCTCCAGCCGCTGCCGCTGCCCGCCCGAGAAGTTGCGGCCGTCCTGTTCGACGCGGCAGTGGATGCCGCCGGGGCGGCGGGCGATGACGTCGTCGTGGAGCGCGGCGTCCCGCAGGGCGGCCACCACCGCGTCGTCCGGGATCGAGGGGTCCCACAGCGCCACGTTGTCCCGCACCGTCCCCTCGAACAGGAACACGTCCTGGTCGACGAAGGACACGGAGGCGGCGAGCCTCCCGCGCGGGATGTCCTCCAGCCGCTGCCCGTCGATGCGGATGGCGCCTTCCCACGGGCTGTAGAGGCCGGAGACCAGCCGGGACACGGTGGACTTGCCGCTGCCGGAGCCGCCGACCAGCGCCACCTGGCGGCCGGGGCCGACGGTCAGCGAGAAGTCGCGCAGCAGCGGTTCGTCCAGCGGGTTGTAGCCGAACGTGACGTTCTCCAGGGCCACATGGCCGGTGAGGCGGCGGGCGCCGTCGGCATCCGGCTGCCCCTCGTCACGGGTGTGGAGGGTGTCCGCGGGGAAGCGCTCCACGTCCTTGAGGCGGGCCACGTCCGCGGAGAAATCCTGGATGCGCCCGGCCACGCCGTTGAGCCGGGTGATGGGCGCGGTGAAGCGGGTGACCAGCGCCTGGAAAGCCACCAGCAGGCCGACCGAGAGATGGCCCTCGACGGCCCGCAGCCCGCCGATCCACAGGATGAGCGCGCTGTTGAGGGTGGCGAGGGTGGGCGCCACGACGCCCAGCACCGCGCTCGGTACGCCGAGGCGCTGCTGTTCCTCCAGGGTGATGGCGTGCTGACCGGCCCAGCGGCGGAAGTAGCCGTTCTCCCCGCCGGTGGCCTTCATCGTCTCGATGAGCTGGAGGCCGGTGTACGCCGTGGTGGTCAGCCGCGCGGAGTCGGCGCGCAGCTTCTGGGTCCTGGTGGCGCGCAGCCGTATGACGACGCGCATCGCGACCACGTTGAGCAACGCCAGCCCGACGCCCACCAGGGTGAGCTGGGGGTCGTAGGTCCACAGCAGCAGCGCGTACAGGACGACGACGATGCCGTCGACCGCCGCCGCGGCCAGGTCGCGGGCGAGGGTCTCGGCGACGGTGTCGTTGGACCGCAGGCGCTGCACCAGGTCGGCGGGGCTGCGCTGGGCGAAGAACGTGACGGGCAGCCGCAGCAGATGGCGCAGGAACCGGGCGCTGCCGAGGGTGGAGGAGATGATGCGTCCGCGCAGCAGATTCGCCTGCTGGACGCCGGTCAGCACCGCGGTCAGCACCACCGCCACGGCCATCGACGCGAACAGCGGTGGCAGCATCGAGGTCTGGCCGCCGACGATGAAGGTGTCGATGAAGGTGCGGCCGAGCGCGGGCACCGCGGCGCCCACCGCCACCAGCAGCAGACTGGCCAGCAGCGAGGCCAGCAGGGTGCCGCCGGTGCCGCGCAGCCGCGCGGGCAGGGCGTCCAGGACACCGGGCTTCCTTCCGCCGCGGCGGAAGGAGTCCTCGGGTTCGAAGACCAGGCAGACCCCGGTGAAGCTCGCCCCGAACTCCTCGGTGGTGACGAAACGGCGCCCCTTGTCGGGGTCGTTGATGTGGACGCCGCGCTTGCCGAACCGCCGTCCCGTGCCGTCGTAGACGACGTAGTGGTTGAACTCCCAGAACAGGATCGCCGGGGCCTGGACCTCCGCCAGTGCCTCCGGCTCCATCTGCATGCCTTTGGCGCGCAGCCCGTAACCGCGGGCGGCCTTCAGCAGGTTGCTGGCGCGCGATCCGTCGCGGGAGACGCCGCAGGCGATCCGCAGCTCCTCCAGCGGTACGTGGCGTCCGTAGTGGGCGAGCACCATGGCGAGCGAGGCGGCGCCGCACTCCAGCGCCTCCATCTGGAGCACGGTGGGGGTGCGTACGGTCCGCCGCCCCGGCTTCTTCGGGCCGCTCCCGCGGCGCGGGGCGCGCCGCCGTCCACGGGCCGGTTCGGGGCGGCGGCGTCCGCTGGTCCCGGCGGGTGCGGGGCGGGGCGGTCCGCCGCTCTCGTGCGCCGCGTTCGCCGCATTCGCCGAGGGGTTCGCCGGGTTCGTCGAGGTCACGGGAGCAGCCAATCGACGGGGTGACGGGCGGCCAGGTGGACGGTGCCGGTGGCCAGGGTCATGGAGCCGAGGGCGAACGGCGGGCCCTTCGGCGAGGACCAGCGGTAGCCGGAGCGGGTGGCCGACGACCGGTCCAGGCGTACCGCCACCGCGACCGGCGGGCCGTGCTTGGAGAACTCCTCGCCGAGCTGTGCGCTGCCGAGGAAGGAGCCGATCTGACGGCTCGACTGGGCGGTCCGGCCGACCGCCTGGACGTGGCCGCGCAGCACGCCGTACGTCCGGGAGGGCGCCGACTGCACATCGAGGTCGACCGCCGCGCCCGCGGGCACCGACGCCGCCCGCTCGGCGGGGACGTACAGGGTCGCGGTCAGCGGGTCGCGGGAGTCGCGGACGCGCTCCACGGAGGCGACCTCCCCGCCGGTGTCGAGGACGGCGCCGATCGAGACGGAGAGGGTGGTGAGCCGCCCGGCGGCGAGTGCGCGCACGACTGTGCTGCCGCCTCCGGGGTTACGGACCTTCACCAGCGGTGCGCCCGCGCGCACGGTGCCGCCCTCCTCGGCGAGCACGGCGGTGACCTGTCCCCTGACCGGGCTCTGCAGCACATAGCTGCCCTGGCCATGGGTGAGGATTCCGGAGGCGCTCACGGTGTCCGCCACGGTGCCGGTGACGGCCCAGACGGCGGCCGCGGCCATGACGACGAGGGTGACCGTCAGCGCGAGCCAGCCCTGGGGGCGGGCGTAGCGGACCGGCAGGTCGATGTCGTCTGCCGACCGCAGCTTGGAAAGGGCCTGCTGGCGGAACTGCACGGGAGTCTTTCCTCAACCGGCCGGGGGGGCGCGAGGGAACGGGTCGGGGGCGCGGCCCGGGCGGCCCGTAGGACGGGTGCCGGAGACCGCGCATGCCCCGGACCAGGCAGGCCCGGGGCATGGGGAGCGCTCGGCTCAGAGACCGGCGACCGTGCCGACGATGCCGGAGGTGTTCAGGCCGGTCGCGCCGTCAACGGTGCCGGTGACGGTGCCCACGACGCCGGTGACCGGGCCGGTGACGGGACCGGCGACGGCCTGCACGGTGCCCAGGGCGTCGCCCACAGCGCCGAGACCGCCGGCGACGTTGTCCAGCTCAGCGTCGGAGATCTCCTGGGTCGCGACCTTGGGTGCGTTGTTCATTACTGCGTCTCCCTTGGATACGTATCTCGAAATGAGCTTGTAAACGGCCGGTGGTCGCCGACATGCGTACGGCTTCTCCACCGGCCACCGCGGCACGTTCCCGTGATGCCGGAACCCTGGCTTCCGGGAACGTCTCGGCGCGGAAGGATGTAACCACGGGGGGCTCGCCACCTTCGAACGGCGGCTCATCCGGAACTACGCATTCCGTCAACTTTCCGATCACATGGCGTGCACACCCGCCCACGTGACCGGCACGGCCTCCACACACGAGCGTCACCACTCGCGCGGTGCCGCCCGCCGCCTCGCGCGGAAACCGCGCATTCCCGGGCACCGACGCCGCACACCGGGCCGCGCGGGCGCCGACGGCGTGCGGTACACGCGGCTTCTGTGGAATGGATGTGCCGATCGCTTGAAGACCTGCCGACCTCCGGTCGCATTCCGGGTCCGGTGCGGACTCACCGGTCCATCAGGTGTGACGGGCCGCCGAGGGGGTACCCGTCGGCTACTCCTGTGCCCCGCACCCGCTGAACCCTGCGTGGAGTCGCCGACCGAGGAGTCGCCGTGAGAATTGGCGTATCGACCTTCGTGACCGACCAGGGCGTCGGACCCGCCGCCCTGGGGCGCGCCCTCGAAGAGCGGGGGTTCGACGCGCTCTTCGTCGCCGAACACAGCCACATCCCGGTGGAACGCCGCTCGCCCTACCCGGGCGGTGGCGAACTGCCGGAGATCTACTACCGCACCCTCGACCCGTTCGTCACGCTGGGCACCGTCGCGGGCGTCACCGCACGGCTGCTGCTGGGCACCGGAATCGCCCTGGTGGCGCAGCGGGACCCGATCACCACCGCGCAGGAGGTGGCCTCCCTCGACGTGGTCTCCGGCGGGCGGGCCGTGTTCGGGGTGGGCGTCGGATGGAACCGCGAGGAGATGGAGAACCACGGGACCGACCCGTCCACGCGTGGCCGTCTGGTGAACGAGCGGCTGGAGGCGATCCGTGAGCTGTGGACGAAGGAGAAGGCGGAATATCACGGTGAGTTCGTGGACTTCGACCCCGTCTACCAGTGGCCCAAGCCCGTCCAGCGTCCGCATCCGCCCATCTATGTGGGCGGCGGCGAGGCCGCGTTCCCCCGGGTCGCCGCCCTCGGGGACGGCTGGCTGCCGGGCGGCCTGCCTCCCGACGCCCTGGGCCCGCGGATCGAGCGGCTGCGGCAGGTGGCCGGGCGGGAGGTGCCGGTGACGGTGTACGGGGTGCCCGGCGCCCCCGACGCCCTCGACACCCCCGAGGCGCTGGAGGGGTATCGGCGGCTCGGCGTGGAGCGGGTGCTGCTGTACCTGCCGACGCGGCCGGAGGGCGAGACGCTCGCCCGGCTCGACGCGATGGCCCCGCTCGCCGAACGGTTCCACGGCTAGCGCGTGGGCCGCGCCTGCCGTGCCGCCTCGGTGTCCCGTCCCCGGGCCGCCTCGGTGTCCCGTTCCAGTGCCGCCTCGGTGTCCCGTTCCAGTGGCGCCCGGTCCACGGCGGTCGTCAACTCCGGCGGCCGGTCCCGCCGCCCGCAGCGCGGCCAGCGGTTCGAGCCGGGCGCGCTCGATCGTCAGCCCGGAACGCACGGTGTCCATCAGCGACCGCCGCCACGTCACACAGCCGAGCCCAGGCGGAACCGACCGAACCGCACGTCAGCGCCGTCTCACCCCCGCCACCAGCGGCGCAGCACCTTCTCGGCGGGTTTGCCGTGCGGGGTGTAGGCCAGCCGTGGCGCGGTCTCGCCGGAGTCCGGCCAGTCGTCCCACATCCACCAGCACACCCCGGCCCACCACGACCGGCCGTCGAACGCGGTCAGCAGGGCCTGGTACGCGGCGGACTGCTCGTCGGCCGCGGGGTGCTCGCTGACGGTCCAGGAGTACGGGGCGGCCGTGGTGCCGCGCTGGCTGGCGTATCCGGCCTCGGTGAACAGGATCTTCCGGTCCTGCCGGGCGGCGAACGCGGCGAGTTCGGCCACGATCGGCTCCCAGCCCTTCGCCAGCCGCTCCGGGTCGGTCGTGGCGGAGTCCGTCAGCGGCCAGTAGGCGTCTATGCCGATCACATCGAGGGAGCGCCAGAAGCGGATGCGGGCGTACTCGTCGTAGTTGGCGGCGTACGTCAGCGGACCGCGGTAGGTGTCGCGGACCGCGGCGATGACCCGGGTCCAGCGGCGGCGGTCGGCAGAGGTCCCGGCCAGTTCGGTGCCGACGGAGAACTGCTCGGCGCCCAGGTCCTCGGCCAGCTCGGCGTAGTGGGTGATGAAGTGTTCGTAGGCGGTGAACCAGGCGTCCCGGTCGGCGGGCCGGATACCGGCCCGGTCGCCGCCGTCCACCAGGTCCACATGCGGTTTGAGCATCACCTTCAGCCCGGCGGCGTGGGCGAGGCCGACGATCCGGCGCACCCCTCGGTCGCTCGCCGTCTCCCCGGTGGTGTGCATCGCGGAGTCCCGGACGCCGTTCTGGTACCAGGTGGGGGTGAACACCACCCACCGGGCGCCGGTGGCGGCGATCTGCCGCAGATAGTGCCGGGCCTCGTGCCGGTCGTAGTCGTCGGTGTTCCACGCGGGCAGGGTGATCCCCCGCAGCTGGACGCGGTGCGGCGCGGGCGGGTCGTCCCCGCCGGTCGAGCATCCGGTCAGAACGGCGACGGCGGCGGTCAACGCCGCGGCCGCCCGCCTCAGCGCACTCATCGGGGCGGAGCCTCCCTCGGGCGGGGCCCGGGTGACGCGCGCCGTTCCCGGCCCGCGCGGAGCGGACCGGGAACGGCGGCGGTGATGTGACAGGGGATCAGATCAGGCTTTCGGGGCTGACGAAGGTGTAGCCGAGCGCCTGGATGCCCTCGACGGTCTCCTTCAGCGGCTCGACCGGCTGGTAGGGGTGGTAGTAGAAGCTGGCGAAGCCGTCCCGGACGGCGAGGTTGGCCTTGGCGTTCTTGATGAGGTCGGCGGCCAGCCGGGGCGGGTTGTTGTTGTGGGACTCGGGCTCGTAGCTGCCCAGGTTCTCCGGGAGCACCTTGGTGCCGTACACGTCGGTGACCGGGTACGGGAAGAACTGCCCGAGGTAGCGGCTGGAGTCGGTGGGGGCGCCGGAGAGGGTGCCGGAGAAGTACAGCGGGCGCTCCATGCGGGCCGCGAAGTTCTGCGCGAACACCTTGTAGTCGGTGGCCGAGGCCGCGTAGTGCGGGGTGGTCCACAGCTTCGGCACCGGCAGGCCGACCCGGGCGAACTCGGCCAGCGCCGCGGTGACCCGGCTCTGCGCCCACTCGGCGGAGTCCTCGGTGGCCGGGCCGTCGTAGACGACGGTGTCGGTGGCGTCCACATGAGCCCGGTAGAACTCGAAGTCGTCGGCGGTCAGGCCGTTGTACGGATTGTCGACGTTGCCGTACTGATGGGTGTAGCCGTGGTCCATCAGCACCGCGCCGTTGCTCAGCATGTACTTGAGAGTGTTCACCAGGGCGGGCCGCTGGGAGAGCTTGACGGTGCGCGCCACCCCGTTGTTCTGCACGCCCTTGGGGTCGGAATACACCGGGATGACGTTGATGCCGTAGGGGATGTTCTGCGACTTCAGGTAGTCGGCGACGGCCCGCAGGCTGGTGGCGTCGGACAGCGGGGTGATGTCCTCCAGCCGCACCATGGCCCGGTGCTGCTCGGCGGTGTCCGGGGCCAGCGCGTCGAACAGCAGGTCCTGGAGGACGATGATCCGGTCGGTCTCGTTGACGTAGGTGAAGGGGATCTCACCGATGTACGTCAGGTTGCCGGAGCGGATCGCGTAGGGCGAGGTCTTCTCGGTGCCCCCGGCGGTGTCGGTCATCTGGGCCAGCGTGGTCACCGGCGCGTCCTGCGACCCGGTCTTGACGGCGGGGTGGATGACACCCGCGTCCTGGCCGGCCGGCTGGGTGCGGGTGAGGTCCTGGCCCTTGTAGGTGACCTTGGTGATCTGGCCGACGCTGCCGTCGACCTGGCTGAAGGAGTTGGTCGGGTCCCAGCCGTAGCGGTACTCGAACTCCTGGAGGCTCACCGAGTTCGCCATGTTCCAGATGTTGTCGCCGATCCATGTCACCGGGCGCTCGGAGAGCAGGGTGTCCAGGTAGAAGTCGTCCGGGACGGCGTCGGGGAGATCGTCGCCGTAGTAGGTGGAGCCGATGTACACGGTGGCGTCGTAGTCCTCCAGCATCCCGGAGGTGTACTCCTGGACCGGCTTGGCGGTCACGGTGCCGAAGTGGCCGCCGAGGTTGGCCACGCCCATCGCGTACAGCTCACCGAGGTGTCCGAACGGGCCCGCCGTGTCGTACAGGACCAGGGTCTTGGCCTTGCCGGGCTCGGCGGCCCGCGGCGCGCTCTTCGCCTTCGGGCCGGTCGACTTGGCCGCCCTCAGCCGCTGCGCGAGCGTCCGCTTTTCGCCGGTGCGGCTTTTGGCCACCTCGGCGCGGCGCTCGGCCTCGCCGGACCGCTGGGCCGCGGCCCAGCCCTTGAGGTCCTTGGCGCGTAAACCGGTGGCGGCGGTGTCCGTCGCCGGACGGTCGGCGCCCCCTCGGGCATCACCCGCGGCCGAGGCCGCCGGTGCCAGGAAGCCGCCCGCCAGCAGGGCTGCGACGGCGAGAGCGATCAGCGCCAGCCAGGCCGGCCGTGATCTTCTCCAGGGTTCGGTCATACTCTGTACCCCCCTCATTCGGGTCCCGCATTGTGTGGAACTGCATGGAACGAGGAACTCGGAAAGCAGCGGATCATGGCCGATTCCGGTGTGGAATCATGGCCGGGCTCGGCGCATTGATCATGGCCGATTCATCATGGAATTCCACGAGCGGGATCACGGAGCTCAATAATCCCGGTGATTGTTCTGACGATTCCCACCGGCTGTCAATGGGGCCTACGGGTCCGAAGTTGTGTCTTTGAGGTTCATGAGAGTTCAACTGAAGAACTCCTCCGACCGTGTTGGGTCTGGTACCTTCCGTAAGCGCGCAGGGGTCGGCCCGTTGGGGAGGCGACCGGCTCTCCTGCGCCAACTGACAGTGGGGGGACCGATGTACGGTAGGTCTGCTGTGGGATCAGTGCTGCCCTTGGTGGGCCTGGCGGCGGCACCGGAAATGGTCCCGGGAATTCCGGTTGCCAGGGCGTTACAGGCGACCGCCGGGGCGGGTTTCCTGTTGTACTGCCTTGTTGTTTTCGGCCTGTTGGTGGCGCGCTGGCGATTGCGCGCCGGGGCCACCGCGACCGATCCGAGTGCCGCCGGGCGGGAGGATCTCGCCGCGGTGGACCGGCCGTGAGCGATGAACTCCTGATATGGGCCAGCATCGCGATCATCGTGATGGCCGGCACCTACAACTTCGGGCTGTTCCTGCTCTCCCGGCGGCGGCTGCCACACCACTCCGGCTCCGGCGAAGAGCGCTTCTACGTCTTCCTCCTGGCCTGCCTCAACGAGGAACGGGTGCTGGGCGAAAGCCTCGCCCGGATCACCGCGCTGCCCGCCGGGAACTGCGTGGCCCTGGTCATCGACGATGCCTCCGACGACCGTACGGCCGAGATCGCGCGGACCGCGGACCCGGAGCGGGTGTGGCTCCATCAGCGTCATCTGCCGGACGCCCGGCGCGGCAAGGGCGCCGCGCTGAACGACGGTGTCCGTCTGCTACGCGCGTCCGGCATGCTCGGCGGCCGCGATCCGCATGACGTCATCGTCTGTGTGGTGGACGCGGACGGGCGGCTGGACCGTCATGTGATCGAGGCGGTCGACCCGTTCTTCAACGACCGGCTGACCGGCGCCACCCAGATCGGCGTCCGGATGTACAACCGCCGGGCGGGGCTGCTGGCCCGGCTGCAGGACATGGAGTTCGTCGTCTACGGCGACATCTTCCAGAGCGCCCGCCGCTTCATCGGCAGCGTCGGGATGGGCGGCAACGGCCAGTTCATGCGGCTGTCCGCGCTCGACTCGCTGGGCGAGACCCCCTGGAGCGACAGCCTCACCGAGGACCTCGACCTGGGGGTCCGGCTGATCGCGCGCGGCTGGACCAACCAGCACTGCACCACGGCGGCCGTGTCCCAGCAGGCCGTCCTCGATCTGCGGCGGCTGATCCGGCAGCGCTCCCGCTGGTTCCAGGGCCACCTGCAGTCGGCCAACCTCGTCCCGCTGATACTGCGCGAGGTGCCCGGCCGGGCCGCGATGGACCTGATCTACCACCTGTCCAGCCCGGTGCTGATCCTGCTCACCTCGCTGCTGCCGCTGTCCTTCATGGTGGCCGTCATCGGGACGGTCGTCGGTTCCGTCCAGGCCGGGCGGCCACTGGTCTCCACTATGTGGTTCCTCGGCCCGTATCTGCTCTCGTTCACCGCGGCCTATATCTACGGCTTCGTATACCGCCGCCGCGAAACGTCGCTCGGTGTGCTCCACGCGGTGCTGCTCGGCCATGTCTTCGTGTTCTACGGCTACATCTGGTTCGCCGCGGGCTGGTGGGGACTGTGGCGGACCGTCACCGGCAAGCGCACCTGGCTCAAGACCGCCCGCAGCTGATTCCCGTACGGCTCGGTTCATCGCACGTCCGTGTCACCCGCACCTCCGTGCCACCCGCTCGTGCCCTGTCCGTTCGCCTTGCCCAGGGAGACCCATGTCCACATCAGGCAGACCCGTGTCCACGTCCCGTCCGATGTCCGTGCCCGCCTCCGTGGCGGCGGTGCCGCGGCCGCCCGGCCCCGGCGCCGTACGCACCATGTTCGTCCTGGGCACCCGGCCGGAGGCGATCAAACTGGCCCCCGTGGTCCGGGCGATGGCCGCCTCCGCGCTGTTCCAGCCCGTGGTGGTGACCACCGGTCAGCACCGGGAGATGCTGCAGCAGATGCTCGGCCTGCTGGGCGTGGGCGTGAAGACGGACCTGGCGGTGATGCGCGACCGGCAGCGGCTGTCGGAGCTGACCGCCCGGCTGGTGGACGGTCTTGGCACGGTGATCCGGGCCGAACAGCCGGACCTGGTGGTGGTCCAGGGCGATACGACCACGGCGCTGTGCGGAGCGCTCGCCGCCTTCTACGAACACATCCCGGTCGCCCATGTCGAGGCGGGCCTGCGCACCGGTGTGCTGGACAACCCGTTCCCGGAGGAGCTGAACCGCCGGATGATCGGCCGGGTGGCCCGCTGGCACTTCGCCCCCACCACCCGGTCCGCCGGCCATCTGCGGGCCGAGGGCGTACCGCCCGAGCAGGTGATCACCACCGGGAACACCGTCGTCGACAACCTGCTGTGGGTGCTGGCAGAGGGCGCCGGGCGCAGCGCCTTCCGCACCGACCGGCGCAAGGTGCTGCTGACGCTGCACCGCCGGGAGAACCAGGGGGCCCGGATGCGGTCCATGGGCGCGGCGCTCCGGCACCTCGCCGACCGGGGCGATGTGGAGGTCGTGCTGCCGCTGCACCGCAGCCCCGCGGTACGGGAGGCGCTGCTGCCCGAGCTGGACGGCCATCCGGGGGTGCGGGTGGTGGACCCGCTGGACTACCTGGACTTCGCCGCCACCCTGGCCGACTGCGATCTGGTGCTGACCGACTCCGGCGGGCTGCAGGAGGAGGCCCCGAGCCTGGGCAAGCCCGCCCTGGTGCTGCGGACCACGACCGAACGCCCGGAGGCGGTCGAGGTGGGGGCGGCCCGGCTGGTGGGTACCGACCCGGACACCATCCTGGCCGCCGCCGGGGAGCTGCTGGACGACGCGGAGCAGTACGGGCGGATGGCCACGGCGGGCAATCCGTTCGGCGACGGCCGGGCCGCCGAACGGATCGTGGCCCGCCTCACCGAGGACTTCGGGGACTTCGGCGGCGAAGGGGCGGTGAATACCGCGCCGCGCACCGCGTCCGGCTCGTATGATCCGGTGGCATGACGTCGTTACGCGGGCGCACAGGGTGGCGGTGGCGGTGGCGGATCGGGGGGCTCGCGCTGGCCGTCGCCCTGGTGGCGGGGGCGCTGGAGCTGAGCGGCGTATGGGACGAGGACCGGCCGCCCGCGCCGGTCGAGTCCTGGCGGGACGGCGAGGTGCACGGCCCCTGGCGGTCGGTGTTCCACGGCTACGGGAGCAACGTCGGCGGGGCGGACGAGCTGACGCTCACCCCGCGCGCCGCCCGCCGCAAGGACCGTACCCACGCCTGTCTGGTGGTCTCCACCGCCCGCTACGAACGCCTGGACTACTCCGTCCGGATGCGCACCGTGGAGCAGCTGCGCACCCCCGACCCCAATCCGTGGGAAGTGGCGTGGCTGGTCTGGGCGTACACCGACCCGGAGCACTTCTACTATCTGGCGCTCAAGCCCAACGGCTGGGAGCTGGGCAAGCGCGACCCGGCGTACCGCGGTGGCCAGCGCTTCCTGGCCACCGGCACCTCCTCGTTCCCGGTCGGCGAGTGGTCCGAGGTCCGGGCCCGCCAGGACGGGCCCCGGATGACGGTGTCGGTGGACGACCGTCAGGTGGTCGCCTTCACCGACCGGGAACGCCCGTACCCGGCGGGCAGTGTGGGCGCCTACACGGAGGACGCCCGCGTGGAGTTCCGCGACATCGCGGCCCGCCCCGGCTCGGTCCGTACGACCGCGACGGCGAGCGGCGCCAGCTCGACGGCCCCGTCCGTCTTCGCGCCGGAGACCAGGTCGATCCCGTCCGCCGCGTCCGCCGGGAGGGGGACGCGGACGGTCTCCGTCCCGGAGTGGTTGAGGAGGAAGAGGAATTCCGCGTCGTCGCCGGTCCGCCGGGTGACCTCCACATGGGCCGGGGCATGGTCGAGGAGCGGTGCGACGCCCGCGGCGGCCACGGCGTCGAGCACGGTGTCGCGCAGCGCGTCGGCCTCCAGCCGGGTTCCGATGTAAACGACGCGGCCCCGGCCGACCGTGTGTTCCAGGATCGCGGGCCGTCCGCGCAGCGCGCCGGTGGTGTAGGAGGCCAGCACACGCGCGCCCTCGGGGTGGATGCTGTCCTGCCACCAGTCGGAGGTGGCGGTGGACCCGTCGGCGCGGGTGAGGAGATACGACTCCCCGGGGCGGGCGGGCCAGTACTCGTCGATGTACGCGCCGATGAGACCGCGGAAGGCGCCGGGGTAGGCGGGCTGCCGGACGTGGTTGTGCGCGTCGACGACGCCGGAGAAGAACGAGCAGACCAGGGTGCCACCGCTCTCGGTGAAGCGGGTGAGGGCGTCGGTGAAGGCGTCGTCGACAAGGTAGGCGTTGGGTACGACGACGACCCGGTAGCGGCTGAGGTCGGAGCCAAGGGACACCGTGTCGACCGCGTGATGTGCTTCCAGCAGCGGCCGGTAGTGGTCGGTCGCGATCCGCGGGTAGTCGAAGTCGTTGCGCGGCAGGCCGCCCGTTTCGGTCAGCCCCCACCAGGCGTTCCAGTCGAAGAGCACCGCGATGTCGGCGTGCGAGACCGCACCGGCCGCTTCGGCGATTCTGGGCAGTTCGGTGCCGAGTGCCTCGATCTCCTGCCAGGTGCGGGAGCCCGTACCGGAGTGCGGCAGCATCGCGGAGTGGAACCGCTCGTGGCCGCCGCGGCTCGCGCGCCACTGGAAGTACAGGACGCTGTCGGCGCCGTGCGCGATGGCCTGGTAGGAGCCCAGCCGCATCCGGCCGGGCCGCTTCACATTGTTGACCTTCCACTGCGAGACCCCGCCGGCCGCCTGCTCCATGAGCATCCAGGGTTCACCGCGCAGCGAGCGCATCAGGTCGTAGTTGAGCGCGGCGGCCACATGGGCGTCGTCCTGGCCGGGGTCGGGGTAGATGTCGAGGGCCACGGCGTCCTGTTCGGCGGCCCATGTCCAGTAGTCGGCGTGCTTGTAGAAGCGCATGTAGTTGGTGAGGACCGGGATGTCGTCGCGGTAGGAGCGGACGATGTCGCGTTCCATTCGGAAGCAGGCGAGGTTGGCGTCCGAGACGAACCGTTTGAAGTCCAGGCGGCGGGTGGGGTTGGACCACGTCCGCGGCACCTCGGGCGGGTCGATCTGGTCCCAGGTGGTGTACCGCTGGGACCAGAAGCGGGTGTACCAGGCGTCGTTGAGCGCCTCCAGGCTGCCGTAGCGCTCCTTGAGCCAGTCGCGGAAGGCGACCGCGCTGTGGCCGCCGTACGAGGTGGGTCCGTACTCGTTGCTGATGTGCCACATCGCGAGGGCGGGGTGGTGGGAGTAGCGCTCGGCGAGGGCGGTGGTGATGCGGGCGGCGTGTTCGCGGTAGCGGGGCGAGGCGGGGTCGAAGTGGAGGCGGTTGCCGAAGCCGAACGTCTCGCCGTCCTCCATGACCGGCAGCACATCCGGGTGGCCGTGGGTGAGCCACACCGGTGGCGCCATGGTCGGGGTGGCGAGGTCGACGGCCATGCCGTTCCCGTGGAGGAGGTCCATCACCTCGTCCATCCAGCCGAAGGTGAAGCGGCCCGGCTCGGGCTCCAGCGACGCCCAGGCGAACACGCCGAGGGTGACGAGGTTGACCCCGGCGCGCCGCATCAACGCGACGTCCTCGTCCCACACCGGCCGGTCCCACTGCTCGGGGTTGTAGTCCCCGCCGAAGGCGAAGCCGCCGACGCGCGCGCGGAAGGTGTCCATGCGACTGTTCATGGCTACTTGATCGCTCCCGTCGTGATACCGCCGCGCCAGTACTTCTGGAGCGCGAGGAAGAGGATGACCAGGGGGATGGTGCCGACCATGGAACCGGTGACGACGATCCGGACGAGGTCGGGTTCGCTCATCGCGTTCAGCTGCCAGGAGTAGAGCCCGAGGGTGACCGGCCACAGCGACTGGTCGTTGAGGACGATGAGCGGCAGCAGGAAGTTGTTCCAGATGGAGATGAACGAGAAGAGGAACACCGTCACCAGGCTCGGCAGCAGGATGCGCAGCACGACGGTGAAGAAGACCCGCAGGTCGTGAGCGCCGTCGAGGCGTCCGGCCTCCAGCAGTTCGTCGGGGACGGCGGCGGCCGCGTAGACGCGGACGAGGAACACCCCGAACGCGCTGGACAGGCTCGGCAGGATGACCGCCCAGTAGGTGTTGATCAGCCCGAGGGAGTTGAGGAGGAGGTAGGTCGGCAGGGCGAGGACGGTGCCGGGGATGAGCACCCCGCCGAAGATGAGGCCCATGAGCACGTTCCGGCCGCGGAAACGGTATTTGGCGAGGGCGAATCCGCACAGGGCGGCCAGGAACGTCGCGCCGAGGGCGCCGCCGCCCGAGTAGAGGAGGGAGTTCAGCACCCAGCGCCGGAAGACGCCGTCGCGGTAGGCGAACAGGTCCTCCAGGTTCGTGACGAGGTCGAAGCGGGCGAACCAGAAGCCGGACGTGGTGTTGAGGTCGGCGGTCGACTTGGTCGAGGCGATCAGCATCCACACCACGGGGATGAGGAAGTAGGCCGTCAGCGCGGTGATCGTCGCGGTCAGGATGAACCGGGTGGAGCGGGGCGCGCGCCGTGACCGGGCGGGGCCGGGGGCGTCACTCATCGGGGCTCCTTCTCTGGAGCAGCCGCAGGAAGCCGAAGGACAGCAGGAACGAACCGAGGGCGATGACGACCGCGACGGCGGCCGAGTAGTACGGCTGGTCCGACCCGAACGCGAGGTTGTAGACGATCATGTTCGGTGTGTAGTCGTAGGACACATTGCCGGTAATGGCGCGCAGCACGGTCGGTTCGGAGAACAGCTGGAGCGTGCCGACCACCGAGAACAGCCCGGTGATGAGGATCGCCGGGGTCACCAGCGGCACTTTGATCAGCCAGGCGATGTGCCAGTCGCTCGCCCCGTCGATGCGGGCGGCCTCGAACATGTCGCGGTCGATGGCCTGGAGCGCCGCATAGATAATGATCATGTTGTAGCCGGTCCACTGCCAGGTCGAGACGTTCGCGATCGACCACAGGACGGTGCCCTTGGCGAGGAAGTCGACATGGGCGCCGATCCCGTCGAGGAGCTCCACCACCGGGCTCACTCCGGGCAGATAGAGGAAGGCCCACAGGATGGACGCGATGACGCCCGGCACCGCGTAGGGCAGGAACGCGGCCAGCTGGAACAGGCCGCGCAGGCGGACGATCGCGGTGTCGAAGATGAGGGCCATCACCAGGGCCAGCCCCAGCATGACGGGCACCTGGACGACGCCGTAGAGCAGGACGCGTCCGATCGAGAGGAGGAACTCCCGGTTGGTGAAGGTGTCCGCGTAATTGTCGAGCCCGACGAAGACCACACGGGAGGTGCCGAATCCCAGGCCCGACTTCCGGGCGCCGTGGAAGCTGCGCCATAGCGCGAAGACCACCGGCAGCAGGGTGAAGACGAGGAACACCGCGAGGAACGGCGCCGTGAAACCCCACGCCATCTTCCAGTCGGCGCCGAGGCGCAGCCGGTTGCGGCGCGCTCGCGACGGCGGCGCGGTCACGGTCATCGGACGGACAGGCCCTTGCGCTTCAGCTGCGCGACGGTCTCGCGGTCGACCTTCCGCACGGCCTCCGGCAGTGTCGTCGACTTGTTGAGGGCGGACTGCATCGCGTCATTGAGGTAGTTGGTGGTGTCCGTCATCGTCGGCCCCCAGGTCCACGGGGTCGACGCGGTGCCGCGCACGGTGAACACCTCGCCGGGCACCTGGCCGCCGAAATACGGGTCGGGCCGGGTGAGGGCCGGGACGCGCTGGCCGCGCTCGGAGGCGGGCAGGACATCGGCCGCGAGCAGTTTCGCGCTCTCCGTGCTGGTGTTGAGCCACTTCACGAACTTCAGCGCCGTGCCGGTCTTCTTGGTGGCGCTGGTCAGTGCCGTCAGGGAGCCGCCCCAGTACACCGGGGCGCGCTCCCCGCGCGACCACTGCGGCAGCGGGGCGATGGCCCACTTCCCGGCGAGGCCGGGGGCGTTCTTCTTCAGCGCCGAGCTTCCCCACGCCGGTCCGATCCAGGTCAGATAGGTGGAGCGGGCCAGCCCCTTGAACCAGGTGGGCTGCCAGTGCTGGTCCCCCTTGACGTACCCCTTGTCCAGCATGGACTGCCAGTACGCGGCGACCTTCTCGGTGGGCCCGTCGTCCAGCCCGACGTTCCAGGCGCCGCCGTCCGTGGTGAACCACTTGGCCTTGGCGTTCCACGCGAGCGATGCCAGCCAGATGCCGCCGTTGGCGGGCAGCGCGGTGGTGTATGCCTTCGGATACTTCTTCTTGAGCGTGGCGGCCGCTTCCCGGTAGGCGTCCCAGGTGGCGGGGGCGGCCAGGCCCGCCTTCTCGAACAGGTCGGACCGGTAGTAGAGCACCTGGGTGCCGATGTCCTGCGGCACCCCGTAGACCTTTCCGTCCACCACGACCTGGTCCCATACGGCGGGCGCGAACTCGCCTTTCAGATCGCGAGTTTCGGCCGTGACGTCCTTGAGGTTTCCGGCGACGATCGTCGAGGTGAGGTTGGGGTAGTCCACCTGGGTGATGTCCGGTGCGCCGGACTTACCCGTGAGGGCGGCCCGGAGCTTGGGAAAGAAATTCGAGGTGATCGCCTGGAACTTCACCTGGACATCGGGATGGGTCTTGTTCCACAGGGCGACCGGTTTCGTCATGTCCGACCACCCCCAGAAAGTGAGCGTCTGTCTGCCGGACCCTTCACTGTCCGGGGACCCTTCGGCGCAACCGCCCAGGAGCAGCGCCGTCACGGCGGCCACCGCGGCCAGACGCCGGGGGCTGGATTCCTTATGCATACGGTCTCCTCTGCAATGAGACGCAAAACATTGCGGAACTTCAGCGACCGTGACGCTAAAGGTGGGTAAAAACCACTGTCAAGGCAAGAGACCGAACACACGGCTCATCGGCTATTTGCATGCAGTCCTGGCGGAATATTCGACCATCTTTTGCGGGAATTTGCGGCAGAGCAGTGCGGTCGCGATGCCCGGCGGGAGGGAATCAGCATGTCAACGCGTGCGACGATGGCGGAAGTCGCGAAGGCCGCGGGCGTCTCGGTATCCACGGTGTCCCGGGTACTCGCCGACAAGCCGGATATCTCGGAGGAGACCCGGGACCGCGTCACTCAGGCGGCGCGGGCGACGGGATATGTGCTCCGCACGGAGCGCCGCCGACAACTCGGCGGCATTCTCGACCTGCTCGTCGAAGAGACCGCCACCCCCTGGGCGGCGGAACTCGTCGACGGGGCCCAGCGCGCGGCGTTCGGGCTGGGATACACCCTGGCGCTCACCCCCGTGGCCCATCCGCGCTTCCGGCTCCACGACTGGATCGACACCCGCCGCGCACGGCCGTCGGACGGCATCCTGCTGGCCCTGGCCCGGCCCGGCCACGACGAGATCGCCGCGCTGGCGGAGCTGCCGGTGCCGCTCGTCCTCCTCGACCCGGTCGGTGCGCAGGGGTCCGAGGTCCCGACGGTGGGAGCGACGAACTGGTCGGGCGGCGCCGCGGCCACCCGTCATCTGCTCGAACTGGGCCACCGGCGGGTGGGGTTCCTCGGCGGGCCCGCCAAGGCCCCGTGCACCAGGGAGCGGTACGAGGGCTACCTCGCGGCGCACCGCGAGTGCTCCCTCGCCCCCGACCCCGCCCTGACCCGGTACGGCGAACTCGGCGTCACCGCCGGGGCGGAGGGCACCGCGGCCCTGCTCGCCCTGGCCGCCCCGCCGACCGCCGTCTTCGCCGGTTCCGATGTGCTGGCGGCCGGGGCGTACCAGACGGCGCGGGCGCGTGGGCTGCGGGTACCGGAGGACCTGTCGGTGGTCGGGTTCGACGACACGGCGATCTGCGCGATGCTGACGCCACCGCTCACCACGGTCCGTCAGCCGCTGGCGGAGATGGCCGCCGAGGCGGTGCGGCTCATCGACCAGGAGCAGGCCCGGCGCGGTTCCCCGGCCGGGCGCGGTTCCTCCACCGGGCGCGGTTCCTCGGCAGGGCGCGGCGTCGAACTGGCGACCTCGCTCGTGGTGCGGCAGAGCACCGCGCCCCGCCCGGCCCACCGGGACGGGAGGAGGCAACGATGACGGTACGCTCCGCGGTGCGCATGACGGCGGTGGCGGAAGCCGCGAACGTCTCACAGAGCGTGGTGTCCAAGGTCCTCAACGAACGGCCCGGGGTGTCGGCCGAGGTGCGCCGCCGTGTCCTCGACGCGGTGCGGGCCACCGGATACCGGTGGCGCCCGCGCGGACCGCGCCACGGATCGGTCGAGGTGGTGTTCGGCTGCGCCGGCAGCGCCGTCAACGCACCCCTCATCCGCGGCCTTTCCACGGGCCTGCGCTCCTTGGGGTACGTGCTCACGGTGCGCCACGCCGAGGGCGATCCGCGCTGGCTCGACGCCCTGCTCGCCCACCGTCCGAGCGGTGTCGTGCTCGTCCTCTCCCCCGTCCCGCCGGTCGTCACGGAGCGGCTGGCGCACGCCCGTATCCCGGTGGTCGTGCTCGACACGATCGGCGACGCGCCCGCCGGGATGAACGCCATCGGGGCGACCCAGTGGCGGGGCGGCGCGATGGCCGCCCGCCACCTCACCGGACTCGGCCACGAGCGGATCGCCCTGGTCTCCGGGCCCCTGGAACTGACCTGCTGCCGGGCACGCTTCGGCGGATATCTGGCCGCCCTCCGGGACGCGGGGCTCCGCCCGGACCGCGAACTGATCCGGGCGGAGCCCTTCCAGGCCGAGCCCGCCCGTCGCGCCGCCCACGCCCTGCTGGACCTGTGGCATCCGCCGACGGCCTTCGTCACCGGCAACGACCTCCAAGGGCTCGGCGTCATCGAGGCGTGTGCGGAGCGCGGGCTGCGGGTCCCCTCAGACGTCTCGGTCGTCGGGTTCGACGACATCGACGCCGCCGGGTGCGCCGCACCCGCGCTGACGACGGTGCGTCAGCCCTTCGAGGACATGGCGGCCGAGACCATCCGGGTGCTCGGCGCCGTCACCGGTGAGCCGGACCGGGCGCCGATCCGGCTCGACATGTCGGTCGACCTCGTCGTCCGGAAGTCCACGGGCCCGGCTCGCCGGGGCTGACGCGTCCCACCACCGCGTCCCGCTAGCCCGCCGGGGTGCCGCCGGGTCCGGAGCCGGACTTCACGACCGACGGCACCTTGGCGGCGGGGTCGAGGGTGTAGGGGTAGTACGCCTTGGGGTCGAAGGCGGTGCCGCCGCTCTCGTTGCGGCCGCTGGTGCCCGTGAACACGTTGCCCCGCTGGACGATCGAGGCGGTGGCATCCTTGATGACGGGGTTCTTCATCCCCTCGAAGTAGCTGTTCTCCAGCACCATCTTGGTGTTGCCGCGCGAGTAGTTGCCGTAGGAGGAGTTGATGTCCGTCCCCGGGATGTCCTGGAGGTAGTTGTTGTAGAGGTGCGCGTGCGCGATGTTGTCGGCGGACGGATTGCGCTGTTCCGTGTCCCGGAACCAGTTGTGGTGGATGGTGATGTCGGCCGTGGTGTTCTCCGTCCAGCCGATACCGAACGTCTTGTTGTGGTTTTCCAACCGGTTCCAGGAGACCGTGAGGTACGTGGTGTCCTTGCGGCTGTCGATCAGGCCGTCGGCCATGTGCTTCAGGTCGTTGTGATCGATCCACACATGGTGGGCGCCGTCCATCTGGATGGCGTCGAAGTCGTGCTCCTTGTCGTTCCACGTACCCATGTACGAGTCGCGGATCGTCAGATTGCGGATGATGACGTTGTGCACGCCCTGCCCGAGGAAGAAGCCGCCGCCGACGATCTCGCCCGAGGTGCCCTGGCCCACGATCGTCTTGTCCGAGGCGACCTTGATCTCCTTGCCCTTGGGGTCCATCGTGATCGCCGCGGCCACCACGATGACGTACGGTTCGGCGGCCGTCGCGTACTTCTCCAGGTCGGCCAGGGTCCGCACCGTCACGGTCTTGCCGTCACGGCCTCCGTATGTCCCGTTCTGGCCGAGCGCGTCGACCGACGCGAATCCGTCGGCGACGCCATCGGCCCAGGCCGCGGCCGCCGGGCTGGTATCCGCCGGGCTCGTGTCCGCCGGGGAGCCGGGTCCCTGGGGAGCGAGACCGACCGTCAGGGCCACTGCCAGCGGCACCCCCCACATCACCGCACCCGATCCGCGCCCGCCATGTCCTCGTATGCGCCGCCACTGGGCCGCCATGACCACACCACTCCTCAGCTCGGTGGAACCGTCCATGCGACAGTCGCCACCCTGCGGGCAATGGTTGCCGGGGCACCGCGCCGGGTTCACCCCCGGGCGCGGCGGGGAGCTCCCATCGCGGACAGCGGCGCCGAGTGCAGCGGCGTCGTGCGCCAGCGCGCGGTGAACGTCCGGTCGGCCCGCGAGCAGATCACGTCGAGGTGGTGCGGGGTCTCCAGGAACGCGAGGTCCGCCACGAAGGTGTCCGGATCGGTCCAGCCGCCGTTCGCCGCAGTCGGGACCCGCCCGTCCGTACCCTCCTCGACGGTCCATCCCGGGGCGCCGAGCCGCACATCGAGCCGGGACGCGCCCTCCGTGAGGGAGAGCGTCCACCCGCCGTCGCCGTCGGCGGCGACCGTCACCTCCCGCAGCCGGGACTGGTCCGCGCAGGTGCCGCCCGCCGGGGTGAAGGTCAGGGCCCCGGACTCGGCGGGTGAGGTGAACTTCTCATGCGTCGGCGGCAGTTGGAGGCCGTCGAGCCGCCGCCGCAGGGCCGCGTCGTCGTCCCCGCGGCCGCCGAGGGGCGCGGGGCCGAACGCCGGGAGCAGATGCCGCCATACGAGGTCCAGCACCGCCTGCATGTCCTCGGTGTCCGCGGTCATGGCGACCACCGCGTCGTGTTCGGGCAGCACCAGGCAGAACTGCCCGTAGGCCCCGTCGCCCCGGTAGCCGTGGCGGGACCGCCAGAACTGGAACCCGTATCCCTGCTGCCAGTCGGACACCGCGCCCTCCGGGGTGCCGTCGGCGTTGGAGATGTGCGCCCGGGTCGCCTCGGCCACCCAGGAGGCGGGCAGCAGTTGGCGGCCCTCCCAGACCCCGTCTCCGAGGTAGAGCAGGCCCAGCTTGGCGAGGGCGTCCGTGGTGGCGTACATGCCGCTGAACCCGAGGTCGCGGCCGGGCGGACGCTGGAGCCAGGCCGTCTCGCCGATGCCCAGCGGGTCGAACAGCCGGGGCCGCAGATAGTCGGTGAGCGACTGCCCGGTCACGCGCTGGACGATCGCGGCGAGGCTGTACGTGGCGGGCTGGTTGTAGGCGAAGACGGACCCCGGGTCGCGGTCGGGCGGGGTCAGCAGGAACCCGCGTACGGGCTCGGCCGGGTCGCGGGTGAACGCCTGCTCCCGGGTCTCGGTCAGATGCCCGCTGGCCATGGACGCGACGTGCCGGACGAGCATGGCCCGGCTGCGGGGGTCGGTGATGTCGCCGTCGAACTCGGGGAAGTAGGAGATCACCGGGTCGTCGAGGCTCAGCAGCCCTTCGGCCACCGCGAATCCGGCCGCCGTGGCGGTGAAGCTCTTGCTGATCGAGTAGAGCAGATGCGGCCGGTCCGGGGTGTATGGCGCCCACCAGCCGGAGGCGACCACATGCCCATGGCGCACGATCATCAGGCTGTGCGGCTCGATACCGGGCGCCGCCTCCAGCGCGTCGAGGAACGCGCCGACGCCTCGCGCGTCCACTCCCTTCGCGGCAGGGGTGCTCCCGGGCAGGGGTCGGGCACTGCGAGCACTCATCGCGCGTCATCCTCCGTATGCGGTGGTCGTGCACGGCCGGTGGTGCTGCGATCATCGATGAAAGGAGCCGCACCGCGCCAGAGCGCGATACGGCTCCCCCGGGACAGCGCGACGGGTGGCGCTCAGACCGGCGGGGCCGTGGGTGCCGCGTCCGCGGCCCCCGTCCTGAGGTGGGCGACGCCCGAGCGCACCGCCCAGCCGAACACGCCGAGCGCGAGGGCGCCCACCGCGACCGTGTCGTACGGCGCCGGCAGACGGCCGGAGCCGCCGAAGGACCCGAGCCACGACAGCAGGGTCAGCGCGGCCAGGTGAAAGACCAGCCAGGCGCCGTGCCGCAGCTCAGCCAGGGCGGGGAGGCCTTCGGCGCCGCGCCGCTGGAGCAGGAACAGCGGAACCCCGACCAGGACCAGGGGCAGCGCGAGCCGCAGGTCGTCCCAGCCGGACCAGAACACGAACTCGCTGGCCACGACGAAGCTGAGGGGGGCGATCCAGCGCACCCCCGGCACCTGCCCGTCCGCCCGGGGCACTCCCCGCTCCCGGTCGTGGGCCCGGAACACCGCGACGGCCACCGCCGAGGCCGTGTAGACGAGCAGATACATGACGCCCATCACGCTCACGATGTCCTGCCAGCCGCCGAACGGCAGCATGAAGACGACGATGACCGCCAGGTTGAACAGCAGCGCCCGGTGGGCCACGCCGGAGCCGGGGTCGATGCGCATGAAGAAGCGGGGCAGCAGGCCGTTCTTGGCCAGGGCGTAGGTGTGCCGGGCGTTGATCGCCACCCCGACGTAGGCGGAGCCGCCCGGGGAGATCACGGCGTCCGCGTACAGCAGCGTGGCCAGCCAGTGCAGATTGAGGATGAGGGCGAGCTGGCCGAACGGGGACTCGAAGTTGACCCCGTGCCAGCCGTTGCCCAGCGCCGATTCCGGCACCGTGTACAGGAACGCCAGCTGGAGCCCGAGGTAGACCAGCACGGCGAGGCCGATCCCGGTGAGCACCGCGGCCGGTACGGAACGGCGCGGATTGCGGGCCTCGCCGGAGAAGTCCAGCGGGGCCTGGAACCCGTTGACGGAGTACACGATGCCACCGCCGGCGAGGGCGGTGAGGCAGGCCGCGTAGCCGTACGGTGCGAAACCGCCGTGTTCGGTCAGGCGCCCGGAGTGGGTGCCGGACAGGAACAGCGCGATGACGGTGACGACGGGGACGACGACCTTGAACACCGACACCAGGTTGTTGAGCCGGGCGAATATCCGCACCGCGAACCAGTTGAGCGCGGTGAGCACGACGCTCAGCACGACGGCCACGCCCAGACCCGGGAGGGTGAGCCTGCCGCCGTCGTAGATCCCCGGCAGATAGTGCGCGGCGTACTGCATGATCGCGCTGATTTCGGCGGCCGTACCGCCCACGGACAGCACGACGGACCAGCCGACCATCGTGCCGACCAGCCGCCCGCTCGCGTACAGCGGCCACCGCACGGTGCCGCCGCCTTCCGGGCGGGTGGCGCCCAACTCCACCATGACCAGGGCGATCAGGGCGCACAGCGCGCCCGCCGCGATCCAGGACAGCAGCGCGGCGGGTCCGGCGGTCTGGGCCGCGTACAGGGCCGCGAACAGCCAGCCGGAGCCGAGGATGTTGGAGAAACCGATCGCCGTCAGGCCCCAGAAACCGAGGTCCTTGCGGAGTCTGCGTTCCTCGGCGAGCACCGCCGGGGCGGCGATGGACTCCACCGGCTGGTTCTGCGGCACGTGGCACGTCTCCTCGGGGTGGTGCGGAAGGTACGAGAGCCCAGGGTGCCACGCATACCCCGGGACTCGGTTTCCGGATGCCGCCTGACGTGCGCGTACAGGGCGAAACGGCCTCAGCGGCCGGTGCGGCGGCGCATCCTGAGCGGGGCGTAGACGAGGAGCGCCGCGAGGAAGGCGGCGTAGTAGGCGAGGTCGGCACCGTGCAGCACGGCGGCCACCGGGCCCGTGTACAGGCTGGTGTCCATGAACGGCACCGCGGCGGCGAAGGCGGCGCCGAACGCCAGGAGCGCCGGCCACCACGGCTGCGGGCGGGCGCTCTCGGCGGCCAGGTCGACGGGCGCGCCGCCACGTTCCCGGGCGCGGGCGAACCAGTCGACGGCCACGACCGCGACGAAGCCGGGAATCCAGTAGCCCACGAACAGCAGCACGTTCTGGAAGCGGGCGGTGGTGTCGGCGGCGTGCATCCACAGCACCAGCGGGAAGCCGAGCACGGCGGCGAGCGCCGCGGCGAGCGGGCGGGGGATGCGGACACCGGCGGTCTGGAGGGCCAGCGAGCCGCTGTAGTCGTTCATGGCGTTGCTGCACAGCGCGGCGAGCGCCACGGCCAGCAGCCCGAACGCGCCGAGCACCCCGCCGCCCAGCGCCGTCTCGACGCCGCGGGCGGTCTGGTCGGTGAAGATGGAGGCCCCCCACAGCCCGAGCGCCTGGACCGCCACGAAGGACACGGTGACCCCGAGCAGAGTGCACCAGAACATGCGGGTACGGGAGGTGGCGCGGGGCAGATAGCGGCTGAAGTCGCTGGCGTACGGCGCCCACGAGATCGCCAGGCTCAGGGCGATCGTGCTGGTCAGGACGAAGGCGCCGATACGGTCGGGCCCGTGCGCGGACCCGGTGGTGGCGGGGTGGACACCGTCGAGCAGCTTGACGGCCAGGATGGCGAAGGCGGCGGCGAGGACGAACGTCATCAGCTTCTGCATCCGGTGGACGGCCTCGTAGCCCAGCACCCCGAGCGCCCCCTGCCCGGCCATCATCAGCAGCACACCCAGCCAGAACGGCAGCCCGCACAGCCGGGCCAGCGCGTCACCGCCGAAGAGGCCGATGAGCGCGTCCCAGGCGATCGACGACAGCCACTGCAGAACACCGGGCACCGCCACGCCCCGGCCGAACGCCAGCCGTGCCAGGGGCAGCTGCCCGGCCCCGGTCAGACTGCCCCAGGTGCCCAGATACGCGGTGGGTACGGCGCCGATGAGGGTGCCCAGCACGACGGCGGCCAGCGCGGTGGCGAAGTCCAGGCCGAGGCCGATGCCGATGGTGCCCGTGAACACACCGGTCATGGTCAGGTTCGGGGCGAACCACACGGTGAACAGGCGCCCCGGGCCGCCGTAGCGGTGGCTTTCCGGAACCGGCGCGATACCGCGCGCCTCGACGCGCAGATCGCCGGGCGCGGCGGGCATCCGCCCGTCGAAGACGGATTCCGCGCCGGTGATGGCCGGGTCGGTGGCAGCATGCGGCAATGGCATCGATGACATCCCTCCGCCAGTGCTAACTGGTTCAGGTTCGACGGGTGTGATCTCAGCCCCCGTGTGGGGGCACCCCGTGTCCGGTGGAGCGCCCCCAGGCTAACCCCTCGCCCCGGCGACCCGGTCCCGGGGGCGGCCCGTCGCCGGGAGCGCGTCCAGGAACAGCGCCCCCGCCAGCACCGCGGCGCTGCCGCGCGGCGCGACACCGGTCCCGCGCAGCTCGGCGTCGAGAGTGGCGAGGGCGGCCGCGCCCTGGGCGGACGTGGCGCCGCCCGCCTCCAGCACACCGCGGGCGCCGTCCTGCACCCGCCGGAGCGCGGGCGGCCCCGCCTGGTACAGCGGTCCGGTGTCCTGGAGGGTGCTCATCACGGTGAGCAGCGCGTCGAGGCGGGCCTGGGTCTCGGTGGCCCCCGCCGCACGGGTCCGGGACAGGACGTCCAGGGCGCGGCGCACATGCGGGAAGGCGGCCCGCGCCTCGCCACGCGCACCCGCCGCCCCGTAGGTGGCGGAGACCTGCGAGCCCGCCGACGGCCTGCGCGGGGCGCCGCGGTCGGCGTGGGACGCGAGCTGCCGGGCGGTGGCGGTCAGCTCAAAGGGGGCGGCGCCGGGTTCCAGGGCGGCGGCCGCCACCAGCAGCCCCAGTACCCACAGCGCCCCATAGTGGAGACGGCCGGTGGCCGGACCGCCACCGGCGCGGTCACCGGCCGGGTCGCCACCGGCCCGCGCCATGGTCCACTCGGCGCAGCGGCCGATGGCGCCCAGCTCCTCACGGAGCGCACGCGTCGGCTCGCCGGGGCGGCGTGCGGCGGCGGCCATGGCCGCGAAGCCGGGCGCCAGCGCCTTGGCCGACCAGCGCAGCGCGAGCAGATCGGTGCCGGTGGCGCGGGCCTGCAGATCGCGGGTGTCCGCGAGGCCCGGTTTGGGGGTCAGCTCCGCCTGGGAGATCAGGGCTCGTACGGCGGTCTGCGCCAGGGCCTCGTCCGTGGAACGCGTCGTGGGCATGCCCGGAGGGTAGGGGGCGAACCTTTCCCGGACCTGGGCCGTTCCTGTGACCCCGCTGTGGGGCCCGTCCCGCCCGGGCACGCACTGTGCGTGTCCGGGCGGCCGCGGTGTCCCGCCCTCAGTGTGATTCGCGGGCGACGAACGAGCCGCGGGTGCCGGTGAGGAAGTCCAGTCCGGCACCGAGGTCGGCCTGTTCGACGTGGTCGCGGTAGATCTGCTCCCATCCGCCGGTGGCCGGTGGCGCGGCGGCGGACACCGGTTGCCGTGCGGCGAGTTCGTCGTCCGGTACGTCCAGCCTCAAGCGCCGCCGCTCGACGTCCAGCTCTATCCAGTCGCCGGAGCGCACCAGCCCCAGCGGGCCGCCCGCCGCCGACTCGGGCGCGATGTGCAGGACGACGGTGCCGAAGGCGGTTCCGCTCATGCGGGCGTCGCTGATCCGCACCATGTCCCGCACCCCGGCCCGCAGCAGCGCGGGCGGCAGCGGCATGTTCCCCACCTCGGGCATGCCGGGGTAGCCGCGCGGTCCGCAGCCGCGCAGGACGAGCACATCGGAGGCGTCGACGTCCAGGTCCGGGTCGTCGATCCGGGTCCGGAAGTCCTCGATCCCGTCGAACACCAGGGCGCGGCCCCGGTGGCGCAGCAGCTCCGGTGTCGCGGCGGCGGGCTTGATGACGGCTCCGTCGGGACAGAGGTTGCCGCGGAGCACGGCGAGCCCGGCGTGCCGGGCGATCGGCTCCTTCGCGGTGCGGATGACGGTGAGGTCGGTGCTGGTCAGGCCGGAGAGCTGCGCGGTGAGGGAGCGGCCGGAGACGGTGACGGCCGGTTCCAGCTGGTCCCTGATCTCCCCGAGGACGGCGTCCAGGCCACCGGCGCGGTGGAAGTCCTCCATGAGGTGGGAGCCCGCGGGCTGCACATCGGCGAGCAGGGGGACGCCCCGGCCCGCGCGGTCGATGTCGTCCAGGCCGAAGTCCGCCCCGACCCGGCGGGCGAGGGCCAGCAGATGGACGACCGCGTTGGTGGAACCGCCGATGGCGGCCACCGCGCGCACCGCGTTCCGCAGCGCCTGCGCGGTCAGGACCGCGCTGGGCCGCAGGTCCTCGCGCACCATGTCGACGACGCGGTTGCCCGCGGCGTGGGACAGCTCCAGCAGTCGGCTGTCGGGGGCCGGGAGCCCCGCGTTGCCGGGCAGGGTCATGCCCAGCGCCTCGGCGGCGCAGGCCATGGTGGACGCCGTGCCCATGGTGTTGCAGTGTCCCCGGCTGCGGATCATCGCCGACTCGGCCCGGCGCAGCTCCGAGCGTTCCATCCGCCCGGCCCGCACCTCCTCGCTCAGCTCCCACACCCCGGTGCCGCAGCCCAGCGGGCGGCCCTGCCACGAGCCGTTCAGCATGGGGCCGCCGGTGACCATCAGAGTGGGCAGGTCGACCGACGCGGCGCCCAGCAGCAGGGACGGTACGGTCTTGTCGCAGCCGCCGAGCAGGATCACCCCGTCGACGGGGTTGGCCCGGATGAGTTCCTCGGTCACCATCGCGGCGAGGTCGCGGAAGAACATCGCGGTGGGGCGCAGCAGGGTCTCGCCCAGCGAGGGCACCGGAAGCTCCAGCGGCACCCCGCCGGACTCCCACACGCCCCGTTTCACATGGTCGGCGATTTCGCGGAAGTGGCTGTTGCAGGGGGTGAGTTCGGACCAGGTGTTGCAGATGACGATCTGTGGGCGTCCGTCGAAGGCGTGGTCGGGGAGGCCGCGCCGCATCCAGGCGCGGTGGATGAACGCGTCGCGGGACTCGCCCTCGTACCACTGCCGCGACCGATGCGTGTCACTCATACGAACCTTCCGATCTCCTCGACGATCCGTGCTGTGCCGTGCGTGCCGTGCTGTGCCGTGCGGGGGAACGCTGCCCACAACACGGGGTCGTCAGACGCGGCGGTGGGCGTCCTCCAGGTAGTGCAGCACGGCGGCCACGCGCCGGTCGGTGCGGTCGGCGGGGGCCAGTCCGAGCTTGGCGAAGATGTTACGGATGTGTTTGTGGACGGCGCCCTCGGTGACGACGAGCCGCTCGGCGATGGCGGTATTGCCCAGCCCTTCGGCCATCAGGGCCAGGACGTCGCGTTCGCGCGGGCTGAGCCGGTCCAGCCGGGTGTCGGGCCGGGTGCGGGCGAAGAGCTGCGCGACGACCTCGGGGTCGATGGCGGTGCCGCCGTCCGCCACCCGGTGCAGCGCGGTCAGGAACTCCTCGACCCGGCCGACCCGCTCCTTGAGGAGGTAGCCGAGCCGGGCGCTGCCCTCGGCGAGCAGATCGGTGGCGAAGGCCTGCTCGACGTAGGCGGACAGCACGAGGACGGCCAGGTCGGGGCGGCGGCGGCGGGCCTCCACGGCCGCGGCGATCCCCTCGTCGGTGTGGGTCGGCGGCATCCGGACGTCCACGATGGCGACATCGGGCGTATGGGCCGCGACGGCGTCCAGAAAGCCGTCGGGGGTGCCGGTGGTGGCCACCACGTCGAGGGACTCCGCGCGCAGCAGCAGCGCGAGCCCTTCGCGCAGCAGCGGATCGTCCTCGGCGATCACAATCCGCATGGCAGGTCTACCTCCAGGGTCGTGGGCCCACCGGGTGGGCTGGTGAGGACGAGTGTCCCGTCGTGTGCTTCGGTGCGGCGGCGGATGCCGACGAGCCCGGAGCCGCCGTGTTCGTCCGCTCCCCCGCGCCCGTCGTCGGTGACGCGCAGGCGCAGTCGGCCGTCGTGGGTGCGGACGGTGACGGTGACGTGGCGGGCGCGGCTGTGCCTGGCCACGTTGGTGAGCGCCTCGGCCACCACGAAGTAGGCGGTGGCCTCGACGGACACGGCGCACCGGCCGGGTACGTCGGCGTCGATCCGGCAGGGCACCGGGGAGTCGGCGGCCAGGCCGGTGAGCGCGTCGGTCAGGCTCCGGTCGGCCAGCACCGGCGGCAGGATGGTGCGGACGACGCCGCGGAGTTCGGCGAGCGCCTGCTCGGCGGCGCTCTGGGCCTGTTCGAGGATGGCGTCGGCGCGGGACGGGTCGCGGGCCACGGCGCGGCGGGCCGCGCCGAGCAGGACGGTGACGGCGACCATGCGGTTCTGCGTCCCGTCGTGCAGCGACCGCTCGATCCGCCGCAGTTCGGTGGCGTGCGCGTCCAGGGCGGCGGCCCGGGTCGCGGTGAGCTGGGCGACGCGCAGGGCGAGATCGGTGCCCGGGGCGGCCGCGAGCAGCCGCCGCCCCGGCCACGCCTGGAGCCACGCCATGCCCGGTGCCACGCCCGCGACGACGGCGATCCAGCCGAGCCCCAGCAGGCAGACCGCGAAGGCGCCGGGCCAGTCGTGCACGGTCCACAGCGGCAGCGGGGACGGGGCGGCCTGCTCCGGTGGCACCAGCCGCCACCACAGCGGGAACGTGGCGTCGGTGGCCGCGGAGAGCGGCAGCGTCAGGCCGGTCAGCGCGAGCAGCAGCCCGGCGGTGGCGTGGCAGACCAGCCAGCGCGTCTCCCGCCGGACGGCGGGGTCGGCGGCGGCAGCCCGCAGCCGCGTCGGACCCGGCTCCGGTACCAGGACTTCCGGGCCCCACCGGGACAGCCGGGCGCGCTCCCGGTTGGCCACGGCACGCAGCCCGCGCAGGGTGACGGGCACCAGCGGCAGCCCCACCCCGACGAGGCACGCGAGCGCGGTGGCGACCAGCCACACCAGCATGACCACGGCCAGGATCGAGGTGGCGAGTCCCCCGGCGAGCTGGTCGAAGGCGTCCAGGACGGTCCGGCCGCGGGCGAACGCGTCCCACGGGCGGGTGGGCCCCGGACCGGACCGTGGCGCGGCTCCCGGACCGGCCCGTGTGGCGTCGGTCCGCGCCGTCACCCCGTGTGTGTCCATCCCCACCTCCTGGACCGGGACGATAAGGCACCCGCGAGCTGCCGTCACCTCGCCCCGGGGCGAGGTACAGCCTGCTGTACCCCGGGTCTCCCGCTGGCCGGATCGCCGGTGGCGCCGCCGGTTCGTAGCGTCGTTCCGTGCCCAACGCCCCGACGTACGAGGAGTTTTACGTGACCGATCCCTACCGCGGTTTCGCGGGCCCGGAGACACCACGGCCGCAATCCGCGCATGACGGGCGTGACGGGACCGGGTTCGTCCGTCCCGTGCTGTGGCTGCTGCTGGTGGTCTTCGCGGTCGGCAACATGGTGACGTCGTCCATCGGGGGCTTGAGCGTGTTCGTCGGCATCGGCTTCGGCGTGGCCACCCTGGCGTGTGCCGTCGCGCTCGTCGCCCACCACCGCAGGCATGGGCGGCGCTCATGAGGCTCATCCGTACCCGGCATCACGAAGCTCTGACGTCCCGTCACACACCGGCGGTGGAGCTGGCCGGTGTCACCAAGACGTACCCCGGCGGTGTCCGCGCCCTGGACGAGGTGTCGCTGACCGTGGAGCGCGGCACGTTCGTCGCCGTGATGGGGCCCTCGGGCTCCGGCAAGAGCACGCTGATGCACTGCGCCGCGGGGCTGGACTCGCCGACCGGCGGACGTGCCTTCATCGACGGTACGGAGATCGGCGGGCTGGACGAGGCACACCGCACCGAGCTGCGCAGACGCTCCGTGGGCTTCGTCTTCCAGTCCTACAACCTGGTGCCGTCCCTGACCATCGAGGACAACATCCTGCTGCCGCTGCGGCTGGCCGGTGAGAAACCCGACCGGGGGTGGGTGAGCGGACTGATCGAGCGGGTCGGGATGACGGGGCGGCTCGCGCACCGTCCGGCCGAACTCTCCGGTGGCCAGCAGCAACGCGCCGCGATCGCACGGGCGTTGGTGTCCCGGCCCGCGGTGGTGTTCGCCGACGAGCCGACGGGCGCGCTGGATCTGAAGACCGCCCGTGAGGTGCTCGGGCTGCTGCGCGACCTGGTGGACGGCCTCGGCCAGACGGTGGTGATGGTCACCCACGACCCGGCCGCCGCCGCGCGGGCCGACCTCGCGATGGTCATGGCCGACGGGCGGGTCGTCGAGACGCTGAAGGCGCCCACCGCGGCCGAGTTGGCCCAGTGCGTGACCAGCCTGGAAACGGAGTGACGATGCTGTACCTCGCGTGGCACATGGTGCGCCGCAGGATCGCCGCGCTGCTGGCCGTCACGTGCGCGACGCTGGGCGGCGCGGCGATGGTCACCGATATCGGTGTGCTGGCCGAGTCGGGTTGGCGTTCGCACGCGCCGGTGGAGCGGCTCGCCGGTGCCGATGTCGTGGTGTCCGGCAGCCAGACCTTCCACCCGGAGGGGGACCTGCCCATCGCGCTGCCGGAACGGGCCAGGGTGCCGGGCGGACTCGTCGACCGGGTGGCGAAGCTGCCCGGTGTGGCCGACGCGGTCGGCGACCGGAGCTTCCCCGCCGCGGTCGTCACCCCGGAGGGCGGGGCCGTACCGGCGGACGATCCGGGTGCCACCGGACACGGCTGGTCCTCGACCGCCCTGCTGGCGCACCCCCGTATCACCGGCACACCCCCGGCCGGTCCGCGTGACGTGGCCCTGGACCATGGCACCGCCAAGGCCGCGGGCGCACGAGCCGGTGACCGGGTCACGGTGACCGCCGCCGGGCGCTCGGCCCGCTACCGGGTCTCGGCCGTGGTCGACGCCGCCGGAAGCGGTCTCTGGTTCGCCGACGCCACGGCGGCGCGGCTGACCGGCCACCACCCCCGTCCCGGCAGCGTGGACCTGATCGCGGTACGCGCCGAACCGGGCGCCGGTGACTCGGTCGCCGCCGAGGTCCGCCGCGCCGTCCGGGGCAGCGGGCTGACCGTGTCCACCGGGGCGGACCGGGGTGACGCCGAGGCGCCCGGTACGTCCGCCGCCCGCTCCCTGCTGCCCACCCTGGCGGGGTCGCTGGCCGGGGTCACCGTGCTGGTCGTCGGTTTCATCGTGGGCGGCGCGCTGTCGGTGTCGATCGGGGCCCAGCGGCGGGAACTCGCCCTGATGCGCGCCGTCGGCGCGACACCGCGCCAGATCCGTCAACTCGCGGCCCGCCAGGCCGTCATCATCGCGGTCGTCGCGGCCGTCCCCGGTGCCGCCCTCGGCTATCCGCTGGCCGAACGGTTCCGCGAGCTGCTGGTCTCGAACGGGATGCTCCCGGACGCACTGCCGCTGACCCTCGGCCCGCTTCCGGCGATCGTGGCCGTGCTGCTGCTGGTCGGCGTCGTATGGGTGGCGGCCCGGTCCGCCGCGTGGCGTACGTCGCGCAGACCGGCCACCGAGGCGGTCGCCGAGTCGCGCAGCGAACCGCGCACCCCCTCGAAGGCGCGCGCCCAGGCCGGTCTGGCGATGATCGTCGCGGGCACCGGGGCCTCGGTCACACCGCTGCTGGCCCGGTCGCAGGCCGGGGCGGCGGCCACCGCCCTGGCCGGTCTCATCGCGGCGATCGGGCTCGCGCTGGCCGGTCCCGCCCTGGTGGGCGGCGTCGGCCGACTGCTGGCGAGGAGGCTTCCGGCCGACGCCTCGGCGCCGACTTGGCTGGCCGTGGCCAACAGCCATGGATACGCGCTGCGTTCCGCGGCGGCCATCAGCACCCTCGCGATGGCCGTGGTGTTCACCCTCACCTACACCCTGACCCAGACCACGGTGATGGCGGCCACGTCCGGTGACCTCCGCGACGCCACCCGGGCGCAGCTCGGGATGAGCGCGCCCGGACTCGGGGGCATGCCCGGCGATGTGCTTCCCGCGCTGCGCGACACCCCCGGTGTACGGGCGGCGGCCCCGGTCACCTCGACCACCGTCCTGTGGCCGTACCGGATGCTGGGCGAACCCGAGATCGAGAGCAGCTCCGCGCTGGTGCTGACCCCGGAGGCGCCGGGCGTCCTCGATCTGGACGTGCGCGACGGCAGCCTGGCGAAACTCAGTGGCGCCACCGTCGCGGTCTCCACCGATGCCGCCGGGTCACGCGGCGCGGCCGTGGGCGACACGGTGGACCTGGTGCTCGGCGACGGGGCCCGGGTCACCGCCCGGGTGGTGGCCACGTACGCGCGCGGCCTCGGCTTCGGTCCCGTGGTGCTCTCCAGGGACCTGGCAGCCGGACACACCACGGCCGGTCTCGACCAGAGCGTGCTGATCCGTACCGACGGCGCCGAGGAGACCCGGCGTCAGGTGGCCGCGCTGGCCGCGTCCCGGCCGGGCCTGGCCCTGGACGACGACCGTTCCGGGCCCGGGCTCGGGGGTGTGGGCGGCACCGCGCCCGAGCTGTGGATCAACATCGCGGTGCTGGCGGTGCTGCTCGGCTACCTGCTGCTCGGGATCGCCAACAAGCTGATCGCCACCACGACGCAGCGGCGCACCGAACTCGCCGCGCTCCGGCTGATCGGCGCCACACCGCGCCAGATCCTGGCGATGATGCGGCGCGAGGCGGCGCTGATCTCCGGGCTGGCGCTCGTCACGGGGCTGGCGCTGTCCGTCGTCCCCCTGGTGCTGCTGTCCGCCGGTTTCCTGCACCGCCCGTGGCCCGCGGGTCCGCCGTGGCTGGCGCCGGTCGTCGCGGTGGTGGTGGCGGGCATCGCGTTCCTCACCGTCGAGCTGCCGACCCGTCAGGCGCTGCGCATCCCGCCCGCGCACGCGCTCGCCCGTGGCTGACCCGGGCCCGGTCAGCCCGCGTCGCCCTGGCAGATCCCGTTCTCCCAGGCCCAGGCGGCGATTTCGACACGGTTGCGCGCGGCGAGCTTGCGCTGCACGTTGCCGAGGTGGGTCTTGACGGTGGACAGGGTGATGTAGAGGTCGGCGGCCACTTCCTCGTTGGTGCGGCCCCGGGCCACCCGGCGTACGACGTCCAGCTCGCGCTGGGTCAGCGGCTCGGTCGGCGCCTGACGCCCGCCGCCCCCTGCCCTACGGTCCGGCCGGACCTCGGAGGGGGCGGCGGGGCCGGGGCGGTGGGGAGCCATCTGGGCGAGGAGGCGGACGGTCACCGAGGGGGAGATCAGCGAGTTGCCCGCCGCCGCGGCCCGCACCGCCTCGGTGAGCAGTCCGGGGGCGCCGTCCTTGAGGAGAAAACCGCACGCGCCGTTGCGCAGCGCGCGGTAGACGTATTCGTCGAGGTCGAAGGTGGTGGCGATGAGGACGTTCAGCGGGTCGGGAGCGTCGGGTCCGGCGAGCAGCCGGGTGGCTTCCAGACCGTCCAGCCGGGGCATGCGGATGTCCAGGAGGCAGACGTCGGGGCGCAAGGACCGGGCCTGATCGACCGCGTCGGCGCCGTCCGCCGCCTGGGCGACCACCCGCATGTCCGGCTGGGAGTCGATGATCATGCGGAACGCGGCACGGACCATCTCCTGGTCGTCGGCGAGGAGTACCCGGATCGTCATATCGTCCATGATCGCAGGCGCCCCGCCCGTCCTCCGGAGGACACTAGACGGCGTCCAGCGGCAGGAGGGCCAGGACGTGCCAGCCGCCGCCCTCGCCCGGTCCGGCCGCGAGACGGCCACCGGCCCGCTCGATCCGCTCGGTCAGGCCGACGAGGCCGTAGCCGCCCCCGTTCCACGCGCCGCCCGCCTCCGCGCGGGCGGCCGGGGCGCCGCCGCGGCCGTCGTCGGCCACCGACACCTCCAACTCCTCGGGCGCGCCGGGGCGCAGCCCGATCCGTACGTCGACCCGGCCCGCTCCGGCGGCGTGTTTGCGGACGTTGGTCAGGGACTCCTGCACCACACGGTGGACGGCGGTGGTGATCTCGGGCGGCAGCGGGCGGCCGGTGAGCCGCGGGTCGAGGGTCAGTTCGGCGGACGGTCCCAGCGCGGAGAACTCCCGGGTGAGGTCCCGCAGTCCGGTCAGGCCGCCGGTGGGGCTGGTGGCGGCGGGCGCGGTGGTGTCCCGCAGGCTGGAGACCATGGCGCGCATCGACCCGAGCGCCTGCGATCCGGCCCGCTCGATGTGGGCGAGCATCTGGTCCAGATCTTCCGGGGACTGGGCGTGACCGGCCGCCGCGGTGAACCGCGCGGCCTTGGTCTGGGCGACGATCGCGGTCACGTGGTGCGCCACGAAGTCGTGCAGCTCCCGGGCGTGTTCCAGGCGCTGTGTCTGCAGAATCGCCTCGCGCTGCCGGTCCCGCAGCGCGTCGTACAGGCGCAGGCACAGCCCCAGCACCACCATGAACGGCACACACACCGCGGTCACGGTGATCACGTTGTTGAGGCTTTCGCCCCGTTCGGCGATCCGGAGCGGAAGAACGACGACGGCGAGGGCCGGGGCCGCGGGGAGCAGGACGGCCATCAGCGGGGAACAGCGCCGCACGGCGCGGGTGATGAGCCACAGCAGGGCGCACAGCTCGATCATGCCCGGGGTGTTCTCGGGACGCCGGGACAACCCCGTCTCCACCAGGGTCAGCGCGCAGGACGCGGCCGTCGCGAGCAGGGCGTACCGCACGAAGAGTCGTTCGGGCACGGCCAGGGCGAGCAGACACAGCGTCCCGGACACCACCGTCGCCAACGCCGTCGGCGGATACGGGGTGTTCAGCGCCTCCAGAGCCACGAGGGCGACCAGTACGGCGCCGCCCAGGCACAGCTGGATTCGCCGCGGGCGGGAGCGGGCCCGGAACTCGGTGATCATGACGGTTCACGGTACGGCCGTGCGGCCCGCGCCACATCAGCCTTTCGGCCGAGGGCAGGCGGGCGGGGCACCGGCCGTTTCGGCCATCCAGTGGATTCGCCGCCCCGGGCCGCAGCGACAGGATCGAACCGCTCCAACCGCTCACGCCGTTCGCCCCGCTCACACGGCGCGAACCGCACCGCTCAACCGATCCCGAAGGCCGTCGATGCTCCGCACCGCTCTGCGCACCCTCCGCTCCCACCGGCTCCGCTTCGCGATGCCCGCCCTCGCCGTCCTGCTCGGTGTGGCGTTCGTGACCGGTTCGCTGCTCTACGGCGACTCGGTGAAGGCGGCCGTCGCCCGCGCACAGACCGACTCCCAGCCCGATGTGTCGGTGCGGATCGAACCGTACTCCCCCGACGAGGCCTCCCTGCTCGACGGCGCACTGCTGAACCGGCTGCGGAAGCTGCCCTCGGCGGCCGCTGCGCGCGGTGTGGTGGAGGGCCCCTCCTTCGTGGCGGGCTCCGATGGCTCCCTGGTGGGTGACCTGTCCCGGGCGGCGGGCGTCAACTACGTGCCCGGCGACGGTGGCGAGGACATCCGCTATCCGCTCGCCTCGGGCCGTGGCCCGGTGACGTCCGGGGAGGTCGCCATGGACCGGCGGACCGCCGAGCGAGCCGGGTACCGGGTGGGTGACCGGGCGCGCGTGGTGGTGGGCGGTACGGCCCGAAGCGCCGAGCTGGTCGGGCTCTTCACCGCCCATGACAGCGGGCTGGAGGCCGACGGCACGCTCACCGCCTTCGACTCCGCCACCGCCGAGCGGTACTTCGCGCCCGCCCGGGGCAGCTACTCCGCGATCACCCTGACCGCGGCCGACGGCGCGTCGGACACCCGGCTCGCGCAGGAGGCGCGGAAGGTGCTGCCGTCCGGTGTCAAGGCTGCCACCCGGGCAGAGCTGGAGTCCGCGGCCGCCGCCACCGGGGACGGCGACAAGCTCACGCAGCTGCTGCTGAGCTTCGCCGGGGTCGCCCTGTTCGTCTCCACCTTCCTGGTCGCCAACACCTTCACCATGCTCAGCGCCGCCCGCGCCCGGGAACACGCGCTGCTGCGGGCCGTCGGCGCCACCCGGGGCCAGGTGATGCGCCGGGTGCTGACGGAAGCCGCCCTGGTCGGGACGGTCGCCTCGATCGCCGGATACGCGCTGGGGACCGGTGTCGCGACGCTGCTGGGCAGCCTGTTCGGTGCCACCGGAGGACCGGCCGCCCCGGTGCGGCTGCTGTCCGCCACGCCCCTCACCGCGGCGTTCGCGGTCGGCGTCGGCGTCACCGTCCTGTCGGCGTGGCTTCCGGCCCGCCGTGCGGCGGGGGTGCCGCCGGTGGCGGCGCTGCGTACGGTCGAGCCCTCGACGGCCGCCTCGCTGCGCCGCCGCAGTGTCATCGGCGTGGCCGTGACGGTGTGCGGTGCGCTGCTGCTGGGTGCCGCCGTCGGCGAGGCGGACCTGCTCTACGCCGCCGTACCCGTCCTCCTCATCGGCCTGATCGTCCTCACGCCTCTGCTCGCCCTGGGCGTCACCGCGCTGCTGCGCTCCCCGCTGACCCGGCTGGCGGGCATCCGCGGCAAGCTCGCCGTGGAGAACGCCCGCCGCAACCCACGGCGTACGGCGGCCACCGCGACCACCCTCATGGTCGGCCTGGCGATGATCACCGCGGTCACGGTGGCCGTGACGTCGGTGAATCGCCACGACGAGCAGGAGGTCGACCAGTCCATGACGTCGGACCTGCGCATCACGGCCGTCCCCTTCGCGGAGGTGGGCGACGACACCGCCACCCGGGTCGCCCGGCTCGCCGACGCGGAAGCCGTCTCGCCTGTCGTCAACACCTATCTCGACCTGTCCGGCCACGACTCCATCGGGGTCACCGCCGTCAACCCCGCCACGGTGGAACGGCTGGCGCCGATCACCGTGCGGGAGGGCTCGCTGGACCGCCTCGGCCGGGGCATCGCGATCACGGAGGAGCTGGCCGCCGAGCGTGGCTGGCGGCTCGGCTCCCGCGTCAGCGGCGCCTTCACCGGCACGGGCGGGCGGACCAGTCTGCCCGTCGTCGCGGTCTACGACGGCCCGGAGAGCATGGCGTCCGCCCTGGTGTCCGACCGGTCCCTGCCGCGCCCGGCAGCCGCCGGGGACCGGCCCTATGTCGGATCGGTCCTGGTCAAGGCCGCCCCCGGCCGTACGGACGCGCTTCAGCGGGAGATCCGGCGCGCCCTGGACAACCCCGCGCTGCTGGTCGAGGACCGCGCCGACGCGCGGGCGGCGGCCACCGCGCAGACGGCCCCGTTCCTGAACATCATGTACGCCATGCTCAGCGTCACCGTGCTGATCGGCGCCCTCGGAGTGGTGAACACCATGGGCATGGCCGTCTTCGAACGGGTCCGGGAGATCGGCATGCTCCGCGCCATCGGCCTGGACCGCCGGGGTGTCGCCTCCGTCCTGCGCATCGAATCGGTGACCATCTCCCTCCTCGGCTCCGCGCTCGGTGTCGGCGTCGGCAGTGTCCTCGGCGCGGTGGCCGTCCTCGGCGAGGACATCCCCCTGGTCATCCCGTGGGTCAGGACGGCCCTCTTCTTCGTCGCGGCCGCCGTGATCGGTGTGCTCGCCTCCCTGTGGCCGGGGCGCCAAGCCGCGCGGGTGCCGATGCTGAAGGCCATCGCCACCGACGGGCAGTGACGGCGGCCCGCGCGGGGCGGTGCCGTACGTCCGTATCCACACGCGTATCGCTACGGACGTATCCTGAAATCCGAGGTACCGCGACCGGCGAGCGCGGGAGGTAGCGATGACCGTCGCCGAGAGCCTTCGCCCCTGCAGGGCGGACACCCCCCGGTATCTGCCCATCGCGGAACACGGCCTGATCGGCGATCTGCGGACGGCCGCGCTCGTCGGCACGAACGGCACGATCGACTGGTACTGCCCCACCCGCTTCGACGCGCCGAGTGTGTTCGCGTCGATCCTGGACGCCGACCGTGGCGGTGCGTTCGAGCTGGCCCCGGACGCGCCCGCCCGGACGAAGCAGTTCTACTTCCCCGACACCAACATCCTCATCACCCGCTTTTTCGCGGACGACGGTGTCGCCGAGGTGCAGGACTTCATGCCGGTCGAGGACGACTCCCGCGAGGCCGACCGCCACCGGATGATCCGCCGGGTGCTGTGCGTACGCGGTTCGCTGCCCTTCACCGCACGGGTGGCACCCCGCTTCGACTACGGACGGCAGACGCATACGGTGAGCGTCCGGCAGGGCGGCCTCACCGTGTTCGACTCCCCCGATCTGTCCCTGGCGCTGACGTGCAGCGTCACGGTGGAGACCGACGGCCTCGACGCGGTGTCCTCGTTCAAGCTGGCCGAGGGCGAGGCCGCGGTGTTCGCGCTCGACCGGATCGGCGGCCCGGTGCGACCGCGGCCCTGTCCGCTGGCCGAGGCGGAGCAGCTGTTCGACACCACGGTGCGGTACTGGCGCCGCTGGCTCTCCCAGTCCCGCTACCGCGGACGCTGGCGGGAGATGGTGCACCGCTCGGCGCTCACCCTCAAGCTCCTCACCTACGCGCCGACCGGCGCCATCGTGGCGGCGCCGACGGCGAGTCTGCCCGAGCAGATCGGCGGGGAACGCAACTGGGACTACCGGTACGTATGGATTCGTGACGCCGCGTTCTGCGTCTACGCGCTGCTGCGGCTCGGATTCACCGACGAGGCCGAAGCCTTCGTGCGCTTCCTGTCCGAGAACATCCGACTGCGGGAGGGCCCCGGCGGGCCGCTGCAGATCATGTACGGCATCGACGGCCGCAGCGAACTCACCGAGGAGGAACTCTCCCATCTGGAGGGCCATCTGGGCTCGGCCCCGGTCCGGGCCGGCAACGGGGCCGTCAACCAGCTCCAGCTGGACATCTACGGCGCGCTGGTGGACTCCCTCTACCTCTACGACAAATGGGGGAAGCCACTGGCCAGCGACCACTGGGACACCGTGTGCGAACTGGTCGACTGGGTCTGCGACCACTGGGACCAGCCGGACATGAGCGTGTGGGAGACCCGCGCCGGCCCCCAGTGCTTCCTGTACTCGCGGCTGATGTGCTGGGTCGCGATCGAGCGGGCGATGCGCATCGCCACCCACCGCGGCCTGCCCGCGAACATGCCCCGCTGGTCGCGGACCCGCGACCGGATCTACCGCCGGATCATGCGAAACGGCTGGTCACCGCGGCGGCACGCGTTCGTGCAGCACGAGGGCGACGATGTGCTCGACGCCTCCGTACTGATGATGCCGCTGGCCAAGTTCATCTCCCCGGCCGACCCCAAGTGGCTGTCCACCCTGGACGCGCTGGGCGAGGAGCTGGTGTCCGACTCGCTGGTCTACCGCTATGACCCCCAGGCCAGCCCGGACGGGCTGCGCGGCGAAGAGGGCACCTTCTCGATCTGCTCGTTCTGGTACGTCGAGGCGCTGTCCCGGGCCGGACGGCTGGACGAGGCGCGGCTCGCGTTCGAGAAGATGCTGACGTACGCCAACCACTGCGGGCTGTACGCGGAGGAGATCGGCCGCACCGGTGAGCAGATCGGCAACTTCCCGCAGGCGTTCACCCATCTCGCGCTCATCAGCGCGGCCTTCAACCTCGACCGTGCCCTGGGCTGAACTGGGGTTATCCGGTCACGCGGCAGGGTCGAAGGGGATGCCCGACGGTTTGGCCTTCTGGAGGTGGTCGGCGAAGCCGGCGTCCTTGAGGCCGAAGTTGGCGCTGCCGAAGTCGGCCTGGCTCAGCTTGTCGCGCAGGCCCGCGGGGTAGCCGTTCCAGCCGACCAGAGTGGGGAACTGCCAGGCGTGGTAGTGGTTCTCCGGCGGTTCGTCATTGGTGTTGGCGAGGCGGAACGCGTGGGTGCTCAGTCCGTCCTTGTGGTAGACGATCTTCGGGTGGGTTCCGTCCCACCGGACCTGGTCGCGGCCGTAGGTGGTGAACCCGCCGTGGGCGGAGGTGGAGACGTACTGGGCCTGGTCGTTCTGCACCCACACCACGACGTGTTCCCAGTCGTGGCGGTGTCCGCCGACCGACGCCTGGTCCTTCTCGAAGTAGAGGCCGTACATGACGGCGCACCAGCCGTTGTTGCACTTGGAGCGCGCGTATCCGTTGGTGTTGTCGAGGTCCGGGGCGTCGCGGCACTGCCCGTTGGGCGCCCCGGAGGGGTTGAGTCCACCGTTCAGCGTGGAGTCGGGGCCGATGGCGGGGGTGGGGTAGCAGCCGTCGGTGTCGTAGTCGTAGGCGGGCTGGAACGTCTGCTCCAGCGCCTCCGCGTTGCCGGGCAGGGCCTTCGGCGGGTCCGCGAGAGCGCTTCCGGGCAATGCGACGACCAGGGCGATGGCGGTGCCGAGGATGAACGAGACCTTGCGGATGCGGGAGCTTGGCCGCACTGTGTCCTCCTGGTTGGCCTTGTGGAGGCGGACATGTCAACCAGGAGGTTACGTCAACTGACCTTCACGGAGGGGACGTTCAGGAGCGCCGGGGCGGGATGGGCTGTTCCGTCCAGATGCACTTGCCGTCGGCGGTGTAGCGCGTGCCCCAGCGCTGGGAGATCGCGGCGACCAGTTGCAGACCGCGTCCGCCCTCGTCCATTTCGGCGGCCCGGCGGATGCGCGGTGTGGTGGCGCTGCCGTCGGAGACCTCGCAGATGAGTGTCCAGCCGCGGATCAGGCGCAGCCGGACGGGGCCCCGCGCATGCCGGACGACGTTGCCGACCAGCTCGCTGGCGAGGAGTTCGGTGGTCGTGACCAGCTCGTCCAGATGCCACGCCGTCAGCTGATCGCGGACGTGTTCGCGGGCGAGGGAGGCCGCCACCGGCTCATCGGGGAGCCGCCGGACGGAGATGTTCTCGGGGGCGGTGCGGTGCAGCCGGGCGACGAGCACGGCGGTGTCGTCCGTGGTCAGTTGCTGGGCGGGCAGCATGGCGTCGAGAAGGGTGTCGCAGAGGCGGTCGAGCCGTCCGCGCTCCTCGCGGTGGTCCTCGCCCGGACCGCAGGCCGGGGGCGGATCGCCGGGGCCCGCCAGGCGCCGTCCGGCGTCGGTGGTGAAGACCCGGGAGCACTCGGCGATGCCCACGTCGATGTCGCGGGTGGCGGACTCGACCAGGCCGTCGGTGTACAGCACCAGCAGGCCGTGGCCGGGCAGTCGCAGTTCGGCCGTACTGAACGGGGGTTCGGCGGCGCCCAGCGGCGGGTCGGGCTCGATGTCCAGGCACTCCACGACCCCGTCGGGGCGCACCAGGAGCGGCGGAGGGTGGCCCGCGCGCGCCATGGAGCAGACCCCGGACACCGGGTCGTAGACGGCGTACAGGCAGGTGGCGAAGGAGTCGTCGCCGAGGTCGCTGACGATGTCGTTGAGGTGGGCGAGGACCTCCTCGGGGGGCAGCTCCAGGTTGGCCAGTGTGTGCACGGCGGTGCGCAGTCGTCCCATGGTGGCGGCCTCGGCCAGCCCGTGGCCCATCACATCGCCGATGACGAGCGCCACCCGCTCCGCGGACAGCGGGATGATGTCGTACCAGTCGCCACCGACCTCCGTACCGCTGCTGGCCGGGAGATACCGCACGGCCGCGGTGACGGCGGACGGCGTGGGCAGGTCCTGGGGCAGCAGACCGCGCTGCAGCGCCTGGGCGCGGGCGTGCTCGGCGTCGTAGAGCCGGGCCCGGGACAGGGAATGGGCGACCATGCCGCTCAGGGCCGTCAGCAGGGTGCGGTCGTCGGCGGAGAAGCGGCGGGGCTCGGCGAAGGCGACGACGCACACGCCGCTGGGATCGCCGGAGGCGATCAGGGGCAGGAGGGCCCAGGCGTTCTTCTCCGCGAGGGCCGGGTAGTCGGCGAGGCCGGGGGCCAGCTCGACGTACTCGGCGGCCGAGGCGATGAAGCGGGGCTGGCGCGAGGCGATCACCTCGTGGAGGAGCGGGTGGCTGTCGGCCGCCGCGATCCCGTCGATCTTGCGCAGGAACGTCTGCGGATATCCGACGGCCCCGACCACGTGCAGCCGCTCGCCTTCCAGCACCTGGACCAGCAGGCCCGAGGCGCCGAACGGGGACAGCATGTGGGCGGCGGCCACCTCGACGACGTCGTGGGTGGTCACCGCCTCGGCGAGCGCGCTCGTCATCCCGCGTATCCTCGCCGCCTGCTCGGCGGCGGACCGCTCGGCCGCCTCCCGCCGCGCCGCCCGGGTGCGGGTGTCGGTGACATCGGTGAGGTAGGCGGTCAACCCGTCGGGCACCGGGACCAGCCGGATGTGGTACCAGCGGCCGTCGGTGGGCCACCGGATGTCGAACCCCGCCGGTGTGCCGTCGAGCGCGGCGTGCCGGCAGCGGGCCTCCAGCTCGGGGACCAGGCCCGCGGGGCCGTCCCAGAGCGGCCCGCCCAGCACGTCCACGGACGGTCCGACGAGGCGCTCGGCCTCGACGTTGAGGAAGGTGATCCGCCACTCCCGGTTCACCGCCCAGAACGCGTCGCTCATGAAGCGCAGCGCCTGCCCCACGGACTCCCGCGCGATGCGGCTCTCGGTGGTGTCCCAGACCCGGCCGATCATGCGGACGGGTTCGCCGCGCCCGTCGACCGCCAGGTGGGCACGGCTCTGGACCCAGCCGGTGGTGCCGTCCGGGCGGCACACCCGGTACTCGGCCTCGTACACACCGCGCCCGTGCAGCGCCTCCTGCGTGGCGGCCATGACCCGCGGTACGTCCTCGGGGTGGATCAGGCCGACCCAGCTCTCGATGCGGCGTTCGTAGTCCTCCGGTATGCCCAGGAGTGCGAGCCCCGCCGCGTCCCAGACCATCTCGCCGGTACGGATGTCCCACTCCCAGGAACCGACCTTCGCCGCCACCAGGGCCTGGCGGAGCCCGGAGCCGGCGGGCTGCACCTGCCACCACGGAGGGGCCCGGCCCGCCACGGGGGCGGGCCGCGACAGCCGCCCGGAGGCCCAGCGGGCCATCTCCAGCAGGAAGCCGCGCTGCTCCGCGGTGGGCGCGCCGGGCCCGGTGAACACGGACAGCGCGCCGACGGGGGTGTCCTCGCCGAACAGGGGGACGGCGGCCACCATGGTCGCCTCGGGAAGTCTGCCGTGCGCGTACGGACGGACACGCTCGGTGTCCGGGCAGCGCGCGCCCGGAACGCGCCCGTCGGCGGCGGGCAGCCAGACGAACGCGCCGTCCCGTACGGCCCGGGCGGGGGCGAGCGCCGGGTCGTCCTCCCGGATCTCCTCCCACTCCTGGAGGGCGGACCGGGGCAGCCCGCCCGCGAGCACCAGACGCAGTTCGTGGCTGCCCGCGGGCCCGCACGACCAGTGCACCGCTCCCGCGATACCGCCCAGTTCGGACACCGCCTGCGTCAGCGCGTGCTCCATCACCTCGCGGTCCGTGAGCTGGACACCGACCGCCGAGAGCAGGGGAAGCCGCTCATCGCACCAGGTGCGTACGCGACCTGCCGAGTCCATCGACATATCGGCATATACCCTAAGGCGTCCTCGCGCCGCAATCGAGAGTCATGAGGCGGCCTATCGCATTCTTAGCGCCCGATCGGCCATGCCGAACGCCCCGGCCGGCGGTTCGCAGAGCGGACCGGTTGCCTGGTGCCCGGCGTGCGGGGCCTCCACAGTGTTCACCATCGGCGCGCCTCCCGCTCCCTCCCGTCCGATGGAACAGGCAGGTCACTCATGACGGACTCCTTGCTGCGCGGCTATGTGCCCAGCCCCTTCGGGCAGCTGCACTATGTCGAATCGGGTACGGGCGAGCCGGTGCTGATGCTCCATCAGACACCGCGTTCCTGGACCGAGTACCTTCAGGTGCTGCCGCTGGTCGGGGCCGTGCACCGGGGCATCGCCATGGACACCCTGGGCTTCGGCGCCTCCGCGAAGCCCGAGGAGCCGCATACGATCGAGCGCTTCGCCGACGCCGCCGGGGCCCTCGTCGAGGCGCTGAGCCTGGAGCGATTCCACCTGGTGGGGCACCACACGGGCGGTGTCGTCGCGGTGGAGCTGGCCGCCCGCTACCAGGACCGCGTCGCCAGCCTGCTGCTCTCCGCCACGCCCTTCGTCGACGACGAGAAGCGGCGCACCGCCGACCGGCGCAAGCCGGTCGACCACGTCGACCCCCGGCCCGACGGTTCCCATCTGCTGGAGCTGTGGAACCGGCGGCGCGGCTTCTACCGGGAGGGGGAGGAGGCGGCGCTGCACCGCTATGTGATCGACGCGGTGACGGTGCTGGACCGGGTGGAGGAAGGCCATGTGGCGGTCCGGCGCTACGCGATGGAGCAGCGTCTGCGGCACATCACCGCGCGGACGCTCGCGGTGTGCGCCGACGGGGACCACTACTCGCTGCCCGCCCTGGAGAAGTTCGCCGCGGCGCTCGGCTGCGACACACGGGTCGTACCCGGCGGACACGTCCCCGCGCCGGAGCAGCTGCCCGAGGAGTACGCCAAGGTCATCACGGAGTGGGTGACGGGCGGCTGACCGGGGACGCCCCCCGCTGACCGGCACGGTCCCAGGTGTGCGCCGTGACCCCGCGCTCGCGGAGCACGGCCTTGCGGATCTTGCCGGTCGCGGTGAGCGGCAGTTCGGGGACGATGTCGACGTAGCGGGGCACGGCGAACGGCGGAAGCTCGTCCTCGCAGTGGCGCACCAGCTCCAGCGGGTCCAGCGCCCGGTCAGGGCGGACCGTCACCGCCACCATGACCTCGTCCTCGGCCAGCTCCGACGCCACGGGGAAGGCCGCGGCCCCGGCCACCGCCGGATGGGAGCGGACCGCCGACTCCACCTCCGCCGAGGCGATGTTCTCACCGCGCCGCCGGATGACGTCCTTGATCCGGTCGACGAAGCGGAACCATCCGTCGGGTTCGCGGATCACCCGGTCGCCGGTGCGGCGCCAGGCGTCGGGCGGCGGGGGCGGGTCGTCCCCCAGGTAGCCGGTGGAGAAGGCGAACGGCCGGTGGCTGCGGACGACCAGCTCACCCGCCATGCCGTCCGCGACGGGAGCGAGCCGTTCGTCGACCACCCGCGCGGAGAAGCCGTCGCGCACGGTGCCGATGTAGCCGGGCCGGTGGCGGGCGGGGGTCGACCCGATGACGAGATTGGTCTCTGTGGAGCCGAATCCGTCCACCAGCGTGACGCCGAAACGGGACAGAAACGGCTGGTACGCCGGGCCCGGGGTGGCCGGTGACAGCCCGCGCCGGGCCCGGTGCGCACGGTCGTGGGGGCCGGGCGGCCGCGCCAGCAGCATGGGCACCATCGCGCCGAGCAGATACACGGCGGTGGCACCGGCCTCCGCCACCTCGGCCCAGTACCCGCCCGCGGAGAACCGCCGCCCGAGCACGCACGCGGCGCCCACGGTCATGGCGTGCGCCAGGGTGTTGAGGGCGTTGGTGTGGAACAGCGGCAGACAGGTGTGGAGCACATCGTCCGAGGTGAGGCGCAGGGAGTCGGCGACGTTACGGCCCCACCACACGGACTGGGCGTGCGGGCAGCGCACCCCGCGCGCGACGCCCGTGGTGCCCGAGGTGAACAGGATGGCGGCGGTGTCCGCGGGTCCCACGGTCGCGGGCGGCAGCGCCCCGGCCTCGCCTGGGGCCGGGGCGCCGTCGCCGCCGATGGTCCACACCGGGCCGCGGAAACCCGCCGCCGTGATACGTCCCGTGAACTCCTCCTCGGCGCACAGGAAGGACGGCTCGGCCTGGCGCAGGATGTGTCGCAGGCCCTCGCCGCGCAGCCCGGTGTTCAGCGGCACCAGCACCGCGCCGAGCCAGGCGCAGCCGAGGATCAGATCGGTGAACTCGACGCGGTTGCCGGACATGACCGCGACCCGGTCGCCGGGGCGGCAGCCGCGCGCGGCGAGCGCTCCCGCCATGGTGGCCGCCGCCTCGCGGGACTGCCGGTAGGTGCGGGTCACCCCGTCGGCCCGCAGGAACACCCGGTCGCCGAATTTGGCCGCGGCGGCGTCGAGGAGAGCGGGGAGCGTCATGGCCGCGCCCGGTGTGCTCACCGCAGAACCCCCGCCTCGCGCAGCTGCCGGATGCGTTCGGCGGTCAGCCCGGCCACATCGCGCAGCACCGTGTCGGTGTCGGCGCCGAGTACGGGCGCGGGTGTGCGGAGGGAGCCGGGGGTGCGGGTGAGGCGGATCGGCAGGCCCTCGTGGAGGAAGCCGCCCGCGACCGGGTGCTGGGCGTGCACATAGAAGCCGCGCGCCCGCAACTGCGGGTCGTGCTCGACGAGTTCGCGGCCGTCCTGCACGGCTCCGGCCGGTACGCCCCGCTCCTGGAGCAGCTCGGCGGCGGCGTCGGCGGGCATGCCCCGCGCCCAGCCGCCGAGCGCGGTGTCCACCAGGTCGGCGGCCCGGCGGCGGGCCTCGGCGGTGGCCGTCCGCTCGTCGGTGGCCAGCTCCGGGCGCCCGATCACCTCGCACACGGCCGCCCATTCCGTGTCGTCGCGGACGCTGAGGGCCAGCCACCGGTCGGCGCCCAGGCACCGGTAGACGCCCTGGGGGCTCCACCGGGGGTGGGTGTTGCCCCTCGGCCGGGCCACTTCCCGCTCCGGGTGCGAGGCGGCGAGGAGGCTGGTGCCCATGTGCGCGGCGATCGCCTCCAGCTGGGACAGGTCGATGTGCTGTCCGCGCCCGGTCTCGTCGCGGTGTTCCAGCGCGGCCACGGTGGCCAGCGCGGCCTGGAGGCCCGCGACGATGTCGCCGTGGCCGTAGATCACACCGACCACGTCGTCCGGCCCCCAGCCGGTGAGGCCGGTCAGTCCACTGCTCGCGGATACGGTGTCCGCGTACGACACCCAGCCGTTGCGCGGCCCGGTGTGGCCCATCCCGGACATGCTGACGTACACGATGCCCGGGTTGATCTCGCGGAGCGCGTCGTAGCCGAGGCCCAGTTTCTTCATGACCGTGGAGCTGAAGTTCTCGACGAGGACATCGCAGGACGCGATGAGTTCGCGGAGCACCGCGAGGCCGTCCTCGGTGCGGGTGTCGAGGGCGACGCTCTGCTTGTTGCGGTTGACCTCGTTGAAGTAGCCGTTGGTGTTCGGGTCGGTGTGGTCTCCCCGGGAGAGGTGCATGAAGGGGGCGAACCGGGTGGGGTCGGGGCGGCCAGCGGACTCGACCTTGATGACCTCGGCGCCGTGGTCGGCCAGCACCTTGGTGCAGTACGGACCGGCCAGCACCCAGGTCAGATCCAGGACGCGGACGCCGTGCAGCGCGGGCCGCACGGGCTCGTCGACAGCGGCGGCGGCCACCGGGCGGGCCGGGCGGCGCTCATCGAGCAGCCCCTGATCGGCGCCGGGTCCGGGGACGTCGAGCTTCCCGGGCCGGTGGCCCTCGGGGAACGCGAACGGGAAGCCGATGTCGGTCCGCTCCCCCTGCGGGGTCCGCAGCCGGGTGAAGAAGCCGCGCGCGGCGAGCTGCGGGTTGTCCGGCAGCTCATGGGGCAGGTCGACGGCCGCCCAGGGCAGCTTTCTGGCCTGGGCCCGCTCCGCGAAGTCGGCCTTGGGCCGGTGGCTCAGGAAGTCCTGGACCACCGCGAACACATGCTCCTGGTACTTCTTGCGCTCGACGGGGTCCTGCCACCGGGGCTCGGCGAGATCGGCCTCCGCGCCCTCCTCGCGCAGCCACTCCAGCAGTGCGTCCCACATGCGCGGACTGCCCCCGAGCCCGCCGCCCAGATAGCCGTCGGCGGCCCGGAACAGCCCGTGCGGCACCAGCGGATGCACCCGCCCCGGGCGGCCCGGGACCCGGTCCTCATGGAGGTAGGCGAGGCAGCCCGCCTCCAGGGCGGCCGCGACACACGCCTGCGCGGAGACGTCGGCGAGCTGGCCCGGGCCGCGCCGCCGGGCCCGCAGCCCGAGCAGGGCGGCGATGGCCGCGCCCACGCCCGCGAGGTGTTCCGCCTGCCCCTCCGGCATCCGCAGCGGCGGGCCGTCCGGGTCGCCCACCTGCGCGAGCATCCCGCCCAGCGCCGCCACCACGAAGTCGCTGCCCTGCCAGCCGCCGCGCGGCCCGGTCAGCCCGAAGGGGGTGACGCGTACGTGCACCAGGTGGTCGAGGCCTTCGGCGCTCGCCTCCGCGCCGCCGGGGGTTCCGTCGAGCAGGATGTCGGCGCCCTCCAGCAGGCGGCGCAGCCCGGCCGCGCCGTCGGGGGTGGCCGGGTCGAGGGTCACGGCACGCTTCCCGGCGTGCCAGTGGGCGAACGCGTCACCGCCTTCCTCGCGCCGGGTCGCGTCGCCTTCGGGCGGTTCGACGAGCACGACCTCGTAGCCCAGTCCGACCAGCAGCCTGCCCGCGAACCGGGCGAACGGGCTGGACAGTTCGACGACCCGCAGAGCAGGCTCGCTCACGTTTCCTCCGCGCTGTGTCAGGTGTTCTGCTGGTTCAGGCGTGCTGTTGATTCAGGAAGGCGGAGACGACGGTGTAGTAGTCGTGGGGGCGTTCTTCCTGGAGGTGGTGCGAGACGTCGTTCATCACGTGCAGATTGCCCCGGGGGATCATGCGGGCCAGCATCAGCGGATAGTCCGGGGTGAGAAACGCGTCGTACATGCCCCACATGAAGAGCGTCGGCGCCTGGATGCGGCCGAGTGTGCCGGTGAGGTCCTGCCAGTCGCCGCGCGGGTTGTCGGAGGCTCCGGCGAGCGCCCTCTCCTCCGGGTCGAGGCTCTGCTCGTGGCGCATCGTCACCGTGGCGTCGGGGATGGCGTCCGGGTCGTACCACTCCAGGCGTGCCATCAGCTCGCGCATCTTCTGCCACGACGGGCCGGTCCCCCCGTAGTACACGTCCCGGGCGTTGCGTCCGCGGCGGCCGCCTTCCGGCAGCGGGGCCAGCGGGCCGTGGAAGACGGGCATGCTGCCGGTGATGACGAGGGACCGGACCCGCTCGGGGTACAGGGCGGCCAGGTTGAGCGCGATGGTGCCGCCCCAGGAGTTGCACACGAAGTCGGCGCGCTCCACGCCGAGGGTGTCCATCAGCGCCACGGTCTTGGCGGCGTGGTAGTCCCACATGGGGCCCTTGATGACCGGCTTCGCGGACTTGCCGTACTGCAGGATGTCCACCAGGAGGCACCGGCGGTCCGCGGCGAAGAGCCGCGAGACCTGACCGAAGTCCGACCAGCCGGTGCACCCGGGGCCGCCTCCGTGGAGGAAGACGGTGGGGCTGCCCTGCCCCGTCTCGATGTAGTGGTACGTGACGCCGTCCGCCTCCGCGGAGGCGCCCGCCGGGGGTGCCTGGATGTCCATGAGGTCCATGCACCGATGGTGTGGTGGCCGGGGTGTCCCGCCCAAGCGATCCGGTCCACTGAGCGGGCCGCCGGGGCAGCCCGCTCAGCCGGGTGGGACGGGTCAGGAAAGGTCGAGCGCCACCTTGCCCACCGCGGCTCCGGTACGCAGCCGCTCCACCGCCTCGGCCAGCCGGTCGGGGGTGTAGCGCTCGATCGGCAGCGTCAGCTCCCCGGACATCAGGTCGCCGAGCATCGCGTCGGTGTCGGCGGCGACCTCCCTGCCCCGCGACATCAGGTTGACGGGCAGCAGCGCCACGTCGGCCAGGAGCCAGTCCGCGAGGTCGACGGCGAGCTCCCGCCCGGCGGTGTAGCCGACGAGCGCGGCCCGGCCACGCGGCCGGACCAGCCCCAGCGCGTCGCGCAGCACCGGGCCGCCGACGGTGTCGATAAGCGCGTCGACCGGGCCGCCCACGGCCTCGGGCGACAGCTCCGTTGCCAGGACCGCCTTGGCCGGCGCCGGGACGTGAGCGAGCTTGGCCGGGCGGCCGACCACGCCGATGACCTCCGCCCCGGCCCGCGCGGCGACCTGCACCGTCAGGGCGCCGACCGCGCCCGCCGCGCCGGTCACCATCACCCGCTCCCCCGGCTGTACGCCTGCGACCGAGTGCACCGCGGCCCAGGCCGAGCCCGCCGGGGAGAAGTAGCTGCACGCCAGGGCGGGGTCGGTGCCCTCGGGCACCGGGGACACGGCCGCGTCGGGCACCACGGCGTGGTCGGCCCAGCTGCCGTCCCGGCGCATCCCGAGCCCCTTGCCGTTGATCTTGACCAGGGCGCCCTCGGGGTGGGTGTCGGAGGCCACGACGACACCGCATCCGGTGGTGCCGGGCACGGTGGGCAGATCGGGCAGGATGCCGAACGCGCCGTCCACGATGTTCAGGTCGAGGTGGCCCACCTGCGCGGCACGCACCCGTACGAGGGTCTGGCCCGGTCCCCGCTCCGGCACCGGACGCTCCGACAGCCGGGGCAGGGTGCCGAAGCTCCCGAGGACGAGGGCACGGGACGTCTGGCTGCTCACAGTTTCACTCCATAACGACTCAGGACACGGGAGGCGACGATGCGGAGCACGCGATCGTAGACGAACCCGAGGATGCCCAGGGTGATGATCCCGACGAATACCCAGTCGATGCGACCGTAGTTGCGGGAGGTCCAGATGAGCGATCCCAGGCCGACCTGCGAGGCGACGATCTCCGCGGACACGATGGTCAGAAAGCTGTTGCCCATCGCCAGCCGCGCCCCGGTGACGATATGGGGCACGGTCGACGGCAGCACGACGCATCGCAGGATCTGGCGGCGGTTCGCGCCCAGGCTCGCCGCGGCGCGCAGTTTCGACTCGTTCACGGCCATGACGCCGGCGCTGGTGTTCAGGGTGACGATGAAGACCGACGTGTAGAAGATGAGGACGACCTTCGACGACTCGCCGATGCCCAGCCACACCACCGCCAGGGTCACGAACGCGACCGGGGGGATGAACCGGAAGAACTCGATATAGGGGTCGAGCAGATGCCGCACGAGCGGGATCTGCCCGATCAGCAGGCCGACGGGAACACCCACGGCCAGGCCGAGCCCCCAGCCGATCAGGATGCGGCGGCCGGAGGCGACGACCGAGTTGAACAGGGTGCCGTCGCCCGCCAGCTCCCGGGCCGCCGACAGGGTCTCGCTCGGGGAGGCGACCAGCGCGGAGCCGTACGTCACCGCCAGCAGCTGCCACACGGCGACCCCGGCCAGGACGGACACCGTGTACAGCCCGGCCGCGCGCAGCCGCCCGGCGGTGGCGCGGCCGGTGCGCCGCCCGGGGCGTCTCCCGGGGCGCGGAGTGGCGGACGTGCCCGCCGTCACGATGGTCATCGGATCTCCTCGGTCATCGGGTCTCCCCCGGTCATCGGGTCTCCTCGAGGTCGAGTCCCTGGTCGCGCAGGGACTTGCGCACTTCTTCACCGATGTCCTCGCGCAGACCGCGGCGGAGTTCGGCGGCGGCCGGATCGGCCGGGTCGCGGGGCCGGGGCAGGTCCACCGGGTAGACGGCCTTGACCGAGGCGGCCGGGCCCGCGGTCATCACCGCGATCCGGTCGGCCAGCAGGATCGCCTCGTCGATGTCGTGGGTGACGAAGACGACGGTGCAGCCCGAGGCCTTCCAGATGCGGCCCATCTCGTCCTGCATCACCTGGCGGGTCTGGGCGTCGAGCGCGCCGAACGGCTCGTCCATCAGCACCACCCGCGGCCCGCCCGCCAGCACCCGGGCGATCTGCACCCGCTGGCGCATACCGCCGGACAGCTGGCCGGGAAACCGGTCGGCGCAGTGGCGCAGCCCCACCAGGCCGAGGTAGGTGTCGGCCAGTTCGGCCCGCGCCGCCCGGGACTGTCCGCGCATCCGGGGGCCGAAAGCCACGTTCTGCCGTACGGTCATCCAGTCGAACAGGGCCTCGCTGCTCTGGAACACCATCCCGAGGTCGGGGTCGGGACCGCCGACCGGGTCGCCGTCGACGGTGAGGCCGCCCTCGGCCACCGGGACGAACCCGGCCATGGCGGACAGCAGAGTGGACTTGCCGCAGCCGCTCGGCCCGAGCAGGCAGAGGAACTCACCGGCCGCGATGTCGAGCGAGATGTCCCGTACGGCCTCGAAGGAGCCGAACCGGATACCGACCCCGGTGGCGGACAGGGCCGCGCCGCGTGTTCCGCCGCTCCCGGGCACCGAGCCGTCCGGGGGCCGGGGGGTTGCGATGGTCTTCGTCATCGTGCTCCCTTCACCGAATTGGCGCACGGTAGAACGCGGCGGCGCGCCCGCGCATGGAGCGGGTTCCGCTGAGCGGGACGCGCCCCGTCCCGCGCCTTTCGACGGGGTGACCCGCCAGGTGGACGCCACCTCCGCCGCCACCTCCGCGCGCCTCCCGCGACACCGGGCGTTCTGCTGAGCGGGACGAGTCCGTAGGCGAACGCGGCGGGTCCGCGCATGCTCGGTGCCACGTTCCTACGGCAGCGGGAGGACACGCACGATGACGGTCGAGGGCTCGCCCGATACCAAGCACACCGGCCGGGGCCGCGCCAGACCAGCGGGAGAACCCGGCCGCCAGGACTGGAGCTCATGGCCCCACTACGACGCGGCGGGCGCGGGCTTCCGCGGGTACTGGTACCCGGTCACCTGGTCCAGCCACATCACCGGAAAGCCGCTCCCGTTCACTCTCTGCGGCGAGAAGATCACCCTGATCCGGGACGGCGGTACGGCGTACGCGCTGCACAACCGCTGCCCGCACCGCGGGGTGCCGCTCTCGGAGGGCGACCAGCAGTTTCCGGGCACCGTGAGCTGCCCGTACCACGGGTGGACGTTCGATCTGCCCACCGGCAAGCTGTCCGCGGTCATCACCGACGGGCCCGGCTGCAGGCTGACCGGCAAGGTCGGGGTGCGGACGTACCCGGTGGAAGAGCGCCTCGGCATGGTGTGGGTGTACATCCCGCTCGCCGACGAGGAGCCGCACTCCATCGACTCACAGCTCCCCGAGGAGCTCGTCGGCAACGGGTTCGTCATGGGCGGCCGGATCGAGCCGCGCGGCGGCAACTGGCGCTTCGCCTGCGAGAACGGCTTCGACGAGGGCCACGCGAAATATCTCCACCGGACCGCGCTGTGGCGGCTGTTCAAGCCCATGCCCACCTGGAACATCACCCGGATCGTGCCCAAGGGCCGCTGGATCTTCCGGGTGCAGGACGAGGTGCACTGGGAGGCCGACTACCCCGGCGTGGGCCACTGGTCCAACAAGCGCTGGTGGAAGATGCAGCCGCCGAAGGAAACCTTCAACATCGGCAACACCGGCAAGGCCGACACGATCAATCCGACGATCGAGGCGCAGGAGTTCCCCGGCTTCGCGTCCCTGTCGATGCCGGGTGTGCTGCGCATCGCCTACCCCAAGTTCATCCACTACGAGTTCTACGTGCCGGTGGACGAGGACAACCACCGCTACGTCGGGGTGATGGTCAACTTCACCGAGGGCTGGCAGACGCTCGGCTTCTACGCCAAATACCTGGGCGCCGTCCGCTGGCTCTTCCACGGGCAGTTCTCCGGCCAGGACGCCTGGATGGTCGACGTCACCGACGCGCCGCCGGAGAAGCTCTACCGCCCCGATGTCTCGCTGACCTCCTGGCGGAACCTCAGCGAGGAGGAGTACGGAAAGAAGCTGGCCGCGCTCGGCACCGAAGCCGACTCCCCGGAAGCCGCCAAGCCCACCCGCGAGAAGAAGGCATGACCATGGGCCGCACACTGCTCACCCTGCTGGCCGGGGCCGCGATCGCCGTGGGCCTCCCCCTGGCCCGGAAGCGCGTCGCGCGCACCACCATGACCCAGGTCCACAGGATCAACCAATGACCGGCGGCGGCCCGGAAGGGCTCACCGAGTTGGACGAACTGGCCGGGCTGGACGAGAGGCGGCGCGCCTGGGCCGCCGAGGCCTGGCGCCACATCACCACCGACCGGCTGCGCGAGCTGATCACCGGGCTGGTCGACATCCCGAGCCCGACGGGCGACGAGGGGCCGCTCGCCGCACACATCGCGGACACCCTCGACGCCGCCGGATGCCACGCCCGGGTGCAGCCGGTCGACGACCGGCAGGCCAACGCCTGGGCCCGGCTGGCCGGCGACGGCACCGGCCCCGACCTCATGCTCTACGCGCCCATCGACACCCTCACGGTCGGCGAGGAGAGCGAGGACCTGCCCTGGATCGGCCCCGAGCTGCGGGACGACATGCGCCCGCGCGCCACCGTCCACGGCGATCTGGTGACCGGGCTCGGGGCGTCCAATCCGAAGGGCCACGCCGCATGCGTGATGATGGCCGCCGAGGCCATCCGCCGCGCCGGTGTCCCGCTCACCGGCGATCTCGTCGCGGCGTTCGGCGCGGGCGGCATGCCCACCAACGCCCGGCCGGGCGGCGTCCGGTACAACACGGGCCAGGGCGCGGGCTGTTCGTTCCTGCTGGAGCAGGGCGTGTGGACCGACTACGCGGTGATCGCCAAACCCGGCTGGACGGTGTCCTGGGACGAGGTCGGGCTCGTCTGGTTCGAGGTCACCGTGGGCGGACTGCACACCTATGTGGGTTCGCGCCACCGCCTGCCGTACGACAACGCCATCGCGAACGCGGGCACGGTCGCGCTGCGCCTGGAGGAGTGGTTCGAGAAGTACGCGCTCCGCCACACCGGTGGCACCGTCGCGCCGCAGGGCGTGGTGGCCTCGGTGCGCGGCGGATGGCCGCGGATGGCGGCCACCACCCCGGCGGCCTGCACCCTCAGGGTGGATCTGCGGATCGGCCCGGACACCACCCCGATGCGGGCCAAGCGGGAATTCCTGGCCGCGCTCGACACGATCCGGGACGACACCGGGATCGAGGTCGGCGCCGAGATGATCCTCGCCATCCCCGGCACCCGGACCGATCCGGACAGCTGGGTGTGCCGCAGCGCGATCGGGGGCTGGGAGGCCCTGGAGGGCCGTCCGCATGAGGTGATCCGTGGCAACAGCGGCGCCACCGACGCCAACATCCTGCGCGGCCGGGGCGTGCCCACGGTGCGCGTCGGCATGCCGAAGGTCACCGAGGCCCCCTTCGAGATCGACTTCGCCAGGGGCATGAACACCGTCGACGTCCGGGCCATGGAGCGGCTGACCCGCCATCTGGTCCGTACCGCCGTCGACACCGTCACCCGCACACGCGGCGAGGTGGAAGGAGAGCCGGAATGACCGACATCGTCCTGGGTGTGGGCGCGTCGCACAGCACGCTCATGAACACCCACTGGGAGGAGACCTTCCACAAGGACCGCGCCGAGCGGTTCCGCGACGCGCTGCGGGAGGCGCGCGACGAGATCGCGGCGGCCCGGCCCGACACCGTGATCGTGGTGGGCTCCAACCACTTCCGCGGCTTCTGGCTGGACCTCATCCCCAGCTTCACCATCGGCGTGGGCGAGTGCGTGGCCAGCGGTGAGTCCGGCACCCCGGAGGGTCCGCAGCCGGTGGACGTGCCGCTCGCCCGGCACATCGCCAACACCGTGGTGGAGGGCGGCCGTTTCGACCTGGCGTACTCGGCCAGGCTCCAGATCGACCACGGCCAGTCGCACGCCATCCAGTATCTGCTGGACGGGCTGGACGTGGAGATCGTGCCCATCGTGGTGAACGTCTTCGCCCATCCGCTGCCCACCCTGGAGCGCTGCGAGCAGCTGGGCCGGGCCATCCGGGACGCGGTGCTGGCGTATCCCGAGGGCCGCCGGGTGGCGGTGATCGGCTCCGGCGGGCTCTCGCACCGGCTGCCCTGGCCGGACTGGCGCGATCCGCGGGGCGACGACGAGGAGTTCATGGTGGGCGCGTGGCTGAACGGCCGCGACCACTGGAAGGACTACGACGTCCGGCGCCGCGAGATCATCCGGGCCGCCGAGGCCGCGATCAACGAGGACTTCGACGAGGAGTTCCTGAGCCTGGTGGAAAGCGGCCGGACCCATGAAGTGGCCCGGTACACCACCGAAGAACTGGAGAAGGTGGCGGGCAACGGCGCCCAGGAGGTGCGCACCTGGCTGCTCATGGCGGCCCTGCTCGACCACGTCCCCGGACGGCGGCTGAATTACGAATCCCTGCCCGAGTGGCTCACCGGCATGGGCGTCGCCGTCCTCGACCCCGCACAGCATCACACCAGCGAAAGGCAGCCATGAGCATCTGGACGGAACTCTCCGGCATCGACTACCGGCACGCCTATGTGGAGACCGGCGACATCACCACCCGGGCGCTGCAGGCCGGTCCCGAGGACGGCGAGCACGTGGTGTTCCTGCACGGCACCACCGGCCACCTGGAGGCGTTCGTACGGAACATCCCGGCGTACGTCGAGCGGGGCTACCGCTGCCACGCCATCGACATGCTCGGCCACGGCTACACCGGCAAGCCGGACCACCCCGCGGAGATCCCCGCCTACGTCGACCATCTGATCGCCTACCTCGACGCCGTGGGGGCGCGGCGCGCGCATCTGGTCGGCGAGTCCCTGGGCGGCTGGGTGGGGTCCTGGCTGGCGAGCGAGCACCCGGACCGGGTTGCCTCGCTCCAGCTGCTCTGCATGGGCGGCACCAAGGTCAACCCGGAGGTGATGGAGCGGCTGAAGACCTCGACCCGTAACGCCGTCCTGAGCGACGACGTCTCCGCCACCCGGAAGCGGCTGGAGCTGCTGTGGGCGCACTGGGACGAGGAGCTGGGCGATGAGCTGACCCAGGTCCGCTACGAGATCTACCACCACCCCGACTTCCAGGCCAACGTGGACAACCTGCTGGCGCTCCAGGAGGTCGACCGTCGGACACGCAATCTGCTGCTGCCGGACCGGATGGCGCGGATCAAGGCACCGACCCTGGTGGTGTGGGGCAACAAGAACCCGTTCGGGGCCGTGCCGGAGGCCGAGGCCATCACCGCCGCCATCCCCGGGGCCCGGCTGGAGATCTTCAACGAGTGCGGGCACTGGCCGCAGCACGAGAAGGCCGAGGTGTACAACCCGCTCAGCCTGGCGTTCCTCGACGAGGCGACGGCATGAGGGGGTGTCCGGCATGACCGTCGTCCCGCTCGACCACGCGGCGGCGCCGCCGTCTGGCGACCCGATGAACTCCGTCCTGGGCAAGGTGCGTCCGATCCTGGAGGCGTTCACCGCCGACGACGACACCCTCTCCCTCGCCGACCTGGTGCGGCGTACGGGCGTGGCGAAGGCCACCGTGCACCGGCTCGCCCAGGAGCTGGTCGTCTGGGGGCTGCTGGAGCGGGCGGGCTGCGACTACCGGCTGGGGCTGCGCCTGTTCGAGATCGGCCAGCGGGTGCGCCGGCAGCGCATCCTGCGCGAGGTGGCGCAGCCGTACATGGAGGATCTGCTGCTGGCCACCCGGGAGACCATCCACTTCGCGATCCACGACGGCCTCGACGTCGTCTATCTGGAGAAGATCCTGCCGCATCGCGGGCTGAGCGAGGAGTCCCGGGTGGCGGGGCGGCTTCCGCTGTACTGCACCGCCACGGGCAAGGCGATCCTGGCGTTTTCGCCGAAGTCGCTGGCCGGTGAGGTGATCGGCAACGGGCTGAAGCCCTTCACCCGGTACACGATCACCTCGCCCGCGCGGCTGCTGTCCCAGCTGGAGCGGGTCCGGGAGCAGGGCATCGCGACCGAGGCGGAGGAGATCCGGCTGGGCTATCTGAGCATGGCCGTACCGGTCTTCGCCCGTGGCGGCTCGCTGGCGGGCGCGCTGTCCATCACCGCGCCCACCTACCGTTTCGACGCCGGTGCGCACGCGGGCGCGCTGCGCACTGCGGGGCTGGGCATCAGCCGGGCGCTGCGGGCCGCCCTGTGACGGCGCTGGAGGAGGTGGTGGCGCGGGCCCGGACGCTGATCGGCCGGTGGGAGACCGAGGACTGTGGTGTGCTGGGCGTCAAGGAGTTCTGCCGGTACGCCGCCGCGGTGGGCGATGACGCCTACGCGGCCCGGGCCCGCGACCGGGAGGCGGCCGGGGAGCCCGTCGAGGCTCCCCCGCTGTTCCTCGCGGCGATGATGAGCTGGGAGGACGGTCCGGCCGAGGACGCGCTGCGCCCGGACGGCCTGGCCGCCCGGGAGTCCCCGTGTACCCAGGGCCTGCCGGTGCGCCAGGTGCACGGCGGCCAGTCGGTGCGGCTCGCCGGGGTCCCGGTGGCGGGCGTCCGGATCACCGCGTCCCGGGCGGTGACCTCGGTGGACCGCAAGGGGGGCCGCTCGGGGGAGTTCGTCCTGCTGGGCGTCACGACACGTTTCACCGCGGAGAGCGGGAAGGAGCTGATGGCCGTGGACGAGACGATCGTCGTGCTGGACGGGGAAACGGCTCCGGGGGAGGCCGCCGCGTGAACTCCCCCGCCGCCGGGCAGGTCTGCCCGCCACGCCGCTACACCCACAGCAGGGTGGCGCTGTTCCGGTTCAGCGCCGTGTCCTGGAACGCCCACCGCATCCACTACGACGGGGAGTTCGCCGCCTCGGAGGGGTTCCCCGATGTGGTCGTGCAGTCCACCCTGCACGGCGAGATGCTGGTCCGGTGCGCCCTCGACTGGTCGGGCCCTGGCGCGCGGCTGGAGGGGGTGAGCTGGCGCAACCGGGCGACCGCGGTGGCCGGTGAACCGCTCACCTGGACCGCGACGGTCACCGCGGTCGAACCCGCCGCCCAGGGACAGCGCGTCTCCCTTGAGGTGTCCGTCCTCAAGGACGACGGCACCGCGTGTGTCACCGGGACGGTCGAGCTGACCCGCCCCGGCGGACCGGCGCCCGCGCCCTAACCGGCGTAGCGCTCGTACCAGCCCTTCAGCAGGGCGCGGTGCAGATCGGGCGACTTCTTGATGAGCTTCTGCCCGGTGAGAAAGTCGGTGATCCTGGCGGACTGTGCGACGTCGGCGCCGGTCAGTCCGCGGACGCGGAAGGTGATCTCCGGGAGCACCTTCCGCGTCTGATCCATGGGCAGCTTCACCTGCTGGTTGGTGGCCTTCGCGGCGGCGCCGGGGTCGCGGGTCACCAGCCGGTCCGCCTCGGCGAGGACCTTGAAGATCTTGGCCGCGACCTCCCGGTTGTTCTTCAGCCAGCTCTCTTCCGCCAGCAGCCACTGCACATAGGTCACCCCGAAGTCGCCGCTGTGGCCCGCGATATGGCCGCCCGACGCGGCGCCCTTGGCCGCCCACGGCTCGTAGAGGACGTAGGCGTCGATGGTGCCGCGCTGGAGCAGCCCGGGCATCTCGGGCGGGGAGCTCTGGTGGATCGTCACGGACCCGGGGTCGATGCCGTGGCGGCGCAGATACGCGTGGGTCGCGTACAGGCCGAGGCCCGGGATGGACGCCATCGTCTTGATCTGCCGAGGCGAGGTGATGCCGTCCCGCATGACGACCTTCAGATAGCGGCCGGAGGACTGGAAGACCCCCAGCGACCGCAGCCCCGGATCGCCCGCCATCAGCGACAGCGCGGTGGAGTCGGCGTTGGCCGCCAGCTGCGCGGTGCCGGCCGTCACCGCCTGGCCCGCCGTGGGGCCGCCCTCGGTGCGCATCAGCTCGACGTTCACGCCCGCCTTGGCGAACATCCCCCGCTCCTTCGCCAGGTAGAACGGCGCGTACGAGGCGTCGACGCCGAGGGCGACACGTACCGTGGGCCCGCCCTTCACCTCCCCCGCGTCGGAGTCCACCGTCCCCGCCATGCAGGCGGGGACGAGGAGGAGCGCCGTACAGGCGACGAGCAGCCGCCCCGCTCTGCTGTTGTCCGGGTTCATGAGTCGCGACCTCCCATTGCGGCCTGTGGTCGCGCCACGTTCCCAGTGACGGGTGCCTCCGCCGAAGCGAGGTGTCCCGCCAGGCGGAACGGTTTCATTGGGCCCGGCCATGGGCGGTGCCTACGCTCCCGGGCCATGAGCGTTCTTACCGATGTTCCGGCCACCCCGTCCGTCCCGGACATGGTGGACACCGACATCCTCATCATCGGCGCCGGTCCGTCGGGACTCTACGGCGCGTACTACGCGGGGTTCCGCGGGCTGCGCGTGGCCGTCATGGACGTCCTTCCGCAGTGCGGCGGCCAGATCAGCGCGATGTACCCGGAGAAGCCCATCTTCGACATCGCCGGTTTCCCCTCGGTGCGCGGCCGCGACCTGGTGGACAGCCTGGTGGCCCAGGCGGAGCCGTACGACCCGGTCTATCTCCTCGGTCAGCGGGCGGTCGAGCTGTCCCACGGGGAGGACGGACGTCCCGTGGTGCGCGGCGACGGCGGGACCACGGTCCGGGCCGGGGCCGTCGTGATCACCGGCGGGGTGGGGACGTTCACTCCCCGGCCGCTCCCGGCGGGCGAGGACTATCTCGGCCGCGGGCAGGTGTACTTCGTACCGGACCCGTCCGGCCACACCGGCCACGACATCGTGATCGTCGGCGGCGGGGACAGCGCCTTCGACTGGGCGGCGACCCTCGCTCCGCTGGCCCGGTCCGTCACCCTGGTCCACCGCCGAGAAAGATTCCGGGCCCATGGCGCGACCGTGCAGAAGGTGCGTTCCCTCGGCATCGAGATCATCACGGACACCGAGGTGACCGGGCTGCACGGAACGGAACACCTCGAAGAGGTGACCATCCGCCACCGTCTCACCAAGGACACCCGCACCCTCCCGGCGCAGACCGTCGTCGCCGCCCTCGGCTTCACCGCCGATCTCGGCCCGCTGCAGAACTGGGGCCTGGAGCTGCAGGCCCGGCGGATCGCCGTGGACACCCGGATGGCCACCAATGTGCCGCGGGTGTTCGCCGCCGGGGACATCACCGACTACCCGGGCAAGGTGCGGCTGATCTCCGTGGGGTTCGGCGAGGTCGCCACCGCGGTGAACAACGCGGCCACCGTCATCGATCCGGAGGCGATGTTGTTCCCCGGGCATTCCACAGAGAAGGAGAACTGACATGGCCTACGTCATCGGCCCGGCCTGCGTCGACATCATGGACCGCTCCTGTATGGAGGAATGCCCGGTCGACTGCATCTACGAGGGGACACGGAAGCTCTACATCAACCCGGTGGAGTGCATCGACTGCGGCGCCTGCGAAACCGCCTGCCCCGAGCAGGCCATCGCGGTGGACCGGCTGGCGAAGCCCGAGCACCGCGAGGACAACCGCCGCTTCTTCACCGAGCCGCTGCCGGGCCGTACGGAGCCGCTGGGCACCCCCGGCGGCGCCACCGGTCTCGGTCCGGTCGGCGCCGACACCCCGCTGGTCGCCGGGGCCGCCTCATGACCGGCCAGGGGCTTCCCCCGGAGGTGGACAAGGCGGCCGACACGCTGCTGGAGGCCACGCGGACCGGTGTGGTGTGCCCGCCGGTGCGTACGCTCCTCGCCGACGGGGACATCGGGGCCGCGTACGCGGTGCAACGGGTGAACGTCGGGCGCGCCGTGGCCGCCGGGCGGCGGATCGCGGGCCGTAAGATCGGCCTGACCTCACCGGCCGTACAGACCCAACTGGGCGTGGATCAGCCGGACTTCGGGACGCTCTTCGCCGACATGGCGGTTCCCGAGGGCGGTGTGGTGGCGGCCGGGCGGCTGCTGCAGCCCAAGGTCGAGGCCGAGGTGGCCCTCGTCCTCGGCGCCGATCTGCCGCACCACGACTGCACGGTGGCCGACGTACTGCGCGCGGTCGACTTCGCGCTGCCCGCGCTGGAGATCGTGGACAGCCGTATCGCCGGGTGGAACATCGGCATCGTGGACACCGTCGCCGACAACGCCTCCTGCGGGCTGTATGTGCTCGGCGGCACCCCCGTGCCGCTGACCGGGCTCGATCTGCGCGGGGCGCGGATGACGATGAGCCGCGAAGGCGAGGTGGTCTCGGAGGGCACCGGCGCCGACTGCCTCGGCAGCCCGCTGAACGCCGCGGCCTGGCTCGCCTCGGCCCTGGCCGCCCAGGGCGATCCGCTGCGCGCCGGGGAGACCCTGCTGACCGGGGCGCTGGGCCCGATGGTGCCCGCTGGCCCCGGAGACCGGTTCGAGGCACACATCACCCAACTTGGCCGGGTCACGGTCGAGTTCGCGACGGAGGGAGAGTAGGCCATGAGCGGTCGTACCAAGGTCGCCGTCATCGGCTCCGGCAACATCGGCACCGATCTCATGATCAAGGTGCTGCGGCTGTCCGACACCCTGGAGGTGGCCGCGGTGGCGGGCATCGACCCGGACTCCGACGGCCTCGCCCGGGCCCGCCGCCTGAAGGTGGCCACGACCCACGAGGGCGTGGACGGGCTGGTCGCGCTGGACGAGTTCGCCGATGTGCGGATCGTCTTCGACGCCACCTCGGCCGGTGCCCACCGCCGCCACGACGAGGTGCTTCGCGCCCTCGGACGGACGGTGGTCGACCTCACCCCGGCCGCCATCGGCCCGTACGTGGTGCCGCCGGTGAACCTCGACGCCCATCTGGACAGCCCCAACGTCAACATGGTGACCTGCGGCGGACAGGCCACGATCCCCATCGTGGCCGCCGTCTCGGCCGTCACCCCCGTGCACTACGGCGAGATCGTCGCCTCCATCGCCTCCCGCTCGGCCGGTCCCGGCACCCGGGCCAACATCGACGAGTTCACCGAGACCACCGCCTCCGCCATCGAGCGGGTCGGCGGGGCGGGCCGGGGCAAGGCCATCATCGTCCTCAACCCGGCGGAACCGCCGCTGATCATGCGGGACACCGTGCACTGTCTGGTCTCGGAGTGCGACGACGCGGCGGTCACCGCCTCCATCGAGGCCATGGTGGACCGCGTCCGGCGTTACGTCCCGGGCTACCGCCTCAAGCAGAAGGTGCAGTTCGACCGGATCGCCGACGACGACCCGCTGCGCACCCTCGTACCCGCGGACGCGGGCCGGGGCGCGGTGAAGGTGTCGGTGTTCCTGGAGGTCGAGGGCGCCGCCCACTACCTCCCGGCCTACGCGGGCAACCTCGACATCATGACCTCGGCCGCGCTGCGCACCGCGGAGCGCCTGGCCGCGCACCGGACCATGGAGGCAGCCAAGTGACCACGCCAGAGGCGGCCCTGTACATCCAGGACGTCACCCTGCGGGACGGCATGCACGCCCTCCGGCACCGCTACACCACAGACCAGGCCCGCACCATCGCGGCCGCGCTCGACGCCGCCCGCGTCGGCGCCGTCGAGATCGCCCACGGCGACGGCCTGTCCGGGTCCAGCGTCAACTACGGTGTCGGCGCGCACACCGACTGGGAGTGGATCGAGGCGGTCACCGACGCCCTCCACCACGCCGTGCCCACCACTCTGCTGCTGCCGGGCATCGGCACCCTGCGCGATCTGCGGCAGGCCCACGCGCTGGGCATCCGCTCGGTGCGCATCGCCACCCACTGCACCGAGGCCGACATCTCCGCCCAGCACATCTCCGCCGCCCGCGAGCTGGGCATGGACGTCGCGGGCTTCCTGATGATGTCGCACATGGCGCCCCCGGCCGAGCTCGCCCGGCAGGCCGCCCTCATGGAGTCCTACGGCGCCCACTGCGTCTATGTCACCGACTCCGGCGGACGGCTGACCATGGACGGGGTGCGCGACCGCTTCCGCGCCTACCGCGACGTCCTCTCGCCCGACACCGAACTGGGCATCCACGCCCACCACAACCTGGGGCTCGGCGTGGCCAACAGCGTGGTCGCCGTGGAGAACGGCGTCACCCGCGTCGACGCCTCGCTGGCCGGGCAGGGCGCGGGCGCCGGAAACTGCCCGCTGGAGGCCTTCATCGCGGTGGCCGATCTGCAGGGCTGGTCCCACGGCTGCGATCTGTTCCCGCTGATGGACGCCGCCGACGATCTGGTCCGGCCGCTCCAGGACCGGCCGGTGCGGGTGGACCGGGAGACCCTGAGCCTCGGCTACGCGGGCGTGTACTCCAGCTTTCTGCGCCACGCCGAGACGGCGGCGGCCCGCTACGGCCTGGACACCCGCTCCATCCTCGTCGAGGTCGGGCGCCGCGGCATGGTCGGCGGCCAGGAAGACATGATCACGGACGTGGCCCTTGACCTGGCGGAGGAGCGGGCATGAGCGCCGGGGCGGCGCGGCCGCGGATCGGGATACGGGTACCGCCGTGCGACCGGGCGGACCGGGTGGCCCGGACCGTGCGACGGGCCGAGGAGCTGGGCTTCGACGAGGTGTGGTTCCCCGACTCCCAGCTGCTGTGGCGGGATGTGTTCACCACCCTGACCGCCGCCGCGCTGGCCACCGAGCGCATCGGCCTGGGCACCGCGGTCACCAATGTGGCGACCCGGCATCCGGCCGTCGTCGCGTCGGCCGCGCGCAGCGTGGCCGAGCTGGCCCCCGGCCGGTTCACCCTCGGTCTCGGCGTGGGCAACAGCTCGGTCGGCCCGATCGGCATGCGGCAGACCACCTCGGCGGCGATGCGTGAGGGCGTGGCCATGCTGCGGGCGCTGCTGGACGGGCGGGAATGGGACTTCGGCGGCGGTGTCCGCTCCCGGCTGCGCGATCCGGGGCCACGTATTCCGGTGCACCTCGCGGCGAGCGGGCCGAAGAACCTGCGGCTCGCCGGGGAGATCGCCGACGGCGCCATCCTGCTCAGCGGCGTGTCCCCGAAGCCCCTGGCCGGGGCCGCCGCCCGGGTGCGCGAGGGCGCCGAGGCCGCGGGCCGGGGGCCTGACGCGGTACCGCTGACGGTGTCCGCGTTCTGCGCGGTGACCGACGACGTCGAGGCCGAGGCGCGGCTGATCAAACCGATCTGCGCGTCGATCGCGCAGAACGGCGGGGCGCCCTTCCTCGCCCTCGCGGGCATCGAGGTGGACGTCCCCGCCACGGTGGAGGGGGTCTACCCGGATCTGGTGCACGCCGAGGACTGGGACGCGGCCGTCGCCGTGTGCTCGCAGTGGATCAGCGACGAGGCGGCCACGCGGTTCGCCCGGGAGTTCTGTCTGTTCGGCACCGCCGCGCAGATCGCGGAGCGGCTCACGGCCCTGCACACCACCGGAGTGTCCGGGGTCTTCCTCCAGCATGTGGGGTCCTACGATCCGCCCACCGAACTGATCGAGGCGGTCGGGTCCGAGGTGCTGCCCGCCCTCGACGGCCTTTCCGGATAGTGACACGGGTATTGACAAAAAGCCATCGCCGGATGTCGATCACGCTCTCTTCCGGCCTTCCTGAAAAGCGCCTATCGTTTCCTTCCTCGGCTCTGGTGGCGCACCGATTCCGGTGCGCCACACAGATGAGGAGGTCGAACGCAGTGACTGGGTACGTGTATGCCGAAAAGGACAAAGAACCGCGGCAGATCAGCGAGACCCCCAAATCGGTTCTCGGTAAGGTCGGCCTTATTCTGTCCGCTTTCCGGGACAACGACTTCGCTCTCAGTCTCGCGGAATTGACGGCCCGTACCGGGGTCGCCAAGGCCACCGTCCACCGGCTGTGCCAGGAACTCGTCGCCGGAAATCTCCTGGAGCGGGAGGGCGCCAAGTACCGGCTCGGGCTCCAGCTCTACGAGATCGGCCTGCGCGCGCCCCGCCAGCGCACCCTGCGCGAGGCCGCCAGGCCCGTCATCGAGAATCTCGCGCAGCGGCTCGACAACGCCGTGAACCTGGCCGTGCCGAGCGGCCCGGAGCTGCTGTGCATCGAGAACGCGGGGCGGCACCGCAACCGGGCCCGGTCCACCGCGGGCGGCCGGCGCCTTCCGCTGCACTGCAGCGCCGCGGGGAAACTCACCGTCGCGATGCTCCCCGAGCAGTACCCGCTCTCCGGGGTCATCCCGCTGATGGACCGCCGTACGCCCCACACCCTCACCCCCGCCCGGCTCCCCGCCGAGCTGGCCCGGATCAGGGAGCAGGACTACGCCGTGGAGGTCGAGGAGGCCCGCCGCGGCTATCTCGCCGTCGCGGTGCCGATACGCGGCCTCGACCACGCGTACCTGGCCGCCCTGGCGGTCATCGCCCCCACGGCGGGCAGCAGCATTCCCCGGCTGCACACCGCGCTGACCGAGGCGTCCCGCGACATCACCGCACGCCTCGCCGTCTTCGAGGCCCACCGCGCGCCGCTCTGACGATCCCGTAGCACAGCAAGGAGACATAACGGTGCCCGACGCCTACGGATTCACCCGGTACGGCGGACCGGAGACACAGGCCTTCCTCGATCCGCCGAAACCCGTGCCCGGCCCCGGAGAGCTGCTGATCGCGGTGTACGCGGCGGGAGTCAACCCGGTGGACTGGAAGGTCCGTGCCGGGATGCACCGCGGCTTCCTCCCCCTCGACCTCCCGGCCGTGCTCGGCCGGGAGGCGGCGGGCGTGGTCGAGGAGGTCGGCGAGGGCGTCACCGGCTTCTCCGTCGGCGACCCGGTGTTCGGCAGCAGCGCGGCGGGCCGCGGCGGCTACGCGCGGTTCGCCGTCCTGACCGCGGACCAGACGGCGCCGAAGCCCGCCGAGGTCTCCTTCACCGACGCCGCGGCGCTGCCCGTGGCGGCGGGGACCGGCTACGACGCGGTGGGCCTGCTCGGTCCGGCGCCCGGCGAGACCCTGCTGATCCTGGGCATCGGGGGCGGTGTCGGCGTCGCGGCGGCACAGATCGCCCGCGCGGCCGGGGTGTCGGTCGTCGGCACCGCGGCCACGGCCAAGCGGGAGTTCGTCACCTCGCTGGGCGCCACCGCGGTCCCCTACGACAGCGGCCACTTCGGCGAGGAGCTGAAGGCGGCCCTGCCCGAGGGCCCCGACATGATTCTGGACCTGGTGGGCGGCGCGGCGCTGGACGGCGTCGCGGCGCTCATCCCGCCGGGCTGCCGGGTGCTGACGGTGGCCGACACGGAAACGGCGGCCCGGTTCGGCGCCCGGCCGCTGACCCGCAAGAGCTCGCCGCGGACCCTCACCGAGCTGGCACGCCAAGTGGCGGCGGGCCGCCTGGACCCGCGGGTGTCCAGGGTCTTCCCCTTCGAGGAGGCCGAAGCCGCCCTGCGCGAAGTGGAGTCCGGCCACCCCTGGGGCAAGGTCGTGCTGGAGATGCGCCGCGTCTGACGCTCCCTCAGCCGTCGGTCCGGTGGGCGCCGGTCAGGGCCATCAGGACGGTGGCGAGCAGCGCGGTGACGGCGAACACGGTGAATCCATAGCCCTCCGCATCGCCGTCGACGAGCCGGCCACCGAGCCAGGGGCCGAAGACGGCGCCGAAGCGGCCCATCCCGGAGGTCCAGCCGACGGCGGTGGCCCGGTTCTCGGTGGTCGAGCGCCCGGCCACCGTCGCGTAGACCATGGTCTGGGCGCTGAAGAGCCACAGACCGGTCAGGAAGACGACGGCATAGGTGAGTGCGAGCGGCATGTGCACGCCCAGCAGATAGATGCCGAGGGCGGTGCAGCCGAACCAGACGGCCGCGACACGGGCGGCGCCGAAGCGGTCGGCGGTGCGGCCGGCCACCAGCATGCCCACGATGCCACCGAGGTTGATGACGATGAGGAAGGACAGCGCGGAGCCGAGTTCATAGCCCTGGCCGCGCATCATGGTGGGCAGCCAGGTGCTGACGCCGTAGACCAGGAGCAGCCCGCCGAAGGACGCACCCCAGAAGAGCACGGTCTGCGGCAGGCGGCCGTCGCGGAAGAGCGCGGCCAGGGCGCTCCAGCGGCCGGGCGGGGCCGTGGGGGCGTGGGCGGCGGCGGGCAGCTCGACCTCGTAGTGGCGGGCGAGCCGTCGCGCCTCGTCGGTACGGCCGCGGGCGATGAGGAAACCGAGGGATTCGGGCAGGAACTTCGCCACCAGTGGCACGGCGATGACGAGCGGCGCCACCCCGATCCAGAAGGCGGAGCGCCAGCCGAACGGCTCCACCACCCACAGGCCCAGGCAGGCGGCGAGGATGCCACCTGCCTGGTGGGCGGTCATGAGCAGTCCGATCATGAGGTTGGAGCGGCCGCGCGGGGCGTATTCGGCGACGAGCGTGATGGTGGTGGGCAGCAGACCGCCGAGGCCGAGCCCGGCGAGAAACCGGGCCAGCCCGAAGACACCCAGGGTGGGGGCCGCCGCGCACAGGGCCGAGGCGAGCGAGAACACCACGGTGCAACCGATGATCACCGATTTGCGTCCGGCCCGGTCGGTGAGCGTGCCCGCGGACAGGGCGCCCAGCAGCATGCCGAACGTGGCGTAGCTGCCGAGGTCACCGGCCCGGCCGGGGGTGAGTCCGAGGTCCGGGTCGTCGAGCATGCCGGGCAGCACGGCGCCGTAGAGGAACAGATCGAGGCCGTCGAAGAGGACGACCATCCAGCACAGGCCGACGACCACGGCGGCGAGTCTGGTGCCGCGGGTGCCGCGGATACCGGCGGGGGCGGATAACGGGGACATGGGGTTTCCTCTCGTCCGGGGAGGCGAGGCCCCTTGAGGGGATGAGGGGGGAGGGTCAGTCGAGGGGCGGTGTGCCGTGGGTGTGGAAGGACTCGATGGTCTTCAGGCCCCAGGCCTGGCCCTTGGCCCGCTCGGCCTCGGTCCAGGTGATCAGTGGCCAGTCGGGGGCCAGGACGAGGCGGGTGAGCGGGTTGCACAGCTCGACGCGGTTGCCGCCCGGCTCGTAGACGTAGAGGAAGAACGTCTGCTGGATGGCGTGCTTGTGCGGGCCGGTCTCGATGTGGACGCCGTTGTCCAGGCACAGATCGGCGGCGCGCAGGATGTCCTCGCGGGTGTCGGTGGCGAACGCGATGTGGTGCAGCCGGGCGTGGGAGCCGGACCGGTCCTCGGTGTAGACGACGTCGTACGACTTGTTGGTGAACGTCAGCCACTGGGCGGCGAGCCGTCCGCTGTCCAGGACGATCTGCTCGGTGGGGCGGGCGCCGAGGAGGTCGCGGGTGAAGACCGCGCTGGGTTCGACGTCGGCGGCGAGGAAGTTGACGTGGTCGAGGCGGCGGACGCCCACGCCGTGGCCGGGTTTGGCCTGGGGCTGGTTCTTCAGGCCGGGCTTCAGCTCGGGCGGCGCCTCGTACCACTCGCTCTCCCAGTACAGGGCGAGTTCATGGCCGTCGGGGTCACGGGTGAGGTAGAGCGGGCCGATGCCCGGTTCGTCCTCGGCCCAGCGGCCGCCGTGTCCGGCGTTCTCCAGCGCCTCGACCCGGCGCCGCAGGGCCGCCTCGCTCACTACGCGCAGCGCGGTGCGGCGGATGCCGGAAGTCCGGTGTGCGGTGAGGGTCAGGCTGTGGTGTTCGTAGTCGTCCCAGGTCCGCAGGTGGACCGAGTCACCGGAGCGGCCGTTCTCGGTGAGGCCGAGGATGGTGGTGAAGAACCACAGGCTGCGGTCCGGGTCGGGGGTGAGCAGTTCGACATGCCCGAGGTGGGCGATGTCCCCGAGGGGCGGGGCCATCGGCAACTCCTTTGAGGTGAGGGGTGAGGGGTGAGGGGTGAGGGGTGAGGGGTGAGGGGTGAGGGGTGATTCAGACGGGACGGGGGAAGACCGTGCCGTCGATGAGCTTGCGTGCGGTACGGACGACAGCCGTACGGCGGACGACGGGCACGGTGTCGGTGGCGGTGTCGCTATCGGTGGCGCTATCGGTGGCGCTATCGGTGGCGCTATCGGTGGCGCTATCGGCTTCGACGTCCAGGAATCCCGTGGGGTGTTCGACGCGCAGCCGCTCCCCCGCCACCGGGAGCCGGGCGATGTCCTCGCCGACGTTTCCGGGGACGCGCAGCCCCGCCGCCACGCTCGCGGCGCCCAGCACACCGATGGCCGGATGGCAGCGGACCGGCACGAAGGCGCGGGTCACTCCCGCCAGGCCTTGGCGGGCTCGCCGCGCTCCCCGTAGGACAGGCATACGACGGTGTCGCTTTCGCCCCGGGCGGCCGCCAGGGCGATGGCCCCACCGGCCCGCCAGACGAAGTCACCGGCGTGTGCGCTGATCACCAGTGTCGAGCGGGTGGCGGTGGGCGCCTTGCCGTGCGTCATGGATGAACTCCCCTCGGTGGACGAGTCGTTGACCTCGTTGGCCCACCCCGGACGCGCCACGCGCACGACGCGCCATGCGCACGACGCGTCACGCACGCAACGCGTCGATCACACCCGCGAGGTGGGTGCGGACGGCCGCCTCGGCCGCCCGCGGGTCCCGGGCCCTGATCGCTTCGATCATGGCCAGATGCTCGGTCAGGGACCGCTGGGGACGCCCCGGCCGCAGGGCGAGCTGGAAACGGTGGCGCACCAGCTGTGCGTTGAGCCGCTCCAGCAGTTCCACGGCCACCTGCTGACCGGAGATCTCCCTGATCCGGGCGTGCAGCTCGTGGTTGAGCCCGGAGTACGTCATCGGTTCGCCGTCGGCGACCGCCTTGGACATCGCCGCGCCCAGGTCGGCCAGCTCGGTGAGCTGCTCCTCAGTGGCCGCGACGGCCGCCTTGGCCGCGCACAGCCCTTCGAGGGCCATGCGGCACTCGGTGATGGCCACCGCCTCCTCGACGGTCACCACCCGCACCCGCGATCCGCGGTTGCGGATGCGTTCCACCAGCCCTTCGGCGGCCAGGTCGATCAGGGCCGCGCGGATGCTGGCCCGGGTCACACTGAACTGCTCGGCGAGTTCGTTCTCCACCAGCCGCTGGGCGGGCGCCATATCGCCGCGCAGGATCGCCTCCCGAAGCTGCGTCAGCGCGTGCTGCTTGGCCTGTTCTCCGGTGCCTGGACGGGCTTCCTTCGGCATCGTGCTCTCCCTGAGTGAGTGCGTGTCGAAGGTAAATCTAGGCCAACAAGATTGTCAACAATTCTGTTCGCTTTATTGCCGACAGCTTCGGAGGCGACGCCTGGCTATGCTGCTCACGCGTTGATCGGCGCGACGAAGCGGGCCACCTCCCGGTGGCGGGGAAGGTGGAACGTGTCCAAGCCTGTGCGTGCGGCCATCGGGGACCGGTGGATCAAGTGCGTGTTCTGCCAGGGCGATCTCTTCCGGAACCGCCGGGTGAAGCTGAACAGCACCGGGATGGAACTCATGAACCTCGCCTGGGCCAATGAGTCCGCCATCGGGCTGATCTGCTGGGACTGCGGCTATGTGCACCTGTTCGCGAACGAGGACATCGAGCTGTACAAGGTGAAGAAGGGCGAGGCGTGACGCCTCAGATGGGATGGATGGCCAGCTTGAACTCGGCGAGGACCAGCCTCGTCGAGGCGCTGCTGTTGTGAGAGACCATCAGCGCCAGTGGCGTCCCCGGATGGACGAAGATCTCGTGGTGCTTGGTGAAACACTGCACGCCGGGGCTCCGGGGCCGGTGGTCGGTGGCGGTCGAGTCCGCGCCCGTCGACAGCCCGAGCGGATCGCGTACGAACCGGTCCCGTAATTCGCTGTAGCCCCCGGCCTCCCACTGGATCATCGCGGTCAGCGAACCCCATCCATCGGCCGAGGGCCAGATCAGTCCCGCGCGGTTGTCGGTCCGCCAGTTGCGGATCGTATAGCCGTCGGGCTGGACCACTTGATGCATGCCCAGCGCGTCGTAGGACTCGGCGGTGCCGAAGGGGAATCGCACCACGCGATATCCGCCGGGCGGGATCACCTGCGGTTCAGTGACGATCAACGAACAGATCCGCACGGCCACGACGCCTCCAGCGGTCGGCCGGGGCGCACCCCGGGGAGTGTGCGGGGCGGGTCCTGGAGCCCGGGGCCAGTCTGCGTCGGCATGCGCCGCGTGTCCATGAAACCCCGTTCATGCACAGAAACCCGCCGTGCACCAGCTCTTTACAACGATGTAAGCGGGTGATGGCATACCCCTGCCCGCCGAACCGCTCTTCCGCGCCACGGAGTTGACCATGCCTGCCTCCGACACATCGCCGCCCGATATCCCGAACGACGTTCCACGACCCGAATACCCGCGTCCCGGTTTCGTCCGTGAGGACTGGCTGAACCTCAACGGCACCTGGCAGTTCGCGTTCGACCCCGGTGACAGCGGCCTGGAACGCGGGCTGCCGCACCAGGAATTGAGTGGGCGCATCCTCGTACCGTTCTGTCCGGAGTCCGAACTGTCGGGGATCGGGGACACCGACTTCCACCCCGCCGTCTGGTACCGGCGAACCGTCCGGGTGCCGGGGTCCTGGGCCGGGCGGCGGGTGCTGCTGCACTTCGGGGCGGTCGACCACGACGCCACGGTGTGGGCCGACGGGCGCGAAGTGGCCCGGCACAGCGGCGGGTTCACCTCCTTCACCGCCGACCTCGGCGATGTGGCGGGCGCGGCCGGGGGCGAGGCCGAGGTGGTGATCGTCGTACGGGCGCGGGACGCCCGGCACGGGCCGCAGGCGCGCGGCAAGCAGGCCACCGCGTACGCCAACAGCGACTGCCACTACACCCGCACCACCGGCATCTGGCAGACGGTGTGGCTGGAGCCGGTGCCCGAGGTCCATCTGCGCAGGCCCCGGATCACCCCCGACCTCGCCTCGGGGGCGTTCCATCTCGAACTGCCGCTCAGCGCCAACCGTCCCGGCCACCGGATCACGGCCGTGGCGCACGACGCGGACGGCGCCACGGTGGCCGAGGCCACGGTGCGCGCCGACTTGGACCTGGCGCCCCGGCTGGTGCTCGCGCTGCCCGAGGACGAAGCCAGGCCGTGGACACCCGAGGACCCGCATCTGTACCGGGTGCGGATCGAGCTGGGGGACGCCGACGGCCATACCGTCGACCGCGCCGAGTGCACCGCCGGGCTGCGGTCGGTGGCCATCGACGGCAAGCGGCTGCTGCTCAACGGCCGACCGGTCTTCCAGCGGCTCGTCCTCGACCAGGGCTGGTACCCGGACGGGCTGATGACCGCGCCGGACGACGCCGCCCTGGTCCGCGACATCGAGCTGGCGCTGGCCGCGGGGTTCAACGGGGCCCGGCTGCACCAGAAGGTGTTCGAGGAGCGGTTCCTGCACCACGCGGACCGGCTCGGCTATCTGGTGTGGGGCGAGTTCGGCGACTGGGGGGCGAGCCAGGGGCGTACCACCGGGGACAACCAGCGGCCGACCGCCGGTTTCGTCGCGCAGTGGCTGGAGGCCGTGGAGCGGGACTACTCCCATCCGTCGATCGTCGGCTGGTGCCCGCTCAACGAGACCCACCAGGAGCTCCACGACCGGCAGACCGTGCTGGACGACGTCACCCGGGCCATGTTCCTGGCCACCAAGGCCGCCGACACCTCCCGCCCGGTGCTGGACGCCTCCGGCTACTCCCACCGGGTGGCCGAGACCGACGTCTACGACTCGCACAGCTATGAGCAGGACCCGGAGGCGTTCCGCCACCAGATGGCGGGGCTGGCCAAGGACGATCCGTATCTCAACCCCGACCGCGCGGGCAATCCCGGGAAGCGGGACACCGACGCGGTGTGGTCGCTGCCGTACCGCGGTCAGCCGTACTTCTGCAGCGAGTTCGGCGGCATCTGGTGGAATCCGGAGGAGGCCGCGGCCGCCGCCGGGGACGACCGCGACGTGTCCTGGGGCTACGGGCGGGCGCCGAGGAGCGAGGAGGAGTTCCACGAGCGCTTCGCCGGGCTGACGGCGGCGCTGCTGGACGACCCCCACATGTTCGGCTACTGCTACACCCAGCTCACCGATGTCTTCCAGGAACAGAACGGCGTCTACCGCTTCGACCGCGGCCCCAAGCTGGACGTGGCGCGGGTGCGCGCGGCCCAGCTGCGCCCCGCCGCGTTCGAGCGCCCGTCCGGTGAGGAGGGAAGATGACCGGCCTCACGCGGCGCGGTCTGCTGAGAGGGACGGTGTACGGCGCGGGAGCGGCCGCCACCGCGTCCGCGCTCGGCGGCTGCGGTTCGCTCGCCGGAACCGTGGCGGGCGGGGACGAGATCCGTTACTGGAACCTGTTCACCGGCCCGGACGGCGCGCTGATGAAGACCCTGACGCGGAACGTCGAGAAGCGCGTACCGGGTCTCAAGGTCAGGACGACGGTGCTGGAGTGGGGCCCGCCGTACTACACCAAGCTCGCGATGGCCTCGGCCGGTGGCCGCTCGCCGGATGTGGCCATCATGCACCTCACCCGGCTGGCGGGCTACGCCCCCGGCGGGCTGCTCGACCCCTGGGACATGGACCTGCTGGCGGAGTTCGGCCTGAAGCGGGAGGACCTCAACCAGACGCTCGTCAAGCGGAGCCTGTACCAGGGGACTCCGTACGCCATTCCGCTGGACACCCACCCGTTCGTCGTCTTCTTCGACCGGGATGTCCTGGACAAGGCGGGCCTGCTGACCGGCGAAGGGCGGCTGGTGCCCTTCGAATCGCCGCGGCACGCCCTGGAGCTGATGGACAAGCTCCGCAAGGACGGCGGCAAGCTCGGGCCCGTCTTCGGCCACTCCAACGACCCGGCGATGAGCTGGCGGATGTTCTGGACGCTGTTCAGCCAGACCGGCGCCACCTTCGACCTCACGGGCGAGCGGGCAGAGATCGACGAGGACACCGCCGTCGAGGTGGTGCGTTTCATGGCCGACCTGGCACGCGACAGCCGCACCATGGACGTCCCGACGGCGATCGCCACGTTCGCGGGCGGCCGGTCACCGATGATCTTCTCGGGCGAGTGGGACATGGCCACCTACCAGTCGACCCTGAAGGACAGGCTGGGCGGCTCCCCCATCCCCACCTTCTACGAGCGTCCGGCGGGCGCGGCCGACAGCCACGCGCTGGTGCTGCCGCACCAGGACAACCCCGACCCCGAGCGCCGTCGCCGCACCCACCAATTCGTCGCGGGGCTGGTCAAGTCGGGGCTGCGATGGGCGACGGCCGGTCATATCCCGGCGTACACCCCGGCGGTCTCGTCCGCCGCGTACGCCAAGATGCGCCCGCAGATCGAGTACGCCGACGCGGCCGAGCAGCTGGCGCTCGACCCGCCGGTGTGGTTCGCGGGCTCCGGCTCGGACTTCCAGACCCGGATGTCCCAGGCGCTCGACCCCGCGATCGGCGGCGCGTCCCCGGCGAAGGCGGTGCGCACGATGGTGTCCCAGATCAACACCCTGCTGGCCCAGCCGAATCCGGCCTGATGGCGACGGAAACGCAACGGAAAGGAGCATCGTCATGACGTCCGTCTCCACCCCCGCCCGGCAGGCCGCGGCCGACCCCCGGCGGGCCAAGGCCAAAGCGGGCTCCACCGGGTGGTTCTTCGCCACCCCGTTCCTGGTGTTCTTCGGGCTCTTCCTCGTCGTGCCGCTCGGCATCGGCCTGTGGATGAGCTTCACCGACACGAGCCTGACCGGGGCCGGTGGCAGCAGCTTCGTCGGCCTGGACAACTACACCGAGGCGATCGGCGACAGCCAGGTGTGGCGGACCCTGGGCAACACGGTCTGGTTCACCGTCCTGTCCTCCGTGCCCCTCGTGCTCGTCGCCCTCGTGATGGCCCTGCTGGTGTACACGGGGATGCCGGGACAGTGGCTGTGGCGGCTGTCCTTCTTCGCCTCGCATCTGCTGCCGGTCGCGGTGGTCTACCAGGTCTGGAACATGCTCTTCCAGCCGGACCGGGGCATGCTCAACGGCCTGCTGGACCTCGTCGGCATCGACGGGATCGGCTGGCTGACGGACGAGTCGTACGCGATGTGGTCCCTGGCGCTGGTGACCCTGTGGTGGACGGTGGGCTTCAACTTCCTGCTCTACCTGGCCGCGCTCCAGGCCATCCCCGACCACCTCTACGAGGCGGCCGCGCTCGACGGCGCCGGGGCGTTGCGCCGGCTGTGGTCCGTCACCCTGCCGCAGCTGCGCCGGACCACCGTGATGATCGCGGTGCTGCAGATGATGGCGTCGCTGAAGGTGTTCGACCAGATCTACCTGCTGACCAGGGGCGGGCCCGACGGGGCCACCCGGCCGATCCTGGAGTACATCTACGACACCGGCTTCACCAACTACCGGCTCGGCTACGCCTCGGCCATCTCGTATGTGTTCTTCGGAGTCGTCATCATCCTCTCGCTCGCCCAGTTGAAGATCTTCTCGCGCAGGGAGGACTGATCACCCATGGCCCCCGGAACACTTTCCCCCGCCGCGCGGAGAAAGCCGCGCTCGACCATGCCCCGGGAGGTGGCCCGGCGCCGCCGCCACGGCGGTGACCGCGCCTGGCACCCCACGCTCGGGACCGGCCCCCTCCCCCGCATCCTGACGCTGCTGGCGCTGGCGCTGATGGCGGTGGTGTGGCTGGTGCCGTTCGGCTGGGGCGTGGACACCTCGTTCAAGTCGGAGGTCGACGCGAGCACGTCGGGCGTCGACTGGCTCCCCGACGCGGGTTTCACCCTGAACGCCTACCGGACCATCTTCGCTCAGGGCAATCTTCCGGTGTGGGCGGTGAACAGCGTGGTGATCGCCGTGTGCGTGACGGCGCTCACCGTGGCGGTGTCGGCGATGGCGGCGTACGCCTTCTCGCGCACCCTCTTCCGCGGCCGCCGGGTGGTCTTCGCCGTCATCGTCGCCTCGATCCTGGTGCCGCCGCAGATCCTGATCGTGCCGCTGTTCCGGCAGATGCTCGCGATGAACCTCGTCGACACCTACGCGGCGGTGATCCTGCCGCAGGTGGTGGCGCCCGCGATGGTGTTCATCCTGAAGAAGTTCTTCGACGGCATCCCGCGCGAGCTGGAGGAGGCGGCCCGGATCGACGGGGCGGGCAACTTCCGGGTGTTCTGGAGTGTGGTGCTGCCGCTGTCCCGGCCGATCCTGGCGGCGGTGGCCATCTTCGTCTTCATCAACACCTGGAACAACTTCCTCTGGCCGTTCATCAGCACCAGCGATCCACAGCTGATGACGCTGCCGGTGGGGCTGTCGACCGTGAAGGATTCCACCGGGCTCCGGAACGCCCAGGAGTCGGCCGCCTCGGTCCTCGGCTCCCTCCCGCTGCTCATCGTCTTCATGCTCTTCCAGCGCCGCATCGTGAAGTCGGTGGCCACCACCGGTCTGGGAGGTCAGTGAACGTCCCCGTCCCTCCCGCCGCCCTCGGTGGACTCGCGGGTGCGCAGCGTGTGCCCGACGACCACCTCCCGGGGCGGTCGGCCCGGCGCGTCGATCCGTTCCAGCAGCAGGCTGACGGCGTGCCGGGCGATGGCGCCCTTGTCCGGGGCGACGGTGCTCAGGCTGGGTGTGCTGTAGCGGGTGGCCTCGATGTCGTCGAAGCCCATCACGGCCACGTCCGCCGGGACCCGTAGCCCGCGCTCGTACAGGGTGCGCAGCGCGCCGAGGGCCAGCGCGTCGTTGAAGCAGAACACGGCGTCCGGCGGTTCGGCCTCCGCCAGCAGCGCGTCCATCGCCCGCGCGCCCTCCCGCAGGTGGTAGCGGGGGGTCTCGCGCTCCAGCCGGGGGTCCAGCGGCAGCCCGGCCGCCTCCAGCGCCTGGCGGTAGCCGGTCCTGCGCAGCAGCGGCGTGCCGATGTACGGCTCGGGCTGCGGGCCGACGGCGGCGATCCGGCGGCGGCCGCCACGGATCAGATGGGTCACCGCCTCCCGGGCGGCGGCCACGTTGTCGATGACCACATGGTCGGTGAGGCCGCCGCTGGGCCGTTCGCCGATGAGCACGAGCGGCACGGCGCCGAGGTGGCCCGCGAGCGCGTGGCCGTGCAGGGCGAGCGGGCTGACCACCAGGCCGTCCACGATGCTGTCACCGAGGCCGTGGATGACGGACGCCTCCCGGTCCCGGTCGCCGAGGGTCTGCTCGATGAGCAGGGTGCGGCCGTGCGCCTCGGCCGTGGTGAGGAAGTGCCGTCCCAGTTCGGCGAAGTAGGGGACGTCCAGCTCGGGCAGGACCAGCGCGATCATGCCGGTGCTGCCGCGGCGCAGATTGCGGGCGGCCCGGTTGGGCCGGTATCCGAGCTTCCCGATGGCCCGCTCGACCCGCTCCCGGGTCGCGGGCGAGACATGCACGAAGCCGTTGATGACGTTCGACACGGTCTTCGGAGAGACCCCGGCGAGCGCCGCCACGTCCTTGACGGTGGCGCTCCGGGCCGCGCCCGCACGCGTCTCGCCCGGTGACGCCTCACTCTTCCCGGTCTGCTGGTTCGCGGCGGTCACCGGGCGATACTAGGCGCTGCTGGTGGCGGACGGTACCGACGGCCCCCGTGGGCGGCCGAGTGCTCTACTTCAGGGCTCCCAGGGTGACGCCGGTCCGCCAGTAGCGGCGCATCGCGGTCATCATGACGGCCAGCGGCACGATCGACAGCAGGGCGCCGGTCAGGACGAGGCTGGTCAGGTCGATGCCCGACTCCAGCCGTTTGCCGGTCCAGTTGTACAGGCCCAGGTTGAGGGTCCAGTTCTCCTCGCCGCGCAGCACGGTCAGCGGCAGGAAGAAGGCGTTCCAGGTGTTGACGAAGGCGAGCAGGAACACGGTGGCGCCACCGGTGGTCATCATGCGCAGCACGATGCCGAAGAAGATCCGCAGTTCCCCGGCGCCGTCCAGGCGGGCCGCCTCCAGGAGTTCGAAGGGGATCGTGGCCTCCGTGTAGACCTTGGCCAGGTACACGCTGAACGGGTTGATCAGGCACGGGATGAGCATGGCCCAGGGGGTGTCGACCAGCCCGATGGACGAGAACAGCAGGTACAGCGGCAGGGTGAGCAGGGCGATCGGGATCAGGAAGGAGCCCACGACGCACGCGAACACCGCCCCGCGCCCGGGGAAGTCGAAGCGGGCGAGACCGTATCCGGTGGCGAGGGCGATGAGGGTGCCGCCGAGCGATCCCACTCCGGCGTACAGGAACGAATTGGCGGTCCAGCGCAGGAAGATGCCGTGGTCGTAGGTGACCAGCTGGCGCAGGTTCTCCCACAGGTGCATGCCGGAGAACCACAGGCCGCCCGACTGGTACAGCCCGGTGCGGTCCTTGGTGGCGGCGACGATCAGCCACCACACCGGGAAGAGGCTGTATGCCCCGCCCAGGATCAGGCCGAGCAGCAGGAAGCGCTGGCCGCCGCGCCCGTGCGCGGCGCGGTCGGGGCGGGCGAGCCGTCGTACGGTGTGCGCCTCGGGCCGTTCGGTGGCGGATTCCGTCATCACCATCAGTCGGTCTCCTTCGAGGTCAGCCGGTAGAAGAGGAAGGAGGCCACTCCGAGGACGAGGGCGAGCAGCACCGACAGGGCGGCGGCGTAGTGGTAGTCGCCCGCGTTGAACGCCTGGTTGTAGACGATCATGATGGGCGTGAAGCTGTCGCTGACCGTCTGCGGCGTGACGTTCCGGAACAGCGCGGGCTCGTTGAAGATCTGCAGCATCTGGATGATGGAGAGCATGCCGGTCAGCACCAGCGCTCCGCGCACCTGCGGGACCTTGACGCTCCGTGCGATGCGCGCCTCGGAGGCGCCGTCCAGCCGCGCGGCCTCGAACAGCTCGCGGGGCACCGCCTGGAGCGCCGCGTAGATGATCACCATGTTGTAGCCGATGCCGTGCCACGTCAGCAGGTTGCCGATGGAGGGCCAGACCATCGAGGGCGCGAAGAAGTTCCAGGAGAGCCCGAAGAGCTTGCCGAGCGAGGTCAGCGGGCCGACATCGGGGCTGTAGAGGTTGATCCAGACGATGGCGGCCACCACCCCGGGGATCATGTACGGGATCAGCAGCAGCATCCGGAACCGGCCGGCCGCGCGCGAGGTGAGCGCGTCCAGGCACAGGGCGAGCAGCAGGCTGATGGCGAGCATCACCGGGATCTGGACGCAGGCGAAGAGGACCACCCGCAGGACGGAGGCCAGGAACGCCGGGTCGGTCAGGCCGTGGCGGTAGTTGTCCAGTCCGGCGAACGTCACCGTGGCGCCGCCGAGTCCGAGTCCGGACCGCTGCTCCCGGTAGAGGGACTGGTGGACCGCGTAACCGATCGGGATCAGGTAGAGGAAGACGAAGCCGAGCTGGAAGGGCAGCGTGAAGGCGGCTCCCTTCCAGCGCTGGGAGCGGATCATGCGGGCCCCTCAGTTCTTGACGCTGATGCCACGGGACTTCAGGTCTGCCACCGTCCACCGCTGCATATGGGCCAGCAGGTCGGTGACCTTCTGCCGCTTGTTCAGGACCTTGGCCCAGCCGGTCTGCAGTTCGGTGAACATCGCGGTCCAGTCGGTACCGAAGACCCAGTCGGTGGTGACGGTGTTCAGGCTGTCGGTGACCACTTTCTTGCCCGGCTCGTAGTTGTCCCCGAGCAGCTTGGCGGAGAGCGACTTCTCGGCGTACGACGCACCGTCGGCCAGCGCGGGCATGACGCCGTTGCCGGTCTCCGGGCTCGCCATGGTGGACACGGCACCGGTGTCGGTGGACATCCACAGCGCCGCGGCGGCGGCCTGCTCCTGGTGCTTGCAACTCTCGGTCACCAGGGTGAGCCCGCCGCTCTGGTTGGTCCCGGCCGGGGTCTTGGCGGGCTCGCCCGGGAAGGCGGGCCACGGGGAGAGCGCCCACTTGCCGCTCGACTTGGTGAAGTTCTGGACCATACCGGCCATCTGCCAGGTGGAGATGTGCCGGGTCGCGGTGCGGCCGTTGTCGTAGTTGCGCTGCACGGCCGCGTAGTCGGCGAAGGAGAGCGAGGAGTTGAGATCGTTGTCGATGATCTGCTGGATGACCTTCGCCGCCTTGAGGGTGCCGGAGTCCTGGAAGTTCACTTTCCAGGCGTTGCCGTCGATGGCGTACCAGTGCGCCCCGGCCTGCATCGCGAGGACTTCGAGGGTGCTCGGGTCCTCGCCCGCGTAGTTGGTGACGCGGATGCCGTGCTTCTTCAGCACCTTCCCGGCGGCGATGAAGTCGTCCCAGGTCGCGGGCGGCTTCAGGCCGTACTTGGCGAAGATGTCGGTGCGCAGGATGGTGAAGGCGGGCGCGGAGGCGGTGGGGACGCCGTAGACCTTGCCCTGCACCCCGGCCCCCGCCCACGCACCGGCGTTGAACTTCTCCTTCGCGGACCCGACGTACCGGGTGATGTCGGCGAGCACGCCCTGCGAGACCAGGGTGGTCACGTATTCGGCGGTGTTCTGCACCAGGCAGGGGGCCTTGCCCGCCTTGACGGCGTTGGTCAGCTGCTTCTGCATCGTCAGCTGGTCGGTGACCTTGGTGTAGTCGAGCTTGATGTCCTGGTGGCTCGCGTTGAACGCCTTGACGACGGCGTCCTGGCCATTGGCCCAGCCCCAGTAGGGGAGGGTGACCGGGCCGGAGTCCCCGGAGGACCCGGGGCCGGAGCCACCGCAAGCGGAGAGCAGACCTGTCAGCGCGAGACCCGCGACGGCGGCGCGGGCGAACCTTCTCCGGGGCAGGGTGACATTCATCTGACCGTGATCCTTTGAATGTGGGCGTTCTCGGAACGCGAGGACGGCGGCTCGGTGATGGCCGGCAACGGCGGACGGAGGCCGGGCGTGAGAAAACGGTAGTAACCGGTTGCTGTGGACGGTAGGCCGGTTGGTCTGCACTCGACAAGAGGCCGGACGCGATGAGTTGCCGGAACCGGTTACGACAGTGGTGCGCCGGGGCGGCGGTCAGGAACGGCGGGCGGGCGGCTGGACGGACTTCCGTACGACGACATGGGTGCCCAGCACCAGATGGTCACCGTCGCCGCCCGCGCGGCGGCCCGCGCCACCCTCGCGCCGGTCGGCCACCGCGCGCAGCGCGGCCCGCCCCATCTCCTCGTACGGCACATGAACGGTCGTCAGCTGCGGGGTGAGCTGCGAGGCCAGCGGAATGTCGTCGTAGCCGACGATCGAGACATCCTCGGGGACCCTCAGCCCGGCGGCGCGCAGTGCCTGCATGGCGCCCGCGGCGACCACATCGGTTCCCGCCAGCACCGCCGTGAAGGCCTGCTCGCGGCGCAGGCCCTCCTCGACCGCCTCGTATCCGTGTCCGTAGTCGTACGGGCCGTGGAGCACCATGCCGGGGTCGAACGGGACGCCGTACGCCTCGAAAGCCCGCCGGGCGCCCCTCAACCGGCCCTGGGCGGTGGTGAGTTCGGAGTGGCCCGGCAGCACGAGGACCCGGCGGTGTCCGGCGGACAGCAGATGGCTGGCCATGGCGTAGGCGCCGCCCTCGTTGTCGTAGTCGACCGTGGTGGCCGCCACGTCGCCCTCCAGCGGCGGCCTGCCGACCAGGACGAGGCGCGATCCGGCCGCGTCGAGGGAGCGGGCGAACCGGGCCATCCTCAGCTGGTACTCGTCGACGTCGTACGCACCGCCGAGCAGGACCACCGCGGCCACACCCTGCTGGCGCATGAGGTTCACCAGCGCGAGTTCCCGCTCCGGGTCGTCCCCGGTGGTGCCGACCAGCGAGAGCCAGCCGCGCAGCGTGGCCGCGCCCTCGACTCCCTTGGCCACATGGGCGAAGGCGGCACCGGTGATGTTGTTGATGAGGATGGCCACGGTGGGCGTGCCGCCCCCGGCCAGCGAGCGGGCGTGGGCGTTGGTGACGTAGTCCAGGTCCCGGACGACCTTCATCACCCGGCGGCGCAGCTCCTCCGACACCGGATAGTTGCCGGACAGGACGCGCGAGACGCTGGCGACGGAGACGCCCGCGCGCTCCGCCACGTCGCGGATGGTGGCCCGTCCGGCGCCGCCCGACGCCTTGCGCTCGCTCACCGTAGCGGCTCCTTCACCGTAGCGACTTCCCCACCGGCCGGGCCGGGGCCCGCCCTGCACCGGTGCGGAAACCGTATCCCATCGTTACTCCCCGGTGGCGGGCCGCCGGGGCGGCCGTCAGGCGACGCGGGCCAGATCCGCATGCCGCACCTCGTGGGCCAACGGCAGCCCCGCCGCCAGGCGTTCCAGCTCATCGGTGACGACACGGCCGAGGCGGGCCAGTTCGTTGCCGAGCGAGCCGGCGATGTGCGGGGTGAGGAAGACGTTGGGGAGCGTGTACAGCGGGGAGGCGGCGGGCAGCGGTTCGGGGTCGGTGACGTCCAGCACCGCGCTCAGGCGGCCCGCGACCAGCTCGTCGGTGAGGGCGGAGGTGTCGACCAGCGCGCCCCGTGAGGTGTTGACCAGCACGCCGCCGTCCCGGATGAGGGCGAGCCGTTCGCGGTCCAGCATCCGGTGGGTCTCGGGGATGTCGGGGGCGTGCAGGCTCACGATGTCGCTGCGGCGCAGCAGGTCCTCCAGGGGGAGTGGTTCGGCGCCGAGCGCGGCGGCCTCGGCGGGGTCCACGTAGGGGTCGTACAGCGAGACGGCGAAGTCGAACGGCCGTAGCAGTTCCAGCAGTCGGCGGCCCACGCGTGAGGCGCCGATGACGCCGACCCGGCGGCCGAGGTTGCCGGTGGCCGCGGTCTCGGCGGGGGACGGATGGGTGTGGGTGGCGCGGAAGCGTTCACGGTGGGCGAAGGCGCCCTTGCCCGCGAGCAGGATCATGGCGAGGGTGTATTCCGCGACCGGCAGCGCGTTGCCGGTCACCGCGCTGGACACGGTGACTCCGCCGTCCCACAGGGCGTCGCCGATCAGCGAGCGGACGGAGCCCGCGGCGTGCAGGACGGCGCGCAGTTTCGGCGCCGCGACCAGGGCGTCCGCGTCGAGGCGGGGGCAGCCCCAGCCGGTGATCAGTACCTCGGCCCCGGCCAGCGCGGGGGCGGCGGCGGGGTCGGTGAGGTCCCGTACGACGAGCGCGGTGTCGATGTCGGCCACCTGCCGGAGCCGCTCCATGAGCGGCGGCGGGAAGAGCAAGGGCAGATGCACCGGGTCCATGACGAACACGGCTCTCGGCGGCTGGGCACTGGGCATGACTCTCCTGAGGCGCCGGGGAAACACTCTTGTAGAAACACTTCCAGAAAGCGTCTTCTAACGTAGATCTGACGGGAAGGCGGGTCAATCGGCAGGCCGTACCCCGCCGAGGAGAACCGATCCTTTCGAAAGTGCACCCAGACCCTTGACTCCGTTTCCGGACTGGGCGGAAGCTCTGGCCACTTGGCCGCAGTAACCGGTTTCCGATTTCCACTGCGCAGGGAGTCAGCCATGAATCCATCCTTGTCCCGTCGCGCCACCCTTCAGGCGGCAGGCGCCACCGTCCTCGCCACAGGCCTGACCGGCACCACCGGCACCACCGCCACGGCCGCCGGGGCCGGTGGCGCGGCGCGGCTCGTCACCTATCCGGTGCCCGCGGGAGCCCCCGTGAAGACCGACAGCTTCACCGTCAAGGTCCGTACCCCCGGCGGCAGATGGCGCAGGCTCGGCACCTATCTGGCCACGCTGAACCTGGTCGACACCACCACCGGGAGCGGGCGGCAGCAGAACTCGACGCTCGCGCACTTCGACTTCTCGGGAAGCGTCGATGTCGAGGTGACCCGCCTCAAGGGCGGCGTCGGCACGGTGCGGATACGGCCCGACTCGTACGGCATCACTCCCCAGGTGCGCGGAAACACGGCCCGGTTCCGGCTCACCGAGCCGCGCAACCTGATCGTCCAGGTCGACGACCAGATCTTCGACTGTCTGCATCTGCTCGCCCGTCCCCTGGAGACGGACCGCCCCGCCGCCGGCGATCCGGACGTCATCCACTTCGGCCCCGGGGTGCACACCACCCCCGGGGGCACACTGACCGTGCCGTCCGGCAAGACCGTCCATCTGGACGGCGGCGCGGTCCTGACGTCCCGGGTGATCTTCAAGGACGTCGAGAACGCGCGGCTCACCGGACGCGGTGTCATCCACGCGGCGCCCGGCGGCGGCGTCACCGTCGAGGGGTCGAAGCACATCGCCATCGGCGCCGTGACGATGCTCAACCCGGGCGGATACGCCGTCACCATCGGCGAGTCGGAGCACATCACCCTCAGCGGCATGGCCGCCTTCAGCTCCAAGGGCAACGGCGACGGCATCGACGTCTTCTCCAGCTCCGATGTCACGATCGACGGTGTCTTCATGCGCAACGCCGACGACTGCGTGGCCATCTACGCCCACCGCTGGGACTACTACGGCGACACCCGCGACATCACCGTCAAGAACTCCACCCTCTGGGCCGACGTGGCGCATCCCATCAACGTGGGCACGCACGGCAACACCGACGCGCCCGAAGTCCTGGAGAACCTGACCTTCAGCAACCTCGACATCTGCGACCACCGCGAGCCCCAGACGGGCTACCAGGGCTGTATCGCGCTCAACCCTGGCGACAGCAACCTCATCAAAAACGTGCGCGTCGACGGTGTCCGCGTCGAGGACTTCCGGCAGGGCCAGCTCATCCATATGCGGGTCATGTACAACGCCAAGTACAACACCTCGGTCGGACGCGGCATCGAGGACGTGTACGTCAAGGACCTCAGCTACACCGGCACCCACGGCAGCCCGTGTCTGCTGCTCGGCTACGACGCCGAGCACGCCATCAGACACGTGACCTTCGAGAACCTCACGGTGGGCGGCACGGTCATCGCCGACAGCATGAAGAAGCCGACCTGGTACCTGGCCTCGGACTTCGTCCCCCTGCACGCCAACGAGCATGTGACGAACCTCCGGTTCCTCACCACCGCCGAGGCCACCTCCGAGGCCACCGCCGGGACCACCGCGTCATGACGGCCCCGGCACCGGGCCGCCGGGGCTTCCTCGGCGGCGCCGCGGCCCTGCTGCTGGCGTCGGGCGGCGCGAGCGGCCCGGCCGTGGCCGCGGCGGCGCGGCCGGGCCGGGGCACCGGCCGGGCCTTCGTCCACCCCGGGCTGCTGCACGGCGCCGCCGACCTGGCCCGGATGAAGGCCGCGGTCGCCGCCCGGCAGTCCCCGGTCCACGACGGCTACCTGGCGCTCGCGGCGAGCCCCCGCTCGTCGGCCGCGTACACCGTGCGGAACACCGGCCAGATCACCTCGTGGGGCCGCGGCCCGGCCCGGTTCATGAGCGAGGCCGTCGCCGACTCCGCCGCCGCCTACCAGAACGCCCTGATGTGGTGTGTCACCGGCGACCGTGCCCACGCCGACAAGGCCCGCGCCATCCTGGACGCCTGGTCGGCGTCGCTCAGCGCCATCACCGGGGCGGACGGACCGCTCGGCGCCGGGCTGCAGGCCTTCCTGTTCGTCAACGCGGCCGAGCTGCTGCGGCACACCGGCTACGACGGCTGGGACCCGGCGGCCGTCGCGGCTTGCGAGGAGTCCTTCCTGCGCGTCTGGTATCCGGCGGTGTCCGGCTACATGCTCTACGCCAACGGCAACTGGGACCTCACCGCGGTCCAGACCATCCTGGCCATCGGTGTGTTCTGCGAGGAACCCGCGCTCTTCGAGGACGCGCTGCGGTACGCCGCGGCCGGTGCGGGCAACGGCAGCGTCCGCCACCGCGTCGTCACCGACGCGGGCCAGGGCCAGGAGAGCGGCCGTGACCAGGGCCATGAGCAGCTCGCGGTCGGCCTGCTCGGCGACGCCGCCCAGGTGGCCTGGAACCAGGGCGTCGACCTGTGGGGCTTCGACGGCGACAGAATCCTGGCGAACGTCGAATACGCCGCCCGCTACAACCTCGGCGGCGACGTCCCCTTCTCCCCCGACCTGGACCGCACCGGCAAATACCTCAAGACGCAGGTGTCGGACAAGGCGCGCGGCACCCTGCCACCGGTCTACGAGATGGCATACGCGCACTACGCGGGCGTACGCGGCCTTAGCCCCCCGCACACACAGCGCGCGGTCTTCCGCGGCACCGGCGGCGCCCGCGCCGTCGAGGGCGGCAACGACGACCTGCCGGGCTGGGGCACACTCGCCTACGCCGGGGCTCAGCCCTCCCCCGCCGCGCCGACGCCACCCGCCGGGCTCACCGCCACCGGCGCCCGCCACTCCGTCACCCTGGCCTGGCTGCCGTCCGCGTGGGCGACCGGCTACACGGTCCGGCGCGCCACCGGCCCCGACGGCCCGTACGAGCGGATCGCCTCCGGGGTCGCGACACCCGCGTACACCGACCGCGCCGTGCGCACCGGACGGACCTACCACTACACGGTGAGCGCCTCCAACACCTCTGGTACGAGCGGCAGTTCCGGCCAGGTGGCGGCGACGGCCGGGCTGCCCGGACCGTGGGCGGCCCACGACGTGGGGACACCGCGGATTCCGGGCTCCGCCACCTTCGACGGCGAGCGCTTCGTCCTGGAGGCGGGCACCACCGCGGACACCTGCCACCTGACGCATCTGCCGCTGCACGGCGACGGCACGGTCACCGCGCGGATCGTGTGGCCGCTCAGCTCGCAGTACTCCGCGGTCGGCCTCACGGTCCGCGGCTCCCTCGACACGGACGCCCCGCACGCCTCGATGCTGATCCAGGGCCTGCCGCTGCACACCTGGAGCGGTGTGTGGACCGTGCGCCCCTCGGCCGGGGCCCCCGCATCGGCCACCGGCGGCACCCCCGTGCCACCGTCCCAGCGGCAGGCCATCACCGCCGACGCGGCGTTCCCGATCTCCGACCTCGGCACCCTGCCCGCGTCGGCCACCCCGCTGGAGGCGCCCTGTGTCGAAGGCGCGGGCGACGGCTACCGGCTGCGGGCCCCGTACTGGGTGCGGGTGACCCGCCGGGGCGGCCGCTGCACCGGCGCCATCTCCCCGGACGGCGTCCGGTGGACCGAGGTGGGCTCCACCGAGGTCCGGCTCGGGCGCACCACCTACGCGGGCCTCACCCTGACCTCCTGCCTGGGCGCCGACGAGCCGTACGCCGAGACCGGTACCGGCGCCTTCGACAACGTCACCGTGACCACCCCGGCCGGACCGCTGTGGACCGTGCCCCGCCCGGTGCGCACCGCCACCGGACTGCGGGCACGGACGGCGGCCGACGCCATCGAGCTGACCTGGACCGATCCGGACCCCGCCGCCCGGTACACGGTGCTGCGGGGCGAGCGCGCCCACGGCCCGTACGAGACCGTCGCCACCGGCGTCGGCCCGGTCGGCTTCGGCACCCGCATCCGGTACCCGGACGCCACCGGGACCCCCGGGCGGACGTACCACTACGCCGTGGCGAAGACGAACCGTGGTGGGCGCGGGCCCCTCTCACCGCCCGCGAGCGCCCGTATGCCGACCCCTTCTGTGCCCCAACTCACCTCCAGCGACGCGGTGTTCGCCAATCTCGGCGTCCCATTCCGCCATCTCCTCCGCGCCACCCACGAGCCGGTACGGTTCACCGCCACGGGCCTGCCCGGTGGCCTGCGCGTCGACGAACGCACCGGGCTGATCTCCGGGTGCCTCACGGCCACCGGCACCTTCACGCTCACCACTCACGCGGCCAACGCGTCCGGCACCGCCACCGGCACCCTGACCCTTGACGTCGGCACGCCGCCGCCCGCGCCCTGGTCGTACGGCGACCTCGGCGATGTGGTGTTCGACGAGCGCGCCCTCGGGACCTGCGGCGTGGTGGCCGTCCGCACCCCCGGGAGCACTGCGTACGACGCGGGGACGTTCACTGTTCGCGGTACCGGGAGCGATCTCAGCGTCAACGGGCAGGGGATGACGGGACAGTTCGTCCGCAGATACGTCAGCGGCGACTGCGAGATCACCGCCCGGCTTCTGACGCGGGCCGGTGCCACGGACGCCGACCGGGTCGGGCTGCTGATGGCCAAGTCCCTGTCGCCGTTCGACCAGGCGGCCGGGGCGATCGTCACGGGCGGGAGCACCGCGCAGCTCATGCTGCGCCCGATCGTGGCGGGCCCGTCGGCCTTCACGGGCGCCTCCGCCGTCGCGGGCCCGTCCGCCGTCACCGACGCCTCCGCCGTCACCAGCGCGTCCATCATCACCAGCGCGTCCATCGTCACCGAAATCGGCCGCCTCGCCCCGCCCTGCCTGCTGCGGCTGAGGCGTACCGGGACCGTCTTCGCCGCGGCCGTGTCCACCGACGACGGCGCCACCTGGGTCCCGCTCGCCGAGGGCACCGTCCCCGGCTTCGGTGACGCCCCGTACCACGTGGGCCTCGTGGTCTGCTCCCGCGATCCGCTGGCCCGCACCACCGCACGGTTCGACCGCGTCCACCTCACCCCCCTCCAGAGCGGAGACACCCCACGATGAGCCGCGACCACATCCCCACTCCCCCGCCCGCGCACCGCCCGGCCCGCCGCACCCTGCTGCGGTCCGCGGCCGGTCTCACCGCCGCACTCGCCACCGGCGCCGCGGCGGCCGCTGCCACCGGCGGCACCGCGGACGCCGCGCCCGCCACCTTCACCCACCCGGGCATGCTGCACGCCTACGGCGAACTCAACCGCGCCAAGGTGCGGGTCGCCGCTGGTAACGAACCGTGGCTGTCCGGGTGGAACCGCCTGGTCGCCAACCGCCACTCCGCGAGCACCTGGGCCCCCAACCCCCAGAAGACCATCATCCGCGGCGGCACCGGCGAGAACTACGGCATCCTCTACAACGATATCCACGCCGCCTACCAGAACGCCCTGCGCTGGAAGATCGCGGGAACCACCGCGAACGGCGACACCGCCGTCGCCATCCTGAACGCCTGGTCGGCCACGCTCACCACGCTCACCGGCAACGCGGACCGCTTCCTGGCCGCCGGGCTGTACGGCTACCAGTTCGCCAACGCCGCCGAGCTGATGCGCGGCTACAGCGGATTCGACCTCGGCCGCTTCCAGACGATGATGCGCAACATCTTCTACCCGCTCAACAACCAGTTCCTCACCGGCCACAACGACGCCTGTATCACCAACTACTGGGCCAACTGGGACCTGTGCACCATGAACTCGGTCCTTGCCATCGGAATCCTGTGCGACGACGCGGCGAAGTACGACCAGGCCGTCACCTACTTCAAGAGCGGCGCCGGTAACGGCTCCCTCCGCCACGCCGTCCCGTATGTGTACGACAACGTCGACGGCTACGCCCTCGGGCAGTGGCAGGAATCCGGCCGGGACCAGGGCCACACCATGATGGGCATGGGCCAGCTCGGCGCCTTCTGCGAGATGGCCTGGTCCCAGGGCGAGGATCTGTACGGCTACGACGGCAACCGCTTCATGAAGGCCGCCCAGTACGTCGCCAAGTACAACCTCGGCCAGGAGGTGCCCTTCACCACCTACACCTGGGGCTCCGGCCAGAACTGCGCCCAGCAGTCGCACACCGTGATCTCCGCCGCGAGCCGCGGCCAGGCCCGGCCGGTCTGGGACCAGCTGTACTACCACTACGGCCGCAGGCGGGGCCTGGACGTGCCGTACATCAAGGCCATCGCCGAGAGTGTCCGGCCCGAGGGCGGCGGCGGTGACTACGGCTCGACCAGCGGCGGCTTCGACCAGACCGGCTTCGGCACACTGCTGTACGCCAAGTAGCCACGCGCCCCCGGACCCGGCCCGGGACCCGCGTGGCCGGGCCGGTTCACCTCGTGGCTACCCTGAATTCCCGAGCTGGGCCCTCCTCACTGCTGACGGCGCCTGAGCCACCTCGACGACAGCGAACAGGAGAACGGCCCGACATGAACGCCCGTGTCCGCATACCCACCCCCAGCGCCCTGCCCCGCTGGGCGCGCCGCGCAGGTCTCGGCCTGGGGCTGGTGGTCTCGGGGCTGGTGGCGCTCGTCACACTCGGCGCGGTCGTCCCGGCCATTCCCGTGCTCGGGTATTACGCGACCACCTGGGTCGGCCCCCGGCCGCTGTGGTACGTGGTCTTCGGACTGGTCATCGCCGTGGGCGCGGTGGTGGCGTGGAGGCGCGGGAGGCGCCGGACGGCGGTGTGGACCACCCTCACCTCGGCGGTCACCGCCATCGGCGCGGCCACCGTCCTGATCACGCAGCTGCTCTACGCCCACGCCCAGAACGTTCCGCTGTCCGCCGCCGACATCCTCGCCGTCGACCAGCCCACGGCCCCGCCGGACCACGTGTTCGGCTACGACCACGTCGAGGGCCGCACGCTCAAGGCCGGGCTGTGGGCGCCGCGCGGGGAACACCGCCAGGGCGACAAGCCCATGGTGATCTGGATTCACGGCGGCGGATTCGCCACCGGCAGCCGGAACCAGCGGGCGGGCGACTACCGCTGGCTCGCCAACCACGGCTACCCGGTCCTGTCCATCGACTACCGGCTCACGCCGCCGCCGCGCTGGAAGGACGCCTCCGACGATGTGGTCTGCGCCATGTCCCGGCTCGCCAGGATGGCCCGCCCCTACGGCGTCGACACCTCCCGCACCGTGCTGGTGGGCGGCTCCGCGGGCGGAAGCCTCGCGCTGAACGTCGCGTACGGGCTGGAGACCGGCCGTATCGCCAGCAGCTGCACCGCACGGCTGCCCGCCCCGCCGGTCGCCGTCGCCGGGTTCTACCCCGCCGCGGACCTCAAGGGCACCTGGCAGGACAACGGCCTCCTGGGCTACGGGCGCGAGATCACCGAGGAGTACACGGGCGGCACCCCCGCCCAGCACCCCGAGCGCTACGACTACGCCTCCGCCATCAACCGTGTCCGCCCCGGTCTGATGCCGTCCCTGCTGGTCACCGGCGCCTCCGACCACCTCATCCGGGAGTCCCGGGTGCGCGGGCTCGCCGACCGGCTGCGCCAGGCGCATGACGACGCCCAGTTCAACGCCATTCCCTACAGCGACCACGCCTTCGACGACACGTACCACAGCATCGCGGGCGCGGTCGGCCGCAACCTCCTCCTGCGCTTCCTGAACGGCACGACACCCCGCGCCTAGGGCGCGCCCAGGACCCTAGGGAAGGATGGAGTCGACGTAGCCGCCGTCGACGCGCAGGGCTCCTCCGGTGGTGGCCGAGGCGAGCGGTGAGCTGAGGTAGACCACCATGTGGGCGATCTCCTCCGGCTCGATCAGCCGCTGCAGCAGCGACTGCGGCCGGTGCTTGACCATGAACTCCCGCTGGGCCTCGTCCCACGGCAGGTCGGAGTCCACCAGCTCGTACACGAAGTCCTCGACACCGCCGGTGTGCGTCGGCCCGGCGATCACCGAGTTGACCGTCACCCCGGAGCCCGCGGCCTCCTTGGCGAAGCCGCGGGTGACGGACAGCAGGGCGGTCTTCGACATGCCGTAGTGGATCATCTCGGCCGGGATGACGACGGCGGAGTCGCTGGCGATGTTCAGAATCCGGCCCCAGGAGCGGTCCTTCATGGCGGGCAGATAGGTGCGGATCATCCGCACCGCGGCCAGCACGTTCACCTCGAAGTAGCGGCGCCACTCGGCGTCGCTGATCTCCAGCGCCGGGCTGGCGCCGAAGACGCCGAGGTTGTTCACGAGGACGTCGACGTCCGGGACGGCCTCCGCGACCTGCCGGGCGCCGTCCTCGGTGGTGAGGTCGCCGGGGGCGGGGAGGAAGACGCCGCCGCCCACCTCCTGCTCCAGCTTCGCGATGGCGGCGGCGACGGACTCCGCCCGGCGGCCGTTGACGGCGACGCGGGCGCCCGCCCGGGCCAGCCCGGCGGCGATGGCGTGGCCGATGCCCTGGGTGGACCCGGTGACCAGGGCGGTCTTTCCGGAAAGGTCGATACGCACGGTGATTCCTTCGGGCTCGGTTCGGGTGTGCAGCGACTAAAATAGTTGCAGACGCGCTTTATTGCAAAGAGCGCGTAAGGCTGCGCCGCTCCCCCGCGCCCCGCGCTCACGGCGTCGCGTCGCCCCGCTCCGCCGCCCGCTCCAGCACCTCCGGCAGATCGCCCAGCCGGTCCAGCCCCCGGACCGCCCGCACCATGCGGTGGTTCCCGGCCAGGCGCTGCCGGTGCCGGTGCAGGAAGGACCAGTAGCCGACTGTGTACGGGCAGGCCCGCTCACCGGCCCGGTCCCCCGGGCGGTAGGCGCAGGGCCCGCACAGGTCGCTCATCCTGTTGATGTACGACCCGCCGGAGGTGTACGGCTTGGTCGTCATGAGCCCGCCGTCGGCGTACTGCGACATGCCGACGACGTTCGGCAGCATCACCCAGTCGTACCCGTCGACGAAGCAGCGGTGGAACCAGTCGGTGACCGCCGCCGGGTCCCAGCCGTCCTGCAGCGCGCGGCTGCCGAGCACCATCAGCCGGGGGATGTGATGGGTCCACCCGGTGTCCCGGACCTGGGCCAGGACCGTGGCGAGACAGCGCGCGGTCACCGCGTCGGCGTCCAGGTCCAGGAACCAGCCGGGCAGCGGGGTGGTGTGGCGCAGTGCGTTGCGGCCCCGGTAGTCCTCGCCGAAGTGCCAGTACAGCTGCCAGACGTACTCCCGCCACCCGGCGATCTGCCGTACGAACCCCTCGACACCGGCGAGCGGCGCGGCACCGTCGCGCCACGCCCGCTCCGCCCGGTCCACGCACTCGGCCGGATGCAGCAGCCCGAGGTTGAGCGGCGCCGACAGCAGGCTGTGGCACAGGGCCGGGTCGGCCGCGAGCATCGCGTCCTCATGCGGCCCGAAGCAGGGCAGCCGGTGGGTCACGAAGTGGCGCAGCGACGCCAGTGCCTCGCGCCGGGTCGCGGGGAACCGCCGTGGGCCGTCCCGGCCGACAAAGGAGACCGTGCCCTCGCGTTCCCAGCGGTCCAGGTCGTGCCGCACCCGCTCGTCGATCTCGTCCTCGTCGGGGCGCCACGGCCCGAGGACGTCGAGGGTGCGCGCGCCGCGCGGCGGCGGCTCGCGGTTCTCCTCGTCGAAGTTCCACCGGCCGCCCGCGGGCTCGTCGCCGTCCATCAGCAACTCGTGGCCGCGGCGCACCCAGCGGTAGAAGTCCTCCATCCGGAGTCGGCCACTGGCGTGCTCACCGGCCCAGGAGGCGAAGTCGGCCATCGTCACCAGGAAACCCTTCGCGGGCAGTACCTCGACCTGGTCGAGCGACCCGACCAGCTCCAGCGCCCGGCGGGAGGTCGGGTGGCAGACCGTCACGCGGTCCCGTCCGGCGGCTTCGGCCAGCCCCTCGCGGTAGGTCCGGGCCTGGACGTACCGCACGCGGTCGCCGAGTTCGGCCGCCCGGTGCCGCATCGCCGACAGCACCAGATGGGCCTTGGCGCGGTGGAAGCGGCGGCGTGCCAGCACCGACCGCGCCTCGATCATGATCAGCGGGGCGTGTGCGTCGGGACCGTGGTGGCGGTGGTCGGCGAAGTGCGGACCGAGCTGATCGCCGAAGAGCCAGTGCTGACGTGCCGTCATCGTTCGAACGCCTCCGGGCAGACACGGATATGTCAGGCTATGCGCCGCCGCCATCCGCCCGTTCGCGACGCGCCACGCGCCGCCGCCCCACCGCTGCCGCACCGCCCTCGGGCCGCCCCGTACCGTCCCCCGCACCGCCCCCCGCGCCACCCTGCCGACCGTCCAGCGACCGGCGGAATGACAGTAGTGACATCGGATTTAAGGCTTTTGATCACTTGAGGCGTTCCGCCCCGTCCGCCGCCCGGAACCCTCGACAATGTGCGCATGGCCGAACACTGGAAGCGAAAGCTGGACCGGCTCCACGCCGATCTGGTGCGGCGCGACGACCCCGCCGAATGGGTGACCGAAGCCGACGCCGTGGACGCGTCCTCCCGCTATCCGCATCTCGCGCTCCGCGGCCCCGTCTTCGGCCTGGCCATACAGGAGCCCGGTGCCGGAGCACCCTGGCGGCTGGCGAAGCCGGTGACCAGCGGCACCCCCCAGGAGGCCCGGGACGATCTGAACTCGCTCCTGTGGTTCAAGGCCAGGGACGACACCGACGACGCCCCGACCCGCCGCGAGCTGCTGGCGGCGGTCGCCCAGCTGGAGAAGAAGCCGCTCAACGAGATGACCGTGCTCGGCGTGCGCTACCGGGTGGTGCGCGGGGACGAGTTCGCCCGTACCGGCGAGCACAACCTGGAGCCGCCGCGTCCCACCGACCCGGAGCCGTCCCTCATCTCCTGGGACGGGCGGCACGAGGCCCGGTCGCCCGACACCGGATTCGTCCTGGACCCCGAGCAGGACGAGGCCGGGCTGATGGCGGGAGCCATGAAGCTGGCGCTGAGCACCTTCGCCTACTCCGGACCGCGCTTCCCCACCGTCGTCCGCAAGCACTCCGAGCAGGCCGTCACCACCCATCCCGACATCGTCCTGCTGCCCGTCGGTTTCGGCGTGGCCGAGCGCGCCGGGCAGCGGTGGAGCCCCCAGGGCGCCCTGATGCCCACGCCGCACGACGCGCGGCGGCTGCTCTACCAGGGTATGGCCGAGATGTGGCCGCTGCTCTACGAGTACGACGACCACAAGCGAGCGGTGTACGCGCGGGCCGCCGAGGAATTCCGGCGCGCCCGGCGGGCCGACGAAGCCCGCGTGGAGGGCCGTCTGTTCCGGATCTGCCGCATCGAGCGGATGGTGCGCAGCGGCCCCGACGGGCCGGAGCCGCCCCGCCCCTCGGACCTCGACAACTACGGCCCCATGAAGATGCACCCGACCATGGACGAGCACGGCACCATCCTCGACAACGGCTGAGCCCCGGGGCGTCTCACCCGTCGGCGGCCGCCTGGTCCGCGCGGCCCCCGGCCCCCAGCAGCCCGGTGGCCTCGAAGCGGGTCCGCTCGGCCAGCCGGGGCAGCTCCCGGGCGGAGAACCAGGTGACCAGCGGCGGCAGCAGCGGGCGGACCGGCTGGGCGAGGCGCAGCCAGGGCGGTGCGTAGACGGTGGCGGCGCGTCGTTCGACGGCGGACACCATGCGTGCGGCCACCGTGGTGACGGGGTGGACGCGCCTGGCCGGTGGCGGCATATGGGCGCGCAGTTCCCGCAGCACCCCGTACCGGTCCGCGTCGCGGATCATGTCGGTCGCGGTCCAGCTCAGATAGCCGATGCCGACGGCGACCCCCTGGTGGGCGAGTTCGGCGCGCAGGGACTGGGCGAACGATTCGGCGCCCGCTTTCGAGGCGCAGTACGCGCTCATCATGGGCGCGGACCCGAAGGCGGCCGTCGAGGCGATCTGGAGGAAGTAGCCGCGGGTGGCGAGCAGACCGGGCAGAAAGGCCCGCGCGGTGTTCGCGCTGCCGATGAGGTTCACCTCGACCACGCGCCGCCAAGTGGCCGGGGGCGAGTCCCCGAAGGGCCCGCCCTCGGCCACGCCCGCGTTGGCGACGACGACCGACGGCCTGCCGACGCGGTCGTGGATCTGCCCGGCCACCCGGGCCATCGCCGCGTCGTCGGCCACGTCCGCCGCGTAGCAGTGCGTTTCCGCGGCGAGCGAGTCCGCCACCTGCGCGAGGGTTTCCTCCTCCCGGCCGAGGAGGACGACACGTGCGCCGCGCCCCGCCAGTTCCCGGACCATGGCCGCGCCCAGTCCGCGGGCGGCCCCGGTCACGACGGCGAGGCGTCCGGTCAGGGGGCTGGGATTCCGCACGTGGCGCTCCGGAGGTCGTCTGGGCGGGCACAGGGGTGCCCGCCCGGACGACCGTACGGGCCCGGTCCGGACCCGGGTACGACCACCGCCGCGGGCGCCGGGCGGCGGCACCTGATCGGCGGTGGCCGAGGACCGTGCGTGGCAGTGCGGGACACCCCCGCCGGGGGCCGGGCGGAACACCCCCGCCGGTGGCCGGGCATGGCCACCGGCGGGGGCGCCGTCGCCGGTCTTCGCCGGGTCAGGCCGCCGCGGGGCTGGGCTCGGGCACCGCCGGTGCCAGTCGGCCCGTACGGTGCAGCCCGAAGAGCGCTGCCGCGCAGGCCAGCCCGAGCGCGAGCAGCACGACCCACGGGACGGCGGGCATACCCGCCTCACGGGCCGCGTCCAGCGCCGCGCCCGTGAGCAGGTTCCCGAGGGTGATGCCGACCCCGCAGATGGTGTTGTACAGCCCGTAGTGGGTGGCGACGAGCCGCTCCCCCGAGAGCCGGACGATGGTGTCCATCTCGAACGGGTAGGCGATCATCGTGCCCAGCGCGAGCAGGAACGCGGCGAGCGCGGGCGGCACGGCCGCGAGCACCCACCGGCCGGGCCCGCCGTCCGGCACCGGCAGCGCGGTCGCCACCAGCAGCGGCAGGAAGGCCAGGCCCATGACGGCCAGCCCCCAGCCCAGCGCCCGGCCGGGCGCCATACGGGCCTTGCACCACGCCGTCACCCGGGTCTGGCCGACGATGGTGCTCAGCCCGGAGACGGCGAAGAGCAGCGCCACCGCCGCGGTGCCGAACTCCCCCTCGCCGCCGAGCCGTCGTACCTCCAGCGGCAGGGCCAGATAGACCTGGAAGGACAGCACATACGAGCCGATCATGGCGACGGAGAACAGCAGGAACGGCCGGTTGGCCAGGATGCCGCGCCACTGGGTCAGCACCCGCTCCCGGCCCTCCTGCCCCGGTGCCGGGACGTCATCGGCACGGCGGGCGGGCAGCGCCCGGATCTGTACGACGCTCAGCACGGCGAAGATCCCGGCCGAGACCAGACAGGTGACCTGGAAGTCGACGCCGGTCAGCACCATGCCCACCAGCGGGCCGAGCAGAATGCCCGCCTGGTAGAAGATGTTGAACAGGGCGAACGCCTCCACCCGGCGCTCCCCCGCGTCCGCGGCCAGATAGGCCCTGACCGCCGGGTTGAACAGGGCCCCGGCGAGTCCGGTGGCCGCCGAGGCGGCCAGCAGCGCGGGCAGCGACTCCACGAGCCCGAGCGTCGTGAAACCGGCGGTGCGCAGCACACAGCCCGCCACGATCAGCGGCTTGTAGCCGAACCGGTCGGCGAGGGCACCGCCGACCAGGAACATGCCCTGCTGACTGAAGTTCCGTACGCCCAGGACGAGTCCGACCAGCCACCCGGCGAGCCCGAGCGTGCCGGACAGATGCGCGGCCAGGTAGGGCATGAGCATGTAGAAGCCGAGGTTGATGGTGAACTGGTTCACCATCAACAGCTGGACACTGCGCTCGTACGACCGCACTTGGGTGAGTGTCGCCTTCATCGGGCGGCCTCCGGTGCGGCCGGGGCGCCCGCGGTGAGCGGGTCGGTGAGCGGGCCGGTGAGGGGGTCGACCACGGCGGTGCAGCGGGTCCAGCGGGCCACTTCGCGCTCGCCGTGGTGTCCCACCGTGTCGGGTTCGGACGCGGGCGGCTGGTCCAGCAGGCCGTTGGCGGCGCAGTAGTCGTCGTTGTACACGGTGTCCAGATACCGCTGCGGGCCGTCCGGGAACACCGCGACGATGCGGGCGTCCACGGGGTGGGTACGGGCCAGCCACCCGGCGACCATCGCGACCGCGCCCACGCTCCAGCCGCCGGTGGCGTAGTGCGACGAGGCAAGTTGGCGGCAGGTCCACACCGCCTCGTGCGGGGCGACCCAGTGCACCTCGCTGAAGTTGTCGTAGGCGACGTTGCGGGGGTAGATGCTCGACCCCAGGCCGCGCATCAGCCGGGTGCGGGCGGGCTGCCCGAAGATGGTCGAGCCGATGGTGTCCACGCCGACCACCGTGATCTCGGGGTAGAGCTGGCGCAGCACGCGGGAGATTCCGGCGGAGTGTCCGCCGGTGCCCACGCTGCACACCAGGATGTCGATGTGGCCGAACCGGGAGGCCAGTTCGAGGGCGAGCGGGGTGTACGCGGCGGTGTTGTCGGGGTTGTTGTACTGGTCGGGGCACCAGGAACCGGCGTGGAGGGCGAGAAGTTCGGTCACCCGCTCGCGGCGGGCCTGCTGCCACCCGCCCTCCGGATGCGGTTCGGTGACCATGTCGACCCAGGCGCCGTAGGCGGTGAGCAGCCGGGTCATCGACGGCTCCAGACCGGGGTCGGTGACGAGGGTGACGGGATGGCCGTACACCAGACCGGCCAGGGCGAGGCCGAGCCCCAGCGTGCCGCTGGTCGACTCGACGATCGGCGCGCCGGGGCGCAGATCTCCCCGGGCGCGCGCCCGTTCGACCATGTGCAGACCGGGCCGGTCCTTGATGCCGCCGGGGTTGAAGCCCTCCAGCTTGGCCCAGAAGCCACGGCCGGCCGGGGCCAGGGGCTCGGACACCCGCAGGACGGGCGTGTTGCCGACCAGTCCGGACAGGCCGGGGACGGTGGGGGTGGCGTCGTTGAGGGTCAGAGATCGCATCTGTCCGCTTTCGGTGGTTGATGGCTCATCGGATGCTCATCTCGGGCACGGTGCGGCGCGCTGGCGCGGGCACCGATCCGCGTCCGGTGCCGCTGGGCGGCAGCCGGTGCGCGGGCCACGACGGCGTCCTCTATATGCGCCACCGACTGGTCGAGCAGAGGGTGGATCTGACCGTCGGCGCTCGTGGGGAGAGCGTGCGCGGGCGGTCCGGAACCGCCTCGAGCACCACGGTCCGGGCGGCCTCGGCGGCGACAGCGGAGGCGGGCAGGGCACGCGCCGACGGCTGGGCGGCCCGGCCGGACGTTTCACGGGGAGTGGGCGCACAGTGCTCGGCGCCCGCCGGGCCCTCGGCGGACGGCCGCGCGGCAGGTCCGGTGGCGGCGGACTGCCGTGCGTCGTCCGCGACCCGCACTCCCTGGGTCTGTTCGGCACCGGCCAGGTGGCCGACGCAGGTGGGTCCGGTCAGCAGCAGGGCGCTCAGGACGAACGCCAGCATCCGGCGAGGCCACCACGGACCGCGAGCGGCCGGGGGCTGGGGACGTAGGGCGAGGATCGGCACGTGTTCTCCGCACGGCGGCCGCCCTCCCGCCGCGGGGGCGGGAAGGGGCGGACAGGAATCGGCAAGGAGACGGAAGACGGGCGCCTGTGGGGCTACGACGCCATCACGGCGCGGGACTCGTCACGCCGGGCATCGTTTTCCGGTGACAGCGGTGGCAGCAGCGACAACAGCGATGACTGCGGTGACCGGAAACGTGGCGAGGGCGTCGATCGGGTCCGATACCGGCCGGTGCTAGATACGCAGAACCGCGGCCCTCTGTGCGTCGGGCGGCGGGGAACCGGCTGCCGTGGTCGCGGCCGGGTGCGCGGACAAGGTGTGCGGCGCGCCACCGGATACGGCCTGATCCCAAAGGGCCGGACACGGGGCTGTCATCTCGGGCCCCTGCTCCGGCTGGGCGAGGACGCATTCGTGCGTGGAATGGGCCGCCTCGTCGTCGTGATGACCCCCCGCGGCCCCGGGCCCCGCGGTCGCGGCCGACGCGGCGGTCTCTGCGGTCTCGCCGGTCTCGGCGTACGAGGCGGACTCGGCGGACGCCACCGGAGCGGACGCGCAGCCGGTCAGGTGGCCGGATACGGCTTCGGCGCTCACCGCGTGCATGGAGACGAAGCCGAACAGGAGCGCGGCCAGGCACAGCAAACGCAGCGGGCTCGCCGTCACGCGGGCCCACCGGATGCCGAAAAGCGACCGGGCCGTGATCATGTGGTGATCCTAAGCGCTTCACATGGCTACGCTGCGGCACCGCTCGGGAACATGTCGTTAACAAGCCAGACACGGCACACGCGCGATAGGCGGAGCGCGGCACCTCTCCGGGCGGCGGACGGAACGCACCGGCGGCGATCCGCCGGATGACCAGGCAGATCGCCCTCGTCCACGGATCGGCCGGAACATGATCCTCCGGACGCAGCGGGCAGGCGCCCAGCATGACGTCCGAATCCCGCCAGCGATCCGGGCGGCGGGACCCCATCGTGGACAGCGGAACGAAAGCGCACGGGACACCACCGCACAGAAAAGCCCCAGCGCACACGGCCCGCCACCGCGAAGGAACCGCACCACCATGACCGCTACCACCCACCCCACCGGCCAGGCGGCCGACCGCGTCGCGGCGGTCGACTGGGACGCGCTCATCGACGAGCTGAACGCGTACGGCAGCGCGCTCACCGGCCCCCTCCTCACCCCCGGCGCGTGCCGCCGCGTCGCGGCGCTGTACGACGACACCGAGCGCTTCCGCACGACCGTCGACATGGCCCGCCACCGCTTCGGTTCGGGGCAATACCGCTACTTCACCCACGACCTCCCGGACCCGGTGCGCGAGCTGCGCGAGGCGTTCTATCCGCGACTGCTGCCCATCGCCCGCGACTGGGCCCGCACACTGGACCGGCCCGCACCGTGGCCCGACACCCTGGACGCGTGGCTGGCGATGTGCCACGAGGCGGGGCAGACCAAGTCCGCCCAGATCCTGCTGCGTTACGGACCCGGCGACTGGAACGCACTGCACCGGGACGTGTTCGGCGACATGCTCTTCCCGCTCCAGGTGGTCGTCGGCCTCGACGTCCCCGGCAAGGACTTCACGGGCGGTGAGTTCCTGATGACCGAGCAGCGCCCCCGCGCGCAGTCGAGGGGCTCGTCCACCACCCTGCCCCAGGGCCACGGGCTGGTCTTCACCACCCGGGACCGCCCCGTGGCCTCCAGCCGAGGCTGGTCGACCACCCCTATGCGGCACGGTGTGAGCACCGTCCGTTCCGGGCGCCGCCGCACGCTCGGGCTGGTCTTCCACGACGCCTCATGAGGCCGGCCCTGTCGACTGACCGAAAAGAGATGTTATACATGCTGACATGAGCAATTTTGCTCGTACGGTCCGGGACCGTATACGGGCGCTGTCACGGGCGCCGAGCGTCGCCGGACAGGTCTTCATCCTGCAGGTCCTGCTGACCCTCGTACTGGTCTCCCTGGCGGTGGCCGCGCTTGCGCTGCAAGCGCGGGCCCACGCCTCGGAAGAGGCTCGCGAGCGCTCTCTGAGCGTCGCCAGAACGTTCGCGGAGGGGCCCGGGATCGGCGCGGCCATGACCGGTACTCACCCGACATCGCTGCTCCAGCCCCGCGCCGAGGAGGTGCGCAAGCGCACCGGCGTCGACAGCATCGTGGTCTTCGACCGGCACGGAATGCGCCTCACCCACCCCCAGACGGCACTGATCGGCAAGCGGATCGTCGGCCCCGAATCGGTGGTGCGGCAGGAACTGGCCGGGAAGACGATCGCGCGGACCTTCCGGGCGAGCCAGGGCCCCTCCGTGATCTCGGCGGTCCCCGTCACCGGCGCCCACGGCACCCTGGTCGGCGGGGTGTCGGTCGGGGTCAGGATCGAGAGCGTGAACAGCGAGGTCGACCACCAGCTGCCGCTGCTGCTCGGGGCCGGAAGCGGAGCCCTCGCCCTCACCACGGCCGGAACGGCGCTGGCCGGCAGGCGGCTGCGGCGGCAGACGCATGGTCTGGGCCCCGCCGAGATGACGCGCATGTACGCCCACCACGACGCGGTGCTGCACTCGGTCCGGGAAGGCGTGCTGATCATGGACGCCGACGGGCGGCTGCTGCTGATCAACGACGAGGCCCGGCGGCTGCTCCAGCTGACCCCCGACGCGGGGGGCGCCGAGAGCGCCGAGGGGCGGCAGGTCACCGAGCTGGGCCTCGAACCACCGCTGGCCAGGCTGCTGGCCGCGGGGCAGCCCGTCACCGACGAGGTGCACGCCGCCGGAAACCGGCTGCTGGCCGTGAACATCCGGCCCACCGACCGGGCGGGCGGCCCCGCCGGAAGCGTGGCCACGCTGCGCGACACCACCGAGCTGCGGGCGCTGTCCGGCCGGGCCGAGGCGGCGAGCGAGCGGCTGCGGCTGCTGTACGACGCGGGCGTACGGATCGGCTCCACCCTGGAGCTGAGCGGCACCGCCGAGGAGCTGGTGGGGGTGACCGTCCCCCGGTTCGCCGACATCGCCACCGTCGAACTGCTGGAGCCGGTGCTGCGGGGCGAGGAACCGGGCGCCTCGCACGGCGTCCTGCACCGCACGGCGGTCGGCGGCGTGGCCCCCGGGCACCCGCTCTTCCGTCCGGGTGAGAAGGCCGTCCATGCGCCGTCCTCGCCGCAGCGCCGGGCGCTGGAGAGCGGACAGGCCGTCCTCCACGCCGAGCTGGGCGACACCGCCGCGTGGCCCGCCGGATACGAGGCCGAGGCCCGGCGCCTGCTCGACCAGGACATCCACTCGCTGATCACGGTTCCGCTGCGCTTCCGCGACGTCACCCTGGGCGTGGCCACCTTCTGCCGGACCCGGCCGAGCGGGCCGTTCGACGACGACGATCTGGTGATCGCCGGGGAGCTGGCAGCGCGTACCGCGGTGTGCGTCGACAACGCGCGCCGCTACACCCGCGAGCACACCATGGTCACCACCCTGCAGCGCAATCTGCTGCCCGGCGCCCTGCCCGACCAGGACGCCGTGGAGGTGGCCTCCCGCTATCTGCCCGCGCGGGCCGGGGTGGGCGGGGACTGGTTCGACGTGCTCCCACTCCCCGGAGCCCGGGTCGCCCTCGTCGTCGGGGACGTGGCCGGGCAGGGGCTGCACGCGGCGGCCACGATGGGGCGGCTGCGTACCGCGGTGCAGAACTTCTCGGCCCTGGACCTGCCTCCCGACGAGGTCCTCGCCCTCCTGGACGAGCTGGTCGCCCGGCTCGACCAGGAGCGTGCGACGGACACCGACACCGCGCGCATCACCGGTGCCACCTGTCTGTACGCGATCTACGACCCGGTCTCCGGACGGTGCAGCATGGCCCGGGCCGGTCACCCGGGCCCCGTCCTGGCCCGCCCGGACGGCACCGTCCTCACCCCCGAGGTTCCGGCCTCCCCGCCGCTGGGCCTGGGAGGCGAACCCTTCGAGGCGGCCGACCTGGCGGTGCCCGAGGGCAGCCGCCTGATCCTGTACACCAACGGACTCGTCGCAAGCCACGACCGGGACCACGACACCGGTCTCGACCTCCTGTGCCGCACCCTCGCCGCCGCCCCGGAGCTCAACCCCGGCCAGACCTGCCGTGAGCTGTTCGCGACCGTCCTCCCCGCCCGTCCGACCGATGACGCGGCCCTGCTGGTGGCCCGCACCCGCCTGCTCGACCTCAAGGACGTGGCCGAGTGGGAGGTGCCCGCCGACCCGGCGGCGGTCGCCCCGCTGCGGGCGGCCTGCGCCCAGCGGATACGGGACTGGGGGCTGGACGACGCCGCCTTCGCCGCCGAGCTGGTCATCAGCGAGCTGGTCACCAACGCACTGCGCTACGGCGTCCCCCCGGTCCGGATACGGCTGCTGCGCGGGCACAGCCTGACCTGCGAGGTGTCCGACGGCAGCAGCACCTCGCCCCATCTGAGGCGGGCCGCTGTGACCGACGAGGGCGGCCGGGGCCTGTTCCTGGTCTCCCAGCTCGCCCTGCGCTGGGGCACGCGCTACACCGCGCAGGGAAAGGTCATCTGGGCCGAGCAGACACTCCCCGGCACCGACGGCTGAGCGCCCAGGACCGCCCAGGACCGCCCAAGGCCGCCCGAGGCCCGAGGCCGCCCGAGGCCACGCAAGCCGCGCGCCGGGGGCGGGGGCCGTCAGCGTATGGCGGCGGGGAATCCCCGGATGAGGTCGGCGGCCTTCTCCGCGGCCATGATGACGGGTGCGTTGGTGTTCCCCCTCGGCACCGTCGGGAACACCGAGGCGTCGACGACCCGCAGCCCCTCCGTGCCGAGCACCCGCAGCTCGGGGTCGACCACGGAGCCGATGGCGCAGGTCGACGTCGGGTGGTAGAGCGTCTGTCCGACCCGCTGCGAGAAGGCGAGCAGCTCCGCGTCGGAGTCCGAGTCCGGTATGTCGAACGGTCCGGTGGTGATCTTGGTCAACGCGTCCTGCGCCGCGATCCGCTGGGCGATGCGGACCCCCTGGACCATGCAGTGCTGGTCCTCGGCCGTCATGAGGTAGTTGTGTGTGATCCGGGGTTCGGCGTCCGGGTGGGCGGAGCCCAGGGAAACCCGGCCGCGGCTGGTCGGCGCGAGCACACACGGGCCCAGCGCGAAGCCGTGCTCGGTGGCGGGGCCGAGCCCCTCCTGATGGAAGAGCACCGGGGCCATGTGGAACTGCACATCCGGCGCTTCCAGTCCGGCCCGGCTGCGGAAGAAGCCACCAGCCTCGCCGATGTTGCAGGTCAGCGGGCCGCGCCCCTCGTTCTCCAGCAGCGCGGCGTTCTCCGGGGTCGCCGCGGTCATCAGCGATTCGACATCGGTACGGAAGTTCAGCAGGGCCATGTAGTGGTCCTGCAGGCCCTCCCCCACCGGGAGGTCGCGCACCACGTCGACACCGAAGGACGACAGCGTGGCGGCGGGCCCGATCCCGGACAGCATCAGCAGCTTCGGGGACTCGTAGGCGCCCGCGGACAGGATCACCTCACGCTCGGCGCGGATCACTTCGACCGTGCCGCCGCGTTCCACCTCGACACCCGTGGCCCGGCCGCCCTCGATCAGCACGCGGTGGACCCGGGCCGACGAGAGCACGGTGAGGTTCGGCCGCCCCAGGACGGGACGGAGATAGGCGGCGGCCGCGCTGCAGCGCATGCCACCGCGCTGGGTCAGCTGGAACCGGCCCACGCCGAACTGCGTCGCGCCGTTGAAGTCCTCGTTGCGCGGGTGTCCGGCCTGCTCGGCGGCGTCGATGTACGCGGTGGCGAGCGGGTGGCGGGACCTGCTGTCGCTGACGGTGAGCGGCCCGCCCACGGAGTGGAACGCGTCCTCGCCGCGCTCGTTGTCCTCCGCGCGCCGGAAGTACGGGAGCACCTCGGCGTACGACCAGCCCGTGGCCCCGGCGGCGGCCCAGCCGTCGTAGTCGGCACGGTTGCCGCGCATATAGATCATCGCGTTGATCGAACTGGAGCCGCCCAGCACCTTGCCACGGGGCAGATAGGTCCGCCGGCCGCCGAGCCCCGGTTCCGGGCCCGAATGGAGATCCCAGTCGACCTCGCTCTTGAACAACTGCGGGAAGGCGGCGGGAACATGGATCTCCTCCGCCGTGTCCGGGCCCCCCGCCTCGATCAGCACCACCCGGACCTCGGGGTCCTCCGACAACCGGGCCGCCAGCACACATCCCGCCGATCCGGCACCGACGATGACGTAGTCGTGAGTGTTCATCCCATTTCCTTTGACCGAGACTTCGCGGACTGTGCGCACCCCATTGTGCTTGGCGCATGTCATGTGAGGCTCAGCCAGGTGGATCTGACGCCTCGACAGTGATCGACACTCTCGCAGGCACGCGATACGGACCAGCCTCGGTTTTCGGCCAGCTCCCGTCGGCCCCGGCGCGGCCCGGCCGTCCCCGGCGATCGGGCCGCTTGGCACACTTTTTCTCGCAAAATAGGAGGCCAGTACCGGGAGACGACAGAGAAGCGAATCAATTGGCCGTAAGGGGAAGCCGAGACGGCCGAGACCTGCGACGCTGTCTGGATGCGAACCCTTTACAGAAGTCTGCTGAATGTGCTTCCCCGGCTCGGAGTGCAGGTGCTCAACCTCGGCTCGGGCACCGCGGTGCTCTCCCGGCGCGGCAAGCGGAAACGCGTCTCCGTGGGCCGGGAGGCCGACCTGGTGACGCGCGGCGGCGGCCGCTACGCGGTGACGCGGGTGCGGCCGGATACCTGGGTGGTGGCCCGTGGCCGCGGCGACCCGGGAAAGAACGCGTGGACGAACGTCCGGCTCGGGGACACCGGCGCCCATCTGCTGTACGACGCGAAGGCCTCCGACGAGCGCGCGCTCCAGCTGGCGGCCGCCGCCTATCTGTGCGGCCACCATGTGGCCGGGCTGCTGGAAAAGTACGAGGTGAACTGCGTCTTCGACGTGGGCGCCAACGCCGGGCAGTACGGCAGGCGGCTGCGCAGCCTCGGCTATACAGGCAGAATCGTTTCCTTCGAGCCCACCGACGAGGCGTTCGCGAAGCTGGAGAAGGCCGCCGAGAACGATCCCGAGTGGTGGGTGTACCCCTTCGCCCTCGGCCGCGAGGAGTCCAGCCAGTCCATGCACGTGGGCTGGGCCACCATGAACTCCCTGCTCCCCGCGAGCGACTACGGCAAGGACCGCTACCGGCGGTTCGCCCGGGACCGCACGGAGGAGATCGAGATCCGCAGGCTGGACGCCGTGCTGGACGAGGCGCTGGCCGGTCTCACCGACCCCCGCCCCTATCTGAAGATGGACACCCAGGGGTACGACCTGGAGGTGTTCGCGGGCGCCGGGGACCGGATCAAGGAGTTCGTGGGGTTGCAGTCGGAGGTCGCGGTGCTGCGGCTCTACGAGGGGAGCCCTCCGATGAACGAGGCCATCGCCGCGTACGAGGACCACGGCTTCGGGATCACGGGCATGTACCCGGTGACACGCGAGGACACGACGGGACGCGTGGTGGAGTTCGACTGCGTCATGATGCGCGCGGACGCCGTACCCGGGTGAGCCACCGCCCGCACGGGGCCGGTGCGTCCGACCGGCCCGACCGGCCCGTGCGGCGGCCCCGGCCCCGGCCCCGCGCACCCCACGTCGCATAAGGTGGCGCACAACTGGATCACTTGGGGTGAGGAAGTCCATGTCGCTGCCGACACTGCCCGGCAACCCTTACGGCGCGATTCCCGGTACGGGGTACGGAACGGCGGGTCCGGCGGCCGCTGAGGCGCCGCTGCCGGGGTACCCGCTTCACCCCGCTCCGTCGGCGCTCGCCGCGGACGCGGCCGGTGCGGGGGCCCCGTACGCCGCGCCGCGGCAGCCCGCGTGCCAGCTGTGCGGCGGGGCGCCCGCAGCCGAGCTGGCGGTCCGTCACCACCAGGGTCTTTTCTTCTTCATGCTGTTCCGGAAGCGACGGGGGCGCTTCTGCCGGGACTGCGGTACGGCGCTCTTCCGCAAGCACACCGCCACGACGCTCTGGCAGGGGTGGTGGCATCCGCTGTCCGCGCTGCTGTTCAACCCCGTCACCATCATCCTGAATCTGCGGGTCCGCTCGAAGATCGAGCGCTTGCCGGAGCCCGGCCCCGACCCCTTCGCCTCCCGGCAGGCCCCCGGCAAGCCCCTGCTCCTCCGTGCGGGCGCCCTCTTCGGGCTGCTGCCCGCCGCCTTCGTCGTGTACATCCTGGCCATGGTGATCGCGGGGTAGCGGACAGCGCACCGGCGGCGCTCGGTAGAGTCCTCTGTCATGGGTTACGGGGAGGGAAACGCGGTCGGCGGGGAAGAACACCAGGCGGCGTCCGGGTGGCAGCCGCCGGGTGTGGTCGAGCGGACGCTGTACGAGGCCAAACTGCGCGGCGACTGGCCCGCGTTCTTCGACGCGCTGGCCGGGGCGGACCTCTTCATCGCCGAGTCCGCCGAGTGGGCCGAGGCGTATCCGGAAACGCCTCAGTGCCTGCCCTACTGGTACTCACAGGTGCGGGCCAACTGTCTGCCCGTCCTCACCGAGGGCATGCTGCCCGATCCCGAACCGGAGACGCTCTTCTGGAACACCTCCCTGGACTGGTTCGCGGACGGGTGGCGGGACCGCGGCACCTCATGGATCGTGGTCAACCCGGGCAGCCCGTGCGAGGTGTTCTTCCCGGCGACACCGGCCCATCGCGCCCTGTGGCAGGAGCATGTGCGGCGCCTCGCGCAATCCGACTGCGGTCACCCGCACGACCACATGCGGCTGCGCGCGCTGGAGGGAAGCGGAGCAGCGACGGGGGCGGTGGCACACGGGCTGGGGCTGATCGCGCTGCTGTCCGTCAACAACGGTGAGCTGTGGAACAACATGGCCTACCACGGCATGGGCCACACCGGTGAGAAGCGGCGCCTCAAGGACTGGTGGGGCGTCACCAGCCGCGAGGAGTGGCGGGATTGCCAGCAGCGCCTGCTGGACGCGGACATGGTCAGCGGTGCCTGGGAGTTCGTTCTCGGGGTCCGGCGGTCGCTGTCCCGGGACTTCGGCGGCCACGTCGAGATGGACCAGTGGCGGCAGGCGGCCGAGAAGGTACTGCGACGGGGCGCCGAGGGAACCGAGTACCGGCTGAGTGCCGACGGGGTGACGAAGGTCGGCCCCCGCGACAGCGCCGAGGTGGCGGCGCAGATCGCAGGAGTACAGCGGCTCATCGGCCGGATCGCCCGCTACGAGAAGCGTTTCCGCGCCGACGGTCTGCTGGCGGAGGGGAAGTTCGTCCCCTCCGTGGAGGCGTGGGATTACGGACGGGCCGCCGGAATGGCGCGCTGGGGGCTGGGAGCCCGGTTCTGCGACCAGCGGGAGGCCGAGAGCGCGATCCTGCGGGCCGGGAAGCTCAGCCGGGCCAACTACCGCTCCTGGGAAGAGTTCTCCGCGTCCTACATCCTCGGCCGGTGTCTGCACTTCGACGAAGAGGAATTCGGCACCTGGTACCAGGACATGCTCGAAGCACACCGCATCCTCTCCACCGACCCCGGCAGCCCCTGGCTCACCGTCCCCTGGAAGTAGGGGGTCAGTGGGCGGTCAGCTGGACAGGCCCAGCTTGCGGCGCAGGCCCGCCGCCTTGGACTCGGTGTCGCGGGCGGCACGGGCGCGCAGGGCCAGCAGGTAGTTCTCGCGCGTCCGCATGATGTGCGCCTTGAGGATCTCCTCCAGTTCGTCCGTACGGCCCTCGGCGAAGATCTCGGTGATCCGCCGGTGTTCGGCGAAGGAGCGCGCCGGTTCCGTGGTGGCGAGGAAGGTGAGGTGGACGCGGAGGGCCGAGACGCGGGCCAGGCTCATCCGGTAGGCGTCGCTCAGATAGCGGTTGCCGCAGTGGGCGAAGAACGCCTCGTGGAAGGCGGTGTCGGCGGTGCCGTACGCCTTGGTGTCCTTGCCCGCCAGGGCGTCCGTCATGGCCTCGACGGCCCGGCGCATGGCGGCGAGGGCGGCGTCCGGGGCGCGTTCGAGGGCCAACTGGGCGGCGCGGATCTCCAGGGTGGTGCGGTATTCGCACAGCTCGAAGATCTCGTCCTCGGTGGGCTGGAAGACATACGTCCCGGACTTCGGCACGATCTCGACCAGGCCCTGGAGCTGCAGCATGCGCAGCGCCTCGCGGACCGGTGTGCGGCTCACCCCGAGGGCGGTGGCGAGGCCGTCCTCGGAGAGCGCCTCGCCGAGGTCGAACTCGCCGTCCACGATCGCCGCGCGGAGCCGGCGTGCCACCTCGGAGGCCAGCGACGAGGACCGTCCGCCGCCCGTGTCGCGTGCCATGCCCCTCCCAGCGCGTATGTCCATCGGTATCCCGAACGCTACCGTAGCGGCCGTATCGCCCGGTCCGGCCCGGCCTGGGCGAGGGCCAGGCGGGCGGTGCGGTGGGCGGCCATGCGGACGGGGGCGTTGGCGGCGCCGTAGCCGGTGTACGGGCCGACGCGCTGGACGAGTTCGAAGAAGACCGCACCGCCCAGGATCTCCGTGTAGCAGTGGAGGAACGCGCCGTCGGCGTCGCGGTCGTAGAAGATGCCCAGCTCGCGGAGGTCGGCCAGGAGCGCGGGGTCGGGGCCGAGCCGGGCGTCGAGGTCGTCGTAGTAGTTGTCCGGGACGGCCAGCAGGGGGGCGCCGCGGTCGCGTACGGCACGGGCGGTCGCCACGATGTCGTCGGTGGCGAAGGCGATGTGCTGGGGGCTGGCGACCGGCGGCGCCCAGTCGCCCCGGCGCAGCAGGGTGACCGACAGCGCGATGCGGACCTGTTCGGCTGGGTCGGTGAAGGCCCGGCTGCGGACCAGGCCGAAGGGGGCGGCGTATTCGGCGGTGGGCTGCGGGGTGAGGCCGAGGACGGCGCGGCAGAAGAGCGTGGCCTCGTCGAAGTGGTCGAACGGCTGGGTCAGCGCGATGTGGTCGATGCGGGTGACGCCCGCGCCGGGCCGGTCGGGCGAGGCGGCGGGGGTGAAGTCGGCGAGCCAGTCGTCCCCGGTGCCGCAGAAGAAGACCTCGGTGCCGTCCGGGGCCGCGACGGCGGCGAGGTCGGCCTCGGCCGGGCCCCGGGTGCGCGGCAGGACGGGTGCGAGCAGCGCCTCGGCGCGGGTGGCCGAGGCGCCCGGGTCGTCGGTGTGCAGGCCCAGGGCGCTGATCGCGCCGCCGGGGCGGGTGACGCCCGTGTTGAGGAGCAGCCGGGCCTCGCCCTGGGTCCACAGCTGGACGGGTTTGGTGCGGTGGTGGCCGGTGTGGACGAAGCCGAGCCCGGCCAGGGCCCGGGCGATCAGCGGCCCGGACTCGGCGTCGACGGCGACCTCGGCGAATGCCACGCCGATGGGCGCGGACCCCTTCGGCACGGCCGGTACGGCGGGCGGCACGGTGCCCGGCGACCGCGCCTCCGCGCGGCGGTCGGTGGCGTCCCGCAGCGCCAGCAGTGAGCGGTGGGCGTCGATGGCGGTGCGGCCCGGGTCGGCCTGGCGGAAGACGTCGTTGAAGACCTCCAGCGACAGGGGTCCCCGGTAGCCCGCGGCCAGCACATGGCCGAGGAACGCGGACAGGTCCCAGGCGCCCTGGCCGGGGAAGAGCCGGTGGTGGCGGCTCCACTGGAGGACGTCCATGTCCAGGTGGGGCGCGTCGGCGAGCTGGAGGAAGAACAGCTTCTCGGCCGGGATGTCGCGGATGCCCGCCGGGTCCGAGCCCCGGGAGAGGATGTGGAAGCTGTCCAGGCACAGCCCGAGCGCCGGGTGTCCGGCCCGGTCGACCATGTCGAGGGACGCCTCGTAGGTGTTGATGTGGGCGCCCCAGGCGAGGGCTTCGTAGGCGATGCGTATGCCGTGGGCGGCGGCGCGTTCGGCCGCCGTGTGCAGCTGTCCGGCGAGCAGGTCGGGGTCGCGGACCGCGTCCGGGGAGACCGAGGAGCACACCAGCAGAGTGTCGGTGCCCAGCTGCCGCATCACCTCGAACTTGCGCTCCAGGCGGGTGAGGTTGGCGGCGAAGCGGTCCGGCGAGGTGGAGTCGAGATCGCGGAAGGGCTGGTAGAGGTCGATGGACAGGCCGAGGCCGGCGCAGCGGTCGCGGATCGCGGCGGGGGCGAGCGGGGAGGCGACGAGGTCGGGTTCGAAGATCTCCACCCCGGCGAAACCGGCGTCCGCCGCGGCGGTGAGCTTGTCGTCCAGGGTTCCCGACAGGCAGACCGTGGCCACCGCTGTACGGGTCATGTCGTTCGTCCTCCTGCTGGGCGGGCCGGGCGGGCGGTGCTGTGCGGGGCGGCGGCCACGTCGTGGTTGACCAGGTACGTGGGCGGCCGTCCCTCGGCGACGTCTACCACATTGCGGGCCGTCTTCGTACGGATCTCGATCTCGGAGTCCTCCGAGTACCAGGCGGTGTGCGGGGTGAGGACGACGTTGTCGAGTTTCGCCAGCGGGCTGTCGGGCCCGAGGGGTTCGTGGGCGAAGACGTCCAGGGCGGCGCCCGCGATACGTCCCGACCGCAGCGCCGCGATGAGCGCGGCCTCGTCCACCACCGGGCCGCGGGCGGTGTTGACCAGGCAGGCGGTGGGCTTCATGGCGGCGAACCGGCCGGGCCCGATCATCCCTTCGGTCTGCTCCGTCAGCGGGGTGTGCACGGACACCACGTCGGCTTCGCGGCAGAGGGTGTCGAGGTCCACGAGCCGGACGCCGAGCCGCGCCGCCGCAGCGGGGTCGGGATAGGGGTCGTGGGCGAGGAGTGTCATCCCGAAGCCGCTCATCTTCTCGGCGAGCCGCTGCGGGATGCGGCCGAATCCGATGAGTCCGAGGGTGCGTCCGCGCAGCCGCCGCAGGGGTTTCGCGACGGTGTAGTCCCAGGTGCCCCGGCGGATCGCGGCGTCGTAGCGGTGCAGGCCCCGGGCGAGGGTGAGGATCTGGGCGGCGGCGTGGTCTGACACCTCCTCCAGGGAGCCGTCCGGCACGTTGGCGACGGCGATGCCCGCCGCGGTCGCCGCCGGGACGTCGATGGTGTTGAGCCCGATGCCGTAGCGGGAGATCACCTGACAGCGGTTCAGGTTGCGGATGACCTCGGCGGTGACGGGGGCGTACTGGTTGATCACGGCGTCGGCGTCGGCGCAGATCTCGATCAGCTCGTCCTCGGTGCGGGCCTGGGCGGGTACGAGGGTGAGTCCGGCCGCTTCCAGGACCTGCCGCTCGGGCTCCAGGTCGGCGAACTCGTAGTCGGTGACGACTACCTTGAACATGATGGCGCTCAGCTCCCGAAGCGGTGGTCGAGGTCCTGGTGGAAGCCGAGGTCGACGAGGTCGCAGAACTCGGCGTAGGTGTGCTGGGCCGGACCGCCCGCTGGGGTTCCGGCGGCGCGCAGGTGGTCCAGTGCGTCGGCGACCGCGCGGGTGGCGGTGAACAGCGCCGTGACGGCGTAGAAGACGAGCGAGAAGCCCATGTCGGCCAGGTCGGTGGCGGTGAGCCGGGTGGTCTCGTTGCCGTCCACGATGGAGACGACCTTGGGTCCTTCGACGGCCTTCGCGACGGCCTCCACCTCCTCGACGCGTTTGATGCCGTCGACGAAGACCAGGTCGGCGCCCGCGTCCCGGTAGCGGCGGGCGCGGCGTACGGCCTCCTCGATCCCGGCGGCGGGCAGGGCGTCGGTGCGTCCGATGACGAGCAGGTCGTCGGTGCCCCGGGCCTCGACGGCGCAGGCGATCCGGGCGGCGCTCTCGTCCTCGTCCATCAGCCGGATGCCGCTCATCTGGCCGCACCGCTTGGGCGCCACCTGGTCCTCCAGGTGGATGGCCGCCACCTGGGCCTGGAGGTACTCGCGCACGGTGCGGTGGATGTTGGAGGGGCCGCCGTAGCCGGTGTCGGCGTCCGCGATGACGGGGATGGACACGGCGCGGGTCATGTTGCGGGCGTGTTCGGTCATCTCGGTCTGGGTGAGCAGCCCGATGTCGGGGGTGCCCAGTCGGCTGGCCGTGGCGCCGAAGCCGGTCAGGTAGACGGCCGGGAATCCGGCGGCCTGGACGAGGCGGGCCGTGGCCGAGTCGGGCGCGCCCGGGGCCTGGACGATGCCGGGGCCGTCCAGGAGGGCCATGAGCGACGTGGCGGCTGACACGGTCGGCTCCTTTCGATAGGACGCGGGTGCGTCAGCGGGCGGTGGCGGGGGCGTCGGCCACCGGGGCCGGGCCGCCGGTGCCGGAGCCGGGCTGCCGCGCGGGGCTGCGCCACAGGAGGATCAGCACGACCGAGACGGCCAGGGACACGACGGGGATGAGCAGGCCCGCGGTGACGGTGTCGCCGTCGGTCTCCTTGCCGACGATGTACGGGCCGAAGAACCCGCCGAGGTTGCCGATGGAGTTGATGGCGGCGATGCCGACCGCGGCGTGGGTCCTGGACAGGCTGTCGGTGGTGAGCGCCCAGAACGGCGGCAGCCAGGCGAACGCGCCGATCCCGGTGATGGCGAGCGCGACCACCGCGGGCCCGGGGTGGTCGCGCAGGGCGATCACGGCGGCCAGGCCCACGGCTCCCATGGCGAGGGGTACGGCGACCAGGTATTTGCGCTCGCGGGCGCGCTTGGACAGCTGGGCGGTGCCCAGCAGCGCGAGCGCGGCGCAGACATAGGGGATGGCCGCGGTGAAGCCGATGTTGGTGGCCGAGTAGGCGGGGTTGATCTGCTTGATGATCAGCGGCAGGAAGAGGTTGAACCCGTAGGTGCCGATGGCCAGCGCGAGATGGGTGGCGGCCAGATGCAGCACCCGGGGGTTGCGCAGCGCGGCGAGCTGCGCCCGTACGCCCTCGTCATGGCCGGTGCCCTGCTCGGCCTCCAGGGAGCCGCGCAGCCAGTCGCGGTCGGCGGGGGCGAGCCAGCGCGCGGTCGCCGGGGAGTTCGGGAGGAAGACGTACGTCACGACGGCCATCAGGACCGCGGGGACGCCGGTCAGGATGAACAGCCAGCGCCAGCCCGCCATGCCGAACCAGCCGGTGTGGTCCAGGATCAGGCCGCCGAGGAGCCCGCCGCAGAGGAACGAGACCGGCTGGGCCAGCACCAGCCAGCCGAGCGCGACGGCCCGGTCGCCGGAGCGGAACCACAGGGTGAGGTAGACGATGATGCCGGGGAAGAAACCGGCCTCCGCGACGCCGAGCAGGAAGCGCATCACGTACAGCATCTGCACGTTGGTGGTGAACCCGGTGATCACGGTGATGATCCCCCAGGTCGCCATGATGCGGGCGAGCCAGGCGCGGGCGCCGAAGCGGCGCAGCAGCAGATTGCTCGGCACCTCGAAGAAGAAGTAGGCGACGAAGAAGATCGAGGCGGCAAGCCCGTACGCGGCGGCCTTGATGCCCAGTTCGGTGCCCATGCCCAGCTGGGCGAAGCCGATGTTGGTGCGGTCGACGTACGCGATGACGTAGCCGACCGCGATGAGCGGGAGGATGCGCCAGGAGATGCGCGAGACGGCTGCCCGCTGCCCGGCCTCGTCCAGAGTCGTGGCGGGGGTGCCGCTGGATGCGTGTGTCATGTGCTTCCTCGATCGTGCGGGGAGGAGGGCGGCTCAGCTCATGATCAGTCCGCCGTCGATGTTGACGGCCTGTCCGGTCATGTAGTCGGAATCGGGTGAGCAGAGATAGAGGGCGAGGCCCGCGACGTCGTCCGGGGTCTGGGGGCGGCCCATGGGTACGGCGGCGGTGCGCCGCTGCCACGCCTCGCCCGCGGCCCACCCCTCGGTGGCGGACCACTCCTGGTCGATCTGGCGCCACATGTCGGTGCCGACCAGGCCGGGACAGATGGCGTTGACGGTGATGTCCGGCGCCAGTGCGTAGGCCGCGGTCTGGGTGAGGCTGATGACGGACGCCTTGCTGGCGCGGTAGTGGGGGGTGAGGGGTGCCATCGGCCCGGCGCCGTAGCGCCCGGCGATCGACGACATCGTGATGATCTTTCCGCGCGGACGGGTGCCGTCGAGGGGCTCCTGGCCGCGCATCCGGGCGGCGGCGGCCTGCATGGTCAGGAAGGCGCCCTTGACGTTGACGGCGAACGTGGCGTCCCAGTCCTCCTCGGTGATGTCCAGGAAGGGCTTGACCTGCACGATGCCCGCGTTGCAGACCATGACGTCGAGCCGCCCGAGGCCGTCGGCGGTGCGCCGCACCATCTCGGCGCAGTCGGCGGCGCGGGTCACATCGCCCGCGACGGCGAGCGCCGGACGGCCGAGTTCGGCCACCTCGGCGCGTACGGCCTCGGCGCGGGCGGCGTCGCGGTCGATGACGGCTAGGTGCGCGCCCGCCGAGGCGAGCCGCAGGGCGATGGACCGTCCGATGCCGCGCCCGGCACCGGTGACCGCGACGCAAAGGCCGCTGAGGTCTGCCACTCTCGTCCCTTTCGTCGGTGCGCCCGGCCGGGGAGGGTGGACAGGCCGGGGGCTGAGACTGGGACACTAGAGTTCGGCAATCTGGGATACAAGATGTGTGCACAAGATTGCCGCGTGGATCTGCGGGTGGATCTGTGCGTGAATCTGGCGGGCCGCGTTCCGGCCCGGCCGGGGTGTCACCCGCCGCCGAAGTCTCCCCCGCCGAAGCCGCCGCCGAAATCGCCGGGGTCGACGTCGCCGCCGGAAGTGTCACCGCCCGAGTAGTCGCCACCGGAGTAGTCGCCCGCCGGACCGGCGCCGTAGTAGTCGCCGTACGCGTAGGGCGAGGCGAGCGCGGTGCCGAGCAGGGTGCCCGTCAGCAGGCCCGGCAGCAGCGCGCCGCCGTAGTAGCCGTACGCCCAGGGCGCGTAGACGGGTCCGGCGTCCCAGTACGGGCGCCGCCCCGCGGCGGTGTCGACCTCGCGGGCCATCGGTTCCTCGCCGTCGTCCAGCCGGGCGGCGTCCGCCGCGCAGACCGGGACGGTCCGCTCGGAGGTACTGCCCGCCGGGGTCCATCGCCGGTCCTCGACCGAGGGGCCGTGCCGGGGGTCGAAGAAGCACGGGGGCCGCCGCTCCGGCAGCGGCTCGCCGTCCATCCTGGCCGCCAGGGTGGCGAGCGAGAACCGGCCGTCCGCCAGCGCCTCGCTCACATCCCGTACGTCCCTGGACGCCTGCGCCCTCTCCATCAGCGTCTTCGCGCGCTCGTAGGAGTCCAGGGCCCGGGTGTAGTCCGCGCGCATCGCGTCGTCGGCCTTCGGGGACGTCGGCTCGAAGCCGATCCGGGTCAGCTCCTCGCCGAAGGCGGTGATGTCCTCGTCGACCACCGGGCGGAGCTCTTCCAGCCGGGCCCGCTCCTGCTGCTGCCGCCGCCTGGTGACGCGCCTGCCGACCAGGAAGGTGCCGCCGACGCCGACGACGATCAGCACGCCGAGGGTGATGAGCAGGCCCATCGCGCCGGTACTTCCGCTGGGGGTGGTGCCGGGAGCGGCTGCGACGGCGGTGAGCAGCGGCGCGGCGACGACCAGCGGAACCACCGGCGTGATCCGGAAGACGCGTCGTACGGCCTTCATATCTACGACGCTAGCCCATTGTGCGTATATTGCGCAGCTTTGTGGCTTTCGTCCCACCGTCGCCACCGGGGCCCGGCGAGGGCGGTGATCATCCCGTCTCCTCGCGGTGGGTACGGTGCGGGGATGCGGTACGGGTGCGACGACAGGGCGGGGGAACCGGGCGTGCTGGTCGAGGAGCTGCGGCGGGAACTGCCGGCCGGACGGCTGGTCGAGGACCCGCAGGTGGCGGCCGGGTTCACGCACGACGAGGCGGAGTGGGCGCCGCACGGCACCCCGTGCGTGGTCGTACGGCCGCGTACGGCGCCGGAGGTGCGGTCCGTGGTGCGCGCCTGTCTGCGGCACGGCGTTCCGCTCGTCACCCGGGGCGCCGGAACCGGCCTCTCCGGCGGTGCCAACGCCGTCGAGGGCTGCGTCGTGCTCTCCACGGAGCAGATGAACACCGTCCACGAGATCGACCCCGTGGAGCGGCTCGCGGTGGTCGGCCCGGGTGTGGTCAACGACGATCTGCGGGCCGCGTGCGCCGAACACGGGCTCTGGTACCCGCCGGACCCGGCCAGCGCGCCCTGGTCCACCATCGGCGGCAACGTGGCCACCAACGCGGGCGGGCTGTGCTGCGTCAAGTACGGCGTCACCGGTGACTATGTCCTCGGCCTGGAGGCGGTGACCGGCACCGGCGAGCTGGTGCGGCTCGGCCGCCGGACGGCGAAGGGCGTGGCCGGGTACGACCTGGCGGGGCTGATGGTCGGCTCCGAGGGCACCCTCGGGGTGATCACCGAGGTCACGGTGCGGCTGCGGCCGCGGCGGGAGGCGGAGCGCACGGTCGCCGGATACTTCTCGTCGGTCGTGGCGGCGGGCCGCGCCGTCGCCGCGGTCGGGGCCGCGGGGCTCACCCCGTCCGCGCTGGAGCTGATCGACCGGCACTGCCTGGCCGCGGTCGACGAGTGGAAGAACATGGGGCTGTCCGTCGACGCGGACGTGGTGCTCCTCGGGCGTACGGACGCGCCGGGCCCGGCCGGGGAGCAGGAGGCGGCACGCATGCTCGCCTGCTTCGAGGAGGCGGGGGCGACTGGGCCGCGCAGTCCACGGACCAGGAGGAGGCCGACGCGCTCTTCGCGGCGCGGCGGCTCGCCTACCCGGCGCTGGAGCGGCTGGGCCCGGTGCTCACCGAGGACGTGTGCGTGCCCCGGGCTGCCGTACCGGAGATGCTGGCGCGGATCGAGCGCGCGGCCACCCGGCACGACACGCTCATCGCCAACATCGCCCACGCCGGTGACGGCAACCTCCATCCGCTGCTGATCACCCGGCCCGGCGACACCGCGGCCCGGGAGCGGGCCCAGGCCGCGTTCCGCGACATCATCGCCGACGCCCTCGACCTGGGCGGGACGGTCACCGGCGAGCACGGCGTCGGACTGCTGAAGCGGGACGGCCTGGAACAGGAACTCTCGCCCGCCGTGCTGGAGATGCACCGTGCCGTCAAGGCGGCCCTCGACCCGCACGGCATCCTGAACCCCGGAAAGGTCATCGGCCGGGGCTGAGCGGGGGCCGCGAGTGCGTCCCAGTCGGTGAGACCGTTCCGGTGACACCTTGAGCCGGGCGCCGGGGGCCGACCATACTGTCGGCCATGTCGAATACTGCCGGCCCGCTCGTGGAACGCCTCCACGTCGACCTGTGCCGCCAGTCCAGCGCCTGCTGTCGTCCCTGATCCCGGCTCCCCCGCGGACCACCACGCTCCCGGCTCCGTAGCCGCCACCGCGCAGGCCATCTGACGTTCCGTCACATGACGTCTGTCCGTGGGGCGTTCACACCACAGCCGCTGTCCTTCCCTCATCGCACCCTGCCGCCGAGGCCGGTGTGCGCGCGCCGCGCCGCTCGCCGTCGCGCGCTCACGCCTGCCCCGGCGCCCCGGCATGCAACGAAACGGTAGTCCCCCCATGTCCGACACGTCCCGACGGCCACTTCGTACCGTGGTGCTGGCCAGCCTCCTGGGCACCACGGTGGAGTGGTACGACTTCTTCCTCTACAGCACCGCCGCGGGCCTCGTCTTCGGCGACCTGTTCTTCCCCACCGGCAACGACACCGTCGGCACCATCCTCTCCTTCGCCACCTTCGCGGTCGGCTTCCTGGCCCGGCCCATCGGGGGCCTGCTCTTCGGACACATCGGCGACCGCATCGGCCGCAGACGCACCCTCGCCGTCACCATGAGCCTGATGGGCGGCTCCACCGCACTCATCGGCCTGCTGCCCACCTATCAGCAGATCGGCGTCTGGGCGCCCATCCTCCTCCTCGTCCTGCGCGTGGCGCAGGGCGTGGCGCTCGGCGGGGAGTGGGCGGGTGCCGTGCTGCTGTCCGTGGAGCACGGTCCGGCCGGGCGCGAGGGACGCTACGGCAGCTTCCCGCAGATCGGCCTGGCCCTCGGGCTGGCGCTGGGAACCGGTGTTTTCGCCCTGCTCAGCAATGTGCTCAGCGACGAGGCCTTCCTCAGCTACGGATGGCGGGTGGCCTTCCTGGTGAGCCTGCTGCTGGTCGTCCTGGGAATCACGGTGCGGCTCAAGGTCGACGAAACCCCGGCCTTCCGCCAGGTCGAGCAGCGGCAGTCGGCGTCCCGGGTTCCGGTGGCCCGGCTGCTGCGGGACCCGGAAACCCGGCGGCACACCGTGCTGGGCATGCTGGCCAGGTGGGGTGAGGGCGCCGCGTTCAACACCTGGGGTGTGTTCGCGATTTCCTACGCCACCTCGACCCTGGATCTGCCCCGCACCCCGGTCCTGCTCGCCGTCACCTTCGCCGCGCTGGTGATGGCCGTACTGATCCCGCTGTCCGGCTCCGTGGTGGACCGGTATGGCGCACGCCGGATGTACATGTTCGGCATGGCGCTGTTCGGGCTGAGCGTGTTCCCCGCGTTCTGGCTGTTCCACTCCACCGGTGTCTGGGGGTTCGCCGCGGCGATCGCGCTGACGCTGGGCGTGGTCCACGCCTCGTTCTACGGGGCCCAGGGCACCCTGTTCGCCTCCCTGTTCCCGGCGGAGGTCCGGTACACCGGCATGTCCGTGGTCTACCAGCTGTCCGGTGTCTACGCCTCCGGCATCACACCGCTGCTCATGACGACCTTCCTCGCGCTCGGCCACGGCACGCCGTGGATCGCCTGCGGATATCTCGCGGCCACCGCGGTCGTCAGCGTCTGGGCGACCTCGCGTATCCGGCCGTCCGGGGTGTACTTCGCGTCCGGGACCGCCGACCGCCCGGCCCGCCCTGCGGCCACGAGGTCGGCGGTGGCCGTGAAGTAGCGACCTGGCGCCTAGGGTCTGTCGTTTGGATCAGGCCGGATCAGGGAGCGGGGTCAGGGGGCACCTCCCAGCGGTAGCTGGGGGAGCGTGTAGCTGCAAGGCGGAGGAGGGAGTCGACGCGGAGCGTCGGCGAGTGACGACAACGCCGCAGATGCGCGTGCCAGGGCCCGCGAGCCCGGCCCTGATCCAAACGACAGGCACTAGTCGTCAGCGGTGGCCGCCGCTCCCCCGGCCGCGTTCGTGTCCGGCCCGGCCCCAGGGGTCCTGGGGCCCGTACCGGCCGTGCGCCGGGAGCCCGTACCGGCCGTGTGCCGGGGGCTCATACCGGCCGTGCGCCGGGGGCTCGGATGCCGGGCGCTCGGGCGCGTGTGTCGGGGGCTTGGGCTTGGGCTTGGGCTCGGGTGCCGGGGGCGTGGTGCGGGCGGGCTTCGGGCGGACGACGGACACCTGGCGGGGCGCCACCTCCCGGTCCGGGCGGACCGTCTCGGTCCGGTATCCGCGCCCGCCCGCCGCGCCGCCCACCGCCCAGCGCTGTGACATCGCGGAGTCGTCCCGTGTTTTGAGCACCAGCGCGGCTCCCTTCTCCGTGGAGTCGGGGGTCAGTGCCAGTTCCTGGTTCCAGCGCGGCACCAAAGTGCCCTGGAGGGTGAAGTCGTAGCGCACGTTCGCGGCGTCCCGGCGTGAGGTGGCCTCGCAGGGGCCGAGCCGGATGGCGAAGCTCAGCCGGGAGTTGAGGCAGAGTCCGGGGTCGGCGCCACTGCGCAGCAGGCCGTCGGCCTCGTACGCCCACTGCTGGGTGGCCGCGGAAGTGCACGGCGTGGTCTCGGTTTCGGCGCCCACGCCGGGCTTGCCGCCCACGATGTCGAGGCACAGTCCGTTCGCGGCGTTGCGCAACCGGCCGCGCGGGGCGCCGTCCTGGCTGCCACCGGCGCCGATCCAGGAGGGCTCCGGGCCGGGGGCGGTCGTGTTGTCCGCGCCCGGGGTCGTCGAGGGGGTGTCGCGTTCGTACGCGGCGTCGTCGGCACCGCCGGACGGGAGGACGGATGCCACCGCCACCGACACCAGCACACAGCCGCTCACCGTGGCCGCCGCCACGACGAGGAGCCGCCCGCGGGTGACGCTTCGTCGCCTTCGGCGCGCCGCCGGGCGCACCGCCTGACGCACCGCGGAGCGCACCCCCGAGGGCACCTCTGGGCGCGCCTTCCACCACGGGTGTTTGCGCGCCGAGTGGCGAGGTCCGCCGCCACGTGGCGGATCGGATGATACGGGAGGAGTGTGCGCGGCCGGGTCCGGTTCGGGGGCGCGGCGGCCCGGCCGGGAGTCGAGATAATCCCACGCACCCCATCCCAGGACCGCTTCGGCGAGCAGGACGCCCGGTCGGCCGGTGGAGTGGTCCAACTGGTCGGCGGCCTGACGGCAGTGCTCGCACCTGGCCAGATGCTGCCGCAGATCGGGGTCGAGCCAGGTGTCCCCGCGGTGGAGCGAGACATCCAGAAGACGGCTGTACTGGCGGCACTCCTCCTCGGGGGCCGTCTCGCAGTGGGCGTCGAGACAGGCCTGCCGCCAGCGCTGCCGGGCCCGCTCCAGCTCGGCGGACGCACCCTCGGACAGCCCCAACAGCCCTGCCGGTACGGCCAGTTGCTCCGCCTCGACCTCCGTGTGCCACAGCAGACAGCGGGCCGTCTCGGGGAGCTGCTGGAACGCGCGGAACACCAGCCGTCTGTTCTCCGGCGGGCGGTGTCTCCCGTCCGTGCGCCCCCATTCCCCCGGGAGGGCCCGCAGGCCGGGATGGAGTAACGCGCCGCGCGGACCGGTGTTCCACTCCTCCGCTATGCCCCGCACGGTGGCCAGCACCCGTGGCCGCCACGCGGTGGCCGGTGCGGTGAGTCGCAGCGCTTCCCCGAAGAGCCTGGTGAACGCGGCGGAGGTGAGGATTCCCGCGGGGTGGGCGCTCGTGGTGCACAGGCTCGCGTACGAGAAGGCCGCCTCCCAGTGGCGGCCCAGCAGCTCCCCGACGGGGTGATGGTCGTCCAGTTTCCCCGCACACTTCTGGAGTTCGGCCGTGAGCTGTTCATCCGTCACGCCGAAGAGGGGGGTGGGGGTTAAGAAATGCGCCGGGGCGGCATCGTTCACGTCTTTTCCCTTTCACAGGGCAGCGAGAAAAGTCCGTACCAGGGGGGTGTCGGCCGTGTCGGCGGCGCGGGGAAACGCCTGGCCCACGTGGCAACATCTGCACCTTTGCATACGGAACCGATGCGGAACAAGGGAGTTCACATTTTTCGAGTTCGGGCACGACTAAGGGACACTGGCGCACCCGTTCGTGTTACGAAATGCAAACTGACGAACGAATTCACCCATTGCGCCGGGCTACCAGGCGGTAGGCATTGGACACCTTTCCCAGCCCGGCCAGTGGCTTGAGCAGCAGCCGGTCCAGTGTGGTGGCCACGACGAGGGCGGGAATGGCCACCACCAGGCCCGCGCAGCGCAGCAGCCATCGCGCGCGGCCGGGCGGCTCGGCCAGCCAGGGGGCGTCGTCGGGCGGCAGGGCCGCGTTGGCCGCCAGCCACACGGCGCCGAGCAGGTCGACGGTGTCGGACGACTCGCGGTGCTGTTCGAGGACCACGGTGAAGCCGAGCGCTTCCAGCTCCTTGCGCAGCCCCGCCACCGGGAGGAAGTACAGATGCTGGGGCTGGAGCCAGGGCAGCCAGAAGCGGCCGAAGAGCCGGGCGAACCAGCACTCCGGGTCGGGCACTTCGATGAGCAGGTGGCCACCGGGGCCGAGGGTGCGGTGGGCAGCGCGGAGTTCCGCGCGGGGGTCCGTACTGTGCTCCAGGTAGTGGAACATGCTCACCACGTCGTAGCGCCCGGCCAGCCGCTCCCCGGCCAGCTCCGGGAAGCTGCCCCGGATGCCGTGGTCGATCCGCCCCTCCCGCTCGGCCAGTTCGACGCCCTCGGTGAAGTCCAGCCCGTCGAAGACGGTGTCGGGGAAGACGGTGCGGGCCACTTCGGGGAAGTGGCCATGGCCGGTGCCGACGTCGAGCCACTTCGCCGGGGAGTCGGCGGAGGGCTTCAGGGCCTCCGCCCGTCTGAGGTACATCGTCCGCCGTCCGGAGAACACGTTGCCCATGCCCTCCTCCCCCAGCCCGTCGTAGAAGTCGCGGTAGTAGAACTCCAGCCCCTCGCCGTTCAGGCGGGGGTTCTGGAACACCAGGCGGCAGTCCCGGCAGGTGTCCAGCCGGAAGCCGCCCGGCTTGTTCTGGAACCGGTCCCTGGTGCGCAGGCGGCGCTTGAGCCGGGGTGAGCCGCACCAGGGGCAGTCCGTACGGCGCGGCTCGAAGAACCGCTCGGTGCCCTGGTCCAGGTCGGCCCGGTAACGCGGGCGGAGGGCGGCGACGGCCTCGGCGCGGGACGGGCGCGGGGCCGTCGCCCCGGGTATGGGGGAGGTGGCGTTGTCCTGGCTCATCGTTCTCCCTCGGGGGTCGTGGCGGGGTGGATGGTGGGGGTCGTGGTGACATGGGTAGCGGCCGTGGTGGTGGCGGCCAGTCGTTCCAGGTGGGCGGCGGCCGCGCGGGCGCCGCCCGCCGCCCGGAAGGACGCGCCGACGCGCTCGGCGGCGGCGCGGTGGCCCGGTTCGTCCAGTACGGCGTCGATGGCCTCGCCGAGCGCCGCGGCCCGCGCCCTGCCGAACCTGACGCGGACGCCCGCGCCCGCGGCCACCACCTGGGCGGCCACCACGGGCTGGTCGTCCCGGATCGGGGCCACCACGAGCGGGACCCCGTGCCACAGGGCCTCGCACACCGTGTTGTGTCCCGCGTGGCACACGACCGCGGACACCCGTTCCAGCAGGCGCAGTTGGGGGATTCGCGGGACCGTCAGCAGGTTCTTGTCCCCTCCGGTGGCCACCGGCTCGAGAGTTCCGGCCGGGTCGACGATGACCGTCTGGAAGCGGTCGGCCCGGGCGCGTACGGCCTCCCGGGACGCGGCGAGGAACCGCGCCCCGGCGTCGGTGTTCGCGGTGCCGAGGGTGACCAGGACGGTGGGGCGGGCGGGGTCCAGCCACTCCCACGGGAAGTCCGGTTCGGCCGGGCGCCCGGCGATGGACGGGCCCACATACCGGATATGGTCGGCCGCCCGGACGGGCTGCCCGGCCAGCTCCTCGGTGGTGAACGCCAGCACCAGAGCGGGCGAGAACCGGGGGTCGGCCGTGCCGTGCGGATCGCCGATCCGGCCCCGTAACCCGTCCAGCAGTCCGTCCAGCCAGGCGTCGATCTTGGGCATGCCGTCCAGCGCGCCGGTGAACTCCGCCGAGGTGGTGGCGGAGGTGGCCCACCGTACGCCCAGCCGCTCGGCCACGAGCGCACCCGCCACGGTCTGCTGGTCGGCCACCACCACATCCGGGCGGAACGCCTCGACGGCCCGCGCCACGCCGGGTGCCATGGCCTCGGCGAGCGGCACGAGGAAGTCCTCCCACAGGAACTTCAGCGCGCCCGGGCCGCGCACCTCTGGCGGGCGCTCCGCCCCGCCCTCGCCGATCACCGGCCCGGCGCAGCGGTGCACCGTGGCGCCGGGGCCGACCAGCCGCTGGACGACCTCCGGCAGCCCGGCCCACGCCACCTGGTGGCCACGGGCGGTCAGTTCGGCCGCGACACCGACGGTGGGGTTGACGTGGCCGACGAGCGGCGGCACGACGAAGAGGAAACGGCTGCCGTCGGTGGTGGTGGTCGCGTCGGTCACGAGACATCAGCCCCTCCGAGCCCGGCCGCCACCGGGACGGTCACCGGCGGCGTGGCGGTTCCCTGTTCGCCGATCCAGGACAGCAGCAGTGTGCGTATCCGCGCGGGGGCCTCGGCCAGCACCGAGTGCCCCTCCCCCGGCAGCATCACCGTCCGGGCGCCGGGCGGCAGCGCCCTGCGCCAGCCGTCCTCCCCGGCGAGTTCGGAGTCGGCGCCGTACACGGCCAGCGCCGGGCAGCGCAGGGAGCGGACCCGCTCCTCGCTCACCGTCCGGCTCGCCGCCACGTCCTCGGCGATCGTGGTCGTACGCACCAGCCGGGCCGCCGACTTGGCCAGCCGCGCGGTGTGCGCGCCCCGGTGGGCGGTGACCCAGGCCAGCGACTCGGCCTCGTGTGCGACGAGTTCGACGACGATGCGGCGCATGATGCCGCTGATGTCCGTCAGCCAGCTCTCGGTGGCGGGTTTCGCCTCGATCGTCGCGATACCGGCCACCCGTTCCGGGTGGCGCAGGGCGTATCCGTACGCCACCGTGCCGCCGAAGCAGTTGCCCACCAGGTGGACGGGGGTGGTGATGTCCAGCTGGTCCAGCAGCCGTTCGAGGTCGCTGACGAACGTCTCCAGCCGGTAGCCGGAGCCGGGGCGCTCACTGCGGCCGTGCCCCCGCTGGTCGTACATCACCACGTCCAGCCCGGCGGCGGCCAGGTCCGGGGCCACGGTGAAGTACCAGCTGGCCAGGGAGTCGGTGAGCAGCCCGTGGACGAGTACGACGGTGGCGGTGGGCGGGCGGCCGCCCGGCGGGGACAACCGCTGTACGTGCAGGCGGATGCCGTCCGGGCCGTCGCCGGTGCCGGGCGGGCCACCGAGGTGGATCATCGCCATGGTCAGCTCCCCTCGGCCACGCCGGCTGTGGCCGCTTTGACCTCGGCCGCTTGGATCTCGGCCACATTGAGGCACCGCACGATGTACTCCACGAGCTGTCCGACGGTGAGGCCGATGATCTCGTCCAGCTCCAGATCGGCCACGAATTCGGCGAAGTTGACCTCCTGCCCGTACCGGTCCTGAAGGGTGCCCGCGAGGGTCACCAGGTCGATGCTCTCCAGCTCCAGATCGTCGGTGAAGCGGGTGTCCATGGCGATCTCGATGTCGTCGAGACCCTCCTCGTCGAGCATGGTCCGGAGCATTCCGGCGACGTCCGCGAGCACGGCCGGTGCGGTGGGTGTCTTTTGCGCGGGTGCCGGGGCGGTGGGTTCGACGGTGGTCACTGAGCGGTCTCCTCGTCCTGATCCCGGTGGTCCGGACCGGTCGTCCAGGCCACGGCGTACTCCCTGCCCGGCAGCCCGGACGGGTTGGCGGTCGTCGTGCAGTGCACCCGGTAGCGGCGCGGCCGGTGTCCGGGGGCGGCCACCTCGACGGTGAGCCGCGACGTGTCCGCGCCGACGATGGTGGTGTTCTGGCTACCGGTGCCCTCTGCCTTCGCCACCGCCTCCTTGGCGGCGGTGGCGGTGGCCCACCGGGCGGGGGCGGTCGCGAGGAGTTCGCGCTCGGCCGGGCCGAAGGTGGCCGCGAGGGCCGCCTCGTCGCGGTCGGTGATCTCCTCGATGGCGATGCCGATACCGGTGCCAATGCCGATGCCGCATTGCGTGTTTTCGCGTCTCGGTACCACCAGGGCGACCCCGGCCTCGGCCGCGTGCGCCAGCGTCAGATCCAGCGGGGGCAGGGTCCGGCCGTGGACGCCGACGGCGTACGGGCGGCCGTGTTCGTCGTCGCACACCCGGATCTCGGCCGGGAAGACCGGCCCCTCCCCCTGCTCCCACAGCCACCGCCGTACCGCGTCCTTGGCCGCGATCCGGCCCAGCAGCCACTGTCTGCGGCCGAGCGGCGGCCGCCGGCCGTACTCGGCGCGTTCGGCGCCGCCCAGGTGGTTGCGCATGATCAGATCCCGCGAGGCCAGATCCGGCCAGCGCTCGTGCACCAGTGACCAGCCGCCCGGCTGCGGCCGCGACAGCGTGTTGCGCTGCGGGAAGCGCTCCACCGGGCGGGTCTGCGGATCGTTGTCGAACCGGCGGTCGTGCCAGCCGTTCAGCTCCGCCCACACCTGACTGCCGGTCAGCAGCTGGATATCGGCCTCAAGCGCCGCGTCGGTCAGCGCGACGATCCTGACCAGGCACTCCACCTCGGCGCCGGGCCGCGGGGGCGGACCGAAGAAACGCATCAGGCGCATGCCGACCGGGAAGACCACGGAGCGCTCGGTGCGGGTCGCCATGATCCAGTACCCGAGGAGCTGACCGACGTTGTCCAGGAGCGCGCCGGGCGCGGCCGGAGTGGTGATCGTGCCGCGCACATGCCTCTCACCGATCGCGGTGAGCCGGGTGAGCCCCTGGAACGCCGGTCCGTGGAACATCCAGCGCTCGCCGTAGATCTGCGCCGCGGTGTGCTCGGGCACCCGCTCGCTTGCGGGGTCGATACGCCAGGGCGCGGGGCGGTCGGCGGCATCCGGGTAGCCGGGCGCGAGCTGCACGGTGCCGCGGGCGCTGCGGCCGAAAGTGACGGTGCGATGCGCCGGGTCGTCGGCGGACGGAGTCACGGTGACCGGCACGGTGCTGGGCGGCGTCGCGGTCACCCACTGGTCGAACCGCGCACCCCGCACGGCCACAGCCACCCCACCGCCCGCCGCGCGCTCCGCCGCGTCGATGAGGTGCTGGACGATCGTGGTGGCCGGAACCACGGGCCACCGGTCGGACTCATCGGGCCAGCCGGGCCGCTGCGGGAAGAAGCAGTGGTCACGGAGATAGGGCATGGCCTCGGTGGAAACGCGCACGTCGTAGGTACACGCATGGCCCACCGCCTGCCGGGCCCGCCCCGCCGCGACCACGACGGCCGCCGCATCGGCCGTCTCCCGCAGAAGCGCGTCGAACTCGGCGGCCCAGGGCGCGGCGGGGTGCGGCAGGGATGTGGGTGCGGCGTGGCGGGTGCCCGCCGTCGCCGGATACGGCAGCGCTTGTTGGATGCCCACCACCGGCGCGTGCGGCGGCGTGGCCTGGTCAGCGCTCGCCACCGCCGTGTGCGGCGGCCCGACATGCGGGCTGCCCACCGCCGCCGGAAGTGGCGGCGCAGCCTGGTCCGCACCCCCCGTCGCGGGGTACGGCGGCACGGTGCGGGACGCGCCCGCAGTTGCCGCAAGTGGCTGTGCGGCCTGGGCCGAGCCCGCCGCGGGATACCGCGGCAAGGCCTGGTCGATGCCCGCCACGGGCGCGGGCAGCGGCGCGGAGTGGTCCATGCCCGCCGCCGGGTGCGGCGACATGGCCTGGCCCGCGCCCGCCGTCGCCGAGTGCGGCGGCGCGGGCTGGTCGGTGGCCGCCGCCCCGAGCGGCGGTGCGGAGTGATGCGTGCCCGTCGCCGGAAGCGGCGGCGTGGCGTTGTCCGAGCCCACCGCCCCGTGCGGCGGTGCGGCCTCCGTCGAGCCCGCCGTCGCGGGATACAGCGGTACGGCCTGGTGGATGCCCACCGCGGGCGGGGGCGGCGCGGGCTGGTCGGTGGTCGCCGCTGCCGCGGGTTGGGGGGCCGGGGGGCGGAGCCCCTCGGTTTCGGGGAGGGGCGGGGTGGGGGGAAGGCCAGCCGCCAGCACGCCCCGGAGCTCGGCCAGCCGTGGCCCGGCCAACGAGATCAGCGCGCCGTCGAGGTTCAGGCGTACCGGGGCCGACGGCCGTCTCGTCGTGCCGGGGCGCGGGAGGGTGGGGTCCACCTCGGCGCCCTCCGTCCACAGCGCGGTGGCGACGCGGCGCAGCTGGGCGACGCCGTCGCGGTGGGGGGAGTTGGCGGCCACGACGACGTGGTCGCGGCCCTGCAGGGTGTCGCCGATGAGCGAGGCCAGCTGGCCGGTGCCGAGCTGGACGAACGCGCGGAAGCCCGCGTCGTGCAGGGCCTGGATCAGCAGCCGGAACCGCACGGGTTCCAGGAGGTGCCGGACGAACAGCCGCCGCACCTCGGCCTCGGTTTCCGGATAGGGCGCGGCGGTGGTGCCGGACCAGACGGGGACGCGGGGCGGCAGGAGCAGTTCGAAGCGTTCCGCCAGGGCCCGGATGGGGTCGAGGAAGGGGGCCAGCATGGGGGTGTGGAAGCCGGATTGGAAGGGCAGGACCTGCGCGATCACGCCAGTGGCGCGCATCGCCCGGACGAAGTCCTCGATGTCGGCCCGTGGCCCGCACACCATCGACTGGCCGGGCGCGTTGTCGTGCGAGAGCACGATCCGGCTCTCCGGCCGCTCCGCGAGTGCGGTGAGGACGCGTTCCGCACCCGTGCCGAGGACGGCGAAGGTCACACCGGGGACGCGCAGCGTGTCGGGGTCGAAGGAGTCGAGGAAGGCGTCGACGGCCTCGCCCGCGTAGAGGCCGCCCGCGGCCATCGCGGTCCACTCGCCGACGCTGTGTCCGGCCACCGCGTCCGGCACGATTCCCATGCGTCCGAGCGCCGCGTGCAGCAGTCGTCCGACGCGGGCGACACCGATGCCGTGGCGCCCGATGTCGCCCGCGCGGGCGGCGTCGCCGTAGCGCTCGCCCGGGCGGTCGTCGGTGTGGCGGGAGAGCCCGAAGTACTCGGCGATCCCGTCCGTGCGGGGTGCGAAGTCGGCCTCCAGGCCGGGGAAGACGAAGGCCAGTTTCCCGGCGGCGGCGAGCAGCGGCTCCGGGGTGAACCAGACGTCGTTGCGGCCACGCCACGGGCGGCCCTTGGCGGCCACGCGCCGCGCGAGGGCGAGCCGCTTGGCGGTGGGGTCGACGATGCCCAGCCGGGTGCGGGCACCCCGCCCGGACGCGGCAGCGGGCGCGGGCGCGGTGGCGCGTAACGTCGCGTCGTCGGCCGTGAGCAGTTCGGCCAGCCGCTCCGGAGTGTCGACGGCGAGGGCCAGCACCCGTTCGGGTTCGGTCACGACGGTCGGCGGGCGGCGCTTCACCGCCGCGGTCGGCTCCTGTTCCAGGACGACGTGTGCGTTGATCCCGCCGAACCCGAAGGCGTTGACCGCCGCGCGCCGCACGGGGGCCTCCCAGGGCGTGGCCGCGTCGAGGGTGCGGAAGCGGGTGGCCAGCAGCCCCGGGTGCGGGTCGTCGCAGTGGAGGGTGGGCAGCAGCCATCCGTGGTGGACGGCGAGGGCGGCCTTGACCAGGCCCGCGACACCGGCGGCGGGCATGGTGTGGCCGATCATCGACTTCACCGAGCCGATGACGGCGGGCTCGCCCGGCGGGCCCTCAGGCCCGAACACCTCGGCCAAGGTGGTGAGTTCGGCCGCGTCCCCGGCGGGAGTGGCCGTGCCGTGGGCCTCCAGCAGTCCGATCGAGCCCGGTGCGCGCGGGTCGAGGCCCGCGGCGCGCCAGGCCTGCCGTACGGCGCGGGCCTGGCCTCCCGGGTCCGGGTTGACCAGCCCGGTGGCGCGGCCGTCCGAGGCCACGCCGGTGCCGCGGATGACGGCGTAGACGCGGTCGCCGTCGCGCCGTGCGTCGGCGAGCCGTTTGAGGACGACCACCCCGGTGCCCTCCCCGATCAGCAGACCGTCGGCGGCGCGGTGGAAGGGCCGGATGCGCTGGCTCGGCGACAGGGCGCGCAGCTGCGCGAAGACGCTCCACAGGGTGATGTCGTGGCAGTGGTGCACACCGCCCGCGAGCATCACGTCGCACCGCCCGGACGCCAGCTCCCCCACCGCCTGGTCGACGGCGACGAGCGACGACGCGCAGGCGGCGTCGACGGTGTGGGCGGGCCCGCGCAGGTCGAGGCGGTTGGCGATGCGGGAGGCGGCGAGGTTGGGCACCAGACCGATGGCCGCCTCGGGGCGGTCCGGGCCGAGCTGTTCGGTGAAGGCGTCCCGTATCCGGTCCAGCTGGCCGGGGCCGATGCCGGGCAGCAGCTCGCCGAGGGTCCGTACGAGCTGGTGCGCGGTACGGACCCGCTGGTCGAGCCGGACCAGCCCGGGGGTGAGGTAGCCGCCGCGGCCCAGTACGACGCCCACCCGCTCCCGGTCGGGCAGCCGGTCGTCGCCGCCCGCGTCGGCGAGGGCGGCCGCCGCGACGCGGAGGGCGATCAGCTGGTCGGGTTCGGTGCCGGACACCGAGTTCGGCATGATGCCGAACCGGGCGGCCTCCACCTCCGCGTACGGGTCGACGAAGCCGCCCCGGCGGCAGTACACCCGGTCGGGCGCGGCCGGTGTGCCCGTGGCGCCCCTCGGGTCGTAGAACTCCGCGTCCCACCGCCCGGACGGGACGTCGGTGATGGCGTCCACGCCACCGGTCAGGTTGCGCCAGTAGGTGTCCAGGTCCGGGGAGCCGGGCAGCAGGACCGACATCCCGACGATGGCCACCGGTGGCGCGGGCGGATGTGCCGTCATGCTCACCAGCCCGAGGCGGTGTAGACGACGGCCCGGTCCGGTTCCTCGCCCCAGGCCAGCTCGCGCAGCAGCGCCAGCGCGCCCTCTTCGGGGTCGATGAGCGAGATGCCGCGCCGGGCGTACTCCCGGCCGAGTTCCGGTGTGACCATGCCGCCGTGGGCGCCGGTCGGGGCCCACGGCCCCCAGTGCACGGTCAGCGCCCGGCGGCCGGTGCGGTCCCGCCACCGCGCGCCGAGGGTTTCCAGCGCGTCGTTGGCCGCGGCGTAGTCCACCTGGCCACGGTTGCCGAGGGCTGCGGATATGCTGCCGAACAGCACCGTGAACGCCGGGGGTTCGGGCAGTTCCGCGAGGGCGTCCAGCAGGGTCCGCGCGCCGTCCGCCTTGGTGCCGAAGACCCGCGCGAAGGACTCGGCGGACTTCTCCGCGATCAGCCGGTCCTCGATGACACCGGCCGCGTACACGGCACCGTCCAGCCGCCCGTGGTCGGCGTGGATCTGCTTCACGGCCTGGAGCACCGCCGCGTCATCCCGGACGTCCACCGAGCGGTAGCGCACCCGGGCACCCAGGGCATTCAACTCCCCCAGGGTCGCGGCGACTTCACGACGCGCGAGGATGCGGGCCACCTCCCGCTCGATCTCGGCCGGTGTCGCACCGCCCCGGGCGGCGAGCGTCGCGCGCAGCGCCGTCTCGTCGGCCGCCGCAGCGGTGTCCGGGGCCTCCGGGCCGGTGGGTTCCGGCGTACGGCCGAGCAGTTCGATACGGCAGCGGGCGGCGGACGCGAAGGCGAGGGCGCACCGGGCGGTGATGCCACGTGCCCCGCCGACCAGGACCACCACGGAGTCGCGGTCCAGGCCGAGCGCGGCGGCCTCCGCCGCGCCGTCCCCGGCGGGCCCGGCACCCGAGGCGGCGAGCGGTCCGAGCGGGGCCTGCGTCAGGTCCAGCCGGTGGCGCCGTCCGTCGGCGGTGCGCAGGACGACGGGCGTACGGGCGGGTGCGGACAGCTCGGCGAGCAGCGCACCGGCCACGTCGTCGGCGGACACGGGCGCGTCGGCGGCCAGCTCCACCAAAGTGGCGGCCGTGTCCGGGTATTCCCTGGCCACCGTACGGAACACCCCGCGCAGCCCGGCCGGGCGCGGGTCGAGCGGGTCGGCCGTGCGCACGGCCAGCAGCCAGTGCGGCGCGCGCCGCAGCGCCGCCTGGAGCACGGCGAACATCTCGGGCAGCAGGGGCGCACCGGACCCGGTCAGCGGGTCGAGGAGCAGCACACCGTCCACCGGGCCGTCTTCCTCGGCGAGGAGATGGTCGGCGGCGAGGGTCAGGGCCCGGGCGCCGTGCCCGGTCAGCCGGGCGGCGACGGCGGCGGCCACCCCGCCCGCGTCCCCGCCGAGCAGGGCGAAGCGCTTGCCGGTGAGATCGGGCGTCCCGGCGCCCTCGGCCAGGGCGTCCACGTTGTCCAGGGGTACGGGCGTCAGCCGCATCCGCCGGGGTGCCACGCCGGGCGCGGCGGCGGGCTCGACCACGGGTTCGTCCCGCGCCACGGCCGTGTCCGGCGCGGCGGGGGCGAGGCGCGCGGTGAGCCAGTCGGTGACGGCCGCGGTCGTACGGGCCTTGGCCAGCTCCTCCAGCTCCTCGTCGCCCAGCGCGGCGGTTCCGGCGCCCGCGACACCGAGGCGTCTGGCCAGCTCACCGGCGATCTCGGCGCGTTTGATGGAGTCGATGCTGAGGTCGGCCTCAAGGTCGAGATCGGGTTCGATCATGTCGACGGGGTAGCCGGTGCGTTCGCTGATGATCTCGGAGACCGCGCGCAGGACATCGGGCCCGGTGGCGGGCGCGGCCGGTTGGTCGGTGGCCTGTTCGGCGACGGCCGGAGCGCGAGTGGCCGCCGCGGGCTCCGCGGACAGGGGCGAGGTGGCGGCGGGGGTGACCGGGGTGGCCAGGGGCACGGGTGCGGTGGCGGCCGGGGGCGGCGCCGCGGGCCGCTCCCCCGGCGTGCCACCGAAGTAGGTGAGCAGGACGTCGCGCTGGGCGGCGACCATCTCCCGGCTGGTTCTCAGGAATTCGGCGATCAGGGCATCCCGGTCCCCGTATCCGCCGTTGTCCGTGCGGTCCGTCTGGCTCACCGTCGCCTCCACGACACGTCGGGCCGGTGCCAGCGCACCGGGGAGAAGGTCACCGTCCGCGGTGCGGACCAGTTGTCCGTCGACCGTCCATCCGGGCCGCTTCGGCGGGTCGGTGGACGCCGCGTCGACGGCGTCACGGCCCCGGAACAGCCAGCCCGTGCGCACCGGAACCCCGGCGACGGCCAGCTGGGCGAGGGCTTCGAGGAACCCGCGCGGCCCCTCGAAGCCACCTCGCCGCCCGTCGGTACCGGCGCGCCGCCCATCCGTACCGGCCCGTCGCCCGTCGGTACCGGACCGCCGCCGGTCGCAGGCGACGGTACGGTGCGGGCGGTCGCCCAGGATCTCCGCCACCAGCCGGGTCAGCACGGTGCCCGGCCCGGCCTCCACGAAGATCCGGGCGCCCGCCGCGTACATGGCCTCGATCTGTTCCTGGAAGCGGACCGGGGCGCCGATCTGGGCGGCGAGTTCGGCGCGGATGGCGTCCGGTCCGTCGCCGTGCGGGGCGGCTGTGCGGTTGGCCCAGACCGGGAACTCCGGTGCGTACACCGGGTGTTCGGCGAGTGCCTCGGCGAAGCGCGGACCGCCCCCGGCGACCAGCGGGCTGTGGAAGGCGCATGCCACCGGGAGCCGTCGGACCGTGTGCCCGGCCTCCCGCAACAGCGCGACCGCCTCCGCCACTTCGCGGTCGGGGCCGGAGATCGCGGTCTGCCGCGGCGCGTTGTGGTTGGCGGCCACCACGTGTCCGGCGAGCCCGGCCTCCCGCAGCAGCCGCTCGACGGCGTCGGCCGGAGCGGTCACGGCGGCCATGGTGCCCGGCTCGTGTCCGGCGGCCTCGGCGGCGCCGAGGATGGCGGCCGCCCGCTCGGCGCTCAGCCGGGGCAGGGTGCGCGGGTCGAGGGCGCCCGCGGCGCACAGCGCGACCAGCTCGCCGTAGCTGTGCCCTGCCCCCATGTCGGGCCGTACTCCGGCCGCGGTGAGCAGGGTGTGGGCGGCGAGCCCCACGATGCCCAGGGCGGGCTGGGCCACCCGGGTGTCGGTGAGGGCGGCGCGCTGCGCCTCCTTCCCGGCCTCGTCGAAGGCGGCCGGGGGATACAGCACATCGGCGTAGCCGGAGCCGTGGAGCAGATGGTGCCGCAGTTCGGGGAAGGCCACGAACACGTCCGCGAACATCCCGGGCCGCTGGCTGCCCTGCCCGGGGAAGAGGAAGGCCACCTTGCCCGGCGGCTCCTCCGGCCCGGTGTCCGCGGCCAGGTACAGCCCGTCGTCCCGTCCGCCCGGTCTGCCGCCCGGTCTGCCGCCCGGTCTGTTCGCAGGCCCGGCGGCGGCCACGTCGCCCGCCAGCACCCGCCGTAACCGCTCGGCCAGGTCGTCCAGGTCCGTGGCCACCACCGCCACCCGCACCGGTTCGTGGCCCGCCTCGGCCCGCCGGGAGGCGGTCAGCGCGAGGTCGCGCAGCCGCCACGGCCGTCCCGCCGTGTCGTTGGCCTCGGCCTGCCGCAGCGTCTCCTCGACCGTGCGCAGCGCCGCCGCCCGGTCGGTGCCACGGAAGAGGAAGAGTTCGCAGGGCCAGGCGTCGAGTGTGTGCGCGGGTGGTGGCGCGCCCTTCGCGTGGGCCGCGAGCACCACATGGAAGTTGGTTCCGCCGAAGCCGAACGCGCTGACCCCGGCCACCCGGTCCGCGGGCGCCGTGGCCCATGGCCGCGCCTCGGTGTGGAACGCGAAGGGGCCGCGTTCGGCGTCCCAGGCCGGGCTCGGCCGCGTCAGGTGCAGCGTCGGCGGCTTGACGCCCGTGTACAGGGCAAGCGCGGTCTTCACGAGCCCGGCCAGCCCGGCGGCGCACTTGGTGTGCCCGATCTGGGACTTGACGGAGCCGAGCGCGCAGCCGCCGGGGTCCGCCCCGGCCTCGGCGAACACCTCGCCGAGGACGGTGAGTTCGGTACGGTCCCCCACCGCCGTACCGGTGCCGTGCGCCTCGACCAGACCGACGCTCGCCGGGGACACCCCGGCGCTCGCGTAGGCGCGTTCCAGCGCGGCCCGCTGGCCCTCGGGGCGCGGGGCGGTCAGCCCGAGCGAGCGGCCGTCGCTGGACGAGCCGACGCCCTTGATGACGCCGTAGATCCGGTCGCCGTCGCGTTCGGCGTCCGTCAGCCGCTTGAGGACGACGCACGCGACGCCCTCGCCGAGCGCGATGCCGTCGGCCGACGCGTCGAACGCCCGGGAACGGCCGGTCGGGGACAGGGCGTGCACGGAGGAGAAGAGCACATAGTCGTTGATGCCGTTGTGCAGGTCGGCGCCGCCGCACAGGACGAGGTCGCTGGTGCCGGCGGTCAGCTCCTTGCAGGCGACGTCGACGGCGGCCAGCGAGGACGCGCACGCCGCGTCCACGGTGTAGTTGGCGCCGCCGAGGTCGAGCCGGTTGGCGATCCGCCCGGAGATGACGTTGGCGAGCATGCCGGGGAACGAGTCCTCGGTGAGCCTGGGCAGCTGCCCGGCCAGGGCCCCCGGCACCTCGCGGAAGTACGACGGCAGGACGGCGCGCAGGGTCTGCGCGTTGGACAGGTCGCTGCCCGCCTCGGCGCCGAAGACCACGGAGGTGCGCGAGCGGTCGAAGCCCCGGCCGCCGTCACCGGGGTTCCCGTACCCGGCGTCGTCCAGGGCCCGGCGGGCCGCCTCCAGGGCCAGCAGCTGGACGGGTTCGATGCTGCCGAGGGAGGCCGGGGGGATGCCGTAGCGCAGCGGGTCGAAGGGGATGCGCGGCAGGAAGCCGCCCCACCGGGAGGCGGTGGCGCCGTCGTCGCCGCCCGTGTAGTGGACGGCGGGGTCCCAGCGCTCGGCGGGCACCTCGGTGATGGCGTCCACGCCGCCCACCACGTTGGCCCAGAACGAGGCGAGGTCGGGCGCCTGCGGGAACATGCAGGCCATGCCGACCACGGCCACGTCCAGCGGTGCGGGCTCCGGTGCCGCCACGGGGGCCGCGTCCACGCCCAGCCGCGTCCGCAGCGCCCCGGCCCGCGTGGCGAGGAAGTCCGTCGCGGCCGGGCCCACCGCGTGGTGCAGCGCGGCGATCGTGGTGGTGGCCGAGCGCAGCACCGCGACCTGCCCGGCCATGAACATGCCGTCGGAGAGCTGGCGTTGCTCGTCGGCCTCGGTCAGCCGGCCGTCGGGGCCCCGGTCCAGGCCCTTGCTGGCGATGCGCAGCCGCCCCACGTTCAGCCGCTCCAGCCGCTCCCACAGCTCCCGGTCGGGGACGCCCTCGTCCCGCAGCCGCTCCTTGAGGGTGCGATAGCTCTCGGTGAAGGGGCTCGGCACACAGCGCGTGGCGTGGCCGGGGGCGGTCTCCAGCAGCGCGGTGCGCTCGGCGGCCAGCACCTGGCGCTGGAAGAGGGGCCGTACCGCTCCGTGCGCGACGGCCTCTTCGGTGAACAGGTACGCGGTGCCCATCAGCAGCCCCACGGCGACGCCGCGCCGGGTCAGCGGGGCGGCGAGCGCGGCCACCATCGCGGCGGACCGTTCGTCGTGCACGCCACCGGCGAAGTACACCTCGATGCCCGCGCCGTCGGAGGGGTGCCCGCCGTCGGACGGGCGCGTGGGGTCGGACGGGCGTGCAGGGTCGGACGGGCGCGTGGGGTCGTCGAGGAAGTCCTCGATGACCGCGATCTGCGCCTCCCACAGCGGGAAGCTCGCGCGCGGGCCCACATGGCCGCCGCATTCGGAGCCCTCGAAGACGAACCGCCGCGCCCCGCCCTCCAGGAACTGGCGCAGCAGTCCGGGCGAGGGCACATGCAGCGAGGTGGTGATGCCGTCCCGCTCCAGCGCCGCGGCCTGGGACGGCCGTCCGCCCGCGATGATGGCGTGGCTCGGGCGGATCTCCCGTACGGCCTCCAGCTGGGCGCTTCTGATCTCCTCCGGGGCGAAGCCGAGCACGCCCACGCCCCACGGACGCCCGGCCAGCGCCGCCGCGGCCTCCTCCAGCAGGGTGCGCGCCTGATCGCGTCCGGCCAGGGCGAGCGCGATGAACGGCAGCCCGCCGCCCGCCGCGACGGCGGAGGCGAACCCCGCCCGGTCGCTGACGCGTGTCATCGGGCCCTGTGCGACGGGGAGTTGGGGCACGGGTGTGGTCTCGTGCGCGGCGTCCCGTACGACGTCCTGGACGGCTTCGGTGACGCCTCGGACGGCGCGGCCGACGTCCCCCCAGCGATCGGCGAAGCGAGCGGCGAGGAAGCCGTCCTGACCGACCGTCAGAGGCGTTCCGGAGCGCGGGGAGCGGGTCCGCGGGCGCAGCGCGCGGTGCCCGTCGACGACGGTGGTCTCCGACCCGTCCATCGGCCGGAGCATCGCGGCCCGGTCCTCGGTGAGCCCCGATTCGGCGAGCAGGGCGAGCTGGGTGTCCAGCACGACCCCGGCCGCGCCCCCGATCACCGCCGCGGCGGCGGTGCGCGGACCGATGCCACCGCAGGCCCACACCGGTACGGACACGCCGGGCTCGGCGAGGAGCCGCTGAAGCAGGACGAAGGTGCTCAGTTCGCCGACCGGCCCGCCGCATTCACTGCCCCGGGCGATCAGCCCGTGCGCCCCGGCCCGCACCGCTTCGAGGGCCTGCTCCGGGTCGCTGACCTCGACCAGCACGCGGTGGCGGGCGACGACGGCGTCGAGCGGCCAGGGCGCCCCGGCGCCGAGGATCACGGTGTGCGGTCCGGGCCCGCCGCCGTGCCCCGGGGGCCCGGTGTCCGGTGGTGCCGTCTGCCGCAGATCCGCGGGCGTGAGAGGGCATCCGGCCGCCACGCGGACCCCGTAGCGTCCGTCGGCCACCCAGTCGTCGACGCGTTCCCACGCGTCCAGTGCCGTTCGGCGCGTCGTTCCCAGGTCGAGGACGCCGAGCCCGCCCGCGCGGCTGACCGCGGCGGCGAGTCGTGGGTCCGGTTCCCCGAACGGGGTGATGCCTATAACAAGATCGCCAGGATACGCAACGGATGACATGTTTTCTCCGGGTAAATCGCTAAAGCCGCGAAAGGGGAGATAATTCTGGCATGCACGTCTAACGTACGGCTTGCGCCATTTACACAGAACGACGCGGAGGCGAAATTAGCGATCCGGTTACTGAGCCGTCAACAAGTTGCGAGCCCTGTACCTGCCAGGACGGACTGGTTCTCGCCAAAGGCGGGGAGATCCACCGCGGCACCGCCCCTCTCTTCCTTTGTTACATGTTGATGTACCTTTCGTGAGCGGGGACGGAAGAGAGCGTGCCACCGGCGTCCCTTGTGCCCCTCGAATACACCATTTACCCAGCGGGACTCCCGCCGGAAAAAGCGCCCGAGCATGCCGATCGAACCCAATCGGCGGAACGCATTCCGGATTCTGAATTCCGCGCACACGCGGCACATCGCCGGAAAGTGCGACCGGAATCAGCCCGCGGAGGCAGCCGGTGCGGGGCCTGTTACTGGAGCGTCAGAGCGCGTTGACGAGGGCCACGTAGACGGCGGTGCCGATGCCGACGCTCAGGATCGTGCGGCGGCCGCAGGCGAGGTGGACGCCCACCGTGGCGGCGACGGCGAGCAGCGCGTACGACGTCGTGTGCGGTTCGGCGGCGACGCTGCCGTGCAGGGCGGTCACCGCGAGGATCGCGAGGATGCCCACCGGCATCCACGCCGACAGCTGCCGCACGATCGGCGAGGTGCGCAGGGTGCGCAGCACCGCGAAGGGTACGGCCCGCAGCGCGAGGGTGATCGTGAAGACGATCGCGAGGACGGCGACCAGGTACGACGTGCTAGGCATCGGCGGGCTCCTCGGCAGGGCGGCGGGTGGTGAGCGCGTGGCGGGCCAGCAGCAGGGCGACGAACAGCAGCAGCGCGGTGAACAGCGCGACGCCCGGGGTGAGAACGAGCGCGACCGTGACACTGGCCCCGGCCAGCAGGACGGAGGGGATCTCCCGGCGTGAGCGGAACGCGTCCAGCGTGAGCACGGTGAACAGGGCGCACAGCGAGAACTCCAGGCCCTTGATCGGCCCGGGCAGCGCCGCCCCCAGGGCGACCCCGGCCAGGCCGCCGCCGACCCAGTAGATCTCGCAGGCGATCTGCATCGCCAGCAGGCGGGGTGCGGAGCGTTCCGCCTCGGGCAGGGAGGCGCTGACGGCGTACGCCTCGTCGATCATCGCGTAGACGGCGTACGCCTTCGCGAACGGGTTCCTGACCAGGTGGAGAGGAAAGGAGAAGGCGTAGAACACATGCCGGAAGTTGACCACCAGGACGGTCAGCGCGACCGAGGCCAGTGGCGTGACGGTGGCCACCATGCCCACCAGCAGCAGTTCCAGCGATCCGGCGAACGCGGACAGGGACAGCGCGGGGGCGAGCCACCACGGCAGACCGGCCTGGATGACCAGCAGGCCGAGCGCGATGCCCAGCGGGAAGATCCCGAGCCCCGCCGAGAAGGAATCGCGCACCCCCGCGGCGATGCGCCGCCTTCGGATGTCGGGGGCCGTGGCCGGTGGGGGGTCCGGCGCTGCTGTCTGGGTGGGAACGTCGTGTCGCACCTGCTCATCGTCTCGCGGAACGCGCGCCATGTGGTTGCGAATATTGCAGGTCAGGCCCCTGGTCGTGCAATCTTTATGCCATGGATGCCATGGATCGAGCAATCATCGCCGAGCTGGAGCGGGACGGGCGGCTGACCAATGTCGAGCTGGCCCGTCGGGTCGGGCTCACCACCGGGCCGTGTCTGAGGCGTGTGCAGCGGCTGGAGGCCGACGGGGTCATCTGCGGCTACCGGGCCGTCGTCGATCCCGTCGCCGTGGGGCGCGCCTTCGAGGTGCTGCTCGACGTCAGCCTCGACTCCCAGGACGCGGAGACCACCGGACACTTCGAGCGGACGCTCACGCAGGCCGAGGAGGTCGTCGAGCTGCGGAGGCTGTTCAGCACCCCCGACTTCTTCGTACGCGTGGCGGTGGCCGATCTGGCCGCCTACGAGACGTTCCTCAGCCAGCACGTCATGACCATCCCGCGGGTCAAGAACGTCACTTCGCACTTCACGATGAAGACCATCAAACCGGCCCCGTAGCCCCGAGAGCCCGCCGGTGGCCTACTCGATGGACTGCCCGGTGGCCTGCTCGATGGCGTGGCCGAGGGAGAAGAGCCGCTCCAGCCGGTCCGGGTGTCCGATGAGCTGGAGCCCCAATGGCAGGCCCCGGCCGTCCCGGTGGCCCGGTACGGTCAGCGCGGGCAGGCCCAGGAGCTGCCACGGGCGGCTCAGGACCGGTGAGCCGGTGGCCGCCAGGCCCTCGGGGGCGGGGCCGGGGGCGGCCGGGCCGAGTACGGCGTCCACATCGCCGAGCAGCGCCAGCATCGCGGCCCGCTCCCGCTCCGCGACGGACAGCGCGTGGCGGTAGTCCGTGGCCGTGGTGGCGCGGCCCCGGGCGAGGAGTTCGGCCAGTGGCGCGCTCAGTCGCTCGGGGTGTGCGCCTTCGGTGGCCAGGGCGCGGGCGGCCTCGTAGGCCATGACGGTGGCGTGGGCCTCGGCGAGCCGGGGTGTCCGCGTGGCCCAGTCGATGTCCACGAGCACCGCGCCGTCCGCCACCGCCCGGTCGGCGGTCCGTTTCAGGGCCGCGCGCATGGTGTCCGCCACTTCGGCCAGTTCGGTGCCCGGCCACACCGCGAGCCTGGGACGCTCGGGCGGTCCGGGCGGGCCGGGAAGCCGGTCCGCGCCGGTCAGGGCCAGGTACGCCAGGCGCACATCGGCGACCGTCGGGGTGAGCAGCCCGACCGCGTCGAGGGTGTGGGACAGGCCCGCGAACCCGGTCGTGTCGAGTGGTCCCCCGACCGGTGCCACGAAGCCCGCGACACCGCAGTACGCGGCGGGCCGGGTCAGCGAACCGGCGGTCTGGCTGCCCAGGGCCAGCGGCACCACGCCCGCCGCCACCGCGGCCGCGGAACCGCTGGAGGAGCCACCGGGGGTGTGCTCGAGGTGGTGCGGATTGCGGGTGGGGCCGGGGGCGAAGTAGGCGAACTCGGTGGTGACCGTCTTGCCCAGGGGAATCGCGCCGAGCTGCCGGAGCCGGGCGACCAGCGGGGCATCGGACGCGGCCACCCGGCCCCGGCGCAGGGGCGAGCCGCATTCGGTCGGCAGGCCGCGGACGTCGATGATGTCCTTGACCCCGAACGGGATACCGCGCAGGAGCCCGCCCGCCGAACCGCCCGACGGTCCGCCCGACGGTCCGCCCGAGGGCGCCGTGTCGAGCTGCCGGGCGGCGTCCAGCGCGCCGTCCCGGTCCACCCGTACCCACGCCCGGATGCCGGGCTCCGTGGCGTCGAGGCGTTCCAGCGCGCCGCCCACCGCCCGGCCCGCGCTCAGCCCGCCCTCGGCCACCTTCGCGGCGAGGGCGGACAGAGCCGTCGTTTCATACCGCATTTCCGGCATCGGTGTTCTTCCTTCCCGGCGGGCAGCACAGCGGGCTACAGCTCCAGTACGAGGCGGGCGGTGCGGGCCCGTGACACACAGGTGGCGATCTGGTCGCCCGCCTCCTTCTCCTTGCGGGTCAGGCAGTTGTCGCGGTGGTCCGGTACGCCGTCGAGCACCGGGAGCACACAGGTGCCGCAGATGCCCTCACGGCAGGACGTGTCGACCTCGATGCCGCCGTCCGCCAGCACCTCGACGATGCTCCGCCCGGGCGGAACGGTGAACACCTCGCCGGTGTCCAGTTCCACCTCGAACGCGTCACCGGCCCCGGCCACCGGCTCCAGCGGCTGGAAGTGTTCGACATGGACTTGGGTCTCGGGCAGCGAGCGGGCCGCCACGTCCTCGACACGCCGCATGAACTCCTTCGGGCCGCAGGTGTAGACGTGGGTCGCGGGGTCCGGGTCCGCCAGCGCCTCCGCCAGCGTCCCGGGGTGTTCGTCCCGGCCGAGCCCGAAGTGGAACTCCACGTCGGCGGCGAACGAGGCGCTCTCCAGAAGCGGGACGAACGCCGCCCGCTCCCGGCTGGTGGCGAAGTAGTGCAGCCGGAACGGGGCGCCCGTGCGGTGGAGTTGGTACGCCATGCTGAGCAGCGGCGTGATCCCGATACCGGCCGCGACCAGCACATGGCGGGCCGCCGCGGGCTCGACGCGGAAGAGGTTCCGGGGTTCGCTGACGAGGAGTTCGTCCCCGGCCACGACCTGGTCGTGGAGCGCCGAGGACCCTCCCCGGGAAGGGTCCTCCCGCTTGACGGCGATCACATAGGCGCCGTCGTCGGGGGGCCCGCACAGCGAGTACTGCCGGGTGATGCCGCTCGGGCCCACCACGTCCACGTGCGCCCCCGCCTCGTACGGTGCGAACGGCAGGCCGTCGCCGCGCCGCAGCCGGAAACACTTCACGGCGCCGGTTTCGGCCGTGACCTCGCTGACCGTGGCCCTGATCATCGTGTGCCTCACCTACAGCAGGAAGCCGGACGCGTTGACGGCGTCCTCGGAATTGACCAGCCGGATGACCTTCTCCTGGATCAGCGGCTCGGGTCCGTCCAGCCGGACCCGGTGGGTGATGTCCGCGCCGAGCACGAAGGTCCGCTCCCGCCGGTGGCCGACCAGCACCTGCGCGGAGCTGAGCGTGACGGTGGCGTCGTCGCGGTGCTGGACCACGAACCGGGACAGGGTGCGCACGGTGCGCGCGGCGGCGGCGACCGAGATCGAGTAGCCGGACGTCAGCCGCTCGATCCGCATCCGGCGCATGCGGTCGTCGTCGTAGACCATGTTGAGGCCGGCCTCGTAGTCCTCGGTCTCGGGGTCGATGGGGATCACGTACCGGCCGTCGGGCGCCCAGAGCCGGTCCCACTCGTGGTACTGCTTGCGGTCCAGCAAGTGGGCCTCGCGCCAGATGAGTTCGACGGCCGGGGCGGTCCGGGGGTCGGCGAGGCTCAACAGCTCCGGTGCCACCGGGGCCGTGATGGTCGCGGGGGTCGCGGGGGTCTCAACGGACATCGGTCATCATCGCCTTCCACATCGCGTACGCCTCGCGCATACCGGTCTCGTCGGTGGCGTGCGCCACGTGTCCGTCCCTGTCGTCGCGCTCCCGGGACAGCCCGCGGTTCACCATGATCGGCACGTCGGGACCGGCCGCCGCACCGCGCTGGACCCGGTCCCAAGCCTCGGAGTCGTCGGGGCTGCCGAACCCGAACGGCCCCTGGAAGTGCTCGTGGATGCGCAGTCGTTCACGGTTGACGACCTCCGGGCCGCCGTCCAGGCCCAGCGCCAGATGGCGGATCTCCGTCTCGTTCACGGAGATGGGACGCAGCACCCGGAAGAACGCCATCGACATCGCCACATTGGGGAACAGGTTCAGGTTGAACCCGGCGCCGTGCATCGAGCGCACGATGCGCCGCACCGTGGCCGGTTCGAACTCCCGGGACAGCTCCTCGATGATGTGGCCGAAGCGCCCCTGCAACTGCTCGGTGCCGTCGTCCTCGTCGAGGTCGACATGTTCCGGCACCATGACCATGACGCTGTGGCCGTTGCCGAGGGAGTGGGTGACCGCCTTCTCGTCGGTCATGAACGACAGCATCTCGGCGGTCTCCGCGTCCACGGAGGACATCCAGGAGCGGTGCACGATCGGGAAGTGGTAGCCGTCGGTGGTGTTCTCCAGCTGGATCTTCCAGTTGCCGTCGAACCGGAACTTGTGCTCGCCTTGGACCTTGATGGGGTATCCGGCGCCCTGCTTCATGAACAGGTCCATCCAGTGCCTGGCCGGTCCCAGGAAGTCGGCGAGGGGTTCCACGTCCTGGTTGAAGCTGGCGAAGACCATTCCCGCGTACGTGTCGACCTTCAGCCGGTGCAGCGGGAAGTCCTTCTTCTCCAGGACGTCCTCGTAGCCGTCCGGGTACGGGATGCCGCGCAGCTTTCCGTCGAGCGCGTACGACCAGGCGTGGTACGGGCAGGTGAATCCGTTGGCGTTGCCCCGGGGCGCCTCGCACAGGCTGGCCCCGCGGTGGCGGCAGCGGTTGAGCAGGACGTTGATGGCGCCGCGCCGGTCGCGGGTCACGATCACCGGCTGCCGGCCGACCATCGCGGTCCTGAAGTCACCGGCGTTCGGGATCTCGCTCTCGTGCGCCACCCAGACCCAGGTGCGGGCGAAGATGCGGTCCATCTCCTGCTCGAACAGCTCCGGATCGGTGTAGAGCGAGACGTCCACACGGTCGCTTTGGACCAGGGCGGCGGGGTCGCCGCCGGTGGGGGCGGGCTCGGTGGATGTGTTCACGGATGGGTTCATTCCGTCGCTTCCTGTGAGTCGTCGCGTGCGGCGTGGCCGTCGCGTGCGGCGTGGTCGTCCCACTCGGCGTGGTCGTCCCACTCGGCGCCCGCGGTCCAGTAGTCGCTGCCGTCGGCCCGGACGCCGTGGCGCCACTCGGTGGTTCTGCGCAGGGTGGGTTCGGCGGCAGCGCACGCGGCGTCCGCGCCGTCGGGGCCTTCCTCGGGGGCGCCCCAGTGCACCCAGTTCAGCTCTCTGCCGTCCCGGTCGTGGAGGAACAGGTCGACGTGGTGCCAGCCGTAGGGGCGGATGTCGCGGTAGCAGGTGAGGAGCATCGTCCGGCCGTCGTCGGGTGCGGTCATCGCGCCGCCTCCGGGGCCGTCGCCACGTCGTCGGGGAGTCCGGTCGTGAAGACACGCTCGGTACGGAAGTGGCGGATGCGGGCGGTGTCGCCGTCGATACGGAAGTCCACCTCCAGCCGGGCCACGACGAGTTCGGCGGCTCCGGACACGTAACGGGACAGCTGCTGCATCAGCCACCTCCCCCGGACCTCGTCGCCTTCGGCGGATGTCGTGCCGGGGTGGAGCAGATGCACATTCGCCTGGAAGTGCGGGTTCGGCGGCAGATGCGCCGCGACCATCTCCGCGATGGCCCGGGCGCCGGTCGTACGGCCGAACTTCGCGGTGTAGAGCGGCCCGACGCCCTCCCAGACGGCGTCCGGGGTGAAGAGGTCCTCCAGCGTGCCGGTCACAGCCGGGGACCGGGGAACGTCGCACAGCTCCAGGTAGCGGGTCAGTGCCCCGTGTGCGAGATGCTCGGGCGAGGGCATGCGGGAACATCCTCCTTCCCCTGATCGGGGTGTGCCGCGGTCTCGGGGGCGAGCGCCACGGCGATGACGGTGACCACGCCCATGCCGATCAGGAACAGGGCGATCGGCCAGGACGCGCCCGCCCAGGCGAACAGCGCGGTGGCGATGATGGGCGAGAAGCCACCGGCGACCATCGACGCCAGCTCATGGCCGAAGGCGACCCCGCTGTAGCGCACCCGGCTGTCGAAGAGTTCATGGAAGAACGCCGGCTGGGTGCCGATCATCGAGCCATGGCAGATCACGAGCGCCACGAACGCGGCCACGAACACCAGGACCGGGTTGCGCGACTCGAACATCGCGAAGAACGGATACGCCCAGAGGATCATCGCGATCGCACCGCCGAGGTAGACCGGGCGGCGTCCGACGCGGTCGGACAGGGCTCCCCACATCGGCATCGCGAACGACTCGACCAGCATCCCCGCCACGACCGCGGCCAGCACCAGGTCGCCGTTCAGCCCGATCGTGGCCGCGTAGGAGAGGCTGAAGGTGAGGAAGACGTACAGCGCGCCGTTCTCGGCGATGCGCGCGCCGAAGGCGATCAGCACCGCCTTGGGGTGAGTGCGCAGGACGTCGAGGATGGGCAGCCGGGCCTTCTTCCCGGCCGGTGCCGCCCGCTGGGCCACGGGTGTCTCCATGACCCGCATCCGGATCAGCAGCCCGACGGCGGTGAGCACGATTCCGGCCAGGAACGGGATGCGCCATCCCCAGGCGAGGAACGCTTCCTTGCTGGTCACGGCCTGGACCAGGGTGAAGACCGAGGCGGAGAGGACGAACCCGAGGCCCACCCCCGTCTGGCTCCAGGCCGAGTAGAAGCCGCGGCGGTGGTCCGGGGCGTGTTCGCTGACGATCAGCACACCGCCGCCCCACTCGCCGCCGACGGCGATGCCCTGCACGATCCGCAGGCCCACCAGCAGCACCGGGGCCCACACCCCGAGGGCGGCGTAGCCCGGCAGCAGGCCGATGAGGAAGGTCGAAACCCCCATGATCATCAGGGTGATGACCAGCATCGCCTTGCGGCCGAGCCGGTCACCGAAGTGTCCGAAGACGATGCCGCCGAGCGGTCTGGCGAGGAATCCCGCCGCGTTGGTGCCGAAAGCGGCGATCGTGCCCACCAGCGGATCGAAGGTGGGGAAGAACAGCGTATTGAACACCAGCGCGGCGGCCGTGCCGTAGAGAAAGAAGTCGTACCACTCCAGGGCGCTGCCGACCAGACTCGCGATCGCCGCCGTGCGCACCTGGCGCGGGGCACCCTTCGTTTCTGCCATCTCGGTCTCCCATCGGCCGCTTTTCGGATCGTCAACCGCGGCCCGGCTGTTCACGCATTGTTCGTGGCGGCCCGGAGGGAGAAAATGCCAATGGCCCGGTCACCGGACCAAAAAATTTGCGGCCCCGGCCGCCAGAGGGTGTCTTGCCGATCATGCCGGGCTCCCGACGCCGCTGTGACATCAGCCGCTGCCGCGGCGGGCGGCACCTCGCGGCCCCGCGCTCGTCGCACGCAGCGCCTCCCCCAGCTACCGCTGGGAGGTGCCCCCTGCACCAGACGCCGCTCGCTGATCCGGCCTGATCGACAAGACACCCCCGAGCCGGAAATCAGCCCTTCACCGGCGCGACATCCCGGGTCAGCGCGCGGCCCGCCGCCCCGACCACGGGAGCCGTCCGGCGCACGTCCAGCCGGTCGACCGGGCCGACCACGGTCAGGGTCGCCACGGCGACCCCGTCGGCGAACACGGGCGCGGCGACCGCCCCGTAGCCCACGACCAGCTCCTGACGCTCGACGGCGTAGCCCTGGCGGCGCACCTGCTCCAGCTCGGCCTCCAGCCGGGCCGGATCGGTGATCGTCCACGGGGTGCGGCGGCGCAGCGGTGAGGCCATGACGGCCTCGCGTGTCGCCGTGGAGCCGAAGGCCAGCAGCGCCTTGCCCGACGCCCCGCAGTGGAACGGCACCCGGCCCTCGACCTCGGTGACGGCGACACCGCCGCCTCGCTGGCTGAAGTACTTCTCGACGAAGAGCACGTCGTGGTCGCCGGGGAAGGCGAGCACGACGGTCTCCCGGGTGGTCAGCGCCAGGTCTTCGAGGTAGCGGGCCGCGATCAGCCGCAGGGCCCTGGTCCGGGGCGCGCGCTGGCCCAGCTCGAAGAGGAGGGAGCCCAGCTCATAGCGGCGGCCGTGCCGGTTCAGCAGGCCGACCCCGACCATCTCGGTGGCCACCCGGTGCACGGTGGTCTTCGCCAGCTCGGTCCGCCGGGCCAGCTCCGAAAGACCGAGCACCGGCGCCCCGGTGTCGAAGGCCCCCAGGATCAGCCGCACCTTCCGCAGCAGGGAGTCGCCGCCGTCCGGCTCGGCACGCATCGCCGCCACCTTCCTCGCGCCGGGGCACGTCCGTGGTCAGGCCTTGAGCATCGTGCACAGCGCTGATCGGCTCAAGAGGCCGAGGGTCATCGCACCCCGGTGGGGCGGAACTGGACGCTGATCCGCGGCCCGGTCGTCCGCGTGCTCTTGGGGATGGCGTGTTCCCAGGTCCGCTGGCACGATCCGCCCATCACGATCAGATCGCCGTGCCCGAGCGGCCGCCGTATCGCGGCCCCGCCACCGCGGGGGCGGAGCAGCAGATCACGGGGCGCGCCGACGGACAGGATGGCGACCATGGTGTCCTCGGCGCTGCCGCGGCCGGTCCGGTCGCCGTGCCAGGCCACGCTGTCGCGGCCGTCGCGGTAGTAGCACAGCCCGGCCGTGGTGAACGGTTCCCCCAGCTCGGCGGCGTAGTGCGCGGAGAGCGCGTCCCGGGCCTCTGTGAGGACGGGGTGGGGCAGCGCGTCGTCGGCGCCGTAGAAGGCGAGCAGCCGCGGGACCTCCACGGTCCGGTCGTACATCCGCCGCCGCTCGGCCTTCCAGGGGACGTCGGCGGCGAGCCGCGCGAACAGGTCGTCCGCGCCCCGCAGCCATCCGGTCAGCAGGTCGATCCAGGCCCCGTCCCGCAGCGCGGTCCTGCGCACCCCGCGCAGCGGGCCGAGGACCGCGTCGTCGGCCTGGTCGAAGAGCGAGCCCTGGAGATACGCGCCCATGGGGGCAGTGTACCCAGGTAATCGATCAGGTGTGCGATGGAGTGACTAGGGGGTGGGGCTATGGGGTGTGGGCTATGGGGCCCATCTGATGTTCGGATTCAGCCGGCCGGTCCAGTTGAAGACGGCCATGTTGTCCCAGCCGTCCCCGCTGTTGTTGATGTCGGCCGGGTCCCAGCCGTTGCCGGGGACCGCGTACCAGGTGGGTTCCCAGTAGAAGACACCGATCGCACCGGCGTTGCGGGCGGTGTTCTGGACGTCGGTGAAGTTGGCGGCCTGGCCCGCCCAGGTGAGCGGATAGCCCGAGCAGCCGGAGGTGACCGAGTTGCCGGTGCTGTCGGCGTTCGCGCTGGTGAAGGGGTACGCGGTCTCGGCGATGACCACGTCCTTGCCGTAGCGGGACCTCATGTCGGCGGTGACGTCGTACAGGGTGGTCAGCGAGCCGTGCCACATGCAGTAGTAGGACAGCCCGGTGATGTCCCAGCTGACCCCCTTGGCCTTGATCCCGTCGTAGAACCAGCGGGCGTGTGCGTCGCTGTCCGCGTTCGCGGTGTGAATGATCACCTTGGTGGCGCTGTTGCACGCCTTGGTGGCGTTGTAGCCCGCCTTCAGCAGGAGGCTGAGGTTGGTGAAGTCGTTGTCGACCACCTTGCCGTCGTTCCACAGCATGCCGACGTTGATCTCGTTGCCGATCTGCACGCTGTCCGGCGTGGTGCCCTGGGCCTTGAGGCTGTTGCAGACGTCGTAGGTGTAGTTGTAGACATCCGTCTGGAGCTGGCCGATACCGTGGCTCGCCCAGGCCGCGGGCTTGCGCTGATTGCCCGGGTCGGCCCAGGTGTCGGAGTAGTGGAAGTCGACCAGCAGCCCCAGCCCCTTGGCCTTGACCGCCTTCGCGTAGGCCAGCACCTTGGCCTTGTTGTTGTAGCCGCTGGCGGGGTTGTTCCAGACCCGCAGGCGGACGTAGTTCACTCCGGCGCCCTTGAGGATGTCGAGGGGGTCGGCGGCGTTGCCGTTCGCGTCGTAGTACGTGGCGCCGAGGTCGAGGGCGCGCTGCGCGGTCGACACATCGGCGCCGCGCATGCTGAGCGCGTTCACGGCGGACGCCCCGGTTGGTGCGGCGAGCAGGGCCGCCGCCAGGGCGGTCACGGTGGCGAGCAGGGCGGCCCTGAGCCTGCGCCCGTATCCGTGCGCGGTCATCGCGGCCTCCTCCGGTCGGGGTTCTCTCCTCGTACGGCGTCGGCGCCGGGCGCGTGGCCGACCGGGGCCGCGATGTGTGCGGCGGCCGCGGTGCCGGGGGCGGTGCACGGCTTGCCGTTCAGGGTGAAGTCCCGTGGCGCGGGGTTGGTGCCGGTGTAGGCGCCGTTGAAGCCGATGGCGGTGGAGCCGCCGGTGGCCAGGGTGGCGTTCCAGCCCGCGTCCTTCACGGTGACCGCGCTGGCGTTCTGGCTCCACGTGCCGTTCCAGCCCTGGGTGACCTTCTGGTTTCCGGTGAAGGAGAAGCCGAGCTGCCAGCCGTTCACCGTGGGTCCCTTGTTGGTGATCGTGACGGTGGCCGTGAAGCCGCTGCCCCAGTCGGTGCCCACGGTGTAGCCGACCGTGCAGGAGGCCGCCGGGGCCGCGGCCGTGGTCACCTTCACCGCGGCGGATGGCGGGGAGCTGCGCCCGGCGGTGTCCTTGGCCACGACGCGGAAGGTGTAGGCGGTGGCCGGGGACAGTCCGGTGACGGTGGCGCTCGTGGCGGGGGCGTCGACCGTGGCGACCGGGGCGCCCGTGGTGTCGCCGGAGTACACCTCGTACCGCGCCACCGGGGACGATCCGGCGGTGGACGCGCCCCAGGCGAGGGTGGCCCGGTCGGAGCCGACGGCGGTGGCGGCGGGGGTGCCGGGCGCGGTGGGCGGCTCGGCCTCCGGCGATCCGGCGGGCAGGACGTACTCGGTGATGGAGTAGGCCGGGAAGGTGGCGGTGAAACCGCCGTTGGTCAGCGGCTGATCGGCCAGGTGCCTGATCGCGGTGACGTCGTCCTGGCCGTACCGGTAGACCTGCGCCGCGCCGCCCGGCGCGGTGGTGCCGGTCATGGACACCGGGGCGGTCAGATCGCCGGTGGTCTTGTTGACGACGATGACGGTCAGCGCCTTGTCGCCGCTGCGCTCGGCCGCGTAGACCGCGAGCTTGTCCTGGTCGGCGCTGGCGGCGCGGACCGCGGTGTCGCCGAAGGAGCCGCCCTCGCCGTCGTAGTTGCGGAACATGCGGAAGGCGAAGGCGCCGGGCTCGGTGGAGGTGGGCGGGTCCCACAGGGTGGCGAGGTCCAGCCCCTCCCGTCCGAAGATGCCGAGCACATCGGCCTGGGCGAGGGCCCCGTTGATGTGGTCCAGCGCGCCCCAGTTGTACTCGGTGATGGCGAGTTTGGTGCCCGGATAGTTCTCGTCGGCCAGGGAGCGCATGCGCGGGATGAACTGGATGGGCTGGTTGATCCAGCTCTCGTCGACGTAGGTGGGGTCCCACAGCTGCCGGGTGGAACGCAGCCGCAGCGCCTGGGTGGCCTCGTCCACACCGCCGCCGAACACCCCGGTCTGCTGGGGGTAGATGTGCTCGTCGAAGTAGTCCAGGATGCGGCGGCCGTGGCTCTCCTCGTACGCCTTCATCTGCTGGAGGTACCAGGGCGCGAACAGCTGCCCGCCGTGGGCCGCCCGGTCGGGCGGGTTGGACCAGCAGTCGCCGCCCTTCTCGTTGCAGGTCTTCTGGTCGAGGCCGGAGTAGATGAGGGAGTTGAAGCCCCAGCCGACCGGGCCGAGGGTCCGCGCCCCCGGGTCGGCGTCCTTGATGGCGGCGGCGGTGGCGTACGTGCTGTCGCGCATCTCGTCGTAGCCGGTGCCCGCCGGGTGGACGTCGCGGTGGGTGCTCCACCACAGGTCGGGCTCGTTGTCGAGGTTGTAGAAGCGGACGCCGCCGGAGTCCGCGGCGCCGTAGGTGCGCTTCAGATACTCGACCCAGCCCTTGGTGAACTCCGGGCCCGCGGGGACGCTGGTCTCGGCCGGGTCGTTGCCGGTGACGTTCGTGCCGTCGGCCTTCACGCCGTTGCCGCAGTCCGGCCGCCACTGGGCGTCGCTCGCCTTCTGGGGGCCGTACTTGGCGATGCTGAAGCCGCAGGCGGCGTTGCGCTCGGCCGTCGTCCAGCCGCTCATCGGCACGGTCAGCACGGTGTCGGTGCCGGTGCGGCGGTTCTGCTCGACGAACTTGTCCGCTTCCGAGCCGTCCGGCAGCTGGGCGGTGCCGTTGTTGTAGAAGAGGTTCTCGAAGTACCAGTCCGCGCCCGCGTTGTACGCGTCCTGCTGGTAGTTGTAGCGGGTCGTGGCGTTGCCGCCCCAGCGCCGGACCGGCAGGCGCAGTTCCTCGGCCAGTGCCTCGTCGGCGAAGTTGATCCCGTAGATGTGCGGGTCGATCGCCTTGCGGCCGGTGGTGGTGTCGACGCTGAGGGCGGGGCCTTCGGCGACGGAGGAGGCGGCGGGCCGCACTCCCCCGCCCGGTAAGGCACTCGCCTGGGGGCCTGCCAGACCGGCGGCGGCCACCAGCAGCACCACGGCCGCCGACGCGGCTCTTCGAGTCATGCGCGGGGGTCTCCTTCTCAACGGCCGTGCTGACGACGGGACATGGCGGGACGAGACGGTGGGAGCGCTCCCATCTCAGCGCATGGTCGGGGAGCCGCGCAGGACTGTCAACCGTCTCAACCGAACCCGGCAGCAGTCCCCGCGCGGCACCCGCCGTGCGTCACCCGGCGCGTCGTACGTCGTACGCGTGAATCCAGCCGAAGTCCTCGGGCACGGTGGCCAGCTTGCGGTCACGCCGCTCGGCCGCGGGCCCGTCGGGCAGATGCAGCAGGTCCGAGGTCACCCACGAGCTGCGCTGCACCTGCCGGGTACGGGCGCGGCGCAGCCGCTCGTAACGGCTCAGCGCGGCGCCGCGGGCCTTTGGCCCGGCAGTCCCGGCCAGGCAGTCGGCCAGGGTGGCGGCGTCCTCGATGGTCTGGTTGGCGCCCTGGCCGTGGTGCGGCAGCATGGCGTGCGCGGCGTCCCCGAGCAGCACCGCGCGCCCACGGGCCCAGCTCCGCAGCGGGTCCTGGCCGAACAGGGCCCAACGGTCGCTCTGCGGGGCGCCGGTGACCATCTCGGCCATCGCCGGATGCCATCCGTCGAACGCGGCGGCGAGCTCGCCCGGCGCGGCCTCGGCGCGCCAGGAACCGGCGGTCCACCGGGCGGGTCCCCGGAGCACCGCGAGGAAGTTGACCGTGCCCTGCCGGTCGATCGGGTAGTGCAGGACGTGTCCGCCCGGCCCCATCCAGAACTGGATGGCCCGCGGATCGGGCAGCGACGGCACCCGTTCGGCGGGCACCAGGCCCCGGAAGCCACTGGTGCCCGAGTACACGGCGGATTCACCGGGGTGTATCCAGCGGCGGACCGCGGAGTGGACACCGTCGGCGCCGACCACGAGGTCGAAGCGGGCCGCGCCGGGGCCGTCATCCAGCTCCAGGCGCATTCCGTCCCGCTCCTCGGCCAGGCCGCGCACCCGCGCGCCGAGGTGCAGCCCGTCCCGGCCCCACGCCGTGCTCAGGATGGTCTGGAACACCGCCCGGTGCACACCTCGGTAGGCTCCGCCGTACCGCTCGCGGTACACCTCGCCGACCGGGTGGGCGGCCACCCGGTGGCCGTCCCGCCAGTGGCGGTAGACCAGTTCGGTGGGCTCGGCGGAGTGTCGCGCGAGTGCGGTGCCGAGGCCGAGTTCGTCCAGCAGCCGAGTGGCGTTGGCGGACAGCGCCACCGCGGCGCCGGTCTCCTTCAGCTCCTCCGCCTGCTCGAAGATCTCGGCGTCGATGCCGCGCTGCCGCAGGAAGAGCCCGAGGGTCAGTCCCCCGATCCCCGCGCCCACGATGGCCACGCGTGGTGCGGCCGTCCCCATGGTGTCCGCCTCCTTCGTCAGTTCTCTGCTCGTCGTTCGTTCCCTCATGCCCCGGCGTCGTCGGCCGCCAGGTCGGAGGGGTGCTGGGCCAGCGGTGTGACCTCGATCGTCAGGTAGGGGAAGAGGGGCAGGTTCCACAGGACGCGGTGGAGTTCCTCGTTGTCCTCGACGTCGAAGACGCTGACGTTGGCGTACTGCCCGACGCAGCGCCAGATGTGCACCCAGGTGCCTGCCTTCTGCAGGTCCCGGCAGTACGCCTTCTCACGCGCCACCAGATCCGTGCGCACCTCGGGGTCGAGGTCGCGCGGTATGTCGACGTCCATCCGTACCGCGAACAGCATCGTGCGTCACACCTTGTCGAGAACGAAGTCGTAGGTGACCTCGCGGCCGCCGCCGTCCGCCGCCGGGCCGGGGTCGAGGATGAGTTCGGGCTTCACGGCCCGGGCGATGTCGTCCGCGACATGGCTGCCGCCCTTGAAGTACAGCTGGGTGGTGACGAGCTGGTGGCCGGGCGCCGAGACCTTCAGATGGAGGTGTGCGGGGCGCCAGGCGTGCCAGCCCGCGGCGTCGATGAGCCTGCCGCAGGAGCCGTCGGTGGGGATCTGGTAGGGCGCGGGCTCGATGGTGTGAATCCCGAAGCGGCCCTGTCCGTCGGCGACGACGGTGCCGCGCAGATTCCACTCGGGCAGTCCCGGGGCGAACTGGGAGTAGTAGCCGTCGTTGTCGGCGTGCCACATCTCGATCACGGCGCCCGGCAGCGGGGTGCCGTCCACGCGGGTGATCTGTCCCTGGAAGAGCAGCGGGGTGCCCTCCTCGCCGTCACGCATGGGCAGGGTCGCCTCGGCGGGCAGGCTCGGGGCGCCGGAGACGTAGTACGGGCCCTCGATGGTGCCCTTGCTGCCCTCGCGGTTCTCGCCCGCGACCTCCTCCACGACGTGTTCGACCCAGACGTCCAGGAAGAGCGGCCACTCGCCGTCCTCGCCGACCTGGATCAGCCACGACTTGAGCGCGTCGTACTCGGCGTAGCTCAGCTTGTGGCGGCGGATGATGTCGTGGGTGGCGGCGAGGAGTTCGGAGACCAGGGTGTCCACGCGTGAGGTGTCGGCCCCGGCGGCGCCGGTGTGCCCCTTGGTGCGGAACCGCTCGGTAGCGGCGGCTCCGGAGGCGGCCGCGGTGGCCTGCTCGGCGGGGGCGTCGGTGCTGATATCGGTCATGATCGCGTTCCTTGTCCGTCGGTCGTGGGTGGCGTGGCGTGGCGTGGCGTGGTGTCGGGGCCGGGTCAGCGGTCGCGGCGGTAGCGGGCCAGCTTGGCGGGGTCGATGTCGATGCCGAGCCCGGCGCCCTCGCGGACGCGCAGGGTGCCGTCCGCGATGGTCAGCGGCTCGGCGAGGAGGTCGTCCGTCATGTCGAGGAAGTTCGAGAGCTCGCCCGCGTGCCGGGAGGCGGTCCGGTGGGCGGCGCCGAAGGCGACCGCGCACAGGGTGCCGATCTGGCCGTCGATCTGGTTGCCCATGACCACTTCGACGCCCAGCCCCTCGCACTGGTGCAGCACCCGCTGGGAGGCGGTGAACCCGGTGCGGGCGGTCTTGATGCTGATGGCGGTGGCGGAGCCGCCGAGGAGTTCGCGGGTGACCTCGGCGGCCCGGGTGGCGCTCTCGTCGGCGATGAAGGGGATGGGGCTCTGGGCGACCAGCCAGCGCCGCCCCAGCACATCGTCGGCGGGGCAGAGCTCCTCGGCGAAGGTCAGGCCGAGGTCGGCCATCTCGCGCAGGGCGCGCGCCGACTCCGAGGCGGTCCAGCCGCGGTTGCCGTCGATGTACAGCCCGGTGTCCGGGCCGAGGGCCTCGCGCAGCGCCCGGCAGGCGTCGACGTCGGCGCGGTAGGGCTGCCGTCCGACCTTCACCTTGAACGTGGTGATGCCGTAGGTGTCCCGGACCCGCAGCGCCTCGTCCACCATCTGCCCGGTGGGCGCGAACCCGACCATGTGGCTCACCCGCATCCGGTCGCCGAAGCCGCCGAGCAGTCCGGACACCGGCATGCCCGCGGCCTGGCCGAGGATGTCCCACAGGGCCATGTCGACGGCTGCCTTGGCGGTCGGGTTGCCCACGGTCCGGTCGAGCTTCTCGTGGACCGCCTCCCGCTCCAGCGGCGTCAGGCCCAGGATCTGCGGCGCGAAGATCTTGTCGATCACCGCCACGATCGACTCCTGGGTCTCTCCGTAGGTGTACGGCCGCGGTGGCGCCTCGGCGGTCCCCGTCAGGCCTTCGTCCGTGTGGACACGGACCAGGACGTGGTCGGCGGTGTGGACCTCACCGCTCGCGAACCTCAGGGGCTTCTCGTAGGGAATGGCGAAGGGGATGGCCTCCACCTTGACGATCTTCAATGCCGCTCTCCTTCGAGCTCTCCTTCAGGCCTTCCTGCGGGCTCGCCTTCGAGCTCCCCTGCGGGCTCTCCTTCGAGAAACACGTCGTTCTGCTCCAGCGCCTTCAGCAGGTTCCGCAGCAGCGGTGAGTCGTCGTCCGCGCGCCAGGCGAGGTCCAGCCGGACGCACAGGGCGTCCTCGATGTCCTTGCACACCACTCCCTCGCGCGGCGCGGAGCGGATCGAGTCCGGCAGCACGGCCACCCCGAGCCCCGCGGCGACCAGCGCCAGGGCCGCCGAGGTCTCGGTGACCTCGTAGGCGCGGTGCGGGTAGAAGCCGGAGGCGAGGCAGCTGCGGACCACCGCGTCGCCCACGACGGAGCCGAGCTGGGCCGCGTACATGATGAAGTTCTCGTCGCGCAGCTGCTCCACCCGTACGGAGTCCGCCTCACCCAGCCAGTGCCCCTCGGGGACGGCGGCCACCAGGGGTTCGGTGGCGATGGGGCGGTGGACGAGGCCCTCCCGCCGCACCGGCGGGCGCAGCACGCCGACGTCGAGGCGGCGCTCGGCCAGCCCCGCTTCCTGGGCGGGGGTGAGCATGTCGGTGTGCACCTCCAGGATCACCTGCGGCAGCTCGCGCTTCACCAGCCGTGCCAGCGCGGGCAGTTGGCGGTACGAGGCGGAGCCCGTCAGCCCGATGCGGAGCACGCCCTCCGCGCCGGAGGCGAACCGTCCGACCCGGGCCACCGCTTCGTCGACCGCCGTGAGAATCCGCTCCACATCGGTACGGAACACCTCACCGGCCCCGGTCAGCGCGACGTGCCGGGTGGTACGGGCGAACAGTTCCACCCCCAGCTCCGTCTCCAGCCGCCGGATCGCCTGGGAGAGCGGGGGCTGGGCCATGTGCAGCCGTTCCGCGGCCCTCCCGAAATGCCGGGTCTCGGCGACGGCCGCGAAATACCGGAGCTGCCTGAGTTCCATCGGAAACTCCCCTCACACTGCGCCTCAGCGTAGGGAACACGTCCCATACACCACAAATACCTGGTCGCAGCCTATTGAGACGCGAGAGATATCAATAGGGCCGGCGGCTGGTCGGCTCACACCCTCCCGTACGCGGTCCGCGTCCTGCTGGAGAACGTCGCCCGGCGGGCTCCCGGTGCGCTGGCGGACGTGGTCGGCCGGGGCCGGGCCGGTGGCGGGGGCTGCGACGTGCCGGTGCACCCGAACCGGATCATGCTGCACGACACCACCTGCCTGCCGGCGCTGGCCACCCGCCGCAGCACCGAGGCGGGACGCGGCGCCCACACGTACACGGCCGACCGCACCCGCGTCCTGCCCGTGTACGAGGCCGCGCCCACCTACCGCGAGGCGGGCTACGACCTGGTCGTCGTCGCGGGCCGCGACTACGGCGCGGGCTCCAGCCGCGACTGGGCGGCCAAGGCACAGGCCCTGCTGGGAGTGCGCGCGGTCGTCGCCGAGTCGTACGAGCGCATTCACCGCAGCAACCTGATCGGCATGGGCGTCCTGCCGCTGGAGTTCGCCGAGGGCGACAGCGCGTCGGCGCACGCGTTCACCGGAGAGGAGGAGCTCTCCTTCGAAGGTCTCGGCCGGCTGCGCGTCGGCACCAACCGGGTGGACCTGCACCTCCACCGCAGCGACGGCCGGCGCACCACGGCCGGACTGCGGCTGCGCGTCCACTCCCGTCAGGAACTGGCCTACCTCCGCCACGGCGGCATCCTGCCCTACGTGGTCCGCCGTTACCTTCAGGGCCCATGATGACCCTGCGGGCGGATGACGGCGAAGAGAGACGGTGGGCATGGACTGGGAGAGCTTCGCGGAGCGGATGGCCGTGATGGCGCGGGACCTGCTGGCGCAGGACTCGGTGGACGCGACGCTGGAGCGGATCACCGCGGGCGCCGTGGAGAACGTCGAGGGGTGCGACGCGGCCGGAATCCTGGTCCTCCACGGTCAGCGGGTGGAAACCCTGGCCCCGACCGAGGGGCTGGTGGTCCGCTCCGATCAGTTGCAGGAGCACACCGGCGAAGGCCCGTGCTTCGACGCCGCGCTCCGCAGCGAACCCGTCTACCGGATCAGAGATGTCGCCGAGCCCCAGGAGAGGTGGCCCGAGTACGGGCGCCGGGCCCATGCGCTGGGCATCGGGAGCATGATGGGGTTCCTGCTCTACACCCGGGAAGAGGAACTCGGTTCGCTGAATCTCTACTCGCGGAGCACGGGCGCCTTCACCAAGGGCAGCGAGACGGCCGGGTGGCTGCTGGCCTCGCACGCCGCGGTCGCCTTCTCCAGCGCCCGCACCGCCGACCAGCTCCAGCAGGCGCTCTCCACCCGGCACGCCATCGGCGAGGCCATGGGCATCCTCATGGAACGCCTCAAGGTCGGCGAGGACGACGCCTTCAATATGCTGCGGCGGGTGTCCCAGGAACGCAACATCAAGCTGCGGGACATCGCCCGCCAGGTCTGTGAGAGCGGCGGCCTGGACGACTGATACGACCGGCCGCCGCCCCTGGAGGCGGCTCCACCGGCCCTCATTCTGGACCGGAAGAGCCTGGCCATCGTGTTCCCCCGGGGGACTCGCCGACAGCGTGGGGCGCGGGTACCCGGCGCCCGGACCCGTATGCATACCCGCGGGGCCCGATGACGGCCCGTCGGCGGACGAGAACCCCTCAGCGGGCGAGCGCGGGGATGACGCCGCCCGCGAGAACCGCCTCGCACTGCCGGGGGGAGAGTCGGTGGCGCAGCAGGTACTCCTCGTCCCGGGTGACATTGCGTACCCGCAGGGTACGGTCGTCCGTCCGGGCGAGGGCCTCGTGCAGACCGGACAGCCGCAGCCGGTCGTCGGCCCCGATGCGCTCGTAGTCGCCGGGATCGTCGAATTCGAGGGCGAGGACACCGAAGTTGGCGAGGTTCTGCCAGTGGATGCGGGCGTACGTCTTGGCGATGACGGCTCGTAGCCCGAGGTAGCGCGGGGTGATGGCGGCGTGTTCGCGGGACGAGCCCTGCCCGTAGTTCTCACCGGCGACAATGAGGTGCCCGCCGTCGTCCCGTACCGACGCGGCACGCCGCGGGTAGTCGGGGTCCAGCCGGGTGAGGGTGAACTCGGCCAGCTTCGGGATGTTGGACCGGTAGGGCAGGGCCTTCGCCCCGGCCGGGGAGATCTCGTCCGTCGAGACGTCGTCACCGGCCTTGAGGAGCACCGGGCCTTCGAGGGTGTCCGGCAGCGGGTCGAGGTCGGGCAGGGCCGAGATGTTGGGGCCGCGCCGCAGCCGGACGCGGTGGGCCTCGTCCGGCGGCAGCGGTGGCTCCAGCATGGCGTCGTTGACCGACGCCGGTACGGGGGTGTCCGGTGCGGGAGGGGCCACCGGCAGGCGGTCGGCCCAGTCGCGCGGGTCCGTGATGACGCCGGTCAGCGCGGAGGCCGTGGCGGTCTCCGGCGAGCACAGCCACACCGCGTCGTCCTCGGTGCCGGAGCGGCCGGGGAAGTTGCGCGGGAAGGTACGCAGCGAGTTGCGCCCCGCGGCGGGGGCCTGTCCCATGCCGATGCAGCCGAGACAGCCCGACTGGTGGATACGGCCACCGGCGGCGATCAGGTCGAAGGTGGCGCCGGAACGCGTCAGGTCCTGGAGGATCTCGCGGGACGTCGGGTTGATGTCGAAGCTCACCTCGGGCGCCGTCTGCCGCCCGGCCACCATGGCCGCCGGTACGGCGAAGTCGCGGAACCCGGGGTTGGCGGAGGAGCCGATGACCACCTGTCCGATGGGCTCCCCGGCGGCCTCCCGGACCGGTACGACGTTGCCCGGCGAGGTGGGCCGTGCGATCAGCGGCTCCAGCGACGACAGGTCGATCTCCTCGTCGAGGTCGTACGAGGCGTCCTCGTCCGCGACGATCTCGGTGAAGTCCCCGCCGCGCCCGACCCCGTCGAGGAAGCGGCGCACCGCGTCGTCGGCGGGGAAGACGGTGGTGGTGGCGCCGAGTTCCGCCCCCATGTTCGCGATGACGTGCCGGTCCATGGCGGTGAGGGAGGCCAGCCCGGGCCCGTGATACTCCAGCACGCGCTGGACGCCGCCCTGCACCCCGTGACGGCGCAGCATCTCCAGGATCACGTCCTTGGCGCTGACCCAGGGCGGCAGTTCCCCGGTCAGCCGGATGCCCCAGATCTTCGGCATGGTGAGGTGGAGCGGCCGTCCGGCCATGGCGAGGGCGACTTCCAGACCGCCGGTGCCAATCGCCAGCATGCCCAGCGAGCCGCCCGCGCAGGTGTGCGAGTCGGACCCGGCGAGTGTTCTGCCGGGAGCGCCGAAGTGCTGCATATGGGTCGGGTGGGAGACCCCGTTGCCGGGCTTGGAGAACCACAGGCCGAAGCGGCGGGCGGCCGAGCGCAGGAAGAGGTGGTCCTCGGCGTTGCGCTCGTCGGCCTGGAGGATGTTGTGGTCGACGTACTGGACGCTGACCTGCGTGCGGACCCGGTCCAGCGCCAGCGCCTCCAGCTCCTGCATCACCAGGGTGCCGGTGGCGTCCTGGGTGAGCGTCTGGTCCACGCGCAGCGCGATCTCCTCCCCCGGCTCCATCGGGCCGGACACGAGGTGGTCGCCGATCAGCCACTGCGTCACGGTGCCGTGTGCACGGTTACGGGGCAGGCCCATAGCGGTACCGCCTTCCCGGTGCGGGGGCGGCCGGACCGTCCGGGCGCCACCATGCGGGTTCCCGTTCGGCGGCCGCCATGTCGGTCCCGCCCCACCACAGTCACCCGGACGGACGCCCCCGGCTCCGGCCCCGGGCCGCGGGGGCGTCAGCCGCCGTCGCCGTCCGCGGTGGCCGGGGCGGTGCGGACGGACCAGCGCTGCTCGACCTTGGCGATCCGCCAGTAGGCCAGCGCCGCGGCCCACACCACGACGAACAGCCCGACGATGATGAACCCGACGTTGTCCAGGTTCAGCGCGGATATCCAGCCGGTGACGGCGTCCCGCAGGGCGAGCTTGTCGTGGAGGACGCCGACCAGCTCGATGGTGCCGATGAGGAAGGCCACCGCGATGGACAGACCGGTGATGGCCAGGTTGTAGAACACCTTGCGGACCGGGTTGGAGAACGCCCACTGGTAGGCGAAGTTCATGAAGGTGCCGTCGAGGGTGTCGAAGAGGCTCATCCCGGCGGCGAAGAGCAGCGGCAGGCACAGGATCGCGTACCAGGGCAGCCCCGCGGCGGCGCCGCTTCCGGCCATCACCATCAGCGTGACCTCGGTGGCGGTGTCGAAGCCGAGCCCGAAGAGGAAACCGAGCGGGTACATCTGGCCGGGCCGGGTGATGGACTTCGTGAAGCGGCCCAGGACGCGGTTCATGAAGCCGCGCGCGTCCAGGTGCGCCTCCAGCTCCGTCTCGTCGAACTGCCCGGCGCGCATCGCCCTGAAGACCCGCAGGATGCCGAGCAGGGCGACCAGGTTGAGCGCGGCGATGAGGTAGAGGAAGGTTCCGGACACGGTGGTGCCGATGACGCCGAGCACCTGGTGGGTGCCGGAGTTCTCGTTCACCAGGGTGCCCGCGAGCTGCGTACCGCCCGCGACCAGCGCGGCCAGCAGGACGACGACGCTGGAGTGGCCGAGCGCGAACCAGAAGCCCACCGACACCGGCCGCTTGCCGTCGGCCATCAGCTTGCGGGTGGTGTTGTCGATGGCGGCGATGTGGTCGGCGTCGAAGGCGTGCCGCATGCCGAGGGTGTACGCGGTGATCCCGAGGCCGACGCCGAACGTCCTGGCCCCGGCCTCGTAGTGCTGGGGCGCGACGACCAGGAAGAGCAGGCCGAAGGCGACGGCGTGCAGGGCGACGATCACCGCCAGCAGCCCGGCGGTCCGGACGGTGTCCTCGCGCCGCCAGCGCGTTGCGGTGGGCAGGGTCATGCGGTCACGCTCCAGCACCTCGTGGATCACTTCGTGAGATGCCGCGGCCGGTCTCCTGGCTGACGGGTCGACGCGACCGCCCCTGCCTTCCCGGCCGCGCCCTTGCGGCCAGTGGCTCCGCGGCCTGCTGCTGAGGCCTCGGAACGGGACGGGAACTCCCCGATCACAGTGGCGAGGGCCGCTCCGGTTTCCCACCGGCTTCCCGAACACCACGGCCCGGCAACTGTAGGCGGCACCCCGCAAAACCGGCAAGTGAGGCACTTTCAGCTACGGTCGCGCGCGCGAGGTCGCGGTCGAAGCGCGAGGTGTCGCGGTCACGCGCGCGAGGTGAGGATGCTGAGCGCGTTGGCCGCGACGATGGCGCCGACGCTCGCCCACTCCGTCCACCCCAGGCTCTGGCCGAGGATGATCCATCCGACGACCGCGGCGAGGACCGGGTTGACGCTCATGAAGAGCCCGAAGGTCTGGGCGGGCACCCGGCGCAGGGTGAACAGGTCGGAGAGGTAGGGCACGGCGGAGGAGAGGACACCGGCGGCGATGGCGTACCCGGCCGCCCCCGGCGTCGGCGGGTGCTGGACGGCGATGACGATGCCGACGGGCAGGAACAGCACGGCGGAGAGCGCCGCGGCGGCCGCCGACCCCTGCGCGCCGGGGACACGGCGGCCGACGGTGCGGTTGAGCAGGATGTACGACGCCCAGCAGGCGGCGGCCAGCAGCCCGAGCCCGAGGCCCGTGTAGTCGGTCGACGGCTGAGGGCGCATCAGCGTGACCACGCCCGCCAGGGCGACCAGCGCGCAGCACGCGTCCGTGCGGCGGCGGGAGGCGGACAGGGCGATGGTCAGCGGGCCGAGGAACTCCAGGGTCACCGCCAGCCCGAGGCCGATGCGGTCGATGGCGCTGTACAGGGACAGGTTCATGGCGCCGAAGACCAGGGCCAGCAGCACCACCGGCCACCACTGCTCCTTGGTGAAGGACCGCCAGCGGGGGCGGCCGACGGCCAGCAGGACGACGGCGGCGACGTACTGGCGTACCGCGACGACGCCGGTGGCCCCGAGGACGGGGAAGGCGAGGGAGCCGATCGCGGCGCCGGTCTGGTTGGACAGGCCGCTGCCGGCCATGGTGAGCACACCGGACAGCGGCGTCCCGGCCGGTTTCCGGTCCGGATCGCTGGCGCTGGTGGGGTGTGACGGGGCGGTCCGGTGCGCGGGGGCAGGAGCGGGAGCGGTGGCGTGGGCTGCGTCCATACCCCGATCGTGCGGTCGGGCGATCGTTGCGCAAAATGCGTTGAGCGTCGTACCTATACGCTGTGGTTATGGATGTGGAGCTGCGGCAGCTGCGCTGTCTCGTCGCGATCGTGGACGAGGGCACGTTCACCGACGCCGCCATCGCGCTCGGGGTGTCGCAGGCGGCCGTGTCCCGCACGCTGGCCTCGCTCGAACGCGCCCTCGGGGTACGCCTGTTGCGGCGTACCTCCCGGACAGTGACCCCGACCGGCACCGGACTGCGGGTGGTGGCGCAGGCCCGGCGGGTGCTCGGGGAAGTGGACGATCTGGTGCGGGAGGCCACGTCGGGCCACACCCGGCTGCGGATCGGCTACGCCTGGTCGGCGCTGGGCAGCCACACCCCCGCCTTCCAGCGCCGCTGGGCCGCCGCGCATCCGGAGACCCGGCTGCACCTCGTCCGGGTCAACGCCACCACGGCCGGTCTGGCGGAAGGCGCCTGTGACCTGGCCGTACTGCGCAGGCCGCTGGAGGACCACCGCTTCGACTCGGCCATCGTGGGGCTGGAGCGGCGGCTGTGCGCGATGGCGGCGGACGACCCGCTGGCCTCGCGCCGCTCCATCAGGCTCGCCGACATCGGCGAGCGCACGCTGCTGGTCGACCGGCGGACCGGCACCACCACGCCCGAGCTGTGGCCGCCCGGTTCCCGCCCGGCCACCGAGGAGACGCAGGACATCGAGGACTGGCTCAACCTGATCTCCACGGGCAGCTGCGTGGGGATGACGGCCGAGTCGACCGCCCACCAATACCCGCGGCCCGGCATCGTGTACCGACCGGTACGCGACGCCGAGCCGATCGCGGTGCGGCTGGGCTGGTGGCGGGACGATCCGCATCCGGCGGGGCAGGCAGTGATCGAACTGCTCACCGCGCTCTACCGGGCGGGATGACCCGCGCGTCTGTCCGCTATCCGCTATTCGCTATCCGTTAGTAGAAGTGCCGCCGTCCGGCGACCGCGTGTCCGGCGGCGCCCAGGGCCCACAGGACCGCCCCGATGACGAGAAGGACGATGCCGATCGTCCACAGAATGGCGATGCCGGTCAGCAGACCGATGATGAGGAGAATGACCCCGAGGACAATCATGGTGTCCTCCGATCTCGCGGGAGTGGGTCCACCTCCACTATCTGCCTCTTCTTCCTGCCGCGCCAACGCGTCGTGCCCCCGCCGGAGGCGATCGGGTGGGGCTCGGGCATGGTGGTGTCTCCCAGGAGCGTGTTCCCCAGGAACCGTGAGGAGCCATCGATGACGACAGCCGGGTCCCGCGAGTCGGCAGCCGGGTCCGCCGCGCCCGTGGTGCGAGCCGCCGCCGGCGCGGTGCGTGGCCGCCGGGAGGGCGGTCTCGCCGTGTTCCGCGGCATTCCGTTCGCCGAACCGCCGGTCGGGGACGCACGGTTCCAGGCGCCGCGCCCCGTGCGCGGCTGGGAGGGGACCCGGGACGCGTTCGCGTTCGGTCCGCCGCCCCCGCAGGAGTCGGGGTTCGCGGGCCGCGCCGGGGTCCTGGACACGCCGGTGGGCGACGACTGGCTGACGGTCAACGTCTGGACACCCGAGCCGGACCCGGCGGCCCGCCGTCCGGTGATGGTGTGGATCTACGGCGGCGCCTACAAGCTCGGCCACTCCGGCAGCCCCGGCTACGACGCCCGGCGCATCGCCCGCGACGGCGATGTCGTCGTGGTCACCCTGAACTACCGGGTCGGCATCGAGGGCTTCGCCCTCCTCGACGGGGCGCCCGCCAACCGCGGTCTGCTCGACCAGGTCGCGGCCCTGGAATGGGTGCGGGAGAACATCGCGGCGTTCGGCGGCGACCCCGGCCGGGTCACCGTGTTCGGGGAGTCGGCCGGAGCCGGATCGATCGCCTCGCTGCTGGCCATGCCGAGCGCGGCGGGGCTGTTCCGGCGTGCCATCGCGCAGAGCGTGCCGGGCACGTACTTCTCGGGCGAGCTGGCCCGGGACATCGCGGGCGCGCTCGCCGCCGAGGCGGGCCTGCGGCCCACGGCCGCCGATCTGGCCACGGTGGACCCGCGGCGGCTGACCTCGGCGGGCGAGGCGCTGGGCCCCAAGATGCGCCAGTACGAGCAGCGGTGGGGGCAGGTCGTCCACACGACGATCCCCTTCGCACCCGTCGTCGACGGCGAGGTGCTGCCGACCACTCCATGGCAGGCGCTGGCGGCCGGTACGGCCCGGGACGTGGAGCTGATCGCCGGGCACAACCGGGACGAGTTCCGGCTCTTCCTCGCGCTCGGCGGGCAGCTCGGAGAGGCGGGCGAGGAGGAAGCGGCGGCGGCCCTGCGCACCTTCGCACCGGGGCCGGACGGCCCCCAGGCCTATCGCGCCGCCTTCCCCGGAGCCTCGCCCGCCGAACTCCACGAACGCGTCCAGTCCGACTGGCTGTTCCACATGCCCTCGCTGCACCTGGCCGAGGCCCAGGTGGCCGGGGGCGGCCGCGCGCATGTGTACGAGCTGACCTGGCCCGCCCCGGCGGGCGGCGGCGTCATGGGCGCCTGCCACGGCCTGGACATACCGCTGCTGTTCGGCACCTTCGACGCCGACCTCGGCATGCTGCTCTTCGACCGCTCCGGGCCCCCGCCGGAGGCCGAGGCGCTGTCGTCCCGCTTCCGCGCGGCCTGGACCGCGTTCGCCACGACGGGCGACCCGGGCTGGCCCGCGTACGACCCCGCCGGGCGGCTGACCCAGGTCTTCGACACGACGCCCGAGGTCACCGCCTACCCGGAGGAGATCTCCCGGCTCCTCTGGCAGGACCACACCTTCCCGGCCCTGCCGCTGCTCAGCTGACGCCCCCGGCCCGGCTGCTCAGCTGACGCCCTCGGCCCGCCGGACGTTGGCGACCATGGTCCGCAGCACCTTGAGCGCGGCCACGTACTCCTCGTCCCCGACCCCCTCGTGCACCACGGCCCGCACCTCGGTGGCCAGAGCGCGCAGCCGCAGCCGGGCCGCTTCGCCCGCGTCGGTGAGGTGCAGACGGCCGCCGGTGTCGGCCCGGAGCCACTGGCGGTGCAGCAGCTGGTCGACGACGCGGGCGATCTCGTGCGGACCGTCCGCGAGGGGCGTCAGCTGCGCGGCCACCTCCTCGCGGCTCGGGGCGGCGGGCCAGGAGTGCACGCAGTTGAGCACCCAGTACTGCGGCTGGGTGGCGTCGATCCTGGCCATCGCGTCGCGCAGCTGCCCGGTGACGGTGGTGTGGGCCAGACCGGTCCAGTAGCCGACGGGCTGGCTCGCCAGCATGTCGTCGGCGGCGGCGGGATCGCCCGGAGCCTGGTCGGTGAGGCCGTTGCCCAAGGGATTCATGAGCGTGACGCTACCGTCCGGCGTCGGGCGTGAACCCGGCCCGCGTCCGACCCCGTTCCCCTCCCCCGGGGGATACGGCCCTACCCTGGTGGCCGTGCACATCTGTTTTGTCTGCAGCGGAAACATCTGCCGTTCACCGTCCGCCGCGCTGGTCTTCGCCGAGCAGCTGCGCCGCGCGGGGCTCGGCGGCGCGGTACGGGTCACCAGCGCCGGTATCGGCGCCTGGCACGTCGGCGAGCCCGTCGACGAACGGGCCGGTGAGGTGCTGGACCAGCGCGGCTATCCCTTCGAGCACATCGCGGCCCAGGTCGGCGCCGAGCATCTGGACGCCGACCTTTTCCTGGCCATGGACAGCGGCCACGAGCGGGCGCTGCGCAAGCTGGTCGACGATCCGGCGCGGGTCCGGATGCTGCGGTCCTTCGACCCCGACGCGACCGGCGATCTGGACGTACCCGACCCGTACTACGGCGGCCCGGAGGGATTCGACGAGGTACTGGACATGATCGAATCCGCGACGCCCGGCCTGCTGGCCTGGGCGCGCGCGCACGCGGACGCATGACCGCCCGCCCGGACCCGGCCGGAACCGGCGAAGGCCCGGGGGCGGTGGCGGCCCGGCTCACCGGCCGCCCGGTGACCGGTGAGCGCGCGATGTCCGGGGCGCTCGCCGAAGTCACCGTCGACGGCGGGCAGGTGGTGATGGTCAAGCGCGGTGACGACCCCGGCGCGGTGGAGGCCGAGGCGGCCGGGCTGCGCTGGCTGGCCGACACCGGCACGGTCCGCGTTCCTGCGGTGCACGGCCACGACCCGCGCTGGCTGGTGACCGACCGGGTCACCTCCGGCCGGGCGAGCGCGCGGACGGCGGCGCGGTTCGGCCGCGACCTGGCCGCCCTGCACGCGTCCGGCGCGCCCGCGTTCGGCGCCCCGCCACCGGGCGGCCCCGAGGACGCGTACATCGGGCTCGCCCCGATGCGCAACGTCACCGGCGGCGACTGGCCGCGCTGGTACGCCGAGCACCGGGTGCTGCCGTATCTGCGCCGCGCGGTCGACGACGGCACGGTGCGGGCCGCCGAGGCGACCACCGTCGAGGGCGTCTGCGAGCGCCTGCCCGAGCTGGCGGGCCCCGCCGAGCCGCCCGCCCGGCTGCACGGCGACCTGTGGAACGGCAATGTGCTGTGGGACGCCGACGGGCAGGCCTGGCTGATCGACCCGGCCGCGCACGGCGGGCACCGGGAGACCGACCTGGCGATGCTGCACCTGTTCGGCTGCCCGCATCTGGACCGGGTGCTGGAGGGCTACCAGGAGGCATCGACGCTCGCCGACGGCTGGGCGGACCGCATCGGACTGCACCAGCTCTTCCCGCTGCTGGTGCACGCGGTCCTGTTCGGCCGCGGCTACGCCGAGCAGGCCCTCGCCGCGGCCCGGACCGCCCTGGCGGGCTCATGACGTCGGTGGGCCGCCGATGGTCTCGACCGTGGCGCGGACCGCGGCGACGTGCGGGGAACAGTCGGGGGTCACGCGCGGGGCGGGCCGCGGCGGGCCGAGTGGGTGAGGCGGTCGGCGAGTGCCGCGACGAGGTCGCGCAGTTCGTCGGGGCGTTCGATGGCGAACGGCAGGTCGAGCGAGGCGAGCACGGCGGGCAGCCAGTCGAGCCGCTCCACGCGCAGTTCGACGCGCGACCAGTCCTCGGCCGGAGAGTCCGGGGCCGGAGGGTTTGGGGCCGGAGAGTCCGGGGCCGGTGCTTCCGCCACGATCGCGACACTGGCGGGCAGCCGGGTGTGGATCTGCTCGGCCGTCCCCTGGATTCGCAGCGTCACCCGGTGCCGATATGGCGCGGTGGCGAGCCCGTCCAGGACGCGCCGCGCCGGGTCGAGTCCGGCGGGCGGCTGAAACGAGCCGGGCAGGGTCCGCGCATCGGCGATGCGGTCCAGCCGGAACGTCCGGTCCTCGCCGATCGCGGCGTCCGCGCCGGTCACGTACCACTTGGCCGCGTGGGCGACGAGCCCGTACGGGTGCAGCGTGCGCTCGCTGCGCCGTCCGTCGGCGGCGGTGTACCGGATGTGGACCGGCCGGTGATGGCGCACCGCGTCGGCGATCGCCAGCAGGACCGGGGCCCGCGGGGCGGCTGACGCGTCGGGCTCGGCCGTGAAGGCGAGGGAGTCGAGCACCGCGTCGAGTCGGTGGCGCAGCCGCTCGGGGAGCACCCGCCGGATCTTGGCCGCCGCGGTCTCGCCCGCCGTGCCCGTGGCCGTGGTCAGGCCGCTTCGCCGCCCGGCGGCCAGGCCGAGCAGCACGGCGAGCGCCTCGTCGTCGGTCAGCATCAGCGGCGGCAGACGGTAGCCGGGAGCGAGCCGGTAGCCGCCGTAGCGGCCGCGCACCGACTCGACGGGCACATCGAGGTCGATGAGGTGGTCGGCGTACCGCCGCACGGTGCGCTCGTCCACGCCGAGCCGGTCGGCGAGTTCGGCGACTGTGCGGAGGCCGCCCGACTGCAGAAGCTCCAGCAGGGTGAGCACACGGGCGATGGGTCGGGGCATGCCCACAAGTCTCCCGCAGATACCGGGCGGGTTCTGCCCGGTATTGGCCGTAGCGTGCGGTCCGAAGCACCGAACGACCAGGAGAGAACCCATGGACTTCGTCTCGATCCGCATCATCACCGGCGACATCGCCCGCCTCGTCGGCTTCTACGAACGCGCCACCGGAGTGGGGGCGAACTGGGCCACCGAGGACTTCGCCGAGCTGAAGACCGCCTCGGCCACCCTGGCGATCGGCAGCACCCGCACCGTCCCGATGTTCGCGCCCGGCTCGTCCCATCCGGCCGACAACCGCAGCGTCATCCTGGAGTTCCAGGTGGACGACGTGGACAGCGTGTACCGGAACCTGACCGGCTTCGTGGAGGATGTCGTCAAGGAACCCACCACGATGCCGTGGGGCAACCGCGCGTTCCTGTTCCGGGACCCGGACGGCAACCTCGTCAACTTCTTCTCCCCGGCCGCCCGTCGTATGCCCGGATAGGGTGGAGAAGAGCTTGTGGGAACAGGTGACGCGATGAGTGGGGATTCCCGGATCGACATGCTCATGGCCGCGGGCGAGCGCATCGACGCCCCGGAGGCGCTGCGGATCGGCCTCGATCAGGCGGTGGCCGGGGTGGGCGGGCTCGGCGGCATGGTGCATCTGGGCGGCGGGGGCAGCGGACATCTGTATCTGGCCACGCGCTGCGGGCTCTCCGAGTCCCTGACCGAGGCATGGAAACGCGTCGGCGGCGAGGAGCCGGTGGCGCCCGCCCTCGCCGTGCGGGACAACGCCCTCGTCTGGACGCCCCTGATCGAAGACGGCGAAAGTGGGGGCCGGACCGGGGGCCGGGCCTTCCCGCTCGGCTCCGGGCTGGTCTCCGTTCCCCTGCCCGCCTCGCGCGGGCCGCAGGGCGCGCTGACCGTCCTCACCGCCGCGCGCGACGGGCCGGGACCGGCGGAGCGGTCCCTGCTCACCGCCGTGGCCGGATGGCTCGCGGAACGGCTGCACGAACCGACGCTCCCGCAGGGCGGGCCGCCCGGCTGGACCTGGCCGACCCGCTCCGACCTCCAGCGGTCCCGGAGCGGGAGCGGCGTCGGCACCTGGGCGTGGGACTTCGCCACCGGAACGGTGCACTGGGACGAGACCGCGCTGGCGCTCCTCGGCGCCGGTTCCCTCCCCGCCTCCGCACGCGTCGAGGAGTGGATGGACATCGTCCACCCCCAGGATCTGCCCCAGGTGCTCGCCGCCGCCGAAGCGGCGATCCACGACCGGGGCACGTACAGCGCCGCCTACCGGGTGCGCCGCCCGGACGGACGCTACAGCCGGGTCCGGGCCCGGGGTCATCTGCTGTCGGGGGACGACGGCACTCCGTACCGCATGCTCGGCAGCCTCCAGGACGCGACCGCCGGCCCCTCCGGGCCGCCGCCGGAGCACATCGAGGGCGGGTCCCTCACCCTCGACGGGGCGTGGCGCGTCACCCGGATCGACGAGGAGGCCGAGCGGCTCCTCGCGCCCGACGCGCCACCGGTCGGCACCGTGCCCTGGCAGTCGGTCCCCGCGCTGCGGGCCCTCGGTCTGGAGGCGGCGTGCCGTCAGGCCGTGGCCGACGGCAGGCCGCTCACCTTCGACGCGAAGTGGCCCGCCACCTTGCACCTGTACCGGATACGGCTGGTCCCCGTACCCGGCGGCGTGACCGTCCACGTCACCGACGCCACCCAGGAGCGGGTCAGCGCGCACCCCGGGGAGGACCGCGCCACCCGGCTGGAGGAGCTGGCGGGCAGCCTCGCCGCGGCGGCCACCGTGGACGATGTGATCGACGCCCTGGCCGACCGCGTGCTGCCGCTCTTCGGCGCCATCGGGCTGCTGGTCCAGCTGGTCGAGGGCGCGCGCCTGGTCACGGCGGGCTCCCGGGGCTACTCCGACGAGTTCATCGCGCTCCTGGCCGATCCGGGGCATCCGCGCGAGAACCCGCTGACGGTGGCGCTCCGCTCGGCCATCCCCACCTTCGTCTCCTCGCCGGAGGAGTTCGTCCGGCGCTACCCCGAACTGGCCCATCTGCCCACGGCTTCGGGTAAGCAGGCCTGGGCGTTCCTCCCCCTGATCGTCTCCGGGGACGCCATCGGCTACTGCTCCGTCTCGTTCGACCACCCGCGCACGCTCTCCGGCGAGGAGCGCACTCTGCTGACGGCCCTGGGCGGGCTGACCGCCCAGGCCCTGGCGCGGGCCCGCCTCTACGACGCCGAGCACCGGCATGCCCAGGAGCTCCAGCGCGGGCTGCTCCCCCGCAGCCTGCCCGAACTGCCCGCCGCCACCGCGTCGGCACGCTATCTGCCCGCCAGCGCGAGCGCGGAGGTGGGCGGCGACTGGTACGACCTCATCCCGCTGTCCGGGGGCCGGGTGGCGCTCGTCATCGGCGACGTCATGGGCCACGGCCTGTCCGAGGCCGCCACCATGGGGCGGCTGCGCACGGCCGTCCATACCCTCGCCGACCTCGAACTCCCGCCGGGGGAACTCCTCTTCCACCTCAACGATCTCGTCAGCGGCCTCGGCGACGACTTCTACGCCACCTGCCTGTACATCGCCTACGACCCCACCCGCCACCTCTGCTCCATCGCCCGCGCCGGACACCCGCCGCCCGCGGTGGTCCGGGCCGACGGCACGGTGTTCTTCCCCGACCTCCCCGTCGTACCGCCCCTCGGCGCCGCGACGCCGCCCTTCGACACCTGTGAACTCGCCCTGCCCGACGAGGCGTTGCTCGTGCTCTACACGGACGGCCTGGTCGAGACGGCGGACCGCGACATCCAGCAGGGGATGGCGGACCTCGCCCGCAGCCTCACCACCGCGGTGCGCGGCACACCACCCGGCGAGTCCGCCGATCCCGACCGGCTGTGCGACACGCTCCTGTCCACCCTGCTGCCTCCGGAGCAGCACACCGACGACGACGCGGCCCTGCTCGTCGCCCGGCTCCGGCCCCTCCCCGCCGAGGACATCGCCACCTGGTCGCTGCCCGAGGACCCCCGGGCGGCCGGACAGGCACGCGCCCATGTCCGCGGCCAGCTCGGCGCATGGCATCTGGACGATCTCACCACGACCACCGAACTGCTGGTCAGCGAGCTGGTGGGCAATGTCGTCCGGCACGCCCAAGGCCCCATCGGACTGCGCTTGCTGCGCAGCCGGGCCATGATCTGCGAAGTGTCCGACGGCAGCCCGGCCACACCCCGTATCCGCCGGGCGGGCGACCTGGACGAGGGCGGCCGCGGACTGCAACTGGTCGCCGCCCTCGCCCATCGCTGGGGCGCCCGCTACACCGCGCAGGGAAAGTGCATCTGGACGGAGCAGCTTCTCACCTGAACCGCCCCGCCCGACCCGGTCGTCGGCAGCCGGGGACAGGACGCCCTGTCGACTCGCCCGAAGCCCATCTCCCGGAGGGCCTCCCCCCGTAGGCATGAATCTGCTGCGATAATCATTCGCGTAGGACAGCTGTGAGCGGGGGGACGGACAGTGGGGCTGGAGTTCGGGCATCGCCTTGGGCTGCCTGGGGCCCTGTCCGCGTTACCTCTGTCTCCGCTCGTGGACGCCTATCAGGAGCTCGTCGCCCGGCAACGTGCCCTGGGCCTGAGCCATATCGGCCAGGCGCTGACCCCTGCCGGTGCACGCCTGCGTGTGCTCGACGGAGTGTTCGTGTCGCGTGCACCGCGCGGCTGGAAGCATGTGAACAGTGCCGAGTTGCGGAGATCCGCCGCTGAAAACCCCGTCACGGAAGCGCTCGTGCAACGGGTGGCGGAGCTGTGCGACCAGGATCCGACGGCACTGCGGCGCGTATTGCTCTATCAGCTGATCGAGCTCTTGCAGGGCCATCCGCAAGGGGGTCGGGCGGCCACTGCGGTCTCCCTCGGGGTGGACGCGGGAGAGGCCCCGGCCCTGGTCCACGCCGCACGTATGCGTCATCGGCTCAACTCGAAGGAGCGGGAAGCGGCTGAGGAGGTGCAGGACGCGTGGGCGCTCAGGCACATCCGTCGAGCCGCTCGGCTCGCATCGCTGCTCCCGCCCGACGGCGGGCGGGACCCTCTGCTCGCGAACCGTCTGATACACATCGCCAACCTGGTGAAGGAAACGGACACCCTTCTCGCCGCAGCCCAGAGGCTCGAAGGGGAAGGTGACGTAGAAGCCGCCGGCGACGCATACCTCAGGGTTTCCCGGCTCGCGTCCGACTCCGAGCGTGCGCTGCGCGGACTGGTCCGTACGCACCGACCCGCCGAGGGGGCGCCGGCGCCGCTGACCGCCGAGCTCACCCCCGAAGCGGTGAAGCTGGCCTGGGCGAACACCGTGGACGGCACAGAGGTGACGGCCTGGCGGGTCATCAGGCTCGAGCGCTTACCGCGCCACGGTCCGGCGCCCATCACCGAGATCCAAGGCCGGACGACCTCCGGGGCCACCCAGGACGCCCGGCCCCCTTTCGGCTCGGAAGTACGGTATGCGGCCTTCCCGCTGAGTGATGGGTTCGTCGACGGTCCGCCTCTCGTCTCGCAACCGCTGCTCCTCACACCCGAGGTATCCGGTCTGCGGCTGGTCGACGGCAGGGAGCGTGTGACGGCCACCTGGACACAGCCTCCGGGTGCCGTCGGCGTCGGCGCCACCGTGACGGGGTCTGACGGCGATGGGGTCGAGACCGCGGACAGAGAGGGCGGATTCGCCGTATACGGACTGCGGGACGGCACATACCGGGTGCGGGTCAGCTGCCGCTATCGCACCGCGGACGGCCGGGAGGTGAGGTCACCCGGCCTTGAAGAATCCGTCACCGTGCACCCTTGGCCGTCGCCGGTGCACGACCTCACCGCCACGGCTCGGGACGGAGGCGTGGTCTTCTCCTGGACCGGTGGCGAGGACGCCGAGGTACGGCTGGTCGACTGGCCGGGCGGGGCACCCGCGTCAGGCGCCGAACTACAGCTCACCGCATCGGAGTTGCCGTCACCTCTGCCGTGGCGGGAGACGGCATCCGGGGTGCTCGTACCGCCGCCCGGAGCCCTCGTGTGCGTCACGGCCGTGGCCGTACGCGGTGAGCGCGCCCTGGCCGGGCCGAGCGTACGCATCGAATCGCCTCCTTCCGTCGCGGCGATGACTGCTGAGCGCCTTGCCCACGGACGCGCCCGTATCACCTTCGACTGGCCTACGGGCGTCCGGCAGGTGACCGTTTCCGCGGAACAGGAGGGACACCGCACGGAACATCGCGTCATGCGCAGCGGGTACCTCCGCGAGGGCCTGACACTGCCGGTCGGCCCGTCCGGAGTGCGGCTGACCGCGTCTGCCGCGGCCAGTACGGCGGATGCCGTCCTCATCCCTCCCGCACCCACCGCGACCGTGCTGCCGGCCGACGCCGCCATCGCCTACCGTGTTGCCCCCGGTTCCCGCCGGGCCCTTCGCAGAAGCCCTCCCACCGTGCGGGTCACCCTGTCTTCCTCCGCCGATGAACTCGCCGCAGATTTACCGGAGTTCGTCCTGGTCGCCCGCAAGAGCACCGGTTCGTCGCCGATCCGCCCACGCGACCCCGCCGACGGCACCACCGTGTTGCGCCTGAGCGGCGAGGAACTGCACCGCGCGCGGAGCATCGAGCGCAAGATCGGCAGCGATGTCTGCCGTCCCCCGTACGCTCTGCGTGGGTTTCTGCTCGGTGGAAAGGCCGCGTTCGTACGTCTTGAAGAACCCTCCCCTGCGACTCTGGTGGTTCGCTGACATGACGACTGTCATCTGCCCCTACTGCTTCGACCGCGCCCAGGCCGCGCGGCTGCCGTACCGATGCCTGATGACCGCAACCGGTGTACGCGGAGGCAAACCCTGCGATCCGGAACGCGACGATGTCTGGGCCGAGTTCATGGGTCCGAGCGTGCCACCGGCGCTGCGGATGCGTGGCCCGGTCTTCACGCCGCCCCGCACGCTCGGCGGGATGCGCGGCGGCTCGCGCGTGGCCTGCCCCGGCTGCGGGGTGTCCACGCCCGTCCGGGTCTGCCGCCGCTGCCACAGCGACTTCCCCAGCGACTACTGCGACCAGGACAGTCGCATCATCGCTCTGGTCGGCGCGAAGGCATCCGGCAAGAGCACCTATGTGGGGGTGCTCGTCAACGAACTGCGGCACAGGGTGGGGCGCGCCTACGACGCCTCGCTCGCCGCCATGGGGAGCGACACTCAGCGCCGGGACCGGGAACTGGCCGAGGACCTGTACGACCGGCTGCGGCTGCCCGAGGCCACCCGGCCGGCGGCCATGGGCTTCAACGACCCGCTCCTGTACCGGCTGAGCCTCCCGCGGCGGGGACGGCTGAGGGAGGGCAGCCGCCACACCGCGCTGGTGTTCTTCGACGCCGCGGGCGAAGACCTGGGCAGTGCCGAGGCGATGGACCGCTACACCTACTATCTCCGCGCCGCCGACGGCATCATCCTGCTGGTGGATCCGCTGCAACTCGGCTCCGTACGCGATCAGCTGGTGCCGGGTGAGGGTCCCCCGCTGCCCACCGTCGAAACGCCCCCGCAGCAGATCGCCGCGGATCTCGCCGCACAGCTGCGCGCCCACGGCCGCGGCGGCTCACGCGGCCGGGTCACCACTCCCATGGCGGTGGCCGTGACCAAGACCGACATGCTGCGACCGCTGCTCGGCTCGCACTCGCCCCTGCTGCGCAACGCCTCGCACCACGACGGAGCCCTCGACGAAGACGGCCGACTGGCCGTCCACGAGGAAATACGCACCCTCATGGAGGACTGGGACTCCGGTGCGCTGCGCCGACAGCTGGAGCGGGATTTTGCCCAGCTGTCGTTTTTCGGGCTGTCGGCGCTCGGCGCCCCTCCCCCCGCGCAGGCTCCTTCGGACGCGCCCAAGGCGGGACCGCAGCCACTGCGCGTCGAGGACCCGCTGTTGTGGCTGCTCGGGCGCCGCGGGCTCCTGCCCGTGAGTAAGCCGGGGAAGCCGGAGAAACCAGGGAAGCCAGGGCAGGCCCAAGCCGGAATGCGCGGAGCCGAGGAGGCCGGAGCATGAACCTGGGACAGCTGCACTACACCTCGGCACCGCCGGGACGCGACGGCTCCGGGTTCCGGTTCACCGCGGTCACCCCCGGGGTGCCGCCATCGCTGCTCAGGGAGGCCGAGCAACTGATCGGATACGAGCCGCCGCGCGATGCCCCGCCGCGTCCCACAGACTCCGAACTGGCCGCGTTTCCGGAGGCCTTCAGCTACAGCGAGCTCTCCGACGGCAGCCGGCTGCTGGCCCGCACGGTCTACACGGGAGCCGACTACAGCGGGCGCTGGGGCAACTTCCATGCCCACGCCGTGCATCTGCCCGCAGGCGCGTCCCTCCCGGGCGACGCACTGCCCATCACCGCCTGGGGCGCCCCGCAGTGGGCCGCAGGCACTCCGGACGGCGGGGCACCGGAGCCGCTGAGGGAGCTGCCGGTTTCGGGGCGCCTGGACCGGGACGGCCTGATCGCGTTCGCGGCCTCCCGCGCGCCGTGGCTCGCGGGCTTCTTCGCGGATCTGCGCAGGCTGAGCGAGGACGACTCGGCACCACAGATCATCCTCGTCGAGCGGGACAGCGCCGATGTGGCCCGGTGGATCGCCCTGGCCAGCACCGTGCTGCCGCGCGAAGACGCCCAACGGCTGACGTTCACCACGTACACCCGACGGCCGGAGCTGGCACGGCAGCACATCATCGGCGTCCTCCCGGCGGACAAGCGCGGTCCGGCCGGGTACGACCACCGCTACCGCATGTACGACTGCGCGGGCGAGGAGCCCCGGGAGCCGGTGACCGACACCTGGGCGCAGGCGGCCGCAGGTGTCTGGCAGGGCGGTGCCCCTGAGCTGTTCAAGGAGGCGGCCACGCTGCCGGGCGGCGCCTTCGCCCCGGGCCCGCTCGCCGCGGTCGGGCTGTGCGCGGGGATCGAGCTCGGGGCCGCCGGGCGCACCGAGGCGGCGGCGTGGGCGCATGGCCACCGGGAGGCCCTGGGCGGCGACCGGCTGCACCGTCTGGTGGCCGCGCTGTGCGCTCCCGCTGCGGACCGGACCGATGCCGAACTGGCTGCCCTGACAAAGTTGTTTTCGGTGCTGGACGGCCGAGTGCCGACTGCCGCCACCGCGCCGCTCGCCGCGCTGGTGCTCACCGAGGCCGTCCGCTCGCCCGGACCGGGCCCGGAGATCGGGGGACTGAGGCCCGACGCCCTCACCGAGGAGGTCCGGCGGCGCCTCGCCTCCGAGCTGGCCCACGACCTGCGCTCGGGCCTCGCGGACACCGGGCAGGGCGCCTCCCGGAGCGCCGAGTTGCTGCGCATCGCGGACACGCTCGGTGTGGACTGCTCGGACCTGCTGCCGGAGGTGGCACGCAGGCTCGCCCACGCGCTGCTCGCCGATCCGGAAGGGACGCACACGCCCACCGTGCGCCTGGCACTGGAGGAGCAGTTCACGCTGCATACCACGCTGCTCGGCAAGCTCGACGACCTGGCCGCGGGGGATCCGCCCGCCGCCGCCCGGCTGCTCACCCGGGTCCCGCTGCGCTTTGCGGACAACCAGGCCCTGCCCCACCTGCGGATGTGTGCCGAGGCCGCGCGGGCGACGGCGGGCGGTGGCGACCGTGTCGTCGCGCTGAACACCGTGCTGCACGCCGGCGGGCTCTCGCTGTTCGCCGAGCCGCTCGTCCTGCGTACCGCGGTCCAGCTCGTCTGGGAGGGCCACCCGCCGACCGCCGGAGAGGCGCGGCTGATGCTCGTCGAGATCGGGTCCGACCCCCACCGCGCGGCGGGGACCTGGTCCGCCCTGGTCAGGGCCGCACTCCACGGGCCGGCGGACGATCCGGACGTACCGGATCTCGCCCAGGATCTGCTGCGCTGCTTCACCGAGGATCTGGCTCCGCGCGAACGTGCGTCCCTGCTCCTCCTCGAGCTGGCGCGCGACCTCCGCGACGGCTCGGCGAGCGCGGGCTGGACCGACCGGGCGCTGTCGCTGCGGGCTGTGGCGGAACCGGTGGAACCTACCGTGCTCGAGCACGCCTTCGGGGCGCTGGCGAGTCGGCTGCTGTCCGAGCAGCGTCCGGAAAGCGAGGTGTACGCGTTGATCCACAGCGGCGACCCCGGCCTCTTCGCCGCGTACAGCCAGTGCGCGAAGTCCGAGCGGGTACGGGACCGGCTGCGCACCCGGCCCGCGTACGTGGCCGACTGCTTCACCGCCTGGAGCTCCCACCCGCAGGCGAGCGAGGCCTGGCAGAAGACGCGCTCAGCGCTGCTGGACTCGGTGCTGCGTCCGGTCGTACGGGGCCTGCCCGATACCGACATTGCCCTGGTGGAGCGCTGTCTGGAGGACGCGGGTACCCGCTGGGCGGATGAGTTCCGGACCTGGAACCGGCCCGGGGCGTTCGGCCGGATCAGCCGTCGGCTGACCGGTCGGCGCCGCAAGGACGCGGCGGACGGACACCGCTGGGGCGACGTGGAACCGCCGCGGAAGGGCGGTAACCCGTCATGAACCTGGAGTACTTCCTGTTCCTGGCGCTACGGGCGACCGGTCTGGTGGCGGTGGCGCTGTGCGTCGGCTACACGTTCTGGCGGTTCCTCGGTGTCTCGCTGTCGACCGCCGGAACCGTATTGGGTCCCCGTCAGGCCGGGGTGCCGGACCCGAGGATCGAGCGCGTCGGGTCCGGCGAGCCTGCCCATCGCGCGTACTGGTGGCGGCAGATGTGGCTGGACACCTGGTCGGCGGCGTGCGCCGCCATGCTGAGCATCTGGTACCGGCTCACCACCGACTGGCTGAAGCGCTCGGTCACCCGATTGTTCCAGGGCCGTCGGCCGGAGACCGGTGTGCGGGGCGAGAACGGGTTCACCCGCGGGGTCATGCGGGCCGTCGCCCCGGGAACGGCCGTCGGAGCGGCCATGGGAGCCCTGTCGGCGGCACTGGTGGTATCGGTGTCCCTCGCCGTCCTCGGACTGCTGTGCGGCGTCGTCTGGCTGTCGGCGGTATCGGCCGTCCTCATCCTGCGCGGTGCGGACGGCCTCTGGACAGCGGTCCGCCGGGGCCGGATGAAGTGCCCGTACCCCGGCTGCTACCGGCCGTTCCCGCTGGCCGTGCACCGCTGTCCGAACTGCGGCGAGGCCCATGCCGAACTGCGTCCCGGCCGGTACGGCGCGCTCTGGCATGTGTGCGTCTGCGGGCGGCGCCTCGTCACCACGTCGCTCGCGGACCGGCAGCGCCTCGCCGCCCGCTGTCCGCACTGCGACCAGCAGCTGCCCGAGGCGGTCGGCAGCACCCGGGTGGTGCATGTGCCGATTGTCGGGGGCACCTCCTCCGGCAAGACGATGCTGATGGCGGCGATGGTGGCGGGACTCGAGTCCTGGGCGCAGCGAAGCCGGCTGAAAGTGGAGTTCGCCTCCCGGACCGACTCCCAGGACGCCGGGACGCTCAACCAGCAGCTTCGCCAGAGCGGCTGGGCCCTCAAGACACAGGGCGGGCAGCCCCGGGCGTTCATGCTGATCGTCCGCCACGGCAGGCAGCGGCGGCTGCTCTATCTGTACGATCCGATGGGCGAGTCGCTGCGTGACGCGGACTCGGTGCGGGAGCAGCAATACCTGGCCCACTCCGACGGGGTGGTCCTCGTCGCCGATGTCCTCGCGGAACCAGAGGTGCGTCGGCGGCTGAGGGGGCCCGACGTGGAGCGCGCGGACGCGGCACGCCCGGCGGAGCAGGGGCCGATGGACACCTACCAGCGGCTGACCGGCGAGCTGGCAGCGCTCACCGGGCGGCGCGGGCGCCTGCCGGTGGCCACGGTCGTCACCAAGCGGGATGTGCTCGACCAGATCAGCTCACTGCCTGTGCCCGGTGCCGGGATCGACGGGTGGCTGTCGGAGATCGGCCTCGGGGCGCTGGTCCGCGGTCTGGGGCACGACTTCGGGACCGCACGCTACTGGGCGGTGAGCGCACATGCCGCCACCGGCGCCGGAGCGCTGGACAGTGAACAGCGCCGGGCGGCGGAGCCGGTGCTGTGGGTGCTGGCTCGCTCCGGACTGCGAGTCAAGGGTCTCCTCGCCAACCCGGCAGGCACCCAGGCCCCGGGGCCAGTTGACATGCCGGTACCGGACCGGTCGGGGCGCTGAAGCCCCGCACGGCAAGCGACGTGGGGAATCATCATGCGAAGGAACAGAGATCGGGGGCGGGATGACGACAGTGACACGGCACATCGCGCGGTGGCGCAGGCTGCTGCTCGGCCTGCTCTTCACGGCCATGGCGGCAACGGTGGCCTTGGCCGTGGCACTGGCCCGGTACCTGGTACATGAGCTCGGCGGCTGACACCGGTCCGGGCGAGAACGACGATACGAAAGGGACACGACGTGAGTGACATCCCCGGCGGGCCGATGGCCAACCGGCCGGTCCACTTCATCTGGCTGCTGGACTGCTCATACTCCATGCAGGGCGAGAAGATCGCGCGGCTCAACTACGCCATCCGGGAGGCGATCCCGGAGATGCGCTCCGTGGCGCACGACAATCCCGCGGCGCAGCTGCTGCTGCGTACGCTCACCTTCTCCACTACGGCCCAGTGGCATCACAAGGACCCCGTCCCCGTGGACGACTTCACCTGGCAGGACGTACAGGTGGACGGGATGACCAACCTCGGCGAGGCGCTGGATCTGGTGTCGCGCGAACTTCAGACTCCGCCGATGCCGCAACGTGCGCTGAAGCCGGTGCTGGCGCTGGTCTCCGACGGTGTACCGACCGACGACTGGAGGGCCGGGCTGAAGGCCATCGACGCCACGCCCTGGGGCCGGAAGGCAGTGCGGGTGGCCATCGCCATCGGCGAGGACGCCGACCGGAACGTGCTGCAGGATTTCCTCGGCAACCCGGAGCTGCGGCCGCTGGACGCCAACAGCCCCAAGCAGCTCGCGGCCGCGATCCGCTGGGCGTCGACCGCTGCGGTGAAGGCGGCCTCGCAGCCGGTGGCGGCTTCCTCCGACGCCCTGTCCAAGCCGCTGCCGTACGCTCCGCCGGTGCTGGACGACGACGATGACGACGTGTGGTGAACCAGTCCTGCCTGCCGCGCTGGCAAACACTCAGCGCGTCCTCCCGAGGTGCCAACAAGCACCGTAATCAGGACTGGTACACGGCCGAGGGGTGCGGTACCCGGGCCGATCCTCTGGTCCTCGCGGTCGCCGACGGACACGGATCGGCACGGCATGCCCGCAGCGATGTCGGGGCCCGGCGCGCGGTGGACCTCTTCGCCGCTCATGCCCGGGAGTTCGCGACCCTCACGAACGTGGACAGCGCTGAAGGGCCGCGCAGCCTCAGCTGGCTGATGAACTATGCCCGCGATGTGATGCCGCGTCGGCTGGTCTCCGAGTGGCAACGCAATGTGCTGGGGCACTGGCAGCGCCAATACGAGCTGGACGAGGACTGTTCCGGGACCGGAACCGCTCCGCCCACCGACGAACAGAAGCTGCTGCTGTACGGGGCCACGCTGATCGGCGCCGTGCTGACCCCACGGCTGTTCGCAGCCTGGCAGCTCGGCGACGGGGAACTGACCGTCGTCGAACACGACAGCCGGGTGGATCTGCCGCTCGCTCCGGCAGAGGCGGAGATCGGCGACGAGACGGAGTCGCTGTGCAGCCGTGAGGCATGGCGTCTGGTACGGATGCACTGGGCGCCGATCGTGGAACGGGACCGCATGCCGCGGCTCATCGCCCTGTCCACGGACGGTCTGTCCAAGAGCTTCGCGGCCGACGAGGGCTTCGTCGAGTTCATGGCCGGACTCGACACCCGGTGCTCGGAAGGGGGGCTGGAGAGCGTACGGACCGTGTTGCCCGAATGGCTGGCCAAGGCAGCGCGGTATTCGGGCGACGACACCACCATGGCGGCCGGTCGACGGCCGGAGCAGGACACAGAATCGGCACACGCCGGACCACAGACAACGGAGAGACAATGAGCGGCATGCTCGACACCGGTGCCCGCCTCAGCGCAGACGGCGGCGAAGAGCTCCACATCACCGGTCTACTCGGAGCCGGCGGTCAGGGCGAGGTATATCGCGTATCCACGGCTGTCGGTGACAAGGCGCTCAAGTGGTACTACCCGAGTTGCGCGACGTCGGCTCAGGAGGAGATCGTCCAGGAGCTGGTCGCCCGGGACTTCGACGACGACCGCTTCCTTTGGCCGTCGGCGTTCGTCCGGGGCACACGGCAGGACGCCTTCGGCTATCTGATGGACATCCGCCCGGACCGCTTCAAGGGGCTGCCCGCGCTGTTCAGAAGGCAGCTGCGGACCACGCCGCGCGCCCTCCTGACCGCGGGGCTCTACATGGTGGAGGCGTACCAGGCGCTGCACTCCCGCGGCATCGCCTACCGCGACATCTCCTGGGGGAACATCTTCTTCGACCCCGCCACCGGCGACGTCCTGGTATGTGACAACGACAACGCGGTGGTGGAGGGCGACGCCAGCGGAATCTCCGGGACCATGGAGTTCATGGCACCGGAGCTGGTGCGCGGGGAACCCGGCGCCAGGCCTGGCACACAGACTGATCTGCACTCCCTTTCGGTACTGCTGTTCATGCTGCTCATGAACCACCACCCGCTGAAGGGCAGTCAGGAGCTGGCGATCCGCTGTCTGGACGAGGCGGCGGAGCGGAAGTTGTACGGCAGGCAGCCGCTGTTCGTCTTCGACCCGCAGGACAGCTCGAACGCTCCCGACCCTGTCGAGCAATCCACCGTCCTGCACACCTGGGGTGCCGCTCCCGACGCGCTGAAGGACCTGTTCACGCACAATTTCACCACCGGTCTGCGGGATCCGGCGGCCCGGGTGCGAGAGTCCCAGTGGCGGGACGCACTGCGGGCGGTAGTGGACTCGGTTGTGGACTGTGCGCACTGCGGGCGGCAGAACATGCCCCAGCCCGAGGAGACCACGGCGGGGGCCTGCTGGTCCTGCGAAAACGCCCTGGTACTGCCGCCCCGGATGGTACTCACCACTCCCCCGCCGCGCGCCGAGCGCCATGTCCGGCTACGCCGCGCCGCCCGGGTACACGCCCACCATCTGGTGCCCGAGCCCACGCGGCACGACTACAGCGACGCTACATGCGTCGCCGAGCTCGTCGAACATCCCACGAAACCGGGCAAGTTCGGCCTCATCAACCGTTCGGCAACGACATGGACGGGGACGCGATCGGACGGTACGACCCAGCACATCGAGCCCGGCCAGACCGTTCCGCTCCGCTCCGGGATGGAGCTCGACCTCGGTGGTGCCCAGGCCGTCGTGGAGCCGAAGTAGCGCGGCCGGGGAGCCAGTGCGGCTCCCCGGCCCCGGTTCACGCTCCGATGACCCGCCCCAATTCCTGGGCGAGGGCCAGCCCTCCGCTGCCGGTGGTGAGCCCCAGCGAAATCATTTCCAGGGCCTTGCGGACCCGCCCCTGGTCGGCGGGGCGCTGCTCCTGTTCGGCCTGCAACAGCTCACCGCGCACCACCTCCGCCTGCTCGGCGAGCGACGGCTGACCTTCGGTGCGCAGCTGACGGATGAGCTCGGTCGCCAAGTGCAGCGCCTCGGCCGGACTCGCACCGTGGTGATGGACCTCGATCTTGCCGCCGTCACCAAAGTTGCTCGGGCCCGAGATATCACCGTGGAAATTGAACGTGCTCATCAGTACTCCTGGTCGTGGACATGAACTGCACATCATCTCGTGACGTGCTGTCGGTACGCCGCAACGGGCAGCGCCCAGCCGGGGTCAGGGGCCTCCACCGACGTTCCCGGCCGCCCCTCCGGGGGCCCCTGACGGCTGACCCTGCCCGTACGATGCGGCGATGTGCCCGTTGTTGCCGAAGTTGCTGGGGCCGGTGACATCTCCGGAGAAATTGTATGTCTGGGTGTTGATGACCTGCTGGGCCTGGTCGAAGGAGCTGGTATCGACATTGTGGTCCTTCAGGAACCGCTCCGTCGCAATCAACACGCCCTGCTGGAGGCGGTGCAGGAAGTCCTGGGAGTCCATACGGTCGGAGTGACCCAACTGGTCCCAGGAAGCCACGCGTTCGCGCACACTGTCCACGGCCCCGTAGTCGTAGATGGCATGCCGCTTGGTGATTTCCCTGCGCCGCTTGTCCAGCTCACGCGCCCTGCGGTTCCGCGCCGCACCACGCCGGTGGTTGCGGCCGAGAGAGCCGCGCAACGCCGGCCAAACCTGCCCGGTCGCGAACCGCAGCAGGCTCCACCAGCGTTCAGCACCGTCGACCGGCAAACGGTCCACGACGCTGTAGACACCGCTCACCGGGGGAATCCCGTACGCCGCGACCTCCCACGACAGGCTGGGACTCTGCAGTCGGGCCCGCAGATGCATCGACACGATGACACGTCCGCCGTCGCCGACCCGCTCCAGACTCAGATACGTGCGCATTCCGGCGCCCGGATTCAGCAAGCCCGCCCGCACCAGTTGCTTGGGTATCTGGACACGCGGCCTGCCCAACGGGTCGGGCAGCAGGTCCGGGCCGAGGTGCTGGACATGATTGCCCATGACGTACAGCCGGTTCCTCGCCCGCAGCCCTTCGAGCCCGGCGATGTTCGCCATTTCCTTCGCGACGTAGGTGTGCAGGTCCACGGCGTCGAAGGACTTGATGGCCAGCTTGCCGCCGCCCGGGGCTTCGGCCGGCCGGCTGACGTCGATGGGCTGCCAGACCATTTCCTTGATCTTGTCGCCGCTGCCCACGAAGGGGTTGGTGCGTTCGGCACTCGCGGTGTACGGCACGACGTTGGTCTCCTTCATTTCCAGCAGCCGGGCTTCGGCCTCGGGCGGGGCCGGCGGCGCGAGATCCTCGGGCTTTCCCCCTGCCCGGAACACCTCCTGCGCGGCGCCCCGGGCCTGGCTCTCCGCGGCGTACACCAGCCACCACGCGGCAGCGATGACGACGAGCGCCGCGCCGCCACCCGCCACCGCGGCGACGGACGACCCGTCGACGGATGCGTACAGTGCGACCACCACCGCTGCCCACAGGCCGACGAAGAGCCGGCCGAGCCGACGGTCCCGCGCCTCCATACGCCGGGCACCCATCCGGGCGTGCCGTACGAGCGCCACCAGGTTGACCCCGAGCGGCAGCCCGATCGCGGTCATCCGGTCACCGCTCAGCTCCTCACGCACCTGGCGCGCGAAGCGCTCGTCCAGATGCACTGCGGCACACAGGCGCCGCGTCACCGCGTCGTTCCGGTACCTCGGCAACGCCGGTACCTGCCGTCTCGTCATTCGCCCTCCCCGAGGCTCCGCCCGTTTTCCACCCGTTGCATGGGCACGGCCCTGTCCCACGCGCTGCCGCGTGAGTGACGCTTCCGATACTGGTGGCAACCTTAGCCCGGTGCCTGCTCCTGGCGCTGGTCCACGGGCCCGAGTTGGGGGAGGGCGTGGCGTCAGAGGAAGCTGACGTTCTGGGCGAGGGAGAGGTGGCTGGAGTAGTTGATGGTGTTGGTGGCCGGGCGCATATAGGCGCGCCACGAGTCGGAGCCGGACTCGCGGCCGCCGCCGGTTTCCTTCTCGCCGCCGAAGGCGCCGCCGATCTCGGCGCCGGAGGTGCCGATGTTGACGTTGGCGATGCCGCAGTCGGAGCCCTCGGCGGAGAGGAAGAGTTCGGCTTCGCGCTGGTCGCGGGTGAAGATGCTGGACGACAGGCCCTGGGGGACGTCGTTGTGGAGGGCGATGGCCTCCTCGAAGGTGTCGTAGGTCAGCACGTACAGGATGGGGGCGAAGGTCTCCTCCCGTACGACGTCGCTCTGCTCGTCCACGCGGACGATGACGGGTTCGGCGTACGCGGCCTTCGGCAGCGCGTCGGCCAGGCGGCGGTTGCCGCCCGCCAGGATCTTGCCGCCCTCGGCCCGGACGCGGGTGAGGGCGTGCCGCATGGCGTCGAGGGCGCCGGTGGAGATGAGAGGGCCGACGAGGGTGTCCTCGTCGAAGGGGTCGCCGATGGGCAGCTTGGTGTAGGCGGCGGTGAGCCGGGCCACGAGGGTGTCGGCGATGTCGCGGTGGACGATGAGGCGGCGCAGGGTCGTACAGCGCTGCCCGGCGGTTCCGGCCGCGGCGAACACGATGCCCTGGACGGCGAGGTCGAGGTCGGCGGAGGGGGCGACGACGGCGGCGTTGTTGCCGCCGAGTTCGAGCAGGCTGCGGCCGAAGCGGGCGGCGACGCGGGGGCCGACCTCTCGGCCCATGCGGGTGGAGCCGGTGGCGCTGACGAGGGCGACCCGGGGGTCGTCGACGAGCTTCTCGCCGATGGCGCGGTCGCCGAGCAGCAGCCGGTGGACATCGCGGGGCGCGCCGACGTCCTCGGCGGCCCGGGCGAGGAGCCGGTCGCAGGCCAGGGAGATCAGCGGGGTGAGGTCGGACGGCTTCCAGATCACGGTGTCGCCGCAGGCCAGGGCGACGGCGGTGTTCCAGGACCAGACGGCGGCGGGGAAGTTGAACGCGGAGATGACGCCGACCACGCCGAGCGGGTGCCAGGTTTCGGCGAGCCGGTGGCCGGGGCGCTCGGAGGCGATGGTGCGTCCGTAGAGCTGGCGGGAGAGGCCGACGGCGAAGTCACAGATGTCGATCATTTCCTGGACCTCGCCCAGCGCCTCGGAGCGGATCTTGCCCGCCTCGATGGTGATGAGGTCGGCCAGGTCGCTCTGGTGGTCGCGCAGCAACCCGCCCAGGCGGCGCACGAGTTCGCCGCGCCGGGGGGCGGGGGTGGTGCGCCAGGTGAGGAAGGCCGCGCGGGAGGCGGTGAGGGCCTCTTCGGCGTCGGCGGGGGTCGCGGCTGCCAGCTCGAAGAGGTGGTCGCCGGTGATGGGGGTGCGCGCGGTGAGGCCGCTGCCCGGCGGAACGCTCGCGCCGACGCGCTCCAGGGCGGTACGGGCCCGGCCGCGCAGGTCGTCGGTGGTGGGAAGGACGGTGCTGGTCATGAATGCTCCCTCGGGAAGTGTGGGCTGTTTCAGCCGAGTTCGCCGTCGAGTTCCAGCGCTCGGGCGGCCTGGGCGATGGAGTGGTTCTGCTGCCGCTCGTAGAGGGCGAAGGGGTCGAGGACGTCGCGGCCGATGGCGCCGGACAGCCATGCGCTGTCGTAGGCGGTGCCCGCGTGGTCGTTGTCGCGTGTGCCTTCGCCGGTCAGGTTGGACTGGAAGATCCCGGCCGCGGAGCGGGGCAGGAAGTCCTCGTAGACGATGGGTTCGGTGCGCAGCCAGCCCCGGGCCACCAGCTCGCCGACGTCGGCGGGCGGGCGGCTGCCGTCCCGTGGCCGGTCGGGCACCACGTGATAGGTGAAGTAGGCCAACTCCTCGTCGGCGAGGCTCCGTTCGGTGGCGGGGACGTGTTCCGCCCACAGCGCGCGGGCGATGTCGCCGCGGTCCGCGCCGGGGCGGGCGGCCGCCTCCTGGTCGGTCCGGGTCAGCAGCCGGTCGTAGAGGGCGCGGCCCTCGCGGGTGAGGGCGATGCCGCGCGCCTCGACCTCGCCGAACCGCACCCGCAGGGACCCGTCGGCCACGCCGCCGTCGGCGGTGCGCATGGCCCGGGGTTCGGCCAGGGCCCGGAAGGAGGTCTGGCGCAGCAGCAGATCGGGGCCGTCCCAGTGCGGAGGGCCCTGGATGGTGTCGATCATCTCGATGCCGCGGTCGGTCATGCGCCGGTAGAGCTCGTCGATGTCCAGGACGCGGGGGGTGAGGTGGTTGATGTGGGTGCTGCGGACGCCGCCGATGTCCGCGGCGACGGCGGAGACGCGTTCCAGGGTTGCGTACCAGCCCTGGTCGATCGGCTCGGCCGACAGCTCGAAGGCACCCACGGCCAGCTGGAGGAAGCGTTCCGCCGCCGCTTCGGGCAGTTCGCCCGTCGCCTCGGCCCGGTCGGCGAGGGCGAGCAGCTCCGGCGGGAACAGCTCACGTCCGGCGAGGAAGGTTTCCAGCCGGGCGCGCAGATCGTCGTCGAAGAAGCGCGGGTCGGCGGGGGTGAGCATGGAGGTGAAGACGCGGAAGGGGTTGCGCGCGAGTTCCTCGCCGTCGGTGGGGCGGAAGGCGGTGGAGATGACGGGCACCGCGCTGGCGGCGGCCTCGCGCAGGTCGTAGAAGCCGGTCGGACGCATGCCGAGGGCGCCGAAGACGCGCGCGACCTGGCTCATTTCCCGCGGGGTGCCGACGCGGATCGCGCCGTGCCGTTCCGCGGTGACCCGGCTGATGGAGCCCAGCCGTTCGGCGTCGGCGCCCCGGGCGCGCAGCACGTCGTCGTTGACCTCGCGGGAGACGTCCACAAGGGTGGTGTAGGCGGGGACCTCCCGCCCGTACATGTCCGAGAGCCGGGCGGCGAACGCGGCGCGCAGCTGCCACTGACGATGTGTCCGGCTGGTCATCGGGAGTGCTGCCTTTCGGTTGGCTGCCGTGCGGTCGGCGGTGTGCGGTCGAGGGTGGTGCGGTCGGCGGTTCACACCACATGGGCTTCGGGGCGCGTCCGCGCCCCGGTGGTGAAGCGGTCGGCGCTGAACGGGCGGACGTCGAGGAACGGTGTGCGGTCCAGATACAGGTCACGGACGATCTCACCGACCGCCGGGGCCATGAGGAAGCCATGCCCGGAAAACCCGGTCGCGTAAAAGAAGTTGTCCAGGTCGTTCGCCCGGCCGATCAGGGCGTTGTGGTCCGGGGTGATCTCGTAGAGCCCGGCCCAGCCGTCGGCCGTCTCCATATCGGCCAGGGCCGGGGCTCGGCGCCGGGCGGCGGCGCGGAACAGCTCCAGCCAGTCCGGGGTCCAGTTGGTGTCGTAGCCCTCGGCCTGGCCGGGGTCGGCGAGGCCGAACAGCAGCCCGTCGTCGCTGTTGTGGAAGTAGGCCGTGGACGAGAAGTCGATGGTGAAGGGTATGCGCGGGGCGGGCGGGGCAAGCGGGGCGGTGAAGGCCACCTGACGGCGTACCGGACGCACCGGGAGGCTGATGTCCAGCATGTCCCCGATCCGCGCCGACCAGGCGCCCGCGGTACAGATGACGGTGGCGCAGGCGATCGGCCCGTGGTCGGTGTGCACGGTGGTGATCCGGTCCCCGGCGGTGTCGATGGCGGTGACGGCGGTGTGCGTGGCGAACGTGACCCCGGCCCGGGACGCGGCGCGCGCGTAGCCCTGGATGACCAGCCCGGGGCGGGCATGGCCGTCGGTGGGCGAGTGGACGGCCGCCACGAGCCCGTCGGTGCTGACGTAGGGGCACAGACGGTGTGCCTCGTCCGAGCCGATCATGCGGCTGGGCACGTCGAGCGCGTTCTGGGTCCTGACGCAGGCCTCGAAGTCCGCCGCCTGCTGGTCGCTGGTGAGCAGGAAGAGGTAGCCGACGCTGTCGAGCCGGATGTCGGCGCCGGGACGGTGCGGGAAGTCCTGGTAGGCGCGCAGACTACGGCTGCCCAGCTGGATGTTGAGCGGGTCGGAGAACTGGGCCCGCACACCGCCGATGGGCTTGCCCGAGCTGCCGCAGCCCAGGTCTCCGCGCTCGACGACGACGATGTTCTCCACCCCGGCCTCGGCCAGGTGGAAGGCGGTGCTGGTACCCATGACACCGCCGCCGATGATCACGACGTCGGCGGCGGGCGGAACGGTGCGGAAGGAGGACGAGGAGGACAAGTGGCCGATCCCTTCCCGAGGCGGGCGCCGGGTCCGAAAAGGGTCTCCGGCCCCGGGCGCGGCGCGGCTGTCGCAGTGCGTGACGATGCCGATCAGCGATCTGCCGGTCATCGTGCAGCACTCCGACCATTGACGTCCATGAACAGTTATTGCTCGTGATCTATTAGGGTCTCTATATGGACTGGACGAGTGCCCAGCTGCGTTCCCTCGTCGAACTGACCCGGCGCGGCACCATCACGGCGGTGGCCGAGTCGCTGGGGTACACCCCCGGCGGAGTCTCCCAGCAGATCGCCGCACTGGAGAAGGCCACCGGCATGGAGCTGCTGCGGCGGACCGGGCGCAGAGTGGAGCTGACCGACGCGGGGATGACGCTGGCCCGGCACGCCGAGCGGATTCTGTCCACGGAGGCCGAGGCCGTCGAGGCGCTGGAGCGCACCCGCAACGACGCCTCGGGTACGCTGCTGGTCGGCCTGTTCACCACGGCCGCCGCCGAGATCCTGCCCCCGGCCCTGCGCAAGGTGCGCGAGGAGCATCCGGGGCTGACGGTCCGCAGCCGTGACATGGACGTGGACGAGGTGTACGACGCGGTGGCCTCCGGGGCCGTGGATCTGGCGCTCGGCCTCGACTATCCGGATCTGCCGATCCCGCGCGATCCGGCCCTGCGGGTGACGCAGCTGCACCGGGAGCGCTTCTCGCTCGCGGTGCCGACCGGTTCGATGGGCCGCCGGGAGACGGTCTCCATGGCGCAGACCCGGAACCTGGGGTGGATTCTGCCGTCCGCCGAGAGCTATTACGGGCGCGCCGTGCGCACCGCCTTCCGCCGGGCGGGCGTCGAACCGGAGGTGCTGCACGAGGTGACGGACACCGCGGCGACCCTGGCGCTGGTCGAGGCGGGGGTGGGGGTGAGCACGGTGACGGATCTGATGCTCAGGCTGCGGCCGTCACGCTTCGATGTGGTGCGGCTGCGCGAGACGGTCGAGCGGCACATCGTCGTGGTGTTCCGCTGCGCCGCGGAGCGGCGGCCGACCGTGGTGGCCCTGGTCGACGTCCTGCGCGCCGTGACGCGGACGGGGCTGGGCGGGGCAGCGTAAGCGTTCCTTGCTCCCCGGCGTCATTTCTGTCGCCCTGCCGACCCTTGTGTGCCGGTGTCGGCGGCCACATCGTGAGGTGGACCGATCTACGGAGAAGAACCGGAGAAGGACCGAGAGCGACCGAGAAGGACGGACAGACGTGGCTGACGCACTCTCGCTCGTCGACGACTGGGGCCCCGAGAAGATCGTCGTCGTCTCCCACCGGCGTACCGGCATGAAGGGCGTGCTGGTCATCGACAACACGGCCCGGGGCATCGGCAAGGGCGGAACCCGGATGAGCCCCACGGTGACGGTCGGGGAAGTCGCCCGGCTGGCCCGGGTCATGACGTGGAAGTGGGCCGGTGTCGACCTCTTCTACGGTGGCGCCAAGGCGGGCATCGTCGCCGATCCGGCGTCCCGCGACAAGGAGGCGATCCTGCGCGCGTTCGCCCGCGCGCTGTCCAACGAGGTGCCCCGCGAGTATGTGATGGGGCTGGACATGGGGCTGACGGAGAGCGACGCGGCCATCATCCAGGACGAGTTGGGCGACCGCGGCGCCGCCGTCGGCACCCCGGAGCACCTGGGCGGCGTCGCCTACGACAAGCTCGGGGTCACGGGCTACGGCGTCGCGGAGGCCGCCGATGCCGCCGCGCGGCGGAGCGGGCTGTCCCTGTCCGGCTGCCGGGTGGCCATCCAGGGGTTCGGCGCCGTGGGCGCCGCCGCGGCGGCACGCTTCGCCGAACTGGGCGCCACCGTCGTGGCCGTGTCCACGGCCCGTGGCGCGCTGCACGATCCCGGCGGGCTGGACGTACCCGCCCTGCTGGCCGCCCGCGAGGAGCACGGCGACGACTTCGTCGGCCGCCACGCCCGGGGCGAGGTGCTCGCCTCCGGCCGGGAACTCACCGTCGACTGCGACATCCTGGTCCCCGCCGCCCTGCAGGACGTCATCGACGACCGGACGGCTCACCTGATCAAGGCCGGGCTGGTGGTCGAGGGCGCCAATCTGCCCACCTCCCCGGCGGCTCAGGAGATCCTCGCCGGGCGGGGTGTCACCGTGCTGCCCGACTTCGTGGCCAACGCCGGTGGTGTCGTCGCCGCCGCGTTCGCCATGGACGCCCGCTACTCCGGGTTCCGGCCCGAGACGGCCACCATCTTCGAGACGATCTCCACCCGGCTGCGCGCGAACGCCGTCACCGTCCTGGACGAGGCCGAGCGCCGTGGCACCACTCCGCACACGGCCGGGCTCGGGCTGGCCGAGGAGCGCGTCCGCACCGCCATGCGCAGCAAGGGACGGCTGCCCGGCTGAGCCGATCGCCGCCGGGGGGCAGGTCGCGGGCCGCCGAGGCGTCAGGTCGCGGTGGCGTCGGCCGCGGCCCGCCCCGTCTGCCGTCCGGAGAACAGGCAGCCACCCAGGAACGTGCCTTCCAGGGAGCGGTAGCCATGGACTCCGCCGCCGCCGAACCCCGCCGCCTCCCCGGCCGCGTACAGCCCCGGCACCGGTTCACCATCGGCGCCCAGGACGCGGCCGGACAGGTCGGTCTGGAGGCCGCCGAGGGTCTTGCGGGTGAGGATGTTGAGGCGTACGGCGATCAGCGGTCCGGCGGCGGAGTCCATGATCTTGTGCACCGGGGCCGTGCGGCTGAGGGTGTCGCCGGGGTAGGCGAGGGCGTTGCGGATGCCCATGACCTGGACGTCCTTGGTGTACGGGTTGTCGATCTCCCGGTCCCGTGCGTCGATCTGCCGCTTGAGGTCGGCCAGGTCGATGAGGTTGTCCCCGGTCAGCTTGTTCATCCCGCGGACCAGTTCGGACAGTGACGTGGCGACGACGAAGTCCACGCCGTTCTTCTTGAACTTCTCGATCGGCTCCGGGGTCTGCCAGATACGCGAGAGGAGTTGCAGGATGTCCTTGTTGGTGAGGTCCGGGTTCTGCTCGGAGCCGGAGAGCGCGAACTCCTTCGCGATGATCTTCTGTGTGGTGACGAACCAGGAGTAGTCGTAGCCGGACTCGGTGATCGTCTTCAGGGTGCTGAGGGTGTCGTATCCGGGGAGGTCGGGGGCGGAGAACCGCTTGCCCTTGGCGTCGAACCACATCGAGGACGGCCCCGGCAGGATGCGGATGCCGTGGTCGGGCCAGATCGGGTCGTAGTTCTTCAGCCCCTCGGTGTAGTGCCACATCCGGTCGGGGTTGACGATCCGCCCGCCCGCCTTCTCGGTGATGGCCAGCATGCGGCCGTCCACATACGCCGGAACGCCGGTGATCATGCGCTTGGGCGGGGTGCCCAGCCGGTCCGGCCAGTTCTGCCGTACGAGATCGTGGTTGGCGCCAATGCCGCCGGAGGTGACGACGACCACCGGCGCGCGCAGCTCGAAGTCGCCGACCACGGTGCGGGAAGTGGCCTTGCCGCGCTGGGCGTTGCTCGGTTCCAGGACCGCGCCGCGGACACCGGTCACGGCGCCGCCGGTGGTCACGATCTCGTCGACGCGGTACCGGTGTTTGAGCGTCACGTGGCCGTCCGCCACCGCGGCCCGCACCTTCTTCTCGAACGGCTCGACCACGGCCGGGCCGGTGCCCCAGGTGACGTGGAAGCGGGGCACCGAGTTGCCGTGGCCGTCCGCGAGACCGCCACCGCGCTCGGCCCAGCCGACGATCGGGAACCAGCGCACCCCGAGCCCGTACAGCCAGGACCGCTTCTCGCCCCCGGCGAAGTCGACGTAGGCCTCGGCCCACTGGTGGGCCCAGTGGTCCTGGCCGCGCGGATCGCTCACGCCACGGTCGAATCCGGCCGTGCCCAGCCAGTCCTGCCAGGCCAGTTCGTGGGAGTCCTTGATGCCCATCAGACGCTGCTCATCGGAGTCGACGAAGAACAGCCCGCCGAAGGACCAGAACGCCTGCCCGCCCATATTGCTCTCCGGTTCCTGGTCCAGGAGCAGCACCTTGCGCCCCGCCGCCGCCAGTTCCGCCGTCGCGACGAGTCCGGCGAGCCCGTGGCCGACCACGATCGCGTCGGCGGCCGTGTCCGAGGACCCGGCCGCGAAGGCGGGGACCGCCTGGTCGAGGGTGGCCGCCACGACGACGCCTCCGGCCACCGTCAGGGCGCGGCGTCGGGTGATCGGCGTCGGGGATGCGGGGTTCTCCATGGGCTGCCCTCCCGGTGAGGTGCGGACAGCGCGGGGCGACGCGATGGCTGTCACCGCGGCCGCCGCGCTGTTACCGTCGGTAGCGCACAGGAAATCAGGTCCGCACGGCGGCGCGGTAGTAGCCGGGCGCCAACGCGGTCACCGCTTCGTTGTGGCCCGGCGACAGCGCCAGGACGGAAAAGGGGCTCATGGCTGTCGTCCAGGAGCGCGAGCCGGTCACCGAGATCCTGCGGGCCATGGCCGTCGACGCGGACGTATGCGGCGAACTCGTGCGCGCGGCGCGCGCCCACTCCCCCGAGGTGGCCCGGCTGACCGAGGCGGAGACCCGCTCCCATGTGCTGGCGATGATCCGCGCGGCCGGTGCGTGGTTCGGCACCTTCGACCGGGTCGAGGAACAGGACTTCACCACCGCCCTGCTGTTGGGCGCCGACCGGGCAGGCCAGGGCGTGCCGATGACCGCCGTGCTGCGCGGTGTGCAGGCCGCGCTCACCCGGGTCGCGGAGATCAGCGTCGACCGCTGCCGGATGTCCGGGGTGCCCGACAGTGCGCTGCTCCCCGTCATCCTCCGGCTGAAGGAGTACGGCGACGCCATCGAGCGCCATGTCATCAACGGGTACCACGCGGCGGAGCGGGGACCGGCACCCGAGGCGCACGAGATCCGCACCCGGCTGCTCCGGCGGGTACTGGTCGACGGAGTCGCCCCCGGCGCCGAGGAGTTGGGAAGGGCCGGAATCCGGGCGGAGGACGGCCACGCCCCGTATCACTGCCTCGTCGCCGAGGCCACCGGGCCCGGGCACGCCCACCGTCTGACGCACCGGTTCTCCGCGCTGCGCGGGCTGTCCGGGCTGGTCGAGGGACGGGTGGTGGGCCTGTGCGCCCGGCTGCCACAGGGCGAAGACCCGGACCTGCCCGCCCTGGTCGTGGCCTCTCCGGCGGCTCCCCTGGACCGGCTACGCCCGCTGTACCGGCTCTGTGTACGCGCCGTGGACCTCGGCACGGCGGAGGGGCGGCAGGGATGGTACGAACTCACCGACTTCGCCGCGGAGATCGCCGTGGCGGACCAGCCGCTGCTGGGCGCCCACCTGAGCGACCGGCTCCTGGGCGGCCTCGACCCGTCGGACGCGTTCCACCGTCAACTCGCCCTCACCGCACTGACGTTCCTCGACTGTGGCCGCCGCCTGGACCAGAGTGCGGCGACCCTGTTCACCCACCCCAACACCATCCGCTACCGGCTCGGCCGGTTCCAGCAGATCACCGGCACCTCGCTGACCGACACCCGGCCCGACGGCCGCGGCGGGCCGCTGGAGACCCTGCACCGGTGGTGGGCCCTGACCACCTGGCTGGGCCGGTCCCCCACACAATCCGCCACAGCTATTCGCGATGGTGGAGATTCTTTGAAGAAATGAAACCGAAGAGTGACGGCGCGTATGCCGGAGATAAAGCGGTGATGCCGAATGCGGAACAAGGCCGGGTGCCCAAAGAGCGTTTCGTCCGCCGATTCGCCGCCATTCGACACTCCGCACCGCATCGTTTCATGTGAAGACGCGGTGTCGATCCATGGCCATGAGGCCGTCGGGCGGGGGGAATTGCGGCCCGAGCGGTAGGGTGACCTGTGCAGTCCCGGGTCGGCTCATGAACAGGACTTGCAGCGATACTTACCCGTGCAGTAACAACATGGCCCATGAAACTGTTTACTCGCAACTTCGCGCCTCGCAGCTCGGTTACCCAGGACGCTCCTGCCTCCCCCGACCGTGCCGACCAGTCGGGCCCCGGACTGTCGGCGCTCACCGGGGAATGGACTATCGACGCGGCGCACAGCAGGATCGGTTTCTCCGTCCGGCACGCCATGGTGACCACGGTGCGCGGCGCCTTCACCGCCTATGAAAGCCGTCTTCACTTCGACGGCCGGGACCCGGCCCGCTCCCGGGCCGAGATCGTGCTGTCCACCGCCAGCGTGGACACCGGTGTCGAGCAGCGCGACGCCCATCTGATGAGCCGCGACTTCCTGGACGCCCGGACCTATCCGCGCATCTCCTTCCGGAGCCGCTCGGTGGAGCTCGCGGGCCAGGACGTGTACCGCATGTCCGGTGACCTCACCATCAGGGACGCCACCCACCCCGTGGTCCTGGAGCTGACCTACATCGGGCACGTCACCGACCCCTTCGGCGACGAGCGGATCGGCTTCGACGGCACCACCACCATCAACCGTTCCGACTGGGGCCTGACCTACAGCGCCAAACTGGCCCAGGGCGGCGCCATGGTGAGCGAGAAGGTGCGCCTCCAGTTCGACATCGCGGCCATCCGCACCCCTGCCACCGGCTGACCCACCCCTCCGCCGTGGAGGCCTCTACACTTCCTTCGCGTCACGTCTCCAGCAAGCGCTTACGACGAGAATCGCGAGGGCAGCATGACGGCGCGTACCTCCCCCGGCCGGTCCGCGGGACCCACTCTGGACCGCAGGGGTTTCCTCCGGCGTTCCGCCTCCGTTCCGGCGGGGCTGATCACCGTCCCGACGGCGTTATCCCTCCTGTCCGGCTCCCCGGCCAGGGCGGCGGAGCGGACGGCCGGGCGGGTCCTCACCTCCTTCGTCGACGACTACAAGACCAACACCACCGCCAACGTCACCCCCGAGACCAACGCGGCCCTCCGCGTCCTGAGCGGTGTGCGGCGGCTCTGGCACACCGGCACGGCCTGGAACAACGGCGCCCCGCGCGCGGCCGCCGTGCTGCACGCCAACATGCGCTACTCGATCGCCCTCACCACGCGGCGCACCGACGCGCAGGCCCGGGAATCCTTCCTCTACGACCGCCAGGACCAGAGTTACGCGGCCACCGCCGGTCTCGGCCCGCTCACCGAGATCTACCGCACCGGCGCCAAGGCCGTCACCAGCATCACCGGCGCCCCGGACACCACCCCGGCCACCACGGTGAGCGACGCCGTACCGCCCGGCGCGCCCGCCGGTTCCGCCATCGGGGCCGGGGCCACCGACTCGGACCTGGGCGACGTCGTCCGGCTCGTGCGGACGCTGCGCGGCCCGTACGCGTCGGGCAACCCCGCCAAGTTCGGCTACCAGTACCCCCGTCCGTGGCGGATGACGGAGCGCAACGAGGTCGTCGACACCGGCGCCACGGACGCCTTCGGCTTCCCCGTCTACGCCTCCGAGGTGGCCGTCACCCCGCAGTTGCTGCGCCAGCGCGGCGGCACGCCGTCGGAGGACGGCGGTTTCCCCAGCGGCCACACCAACGCGCTGTACCTGGCCGGTCTGGCGCTGGCGTACGCGATACCCGAGAGGTTCCAGGAGCTGGTGACCCACGCCTCCGCGGCCGCCCACACCCGGATCGTGTCCGGCATGCACTCCGCCCTCGACGTCGTCGGCGGGCGCATCCTGGCCACCGCGCTGGCCGCCGCCGCGCTGTACGACCCGGCCAACGCCGGGCTCAAGGCCGCCGCGCGCCGGCAGGCAGCCGACTACCTCCGCTCCCGGACCGGCACCACGGCCGACACGCTCTGGGACTACGCGCACTCGGCCGCCACGGACACCGACCCGTACGCCGACCGTGCCGCCAACGCCCGGGCGTTCACCCCACGTCTGACCTACGTCCTGCCCGGGGGCGGCGAGCACCGCGAGATGACCGTGCCCAAGGGCGCCGAGGTGCTCATCGAGACCCGGCTGCCCTATCTCACCGCGCACCAGCGCCGGGAGGTGCTGCGCACCACCGCCCTGCCCTCCGGCTACGCCCTGCTGGAGGGGCCCGAGCAGTGGGGGCGGCTCAACCTCTTCGCGGCGGCGGACGGTTTCGGGGCCTTCGACCGCGACGTCCGCGTGGAGATGGACGCGCGGCAGGGCGGGTTCCACACGGCCGACGCCTGGCGCAACGACATCTCCGGCGACGGCGGGCTCGTCAAACGGGGCACCGGCACCCTGACCCTCACCGGCCGCAACCGCTACACCGGCGGCACCCGCGTCGAGGCCGGAACCCTGGTCGCGGGGGCACCGGACGCGCTGGGCACGGGAGAGGTCCACGTGCACGGCGGCGGGGCGCTGCGGCTCGCGTCCCCCGGCGGGGTGCGGGCGCGGCGGGGGATGGTCGTGGCCTCCGGCGCCACGCTGGAGGTGGCGGCGGGCACCGTCGAGGACGGTACGCCCGCGCTCACGGTCGCCCGCTCCGCCGTGCTCGGCGACGGCAGTGTCCTGGACATCCGGCTGGACGGCCACCGCTCCCCCGCCCGGCACACCGTCATCCGGGTGCTGCGTGCCCGCGGCGGGCTGCGCGGCCGGTTCGCCGCCATCCGGGTCCGCTTCGAGGGGCACACGTACACGGCCGTACCGTCGTACTCCCGCGACACGCTGACCGTACGCCTGGAGTGAACCGCGGGGTCAGCGATCGGCGTGGCCGCAGCGCTCCGGCTGCGGCCACGGTACGAACGCCCCGTCCGCCCGCTCCACCAGGAGCCGCTTGTCGTGGGCCAGCACCCCGCGCGGCCGGAGCCCGGTCAGGCTCGCGGTGGTGTACGCGGCGCTCAGGCTGCCCAGGTCGTGCACCAGGCCGATCTTGAACAGCGAACGGGTCTCCGCGATGGCCTCGTGGTCCCCGGCGCGCATCACCACCCGCAGCTCGGGCGCGACGGCGAGTGCCGCCACCGAGACGGCGATGTTGTCCAGGTCGTCCGAAGCCACCGCGGCCATCGCCTGCGCACGCCCGAGGCGCAGGGTGCGCAGCACGTACCGGTCCCTGGCGTCGGCGACGACGACGGGCACCCCGAGCGCCCTGGCCAGCCGGAGGTTCGGGGCCTTCGGGTTCCGCTCGACCGCGACCACACCGATACCCAGGTCCTGCAACTGGGTGCACAATCGCAGCCCGACCTGTCCGAGCCCGACGACGACCACATGGCCGCCCCGGGGCAGGGCGCGCGGACCCACGATGCCGATCGCCCTCGGGGCCAGCAGCCGGTCGACCACACCTGCCGTGAAGACGGCGGTGAAGACGATGGTGATGAGCATCGCGAGGCCGGAGAACATCAGATACGCGTGCGAGCCGTGGGCGAGCGCCGGGCCGACGGCGGATACGGTGCGCGCCGCCTCGAAGAACGCCTCGACGGGTGTGCGGTGGTGCAGGGCCACCAGCCAGACCCAGTCCGTCAGCAGCACGGCGAGCAGCCCGGCGAAACCCATCAGCATGATCCGCGAACCGCCGTCGTGCGGCCGCAGCTGTCCCCGGAACTTCCCCAGCCACGCCCGGTATCGCAGGGAACGCGGCGGCCGGTACGGCTGGAGGCGCACGGTGTCCCCGTCCCAGCGGGCGCCCGCGTGGCCCGAGGGGGTCGTGGTGAGGGCGAGCAGATCGGGCTGGAGGCAGCCCGCCAGGAGGACCGGCGCGGCCACGTCGGCCGGGGAGGTGACCTGGCAGTTCGGGATGACCCGCACCAGTTGCTCGGCCACCGTCCGGTCGAAGATCGTCACCACCAGGGGGACCTTGGGGTGGATGTGTTCCACCGCGAGCGCGTAGCGCAGGGCCTCGGCGTCGTCCTCCAGCAGGATCGCGACGCCCGCCACCTCCCGGTCCAGCGCCCGGCGCAGCTCCTCGTCCGTGGGCTGGGCGAAGTGGCGCACCCGGTGTCCGGCCGCCCGCAGGGAACCGCAGACCTTGCGCGCCACCTCGCTGCCGATCACGACGAAGTACCGCTCACCGACCGCGTCGGGGGTGTGCCGCTCCTCCCGCATCCGGCTCCTCCTCGGCGCACTCGACCTTGGCGTTTGCCCGCACACGCTAAGGGCGAGGACGCCGCGCCGCCATGAACAGATGCCACAGGGTCAGCGCCGCTGGTCAGACATATGCTCAACGTCGGCGAGGTAGGAGGAGACCCAGGCCAGCGGCGCGTTCCAGTTGATGGTGATCTCGTTCGTGGAGAACGCCATGATGTCGTCGACGTAGCACATCGCCGGGGCGCAGCCCTTGAGCTTCTTGCGGGCGACCGGGTCCTGCAGTCCGGAGTTCGGGCCCCCGGCCAGTGAACCGCGCGCCGGGCTGGGCAGCTTGTGGTCGAGCTGGTGTGCCCAGAAGCGGTGGTGCTGGCGGTGGGAGTTCCGTTCGCCGTAGCCCGTGACGTAGGACTGATCGAGCGGGTTGCCGCCCAGCAGGTAGTCCATGCCGCGCAGCACGGCGTCGCGGTAGCGGGCCTTGCCGGTCAGCTCGTCGGCGGTGGCGAGCACGATCATGTTGTTCAGCACCTGGCTGTTGGAGCCCCACTCGTACTTGCCGCCCTTGGGCGCGTACGGCACACCGTAGGCCGACTTCTCGGAATCGGAGGCGTAGGTGTCGGCGGCCTTGGTCACCGTGGCGCGCACGGCGGCGCGCTGCTCGTGGGTGAGCTTGCTGGGGACGGTGGCCAGGTCGAGCGCGCCGAGGCCCGCGGTGGCCGACCAGGACAGGCCGCCGCCGCGCGGGAAGAGCGCGTCGGTGTCGCCGTGCAGCGGTGAGTGGAGGAGCGCCGTGCGGTAGGTGTCCTCCCCGGTGGTGAGGAACAGCTCGGCGGCGGCCCAGTAGAACTCGTCGCCGACGTGGCGGTCGCCGTAGGCACCGCCTCCGACCGAGTCCTTGTCGCTCGCGAACATCTTCGGATGCTTCTTGGCGGCGGCCCAGGCGGTCCGGGCCGAGTCCAGGCAGCGGGCGGCGAAGTGCGGGTCGTAGGGCTTGAAGAGGCGGGCGCACTGCGCGGCGGTGGCCGCCAGATTGAGGGTGGCCGCGGTGGACGGCGGGCGCAGCACGCGGGGCTGCTCGTCCTGGTCCGGGCGGGTCGGGAACCCGGTCCAGCGTTTGTCGTGCACCTTATGGAACGCCATGCCCGCGTACGGCTTGCCCCGGGGCACCTGCATGCGCAGCAGGAAGTCCATCTCCCAGCGCGCCTCGTCGAGGATGTCCGGGACGCCGTTGCCGCGTTCGGGCACCCGCAGCTTGCCGTCACTCAGCGCGTCGCCGCCGGCACCCCGGGTGGTGCGGGTGCGTTCGTAGGCGGACATCAGCTGGGCGACGGAGATACCGCCATTGACGACGTATTTGCCCTGGTCACCGGCGTCGTACCAGCCGCCGGAGACATTCCGCCGGTAGTCGGACCCGTGCCACCGGAAGGGGACGTCGGTGTCGCCGCGGTGCGGAGCGGCCTTGTCGTGGCCCGCGGGGCGGGCGTACCGGGCGCCGACGAGATCCTTGTCGATCTTGATGCCGCTGCGGTTGTTGTAGAAGTAGGCCAGCGCGTCGGTGCGCAGCGAGTCGTACAGGTGGTCACCGATGGTGAACGGCTCGCTCTTCTTCCCGTCGATGGTGATGGTGTAGCCCTCGCCCGCGTCGGTGACCTCGCTGAAGTCGAAGGTCTGGACGCGCTGCCGGGAGCTGGGGTCGACGCCCGCGGGGGTGGTGACGCCCGAGGCACGCTTCGTGCCGTCGGCGGTCTTGAGTGTCCACGTCAAGGGCCGGGTGGCGCCGGTCACCACGGTGCCCTTCTTGGGGCCGTGGGTGAGGTAGCCGACCTGGTTCACCCGCACCGGCGAGCCGGTGTCGGCGTGCGGGCCGGGCTTCTCGGCACCCGGCCGGGCCCGGTGGTCCACGGCCCCGGCGGCGGGGGCGGCCAGGGCGCCCAGGGCCAGGCTCGCGGCGAGCGCCGTGCCCAGCATGCGTGCGTATCGTTCGACGTGCTGTGCCATGCCTCAGAGCCTAGAAAGAGGGCCTGACCTGGCGCTTCGTACGCTTAGTCGAAATCTGGCTACGCATATCGACCGATGCCCGTCTACCTCAATTGAGGTAGACGGGCATCGGCGTCGTCACGTCACACCGGTCAGGTCAGATCGGAGACCTTCCAGCGCTGGTTCGCGCCGGAATTCGGGGTGTACGTGGTGACGGCGGCGCCGTCGTGGGTGGCCTGGCCGCCGACCTCCAGCAGTCGGCCGGTGGCCGCGTTGACCAGGGTCCAGGTGCAGTCACCGGTCGTCGACATGATCCACTGGGTGGCCTTGTCCCGCTTCCCGCGATCCGGCTCCAGTACCGGGGCGCCGTCGCGGACGGCCATCCGCTTGCCTTCCGCCGGGTTGGTGAACACATACCGCTGCCGGTTGCCGGTGTCGCCGCTGATCTGGCGCAGCCGCCACTTCTGTCCGGTGGCGGCCGGGTCCGTGCCCGCGGCCTTGATGACGAGCTTGCTCCCGTCGTCCGCGACGGTGAGCGCCTTGCCGCTCTGGACACCGGTCAGCTGGTACGTGTGGCCCTTCCGCAGCTCGGCGGCGTCCTTGGCCACCCCGGACACGCCCTTGACCAGGAAGGTCGTCACGGACTGGGCGGGGGCGGTGAAGGTGGCCTTCTTGTCGGTCACCTCGATGGCGTCCTGCCGCTCCAGCTTGCCCTCGGCGCTGGTCACCACGGGGGTGACGGTGGCGTGGCGGCCGACCTTGCCGAACTTGGACAGGTCGAGGGTGACCGTACGGTCCGCGGCGGCGCTGTTGACGTGGACGACGGTGGCCGCGTCGCCCTTCCTGGAGACGGCGGCGGCGCTGGAGGTGTCGTCGGTCTTGATGAGCCGGTCGCCGGGCTTGATGTAGTGGGTGAAGTTGCGGGCCGTGTCGAACTTGGTGTTCGTACGGATGGGGCAGGTGTCGAGGGTGTCCTTGGAGGTGCAGCTGAAGGGGAGCTGGATGGAGCCCCAGTTGCCGCCCTTGCCCGACTCGCCGCCGGGCTTCATGTTGTCGTAGTCCTCGACGGGCTGCCAGAACACCCAGGCCTTGGGCTCCAGTTCACGCAGGTCGTCGACCATCTGCCGGGCGAGGCCGAGGCCGGGCCGCATGTCGGTGAAGCTCTGGCCGTCGCCCCAGTCGCCCTCGACCTCGCTCATCCACAGCGGCTTGTCCGCCGCCTTGGCGAGGTCGCGCACGCTGGTGCGGCCGCCGGTGCCATAGGTGTGGACGTTCATCTGGCCGACGAGGTCGCGCACCGCTTGCGGGTAGGTGTTCCAGTTCTGCGTGAAGATGGAGGGGTTGGTCTCGTCCATCGCGGAGATCTTCGCGCCGGTCCGCGCCTTCTTCAGGGCGGGGGCCAGTGCGCCGATCACCTTCTGCTGGACCTCCGGGCCGATGTGCGCGCCCTCCTGGCGGCCGCCGACCGGCTCGCCGTCGGCTCCCAGCTGGGTGCCCCAGTAGTTGGTGTTCGGTTCGTTGAACGGGTCGACGGTGTCGACCTTGATGCCGTGTGCCTTCTCCAGCCGCTTGGTGGCGCCCGCCATATAGGCGGCGAAGTCGTCGACGGAGTCGGGCCTCAGCTGCTCGTCGGCGGCGTTGAAGGCACCGGAGACATAGCCGCTGTTGGTCATGAACCAGGGCGGCGAGTTGCTGAACGTCTCCCAGTGGTCGATGTCGTCCTTGATGCGGTCGATCCACCAGCGCTGGGTGGCGTCGGCGCCGGGGTTCCAGTCGGCCGGGTCGTCCGCGTTCCACCAGTCGGTGTCCTCGCGCGTGGTGCCCGCCGGGGCCTTCCACCAGCCCTCGACCGCTCCCCCGGCGCGGAGGTAGTCCTTGACGTCGGGGGCGTTGCCGCCGCCGATGTTGTAGCGGGCGATGTTGAGGGCGAGGCCGCTGTCCCCGAAGAGGAGCCTGGCCAGCTTCTCGCGTATCTCCTTGGGGTAGTCGCCGGTGGCATTGGCGAACCAGACCAGGCTGGTGCCCCAGCCCTCGAAGCTCTCCGCCTTGTACGAGGGGTCGGGCGAGACGGTGACGGCGTCGGCCGTCGCCGCCGCCGGGGCCTGCGCGGTCACCGGTGGCGCGGTGATCAGGGCGGCCCCGGTGGCCAGAGCGGTGACTCCGATGGTGCCCAGAAGTCGTCGTGTGCGGGTACGGCGTGCCAACGTGTGCTCCCAACTCGTATGCGGACGATTCAGGTCGCGGGCTGTCGCAGTACGGCGACACCCCTGGGGGCCAGGACGAGCGCTCCGTCGCCCCCGGCACCGCCGGTCAGGGGTTCCCCGGCGAGTCCGGTCAGCGGCACCGTCGCGTCGGTGCGGTTGACCAGGAACAGATAGCGGCTGCCGCCGCCGCGGCGCACGGCCAGCTCGACGCTTCCCCGTGCGCCGTCCGGCAGTTCACTGCCGACACCGGCGGGCGCGAGCAGCCCCGGCAGCAGTCCGGCGAGGCCGTCCGCGCCCAGCCGGGTGGAGACGTACGCGGCCGATCCCCCGCCCACCGCGCGGCGGGTGACGGCGGGGCGCCCGGCGTACGTCCCGCTCCGGTACTGGGCCAGCACCTCCACGCCGGGGTCGGTGACGGTGATCCGGTCGGTCCACAGGGTGCCGGTGGCCCTGCCGTCGGACGCGGCCCCGGTGAGGGCGTCGATCTCGACCGTTTCGCCGTCGAGCAGCGGGCCGAACTCCTCGATGCGGATACCGAGCAGCTCGCCCAGGGCGCCCGGGTAGCCGCCCAGCCAGATGTGGTCGTTCTCGTCCACGACACCGGAGAAGTAGGTGGCGATCAGGTGGCCGCCCTGCTCCGCGTACCGGGTGAGTTCCTTGGCCAGCGCCGCGGGGACCATGTGCAGCACCGGCGCGATCAGCACCTCGTACCGGTCGAGCCCGTCCTGTGCGGTGATGACGTCGGCGCGGATGCCGAGGGCGAGGAGCGCGGAGTACCAGTCGAGCGCTTCCTGCCGGTAGTCCAGGCGCGAGGTCGGGTGGGAGTCCTGTTCGCTCGCCCACCACGACTCCCAGTCGAAGACGATCCCGACCCGGGCCGGTTCGCGTTCGGTCCCCGCCACCGGGGCGAGGGTGCGCAGGGTCCGGCCGAGGTCGGCCACCGCGCGGAAGACCTCGCTGTCCTCCCCGGCGTGCGGCACCATCGCCGAGTGGTACTTCTCGGCCCCGGCCGCCGACTGCCGCCACTGGAAGTAGCACACGGCGTCGGCGCCGTGCGCGACGTGCAGCAGCGCGTCCCGGGCCAGCTCGCCCGGCCGCTTGGCCACGTTGACCGGCTGCCAGTTCACGGCGCTGGTGGAGTGCTCCATCAGGAACCAGGGGCGGTGGCCGGAGATGCCGCTGACGAGGTTCGCGGAGAAGGACAGCTCGTCGCGGTCCTGTGGGCCGGGGTGGACGTAGTGGTCGTTGGAGACGAAGTCGATCTCACCGGCCCAGTCGGCGTAGTTCATCCCCTTGGTGCCGCCCGTCACCATGAAGTTGGTGGTGACCGGGACCCCGGGGGTGACCTCGCGCAGGACGTCCCGCTCGGCGCGCAGATGCTCCTTCAGCGCGTCGGAGGAGAAGCGCTTGAAGTCCAGCTGCTGGGTGGGGTTCGGGTGGGAGGCGGCCAGCCGGGGCGGCAGGATCTGCTCCCAGGCGCTGTACCGCTGGGACCAGAACGCGGTGCCCCAGGCGTGGTTGAGAGCGTCCAGGGTGGTGTAGCGGGCGCGCAGCCAGTCGCGGAAGGCGCGGGCGGCGTCGTCGGAGTAGTCGTAGATGTTGTGGCAGCCCAGCTCGTTGGAGACATGCCAGGCCACCAGGGCGGGATGACCCGCGTACCGCTCGGCCAGCTTCCGCACCAGGCGCAGCGCGTGGGTGCGGAAGACGGGCGAGGTGGGGCGCCAGTGCTGCCGCGCCCCCGGCCACACCGTCTCACCGGAGGCGGTCACCGGGAGGATCTCCGGGTGCGCGGTGGTGAGCCAGGGCGGCGGGGACGCGGTGGCGGTGGCCAGGTCGACCCCGACGCCGCCGGTGTGCAGCAGGTCCATGACCTCGTCGAGCCAGCCGAAGTCCCACTCGTCCTGGGCCGGCTGGAGGCGGGCCCAGGAGAAGATCCCCACGGAGACGATGGTGACACCGGCCTCGCGCATCAGCCGGATGTCGTCCTCCCACACCTCACGCGGCCACTGCTCGGGGTTGTAGTCCGCGCCGTAGCCGAGGCGTGGGGTGGGGTCACCGTCCGGCCCATCCGGAGACTGGGACTGGAGGGTGGAGATCATGGTGGTCCTTCCGGTGAACCGTACGGGGCGGCGCGGCGTGCTGGGTTACTTCTGGACGGTGAAGCCCTGCTCTTCCCCGTACTTGACGGAGGCGTCCTGCCAGGCCTTCAGGCCGTCGGCCAGCTTGGTCCTGGAGACGTAGGCCTTGCCGACGGTGTCGTTGAAGATGTTGTTGGCGTAGACCTGGTAGGGCAGGTACGACCAGCCCCGGCCGACGTTCGCGGCCGACTCGGCGAAGATCTTGTTGGCCTTCTGCCCGCCGAAGTACGGGAACGCGGTGTTCTGGAACGCGTCGGATTCGAGGTCCGCGGTGGTCGCCGGGAAGGCGCCCTCCTTGACGCGGGTCTGCACACCCTTGCCCGCGTTCGCGTACTCGGCGAAGGCGTAGGCGAGTTCCTTGTGCTTGCCCAGGGTGGGCAGCGCCAGGGAGCTGCCGCCGTTCTCCGCGGTGGTCTTGTCCCCGGCCTTCCACTGCGGCAGCGGTGCCACGCGCCAGTCGCCGGAGGCGTCCTTCACGCCCGAGACGAAGTTGGCGGGCATCCAGGCGCCGCTGTTCAGGGTGGCTATGGTGCCGTCGCCGAGGCCCTTGTACCAGTCGTCGGTCCAGCCGGTGATGGGCGCGACCAGCTTGTCGTCGAGGAGCTTCTGCCAGGTGTCGGTGTACTTCTTGGCGCCCGCGTCCGAGAAGTCGATCTTCACCTTGGTGCCGTCGACCTGGTACGGGCGGGAACCGGCCTGCCACAGCATGCTGGTGGCGGTGCCGCCCTCTCCCGTGTCAGCGGTGATGTACGCCTTGGGGTCGGCCTTGTGCAGATCGCGGGCGGTCTTGACGTACTCGTCCCAGGTGGTCGGCACCTTGAGCTTGTACTTGTCGAAGACCTTCTTGTTGTAGAACATCGCCATCGGGCCGGAGTCCATGGGCAGGGCGTAGACGTCCTTGCCGGACTTCACGGAGTTCCACGGGCCCGGGGAGTACTTGTCGGCGAGCTTGTCGGCGCCGTACGGGGCCAGCTTGTCGAGGGCCTTGGTCAGGGCGTACTCGCCCAGCGCGTAGTACTCGATCTGCGCGACGTCGGGGACGCCCTTCTTCGCGGCGATGGCGTTCTGCAGGGCCTTGTACTGGTCCTTGTTGGTGCCCGCGTTGATCAAGTCGACCTTGACGGCGGGGTGTTCCCTCTCGAAGTCGTCGGCGACCTTCTTGAGCGTGGGCTCCCAGGCCCACACCTTCAGGGTGCCGCCCTTCTTCAGGGCCGCGTCGATGTCCTTGGCGGACACCGGCTTCTGTTCGGCGGCGCTGTCGTCGGAGCCACCGCAGGCGGTTGCCCCCAGGGTGAGGGCGGAGACCAGGGCGATGCCGCGCAGCAGGCGGCGAGCGTTCATGGGCATGGGCGTGCTTTCCACTTCTTCGTGGTGCGGGACTTCTTCGTGGTGCGGGACGGTGGGGCTGTTCCTTGACGGGGCTATTCCTTGACGCTTCCGGCGGCGAGCCCGGACTGCCAGTACTTCTGCAGCAGGAGGAACGCGGCGATCAGCGGCACGATGGTGATCAGGGAGCCGGTGACGACGAGGTTGAAGACGGCCTCGCCACCGGCGGTCGCGGCCTGGGCGTTCCAGCTGTTGAGGCCCAGCGTCAGCGGATACCAGTCCGGGTCCTTCAGCATGATCAGCGGAAGGAAGTAGTTGTTCCAGGTGGCGACCACCGTGAACAGCAGCACGGTCACGATGCCGGGGGCGAGCAGCGGCAGGACGACCTGGAAGAAGGTGCGCACCTCGCTCGCCCCGTCGATGCGGGCGGCCTCCAGCAGTTCTTCGGGTACGGCCTCGGTGGCGAAGACCCACATCAGATACAGGCCGAACGGCGAGATGAGGGACGGGATGATCACCGCCCAGGGGGTGTCGGTCAGCCCCATCTCGCTGAACATCAGGAAGGTGGGGACGGCCAGCGCGGTGCCGGGCACCGCCACCGCGCCGATGATGACGGCGAAGACGGCGCGCTTGCCCGGGAAGGTGAACTTCGCCAGGGCGTAACCGCCCAGGACCGCCAGCAGTGTGGCGCCACCGGCCCCGACCACCACGTACAGCACGGTGTTCAGCAGCCAGCGGGTGAAGACACCGTCGTTGTAGGTGAACGTCTCACTGATGTTGTCCCACAGCGCGAAGTCGTCGCTGAACCACAGCCCGAACGACCGGGCGAGTCCCTCCTGGGTCTTGGTGGCGCTGATGACCAGCCAGGCCAGCGGCACCAGCGAGTACAGCAGGACCAGCCCGGTGAGGACGGTCAGCAGCACGCTGCGGCGCGGGCGGCGGCCTTCGGTGCGCTTGCGCGGCCCGCGCAGCCGGGGCGCGGAGCCCTGGGCGCCGGACGTGGCGGGGGCGGGCCGGGAGGCGGTGGTGACCGGGGTGCTCATCGCTTCACGCTCCCTTGCGCATGCCGCGCAGCTGGACGACGTAGGCGATGACCATGGTGATGAGCCCCATGATGATGGCGACCGTCGCGGAGTAGTTGTGCTGCTGGCCGGAGAAGGACAGCGAGTACGTGTAGAAGTTCGGGGTGTAGTCGGTGGTGATGGAGTTGGGCGCCAGCTTCTGCAGGATGTTCGGCTCGTTGAACAGCTGGAAGGTGCCGATGATCGAGAAGATCGTGGCGATGACCAGGGCGCCGCGGATCGCCGGGAGTTTGATGGCGGTGATGACGCGGAGCTGCCCGGCGCCGTCGATCTCCGCGGCCTCGTACAGAGAGTGCGGGATGACGCGCAGCGCGGAGTAGAAGATCAGCATGTTGTAGCCGACGAACTCCCAGGTGACGATGTTGCCGATGGACGTCAGCACCAGTTCGGGCGACAGCGGGTTCGGCAGCGACACCCCGAGGGCGTCGTTGATGTCGTTCACCAGGCCGAAGCGGTTGCCGTACATGAAGCCCCACATGAGGGTGGCGACGACGGCGGGCACCGCGTACGGCAGGAAGATCGAGATCCGGAAGAAGTCGCGTCCGTAGAGCCGCCCGCTGTCCAGGGCGAGGGCGACGAGCAGGGCGATGCCCAGCATGATCGGCACCTGCACCAGCAGGAACAGCGACACCCGGGTCAGCGACTCCCAGAACCTGTCGTCCTGCAGGGCCTGTTGGTAGTTGTCCAGGCCGACGAACGTGGTGCCGCCGATGAGCTGGTCGCGGAAGAGGCTGAGGTAGATCGAATAGACGATCGGGGCCAGGAAGACAAAGGCGAAGACCACCACGAAGGGGCCGATGAACCCCCACCCCGACCAGGAGCGGCGGTCCCGCTTCGCCGGAGGCGGGGCCGGTCGCCGGGGCACGGCGGCGGGGGGTTGCAGCGTCGTCATGTCGTTCCTCGCTCGTCCATCACGGAACCGGCGCCATGCGCCGTCGCGATGTTTGCGTAAACATTTCGGCGCTCAAGGAGACCCGGAGGTGTTATGTTTACGTAAACATCTGATGGCGGAATGTCTACACTGCCCCAATGACGGTGGTCAAGAGCCGTCTGAGAAATCCGGGACGCGAACGGCGAGGGAGAAAGTGGAAGCAGCGGACAGCCCCTCGGCGGGCGGCCCCTCGACGGACGGTGGCACCCCCCGGACGCGGGCCGCCCGGCGCGCCCAGCGCGCGTCCATGGCGGACGTGGCCCGGCTCGCCGGTGTCTCCGCGCAGACCGTCTCCCGGGTCTCCAACGGCTTCCCCGGTGTCACCGAGGAGACGCGGCGGGAGGTGCAGGCCGCCATGAAGGAGCTCGGCTACCGGCCCAACAGCGCCGCCCGGGCGCTCAAGCGCGGCGAGTTCCGCACCATCGGCGTCATCACCTTCACCCTCTCCACCACGGGCAATGTGCGCACGCTGGAGGCGATCGCCACCTCCGCGGCGCACGAGGGCTACGCCGTCACCCTGCTGCCCGTCGCCGTCCCCACCCAGGACGAGGTGCGCGGCGCCTTCTCCCGGCTGGGCGAACTCGCCGTCGACGCCGTCATCGTCATCATGGAAGTCCACCTCCTCGACGCGGCGGCGCTCTCCCTGCCGCCCCACGTCCAGGTCGTCGTGGCCGACTCGGACGCCGGGGACCGCTACACGGTGGTCGACACCGACCAGGCGGGCGGCACCCGCGACGCGGTCGACCATCTGCTCGCCCTCGGCCACCGGACCGTATGGCATCTCGCCGGGCCCGAGGACTCCTTCGCGGCGCAGCGCCGCGCCGACGCCTGGCACGCCGCGCTCGTCGAGGCCGGACGGGTGCCGCCGCCGCTCGTACGGGGTGACTGGTCGGCCGAGTCCGGCTACCGGGCCGGGCTCGCGCTCGCCGCCGAGAACGGCTGCACGGCGGTGTTCGCCGCCAACGACCAGATGGCGCTGGGCCTGTTGCGGGCCCTGCACGAAAAGGGCCGGAAGGTGCCGGACGACGTCAGCGTCATCGGCTTCGACGACATCCCCGAGGCCGGGGAGTTCCGGCCGCCGCTGACCACCGTCCACCAGGACTTCGGCGAGGTCGGGCGCCGCTGCGTCGAGGGCGTTCTGCGGCAGATGCGGCAGAGCGCGCCGGGCCGCGGCACCACGCTCGTCCCCACCCGGCTCGTCCCCCGCAGCAGCACCGCGCCGCCGCCCTCGCGGTAGAAACGACCGAGGCCGGTACGGGGGTGTGCTCCCCGTACCGGCCTCGTCACGCGCGGGCTTCGGCTAGATCTTGGTGCCGATTCCGGTCAGCGACCGCACTTCCATCTCCGCCTGCTTGCCGGGGTCCGCCTGGTCCTTGCTCAGGACCGTGCCGAGGTATCCGAGGAGGAAGGAGAGCGGGATCGACACGATGCCGGGGTTGGTGAGCGGGAACCAGTGGAAGTCGACGCCCTTGAAGATGGCCGTCGAGGAACCCGAGATCGCCGGGGAGAAGATGATGAGGATGAGCCCCGACCCCAGACCGCCGTAGATGCTCCAGAGCGTCCCCGCCGTGTTGAACCGCTTCCAGTACAGCGTGTACAGGATGGTCGACAGGTTGGCGGACGCGGCGAGCGCCAGGGCCAGCGACACCAGGAAGGCGACGTTCTGGCCGCTGGTGACGATGCCGCCGACAATGGCCAGGACGCCGACCGCGATCGCGGTGAGCCGGGCGACCCGGATCTCGGACCGCGCGTCGGCCTTCCCCTCCCGCAGCACGTTGGCGTACACATCGTGCGCGAACGAGGCCGAAGCGGTCAGGGTCAGACCGGCCACCACCGCGAGGATCGTCGCGAAGGCCACCGCGGACACAATACCGAGGAGCACCGCGCCGCCGACCTTGAACGCGAGAAGCGGTGCCGCCGAGTTCTCCCCGCCGGGGGCCTCCAGGATCGCGTCCGGGCCGACCAGCGCGGCCGCGCCGTAGCCGACGACGAGAATCCCCAGGTAGAACAGGAACATCGACCAGGAGCACCACACCACCGACCGGCGCGCCTCCTTGGCGTTCGGCACGGTGTAGAAGCGCATCAGCACGTGCGGCAGGCTGGAGATGCCGAGGACCAGCGCCAGGGACAGCGAGACGAAGTCGAGCTTGTCCATCGCGCCGTCGCCGTACCAGCCGCCCGGTTCGAGCAGGCTCTCGCCCAACGGGCTGCGCTGCGCCGCCTGGTCGAGGATCGCCGAGAGGCTGAAGCCGAACTTGCCCACGATGAACACGCTCATGAAGGTCACGCAGAGCAGGAGCAGACCCGCCTTGATGATCTGCACCCAGGTGGTGCCCTTCATGCCGCCCACCAGGACGTAGAAGACCATCACCAGGCCGACGGCGGTGATGACGAGGGCCTGTCCGCCCTTGCTGTGCACGTTCAGCAGGAGGGCGATCAGCCCGCCGGCACCCGCCATCTGGGCGAGCATGTAGAAGAACGTGATCACCAGCGTGGCGTTGGCCGCCGCCGCGCGCACCGGGCGCTGCTTCATCCGGTAGGCCATCACATCACCCACGGTGAACCGGCCGGTGTTGCGCAGCCGTTCACCGACGAGCAGCAGGGCGACCAGCCAGGCGACGAGCCATCCCACGGAGTAGAGGAACCCGTCGTAGCCATGGACGGCGATCGCCCCGGAGATCCCGAGGAAGGACGCGGCGGAGAGGAAGTCGCCGGAGAGGGCGATGCCGTTCTGTACGCCGGTGAAGGCGCTGCCCGCGGCGTAGTAGTCGGCCGCCGTCTGGTTCCTGGTGGTGGCCTTGTAGACGATGAACAGCGTAATCAGGACGAAAACGACGAATACGCTGACGTTGATGACCGGGCTACCGGTCGCCTCTTCCGCGATCTGCAATGTCATTCCTTGTCGTCGACCCCCGCCAGCCCGCGCACCTTGTCCACCTGCGGGTCGATTTTCCTGTCGGCGAAGCGCCGGTACAGCAGGACGATCGCCATCGTCGTCACGAACTGCAGCAGGCCGAAGACGGTGCCCAGGTTGATCGAGCCGTACACCTTACGGCTCATGAAACCATGACCGTACGCCGAGAAGAGCGCGAACGTCATGTACCAGCAGAAGAAGAGCGCACTCATCGGGAAGACGAACCGGCGCAGCCTCTTGCGGAGCTGGTCGAATTCCGGACTGGCTTGGATCGCGGCGAAGTCGGGCTCACCGTTTTCATCGCCGTGGCCGGCAAAACCCTGTCCAGCGGCCCGCTCGGATGAATTGGGCGCGGGAGGTCGCACCGCTTTCGTCATGGCCCTCTCCCGGGAGTTTCGGGCAGGAGAATTCGTACGGATCTTCCTGCGGTGGATGGTGGGGAGGAGGAGCAACCCGCAGCCCCATGGCGGGGTCAGTGTAGTAAGGCGCCGGGCGCAGTCAACGCGCGGGGGAACTCCGGGGATGTCCGGCGGACGCCCCGTCCGGGGATGTACCGGGACCGCCCGATCCAGGTGACTCCATGCCACATATCCGGCAGTGAGTGGCTTGTGATCATCTGTCAGAACTTCTCGGGATGCGCACTTTTACCGATCCTTCCTCCTTTCGGTCCGTCTGACCTGGTGTCACGAGATGATGACGACCGCGACCCGCCTGACTTGCGGATATCCCGTGAACAAGGGATGTATGCGATGTGTCGATCTTGGTTGACCGCCCCAACTATGCGAACGTGTGGGAGGCTGCTCCACTGCGGGGCCCGTGACGACGTCCCGTCGTTGTTACCGCTGTTCAGGGTGCTCTACACTCGCCACCGCCCGAGACATGCTTTGGCGTCTCCAGAAATAGAGCCTGCGGCAATGGGTTCCCGAGGACGGAGGTAGGTAATCGGTGAGTTTTCTCGACCGCTCTCGTATTATCGCGGGGCCGGGGTGGAATCGATGGCTGATTCCTCCGGCGGCACTTGCGATTCACTTCTCCATTGGTCAGGCATACGCCTGGAGCGTCTTCAAGACGCCACTGGAGAAAGCACTAGATATTTCGGGGACGGCTAGCGCACTCCCCTTCCAGATCGCCATTCTCGTTCTCGGGCTCTCCGCCGCTTTCGGCGGAACGCTCGTCGAGCGGAAGGGGCCGCGATGGGCGATGTTCGTATCGCTCGTGACCTTTTCCTCGGGCTTCCTGGTCGCCTCGCTCGGCGTCGCCACCAGCCAGTACTGGCTGGTCATCTTCGGATACGGCGTCATCGGCGGAGTCGGCCTCGGCATTGGCTACATCTCGCCGGTGTCCACGCTGATGAAGTGGTTCCCGGACCGCCCGGGCATGGCCACCGGTACGGCGATCATGGGCTTCGGCGGCGGCGCGCTCATCGCCTCCCCCTGGTCGTCGCAGATGCTGTCCTCCTTCGGCAGCGACACCGGCGGCATCGCCAAGACCTTCCTGGTGCACGGCCTGGTCTACGCGGCGTTCATGACGCTCGGCGTCCTGCTCATCCGGGTGCCGGCCGACGACTGGCGTCCGGCGGGCTGGGTGCCCACCGAGGACACCGGCAAGCAGCTCGTCACGACCGCGAACGTCTCGGCGAAGAACGCGGTGAAGACCCCTCAGTTCTGGCTGCTGTGGATCGTGCTGTGCATGAACGTCACTGCAGGCATCGGAATCCTGCAGAAGGCAGCCCCGATGATCCAGGACTTCTTCCAGGACACCGACGGCCCGGTGAGCGCGACCGCCGCCGCCGGGTTCGTCGCCCTGCTGTCCCTGGCCAACATGACCGGTCGCTTCGTCTGGTCGTCGGTCTCCGACGCGATCGGCAGGAAGAACATCTACCGCCTGTACCTGGGCGCCGGTGCTCTGCTCTACCTGACGATCCTGCTCGGGAAGAACAGCAGCACCGTGCTGTTCGTGGTCGCGGCGATGGTGATCCTGTCGTTCTACGGCGGTGGCTTCGCGACCGTACCGGCCTACCTGAAGGACCTGTTCGGCACCTACCAGGTCGGTGCGATCCACGGTCGGCTGTTGACCGCCTGGTCGGTCGCCGGGGTCGCCGGGCCGATCATCGTGGACGCCGTCGCGGACGCCGGGAAGAAGTCCGGGGACACCGGGCCCGGCCTCTACGCCGTCTCCTTCTACCTCATGATCGGACTGCTCGTCATCGGCTTCGTCGCCAACGAGCTGGTACGGCCGGTGAACCCGAAGTTCCACGAGCCGGAGGCGGAGCCGGTGGCCGAGCCGGTGGCCTCGGGTGAGAAGGCCGCCCCGGGCGAGAAGGCGGAGAAGCCCGCGAAGGCTGAGCAGGCCGAGAAGGCTGAGAAGCCCGCCAAGGCCAAGCAGCCCGAGGAGCCCGTGAAGGCTGAACAGGCCGTGAAGGCTGAGAAGGCTGAGAAGGCTGAGAAGGCCAAGGTAGCCGCGAAGGCTGACGAAGCCGAGCAGGCCGAGGAAGCCGGAAAGGCCGAGCAGGCCGAGCAGGCTGAGCAGGCCGAGCAGGGCGAGCAGGGCGAGAAGGTCGAGAAGGGCGACGAGGGCGGCACCGACCGCATCCCCGCCGAGAGGGGCAACTGATGGCTCACGAGAACGAACCGTCACAGGGCGCGGGCGCTGCCGTGAAGTCTTCGCCCGTCCTGCTGGCCGTGGCGTGGCTGTGGGTGGGCATTCCCTTCGCGTACGGCCTCTATGAGCTCGCCCTGACGAGCCGCAAGCTGTTCGAGTAGAGGTGGGCGAGCCGGCACATCACCAGTCCGGCCGTGGGCGTTTCCGCCGCCCCCGGCCTGGCCGGTGTGCCGCCGGTCGTTCGACTTCCTCTTCAGGAGAAATCCCAGGAGAAAGCGCATCGTGATACATCGCTGTGGCCAAGCCGCTCTGGGCGCGGAGCGCGTCTCGTGACCCCGGGCAGGCATGCGGCCGAAGTTGTACGCGGCCCGGGCCTGTGGGCCACCCTCGTGCAATGGCGAAACTGGCGGCTGCCGGTGAAGATGGGCGCCGTGCTGGTTGTGCCCGCGCTGCTGGCCGTCGCCTTGGGCGTCGTCCAGATTCAGCGCGAAGTCGACCGCGCCGACTCGTACGCCGACATGCAGCGGCTGGTCAAGCTGCGCTCCGGGCTGATGCCTCTGCTGGGCAGCCTCCAAATGGAGCGGACCATGGCCGCCGGACAGCTGCGGGACGGGGCCGACGGCGGTTCCGCCGACATGCGGCGGCAGGCCCGGTCCACCGACCGCGCCCGGACCGTGCTCGTCGGCACCTCGCAGCAGGCACCCCAGCTCAGCGGTGCCGCGGGGAACCGCTACCAGGACGCGGTCAAGGCCCTGGACGGCCTGACCGACCTGCGTGGGCAGGTGAAGTCCGGCAGCATCAGCTCTTGGACCGCGGTGAACAAGTACCGCACCGTCATCAACAGTCTGCTGGACCTGGACCAGTCGCTGGGCAGCCGGTTCGCCGAGCCCAAGCTGACCGGACCGGCGTCCGCGCTGTACGACCTGGAGGCGGTCCAGGAGGAAGTCCACCTCCAGCATGTGACCCTCCTGGAGGCGATGAAGCCCGGGCGGCCCATGGACCTGAAGCTGGTCCGGGCGCTGGAGGAGTCCGACATCCGGCTGACGGACAAGCTCGGCGACTTCCAGGCCGTGGCCACGCCCGCGGAGCAGGAGATGTACCAGCGGACGGTCACCGGGAAGCTGGTGTCCCGGCGCTCGGATCTGGTGCGTACCGCGCTGTCCCAGTCCCAGTCGGACGGCGGCACCCAGCAGGGCGCCACCGCGCCGCGGGTCCCGGCCTCCCAGTGGAACCGCAGCTCGGTAACGACGGCGACCCTCCTGGGGAAGGTCGAGAAGAACCTCGCCCAGCAGCTGCGGGTGAACTCCGCCCAGCTGCAGGACCAGACCAGTAACCGGGCCGGTGCGTTCTCGGTGGCGCTGCTCGCGGTGCTGCTGCTCGCCTTCGCCATCGGTTTCGCGATCGCCCGGCATCTGCTGCGGTCGCTGACCCTCCTCCGCTCCACCGCGCTCGACGTGGCCGAGCACCGGCTCCCGGCCGCCGTCTCCAGCATCCGCGAGGGCGAGAAGGCGGACACCACCGTCAGCGCCGTGCCGGTGCACACGACGGAGGAGTTCGGGCAGCTGGCCCGGGCCTTCGACGCGGTGCACGGGCAGGCCGTGCGCCTGGCGTCGGAACAGGCCGCGCTGCGGGGCGACCTGAGGGACACCCTGGTCAACCTCTCCCGGCGCAGCCAGACCCTGGTGGACCGGCTCCTGCGTCTGATGGAGCAGCTCGAACGGCACGAAGAGGACCCGGACCAGCTGGCCAACCTCTTCCAGATGGACCACCTGGCGACCCGGATGCGGCGCAACAACGAGAACCTGATGGTTCTCTGCGGCAGCACGCTCGTCCGCTCGCACGGTAACCGCGTGCCGCTGGAGGACATCCTGCGGGCCGCGGTCTCCGAGATCGAGCACTACCGGCGCGCGGAGGTGCAGCCCTCCGCCTCCGTGGCGGTGACCGGCTACGCGGCCGGTGACCTGGCGCGGATCATCGCCGAACTGCTCGACAACGCCACCGCGTTCTCCCCGCCGGAGACCCAGGTGGTCATCAGCACCACGCCGCGCCGGGACGGTTCCGCCCTGATCGAGGTGCGGGACCAGGGCATCGGGATGAGCGGCGCCGAACTGGCCAAGGCGCACCGGCGACTGGAGGCGACGTCCTCCGAGGAGGCCTCGTCCTCCCGTCAGATGGGTCTGTTCGTCGTCGGCCGTCTGGCCGGGCGCCATGGCATCTCCGTGAACCTCAGCTCGGAGTGGGGCGCGGGTCTGCGGGCCGGGGTGCTCGTCCCGGCCAACCTCGTACCCCTGGAGTCCTCCGAGGAGGCTCCCCGAGGGGCCGCACCACGCCGCAACGGGCCGACGCCGACCGCCGCCAAGGCCTTCGAACCGGCGCGGCGACGGCCGGAGATCGGGCAGGCCGCGGCGGCCCCCGCCGCGTCGCGCGCGTCGTCCAACGGGACCCGCCCGGCGGCCCCCGCCGACTCCGGTACGCGGTCCCCGGGTTGGGGCGGCGCCCAGCCGGACCGCCCCGAAACCGGCGGAACCGCCGGGACCGGCGGAACCGGCGGAACCGGCACGGACCCCGCGCTGCCGCAGCGGCTGCCGCGTCGGACACCTGCCGGGGCCGACGGGACCGGCCGCCCCGGTCCGGGCGGCAAGGGCACACCGTCCCCGTCCCGTGACACGGCCCGTGACGGGGCCGAGCACGGCAGGACACCGGCGGACGGACAGCCCGCCCAGGCCGCTCAGCCCGCCCCGGACGCCCAGAGCGCCCGGCACCCCGGTCACGGTCTGGTGCCGCCGCAGCGGTCCGGTCCGCAGCAGGAGCGCGGGGCGGGTCCTGAGGAGAAGCGCGCCCCCGGCCCCTCGTGGTTCGCGCCCCCCTCGTCGGATGTCGGGCCACCGGCCCCGGCACCGGCGCCGGCGAGTGCCCGTCCGCAGGGCTCCCCGGGCCTCTTCACCCCGGCCGCCCAGCAGCCGGACCCCGCGCCGGGTCCCGGTGCGGCGCGTACCGGGGAGAACAGGACGGACCGGCTGGCCGAACGCCGCCCCGGCGGCCCCGCCCAGCCTTCCGCCGAGTCCTCGGAGGCCCCGGAGGAGGCCGACCGCACCCAGTCCGGACTGCCGAAGCGGACGCCGCGTACGCCCCGGCCCGGTGAGCATGCCGAGCCGCGAACCGCCCCCGGCAGGGCCCCCGGTAAGGCGAAGCCGAACCAGGACGCGGGCAGCACACACAGCTTCCTCAGCAACTACCAATCAGGCATCCGTCGGGCCCGTCCCGACGAGCGCTAAGATTCCATCGACGAACGGGCAGGAAAGAAGCCATGACCTCACCCCACCCGCGGGAGGTGAGCCAGTTCGGATGGCTGGTCACCAACTTCACCGAACGTGTTCCCAATGTGGCCCACGCCGTGGTGGTATCAGCCGACGGGATTCTGCTCACCGCCTCCAACCGGCTGGCGGGAGACTATGCCGAACACCTCGCCACCATCGCCGCGGGTGCCATCAGCCTGATCCAGGGCGCCGCGCGGTGTCTGGACACCGGCGAGGTGAAGAGCACTGTGATCCAGATGGAGTACGGACATATGCTGCTGATGTCCATCAAGGACGGCTCGTGCCTGGTGACACTGGCCGCGCCGGACTGCGAGATCGGCCAGGTGGCCTATGAGATGGCGGTGCTCGTGGACCAGGTCGGCGAAATGCTGACCCCCGAACTGCGCGCCGAGCTCCAGGGATTCCAGCAGACAGCAGCCCACCAGCCCGGATGAGGAGATCATGAGCACCGGTGAAGGCCCTTCCGGGCACACTCGGAGAGACCAGGGAGCGGAGGACGACCAGACCTTCGCCGACGTGCTCAACGCGTTCAGTTTCGGCAAGGCACGGCGGCCGCGGAAGAAGTCCGGTTCCGACTCCGGTTCCGGTCCGGAGACCGCGGCCCGCCCCCAGCCGGAGGACGCGCCGCCCCCCGCTCCCCCGGAGTCGTACCCGTACCCGCCGTCGCGGGACGAGCGGCAGGCGGAGTGGGAAGGCGAATACGAGCAGCAGCAGGGCTCGCCCTCGTTCGTCCGCGCCTACACGTGGACGGGTGGCCGCACCAGGTCCCAGTATCACTTCGAGCTGGAGACCCTGGTGACGACCACCGATCTGGGTCACCAGTCCGCCGGTTTCACCCACGCGGACCACATTCCCGTGATCTCGCTGTGCCAGGAGCCGAAATCGGTGGCCGAGGTGGCGGCCCGGCTCTCGGTGCCGCTGGGAGTGGCCAGGGTCCTGCTCAGCGACATGGCGGAGCGCGGGCTGATCGTCGTCCACCAGACCGGGACCGAGGACGGCGAGGTCCCGAGCGTGACGCTGATGGAGCGGGTGCTGACCGGACTTCGGCGACTCTAGGGCCGGTCCCCGTGTGCCAGGTCGTACGGGCGCGGATAGGCCGTGGGCCGGTAGGCGACGTACCGGGCCTCGGCGGCCGGATCTTCCGCCTCGGCGGCGGAGTTGAGCGTGTCCGGCGAGGTGTCCCAGCGGCCGGTGGCCAGACGCCGTTCCAGCGCGTGTACGGCGGCGAGTGACTCGCCGGTGCTGAACGTGCAGTGGCCGGGCCCGTCGACGTACGCCTGGCGCAGCAGCCCCGCCGATCCGCCCGCGGTGGCGGCCCGGCGGTAGGCGCTCTCGGCCTGTACGGGGATCAGCCCGTCGCCGGTGGTGTGGATGTTCAGCTGCGGGTGGTTCAGCCTGCCGGTGAAGGCGCTGGTGTGTCGCATCCAGGCCACGGCCTCGGGGTCGGCGGCGGTGCGCGGAGCGCGGTTCAGGGCCGTGAGGTCGTCGCGCAGCCTCAGCCCCGCCTTCCGGTACAGCTCGGTCACCTCCTTGTACACCGAGGACTGCCGCAGCATCGCCGGGTAGTCGACACCGGTGTTCCAGGACGGGTTGCCGCCCGCGCGGGACTCGGCCTCCTGCCGCCAGGAGAACGCGGCGGTCCGCAGCAGTCCGGCGACCGCCGCGTACTGGTTGGCCTGCTGTCCGGTCCAGTCGGCCGGTTCGGGCTTCGGCTGTGACGGGTCGTTGTGGCCGGGGATGTTGTGCAGGGCGGCGGCGAGCGCGATCCGGGCCCGGCCCTGCGGGGTCTGCTGGGCCGCTGTGAGCTTCCCCGTGAGCGCGTTCGCGGCGTCCTTGGCCTCCGTCTGGTCGGCGAAGCCGGTGAGGCGGATGCCGGAGTCCGGCGCGAGGAGGGTCTTCAGCGCGAAGACGGGGTCGAGGGTGCTGTTCCAGTTGGCGACCCCGCCCTGGACGAGTCCGCACATCGACAGCGATCCGTCGACGCGGCCGGGGTGGCGTTCGGCGATCGCGGTGGTGACGAACCCGCCGTACGACGTGCCCCAGGCGAGGGTCCGGCGGGCCGCGCCGAACCGCTGGGAGAACAGGTCCAGTGTGGCCAGTTGGTCGGGTACCGCCTCGGTCACGGCCCAGCCGGTGGTGGCGTACGAGGAGCCCGCCAGGGCGTATCCCTGGTCCAGGAGGCGGGCGCGGGCGGCGGAACTAGGGGCGTTCTGGGCGGGGTTGGGGCTGCCCTGCGGACTGTAGCCGTGGCTGAACAGCAGCAAGGTGCCGTTCCAGCGCGCGGGCATGTCCACCATGTACGCGGCCCCGGACGCCAGCCGGCCTTCCAGGTGTTCGCCCTCGGCGCTCGCGGCCTGCGCGGGCAGGGCGGTGGCGGCGAGCACGGCGGTCGCGGCGAGAGCGAGGGCGCGGGCGCGGGGCTTCACGGGCGGGCTCCTTCGGCAGCGGATACATCGGCGGAGGCGGAGGTGGCAGTGGCCGTGGCGGAGATGGCCGTGGTGCGGGCGTCGAGGGTGTCGGCGTGGGTCTCGCGCAGCCGCCACACGGTGAGCGCGGTGATGGCCGCGCCGCCGCACAGCAACAGCGAGAGCGGGGTGCTGCTGCCGTCGTTCGCCGCCAGCAGGCTGCTCGCGATCAACGGTGAGAAACCGGCCCCGACCAGGGTCGCGAGCTGGTAGCCGAGGGAGGCGCCGGTGTAGCGGACCCGGGTGCCGAACATCTCGCTGAGCAGGGCCCCGAGCGGTCCGTACATGGTGGACTGCGCCACGCCGTGACCCAGCGCCAGGGCCAGGATCAGCAGCCCGGGCGATCCGGAGTCGACGAGCGCCAGGACGGGGAAGGCCAGCGCGGCGGACGCGACGGCCCCGGCGAGCACGACCGGGCGGCGGCCCACCCGGTCGGACAGCGCGGAGGCGGCGGGCAGCGCGAAGAGCGCCACGCAGGAGGCGACGGTCACGGCGGTGAGCACTTGCGGCCGGGTGTACCCGTGGCGGACGGCGTAGGAGATCATGAAGCTGGTCAGCAGCACCTGCGCCGTGAACGCGCCGATGCCGACGCACCCCGCGAGCAGCAGCGGCCCCGGGCGGCGCAACACCTCGGCGAGCGGCGGCGTGTCCCGCGAGGGTTCGTCCCGCGAGGGCCCCTCCTGCGCCTGGGCCTCCGTGAACAGCGGGCTCTCCGCCACCCTCAGCCGTACGAACAGCCCGACGGCGAGCAGCACCACGCTCAGCAGGAACGGCACCCGCCAGCCCCAGGACCGGAACTCGTCGTCCGGCAGGGTCGAGACGACCGTGACCACGCCCGCCGAGAGCATCGAGCCGAGCGGGGCACCGAGCTGGGTGAAGCTCGACCACAGACCGCGGCGGTGCTCGGCACCCCCGGTGCGTTCGGCGTGCTCGACGACCATGAGCGTGGCGCCGCCCCACTCGCCGCCGATCGCGAGGCCCTGTACGACGCGCAGGGCGATCAGCAGCACCGGCGCCCAGACGCCGATCGCGTCGTAGGTCGGCAGGAGTCCGATGAGGAAGCTGCAACTGCCCATCAGGACCATCGTGAGCAGCAGCATCGACTTGCGGCCGAGCCGGTCGCCGAAGTGTCCGAAGACGATGCCGCCGAGGGGCCGCGCCAGGTATCCGGCGGCGAAGGTGCCGAACGCGGCAATGGTGCCGACGGCGGGGTCGGCGTCGGGGAAGAACAGTTCGCCGAAGACGAGCGCGGCGACCGTGCCGTAGACGAGGAAGTCGTAGAACTCGACCGCGGTGCCGAGCAGTCCGGACAGCGCGACGCGGCGCAACTGCCGGGAATCGGGGGGCGGCGGGGGAACGGGGACGGGGGCTGGCTGCACGGGGAGCTCCCTGGTGCCGTCGGGGATGTGCCGTCGGGGGTGGCATCGAGCCGGTGCCGGTATTCCCGCGAAGGTAGGCAGTTATCCAACTGCGGTCAATGTTCTGCACAACATTTGTCCGCGACGGACAGCCCCGGGCAGCGCTCAGCGCTGGAGGAAAATCGGGGAGCGGCCCCGGGTTATCGCACCGGCACCACGTCGAGCAGGCGCCGCGCCGCCGTCCGCGCCCCCGGCGTGAGGCGCTCGTGGACCGTGCGGAAGGTCTTCTCGGCCTGCTCGGCGGGCCAGTCCTCGGGCAGGTGCCGGACCGGGAGCCGCGGGTCCTGCCGGATGATGCGCAGCCACTCGGTGGACAGCCGCAACCGTGCCACCAGCGAGGCGTCGTCCCCGGCGGACGTGTGCTCCTGCGGCTGCCAGCGGCGTACGAACTCCTCGTACCGCCCGGCCAGCGCGGGCAGCTCCCAGGTCTCCTCGATCATCGCGCCGATGTCCATGCCCGCGTCGGCGTGCGCACGGAAGACCTTCACATGCGCGGCCAGGCCCAGCTCCACGAGGATCGGGTCCACGTCGACCTCGCCCTGCGCGATCCACAGCCCGCTGAACAGCGGCCCGAAGCCGCTCCAGGTCAGCTGCGCACGCAGGTCGTGGCGCTGGCGCTGCCAGGACTCGGGCAGCGAGAAGCCGAGCAGGGTCCAGGTGCCGTCCCAGTTCCGGTTGACGGCGCCGGTCTGCCAGATGCGGCACTCGCCGTCCCGCAGCACCGCCTCCGAGCGCTCGGTGAGCCCGAAGTACATGCGCCTGCCCTCACGCTGCCGCCGCAGCAGACCGCGCCCCACCATGCGGGTGAGCGTCGAGCGGGTCGCGTGTTCGCCGACACCGGCACGGCCGAAGAGGTCGATGACGCTCCCCGAGTACACGCACACGTCCCGGCCCAGCACCCAGTCGCCCAGGAAGGTGAGCATCAGCGACTGGGGCCGGGGTGCGGCATCAGCAGTGGTCACGAAGCCAACGGTACGCGCACCCGGCGGGGCGGCGGCGGCGCGTCGGGGGGCCGAGGCGTCGAAACTTTCGCTCGGGCCGAGCGGGCCGCACACCGTTGACGCACCGGGGCCCCACTGGACACACTCCGGTGCAACCAGCTCAACAGAACCCACCAGACTCCCACAGGATGTGTCATGGGTCCCCGCTCCGCCCGCATGCTCCTCGTGCCGCTGCTCGCCCTGCTCACGCTGGTGACGAGCATCTTCACCGCTCCGCCCAGCCCCGCGCTGAGCGGAGCGCCGTCCGCTGCGCCGTCGAAGCCCAAGTACGCCGGGTATCTCTTCACGTACTTCACCGGTGAGGGCACCGCCGACGGCGAACAGATACGGATGGCGCTCAGCCGCGGCAACGATCCCCTGAACTGGCGGGAGTTGAACGCCGGGAAGCCCGTCCTCACCTCCGGCCTCGGCGAGAAGGGCCTGCGCGACCCCTTCGTCATCCGCTCCCCCAAGGGCGACCGGTTCTATCTGATCGCCACCGATCTGCGGATGTACAAGAACAGCAGCGGCAGCTGGGACCAGGTACAGCGCACCGGCAGCAAGTCGATCATGGTGTGGGAGTCGAAGGACCTCGTCAACTGGACCGACCAGCGCCTGGTCAAGGTCTCCCCGGACACCGCGGGCAACACCTGGGCGCCCGAGGCGTACTACGACGACAAGCTCGGCGCATACGTCGTCTTCTGGGCCTCGAAGCTCTACGCCGAGGACGACCCGGACCACTCGGGCTCGACCTACAACAAGATGATGTACGCGACGACGAAGGACTTCCGCAGCTTCAGCGAGCCCAAGGTGTGGAACGACCCCGGCTATTCGGTCATCGACTCCACCGTCATCAAGGACAAGGGCTCCTACTACCGCTTCACCAAGGACGAGCGCGACCCGTCCTCCGGCACCCCCTGCTCGAAGTTCATCACGGCCGAGAAGTCCACCTCGCTGACGAACACCTCGTACGACTTCGTCTCCGACTGCATCGGCAAGGACGCGATCGACCGCGGCGAGGGACCGACCATCTTCAAGTCGAACACCGAGAACAAGTGGTATCTGTTCATCGACGAGTTCGGCGGCCGTGGCTACATCCCCTTCGAGACCACCGACCTCAGTTCCGGCAAGTGGACCCCGTCCACGAACTACCAGCTGCCCGCCAGCCCCCGCCACGGCACGGTGCTGCCCGTGACCCAGGCCGAGTACGACCGGCTGCTGCGCACCTATCCCGCATCCCAGGCGGCGCCCGCCGATGTCACGGCGAAGGGCCAGAAGGGGTACGCGATCGTCACCGAGGCGGCAGCCAAGGCCGTGCTGCCGATGGACCCCAAGGCTGATCTGCGGCGGCTGGCACCCCGCTTCGCGCTCCCGGCGGGTGCCACCCTCAGCCCGCCCTCGGGCACCCGGCGGGATTTCCGCAAGGCCCAGAAGTACACGCTGACGTCCGCCGACGGAACAACCCATGACTGGACCGTCGAGGCCGTGCCGATGCGCAGCCCCATCCTGCCCGGACTCAACGCCGACCCGGACATCCAGTACGCCGACGGCCGCTACTGGATCTATCCCACGACGGACGGCTTCCGCGGCTGGGGCGGCACCAAGTTCAAGGCGTACTCCTCGAAGGACCTGGTCCACTGGAAAGACCACGGGGTGATCCTGGACCTCGGTCCGGATGTCGCTTGGGCGGACAAGTACGCGTGGGCGCCCGCGATGGCGAAGCGCGACGGCAAGTACTACTTCTACTTCTGCGCCGAACAGCAGGTCGGCGTCGCGGTCGCCGACTCCCCCGCAGGGCCCTTCAAGGACGCGCTGGGCAAGCCGCTGGTGCCCAAGGGCCAGCTGGACGGCCAGATGATCGACCCGTCGGTGTTCACCGACGACGACGGCCAGGCCTATCTGTACTGGGGCAACGGCCAGGCCTACGGTGTGCCGCTGAACGACGACATGACGTCGTACGACCCCGCGAAGATGCGCAAGTTCACCCCGGACAACTTCCGGGAGGGCTCCTTCGTGGTCAAGCGCAAGGGCACCTACTACCTGATGTGGTCCGAGGACGACACCGGCAGCGAGAACTACCACGTCGCGTACGCCACCGGCTCGTCGCCGATGGGTCCGTGGACCAAGCGGGGCACGATCCTCTCCAAGCGCCTCGACTACGGCATCAAGGGGCCCGGCCACCACTCGGTGGTGAACGTCCCCGGCACGGACGAGTGGTACATGGCCTACCACCGGTTCGCCGTCAACGGCCCCGGCACGGCGGGCGGTGACGGTACCCACCGGGAAACCACCATCGACCGCATGGAGTTCGCGGCCGACGGAACGATCAAGCCGGTGGTGCCGACCCTGGAATCGATCGACCCGCTCCGCCGACCCTGACGCCGAAGCCGAAGCCGACGTCATCACCATCGAGGAGAGGAGATCGCCGTGGCGGTCACCCGAAGATCGTTACTGATCGCAGGCACCGCCACCCCCATGGCCGGGGCGCTCGCCACGGCCACCCCCGCATCCGGCGCGGCCCCGTCCCGCGCCCTGGGGGGCCGGACCCTTCCGCTGCTCGACGGCTGGCGCTTCGCCCTGGTCAACCCCGGCGGGATCACCGACCCGACCGGGGAGTACGCCGACGCGCAGCAGCCCGGTTACGACGACTCCGCGTGGCGCGAGGTCGCCGTTCCGCATGACTGGAGCATCGAGCAGACCCCGACCACCGAGCACGGCACCAACGGCGGCACCGGCTACTTACCGGGCGGGCTCGGCTGGTACCGCAAGTCCTTCACGCTGCCGTCCGGGGTCGCGGGCAAGCGGATCTCCGTCGAGTTCGACGGGGTGTACATGGACGCGTACGTGTACTGCAACGGCAAGCTCGTCGGCAACCACCCCTACGGCTACACCGGGTTCGCCCTCGACCTCACCGACGTGGCGCACACCGACGGCACCCCCAATGTCCTCGCCGTCCAGGTCCGCAACCAGCTGCCCAGCAGCCGCTGGTACTCCGGCAGCGGCATCTACCGCCACGCCCGGCTCGTCATCACCGACCCCGTCCACGTGGCCCGCTGGGGCACCTACGTCACCACACCCGCCCCGAGCCAGGACCACGCCACCGTGCGGGCCCGGACCAGCGTGGTCAACGCATCGGACGACGAGCAGTCCGTGACCGTCGTCTCGACCCTCAAAGATCCCGGTGGGAAGACGGTCGCCCGGGCCCGCTCGACCGTCGGCGTCGGAGCGGGCGCCACCCGTGACGCCACCCAGGAGATGACGGTCGACAGGCCACGGCTGTGGTCCCTCGCGACGCCCCGGCTGTACACCCTGGAGACCGAACTGCTGGTCGGGGACCGGACCACCGACCGCTACCGCACTCCGTTCGGCATACGCCACATCACCATCGACCCCGACCAGGGGCTGACGGTCAACGGCGAGTACACCAAACTCCAGGGCGTCAATCTACACCACGACCTCGGAGCGCTCGGCGCCGCGTTCAGCACCGATGCGTTCGAGCGCCAGATGACGATCATGAAGAGCATGGGCGTCAACGCGCTGCGCACCTCGCACAATCCGCCCGCACCCGAGGTGGTCGAGGTGTGCGAGCGGCTCGGCATCGTCATGATGGTCGAGGCCTTCGACTGCTGGCGCACCGGCAAGACCGCCCATGACTACGGGCGCTTCTTCGACGAGTACTGCGAGGCGGACACCGCCGAGATGGTCGGCGCGGCCCGCAACTCCCCCGCGGTCATCCTGTGGTCCATCGGCAACGAGATCACCGACTCGACGAGCACGCCCGGTCTGGCCATGGCCCAGCGGATCATCGACGCCATCAAGCGGACCGACGACACCCGGCCGGTCGTCATCGGCTCCAACAAGTACCGCGGCGGCCCGCCCACCCCCGGTTCCGCCGCCGATCTGATGCTCGCCAAGGTCGACGGCCTGGGCCTCAACTACAACATCGCCTCCTCGGTGGACGCCCTCCACGCCCGCTATCCGCGGCTGTTCCTGTTCGAGTCGGAGACCTCCTCCGCGACCTCCTCGCGCGGGGCCTACCAGGAGCCTCAGCATCTCAACACGGCCGAGAACCAGACCCCGGGCAAGCGCGAGGCCTCCAGTTACGACAACAACATCGTCAATTGGGCGGCGAGTGGCGAGTACGAGCTGAAGAAGGAGCGCGACCGCCCGTTCCTCACCGGGCAGTTCCTGTGGTCCGGTATCGACTACATCGGCGAACCCACCCCGTACAAGGTGTTCCCGGTGAAGTCCTCGTTCTTCGGCGCGGTGGACACCGCCGGATTCCCCAAGGACGCCTACTACCTGTTCAAGAGCCAGTGGACCAGTGAGCCGATGGTCCATCTGGTGCCGATGAACTGGACCGATCACCGGCCGGGTGAGGACGTCGAGGTCTGGGCCTACGCCAACGTCGACACCGTCGAACTCTTCCTCAACGGCGACTCGCTCGGCGTACGCCACTTCGACACCAAGAAGACCACCGACGGCCGCACCTACCTGGAGACCACCGAAGCCACCGGCGACGACAAAACCGTCACCACCGGCGCCTACCCGGGCAGCTACACCAGCCCCAATGGCAGCGCCGGAAAACTCCACCTCACCTGGAAAATCCCCTTCGCCCCGGGCGAGCTGAAGGCCGTGGCCCGACGAGGCGGACGAGTGGTCGCCACCGATGTGCTGCGTACCGCCGGACGCGCCCATGCCGTACGGCTCACCCCCGACCGTAAAACCGTGCACGCCGACGGCCGCTCACTGTCCTTCATCACCGCCGAAGTGGTCGACGCACACGGCACAGTGGTCCCCGACGCCGACCACCTCATCACCTTCGACGTCACCGGAGGCGCCCTGGCAGGCGTCGACAACGGCCAACAGGAAAGCGCCGAGCGCTACCAGGCCACCACCCGCACCGCCTACCACGGCAAAGCCCTGGCCATCATCCGCTCCGGCACCACACCCGGACACCTCACCATCACCGCCCGCGTGAAGGGGCTGCGCAAGGCCACCGCCACCGTCCGCGCCACCGGCGGAACATCCGAACAGGTCACTCCCACCCCGCCGTTCGCCCCCGACCCCGGCCCGGCCGCGCCCGGCTACCCGCTGGCCGACGCCAGCTACTCGGGCGCGCCCACCACGCTGCCCGCCGCCATGCTGGACGGCGACCCGGCCACCGGCTGGTCCAACGCCGTCGCCAAGGTCGCCACGTCGCTGCTCCCCGCGTTCGACGGGGCCAGGGAGGCCGACTGGGTCTCGCTGACCTGGGCCGCAAAGCGCCGGGTCCGTCGCGTCGAGGTGTCCTTCACCGTCGACGCGACCCACACCCTGCCCGCCTCGCTCACCGTCTCCGCCTGGGACGGCCACACCTATGTCCCGGTCCGGGGAACGGACATCACCTGGGCCGAGGCCTCCGGCGAACCGACAGTCATCACCTTCAGCGCGGTCCGCACCTCACGGCTCCGGCTGGACCTGGTCAGCCGGTACCCCGGGGAGGCCAAGGGCGCCCAGTGGATCACTAGGTTCGACGTCCTGGACGATTAGGACACCCCCAGCCACGGGAAGGGCGTATATCGGGTTTCGCCCGTTTCGGCTGGAGGGGTGGGGATGACGGAGGTTCGCGGGGAGTTTATCCGCGCATTGCCCGGTGTTCTGGAAGAGCATGCGCGGCGGGCGGGGGGCCGGACGGCGTTCCAGGACGCCCGGCGTGCGGTGACCTACGCGGCTCTGGAGGAACGTACCCGGCGGCTGGCGGGCCACCTGGCACGGCTCGGTGTGCGGCACGGCGACCGGGTGGCGCTCTGCCTGGGCAGCCGCGTGGAGATGATGGAGAGTTACCTCGCGGTGCTGCGGGCGGGGGCGGTAGGGGTGCCGCTCGATCCGCGGGCCACGGACGCGGAGCTGTCGTACGTCCTCGATGACAGCGGCGCGACGGCGGTCATCACCGAGGAGGCGCTGCTGCCGCGCATCGCCGGGCCCACTGACGGCCCGAAGCGATGGACGGTCGTGGTGGTGGCCACGGACCGCTTACCCGGCCATGCCCCCGCAGGGGCGGTGCTGTTCGAGGCGCTGGCCGGAACGGACCCGGGCGTTCCGCCCCGGGACGACCTCGGCCTGGACGAACCGGCGTGGATTCTCTACACCTCGGGCACCACCGGCGAGAGCAAGGGCGTGGTCTCCAGCCAGCGCGGCGCCCTGTGGTCGGTGGCGGCGGCCTACGTGCCGCGCTGGGACTTCCGGCGGCAGGACCGGATGCTGTGGCCGCTGCCGCTGCACCACGCCATGGCCCACTCGATGTGCCTGCTGGGGGTGGTCTCGGTGGGAGCGAGCGCGTACCTCCTCGACCGGGGCGCGAGCGTCGCGCGGGCGCTCGCCGAACGGCCGTACACCGTTCTGGCCGGAGTGCCCGCCACCTTCCATCTGCTGTTGGACACGGTGCGGAAGGGCGTACGGCCAATGCCCGGTCTGCGCCTGTGCGCCACCGGGGGCGCGCCGTGTCCCCCGGCGCTGCGGGCGGAGGCCGAGAAACTGCTGGGCGCGCCGCTGCTCGACACCTACGGCTCCACCGAGACCTGCGGGAAGATCACCGCCAACGGGCTCGGCGAGTTCCGCACCGACGACTCCAACGGTCTGCCGCTGCCGGGCGTCGAGGTGCGGGTGGTCCATCCCACGACCGGAGAGGATGTCGCCGACGGCGAGGAGGGCGAGCTGCGGGTCCGCGGCCCGAATCTGATGCTCGGCTACCACAACCGCCCGGACGCCACGGCCCGGGCCTTCCACGACGGCTGGTACCGCACCGGGGACCTCGGCCGCCGTCTGCCGCACTCCGGTATCCAGGTCACCGGCCGCCTCAAGGAACTGATCATCCGCGGCGGCCAGAACATCAACCCGCCCGAGGTGGAGCAGGTCCTGCTCGGCTGCCCGGACATCGCCGACGCGGCCGTCGTCGGCAGGCCGCACGACGTACTCGGCGAGGTGCCCATCGCCTTCGTCGTTCCCGGCTCCGGGTCCGGCGGTGTCGACACCGGGCGGGCGCTGGCCGCCTGCCGGGAGCGGCTGTCGGGGTTCAAGGTGCCCGACGAGGTGTACGAGACCGGTTCGGTACCCCGCACCTCCTCCGGCAAGCTCCTCCGGGCGGACCTGGTGCGACAGCTCACCGAACGCCTGACCACGGCGCGCGAGTCCGCCTCGGCCGCACTGCGCGAACGGCTGCTGCCGCTGCCTCCGTCCGGCCGGTACGACGCCGTGCTGCGCCTCGTCCTCGACGCCACGGCCCGCGTGTGCGACGTACCCGCACCCGGTCCGGAGCCGGACCGGCCCTTCACCGTGTTCGGGCTCGCCTCCCTGGGGGGCGTCCTGCTGCGGGACCGGCTCGGCGCGGCGACCGGCCTCGATCTGCCCGCGACCCTGGTGTTCGACCGGCCGACCCCGGCCGAGGTGGCGGATCACCTGCTCACCGCACTGTTCGGCGGAGCTACGGCGCGCCCGGCCAGAGTGCCGACGGCCGTAACGCCTCGTCCTTCCGCCGAGGAGCGCGAGGACCCGGTGGTCATCGTCTCCATGGCCTGCCGTTACCCCGGGGACGTGAACTCGCCGGAGGATCTGTGGCGGCTGGTCACCGAGGGGACGGACGCGACCTCGGACTTCCCCACCGACCGTGGCTGGGCTCTGCCGGGGCTCTTCGACCCCGATCCGGACCGGCTGGGCACCTCCGTCACCCGGCGGGGCGGATTCCTGCACCGGGCGGGCGACTTCGACGCGGCCTTCTTCGGAATGTCCCCGCGAGAGGCCCTGGCCACCGACCCGCAGCAGCGGCTGCTGCTGGAGACCGGCTGGGAGCTCCTGGAGCGGGCCGGTATCGACCCGGCAGAGCTGCGCGGCAGCGACACCGGCGTCTTCGCCGGGATCATGCACGGTGACTACGGCGGCCGGTTCAGCCACCACGGTGGGCACGAACTGGAGGCCCACCTCGCGCTGGGCTCGGCGGGCAGCGTGGCGTCCGGCCGCGTCGCCTACACCCTGGGCCTGCGCGGACCGGCCGTGACGGTGGACACCGCGTGCTCCTCGTCGCTGGTGGCGATGCACTGGGCGGCGCGGGCGCTGCGGTCGAAGGAGTGCTCGCTGGCGCTGGCCGGAGGCGTCACCGTCATGGCGACTCCCGGCCCGTTCGTCGCGTTCAGCAGGCTGCGGGGGCTGGCGCCGGACGGCCGGTGCAAGCCGTTCTCGGCGGCCGCCGACGGCACGGGGTGGGGTGAGGGAGTCGGTCTTGTGCTGCTGGAACGGCTGTCCGACGCCCGCCGCAACGGTCATCCCGTACTGGCCGTCCTCCGCGGCTCCGCCGTCAATTCCGACGGTCCGTCCAACGGGCTGACCGCGCCCAGCGGCCCGGCCCAGGAGCAGGTGATCCTGGGCGCCCTGGCGGACGCGGGGCTGTCCCCGGCCGACATCGACGGCGTCGAGGCCCACGGCACGGGTACCGCGCTCGGCGATCCCATCGAGGCGCGGGCGCTGATGGCCGCGTACGGTCCCGGCCGGACCGGCGGCCGGGCGCTGTGGCTGGGCGCGCTGAAGTCGAACATCGGACACAGCCAGGCCGCGGCCGGGGTGGCGGGGGTCATCAAGACCGTCCTGGCGATGCGTCACGGACGGCTGCCCCGCACCCTGCACACCGGCGAGCCGTCGCCCCGAGTGGACTGGTCGTCGGGCGCCGTACGGCTGCTGACGCGGGAGGAGGAGTGGCACCCGGCGCCCGGCAGCCCACGCCGAGCCGGGGTCTCGGCGTTCGGCATCAGCGGGACGAACGCGCACGTCATCGTGGAGGAGCCCGCCCCGGAAGACGCGGATCGGGCCGGGGCGGTCGGTACTCCGCTCCCGGAAGCCCCTGCCCGCAAACCGTCGTCGCCTCGCTTGCCGCTCTCGGCCGCTCCGCTGCTGCTCTCCGCCGCGAGCCCGGGGGCGCTGCGCGCGCAGGCCCGGCAGCTCGCGGCGCGTTTGCGCGCACACCCCGGAGCGGACCTGGCCGACGTCGCGTTCTCCCTGGCCACCACGCGCGCCACGCTCGCGCACCGGGCGGCCTTGCCCACCGGGGACGGTGCGGTGCCGCTGACCGCGCTGGACGCGCTCGCCACGGACGGGCCCCTCCCGGCGCCCGTGTCCGCCGGGCGGCTGGCCCTGATGTTCAGCGGGCAGGGCTCCCAACGGCACGGCATGGGACGGGAGTTGCACGCGGCATTCCCCGTCTTCGCCCGGGCCTTCGACGCCCTGTGCGAGCGGTTCGACGACGCCGGCGGGCTGGAGCGTCCGCTGCGCACCGTGCTGTGGGCCGGGCCGGACACCGGGGACGCCGGTCTGCTGGAGCGGACGGACTTCTCGCAGGCGGGCCTGTTCGCGTTCGAGGTGGCGCTGTTCCGGCTGCTGGAGTCCTGGGGGGTGCGGCCGGACTTCCTGGCGGGGCACTCCGTCGGTGAACTGGCGGCTGCCCACGCCGCGGGCATCCTGTCGGAAGCGGACGCCGTCGAGCTGGTCGGCGCCCGGGGGCGGCTGATGCGCCAACTGCCCACGGGCGGTGCCATGGTGACCCTGGACGCCGCCGAGGAGGAGGCGGCGGAAGCGCTGGCGGATCTCGCGAACAGCACGGACAGCGCCGACAGCGTCGCCATCGCGGCCGTCAACGCACCTCGGTCGGTCGTCATCTCCGGAGCGGAGGCGCCCGTCCTCACCGTCGCGGCGCGGTTCGCCGCGCGCGGCCGCCGCACCACGCGGCTCCGAGTCTCCCACGCCTTCCACTCCCCGCTGGTGGAGCCGATGCTCGCCGCGTTCGGCCGGGTCGCCGCCCGGCTGACGTACCGTCCTGCGCGCGTCCCCGTCGTACCGGCACTCACCGGGCGGGCGGGCGCGGGGAACGAACCGCACTCCGCCGCCTACTGGGTGCGGCACGCCCGTGAGACGGTGCGCTTCGGTGACGTCGTGCAGCGGCTGGCCCACGACGAGCGGGTGACCGCCTTCGTGGAGATCGGGCCCGGCGCGCAGCTCACCGCGGCGACCATGGCGGGCCTGGCCGGAACGGGTGAAGAGCCGGTGTGCACGGCCACGGTACGGCCCGGTGCGCCGGAACCGCGGACGGCTCTGGACGCGGTGGCCCAACTGCATGTGCGCGGCCTGCCGGTGGACTGGCGCCGGGTGTTCGCGGGCAGCGGTGCCCGGCGGGTGGACCTGCCGACGTACCCCTTCCAGCGGAAGCGCTACTGGCTGGCCGACACCGCCGGACCGGCGCCGGACACCGCCGGACCCGTACCCGCGCCGGACGGCCATCCGCTGCTGGACCGGATGACCACCGTGCCCGGCACCGAGCGTCTGCTGTGCACCGGCCAACTGTCCACGGTGGACCAGCCGTGGCTGCTCGATCACGTCGTCGCCGGCCACGTGCTGCTGCCCGGTGCCGCGTTCGCCGAGCTGGTGGTCCACGCGGGCGACGCGTGCGGTACGGAGGTGCTGGAGGACCTCGCGCTGCTCGCCCCGCTGGTGCTGCCCGTCGAAGGCGACGGCGTGCAGTTGCAGGTGGTCCTCGGAGAGCCGGACGCGTCCGGCCGCCGCTCCGCCGAGGTGCACTCCCGCCCCGCGGACTCCGGTGCGCTCAGTGCCTGGACCCACCACGCGACCGGGCGTCTCGGTCCGGCCACCGGGTCCCGTGGGCCCGCCCGCGACGCCACCGCGTGGCCGCCCCCGGACGCCGTACCCGTGGACCTCACCGGCGCCTACCGGCGGCTGGCGGACACCGGCTACGCCTACGGCCCGGCGTTCCAGGGGGTGACGGCCGTATGGCGGCGGGACGAGGAGCTGTTCGCCGAGGTGAGGCTCGCGGAACCGGTGGACGCGGACGCCCGGCGGTACGGTATCCATCCCGCCCTGTTGGACGCCGCCCTGCACACCCGGCTGCTCGCCGCACCGCCCGAGGGCGGCGGCGCCCGACTGCCCTTCGCCTGGCGCGGCATGACCCTGTTCGCCGGTGGTGCCACGGCCGTACGGGTGCGGATGCGCGCCACCGGCGAGGACACGGTCACCGTCGACCTCGCCGACCGTACGGGCCGTCCGGTGCTCCGGATTGACTCCCTCACCACCCGGCCGCTCCGGGACGCCGGGAAGGCGGCGGCCGGAACCCTGTACCGCCCCCGGTGGACCGGTATCCCGGCCGCCGCCGGACCGGACGCGCCCGCGCCGGTCGTGGCGGCGCCCGACGACCTGGGGCTGGGCTCGTTCCTTCCCGCCGGTGGCGGGGGCCCGGTCGTGGTCTCGCTCGCCGCCCCGTCCGGGCCCCCGGCTCCGCTCTCGTATTCGTCCTTCTCCGGGGGGCCGGTCGCGGACGCCCACGCGCTGACCGTCCGCGCCCTGGAGATGCTGCGGACCAGGCTGTCCGCCCCCGGGCCGCACCTGGTCGTGGTGGTGCGGGACGCCGCCGCCCCGTCGCCGGACCTGGCCGCCGCCACGGTGTGGGGGCTGCTGTGCACCGCCCAGTCGGAGTTTCCCGGCCGCCTCACCCTCGTGGACGTGGACGGGCGGCCGGAGTCGCTGCGTCTGCTGCCCGCCGCCATCGCCACGGGCAAGCCCCAGCTCGCCGTCCGGGAAGGCACCGTGCGCGTCCCCCGGCTGGCCGCCGCCCCGGCCCCCGCCGACGCGGCCACGCTCCACGGCACCGTGCTGATCACCGGCGGCACCGGGGCTCTCGGCGGGCTGCTGGCCCGGCACCTGGCCACCCGTCACCAGGTCGGCCGTCTGGTGCTGATCAGCCGCCGTGGCCCGGCGGCACCGGGCGCGCGGCGGCTGCGGGCCGCGCTGGAGGAGACGGGAACCCAGGTGGACGTGCTCGCGTGTGACGCCGCCGACCGCGACCGGCTCGCCACCGTGGTGGGGAAGTACGCACCGGACCTGACGGCGGTCGTCCACGCCGCCGGAGTGCTGGACGACGGCGTACTGGAGGCGCAGACGCCCGAGCGGCTCGCGGCCGTGCTCCGTCCCAAAGCGGAAGCGGCCTGGCATCTCCACGAGCTGACGCGGGATCTGCCGCTGTCGCACTTCGTGCTGTTCTCCTCGGCGGCCGGGCTGCTGGGTAACGCGGGCCAGGGCAACTACGCCGCCGCGAACGCCTTCCTGGACGGGCTCGCACTCCACCGCGCCGCGCTCGGCCTGCCCGCGCTCTCCCTCGCCTGGGGGCCCTGGGCGGAACGGCCGGAAACTGAAGACGGGATCGGGGAGGGGGACGGCGGCATGGCGGCTCGCACCGCCCGGGCCGGATATGGTCCGGTCCGCCCGGTCTCGGCCGCACAGGGCCTCGCGATGTTCGACACCGCGCTGGGCATGGACGAGGCGGTGCTGGCTCCGCTGCCGCTGGCCCCTGCCCGGGCCGCAGGCACCGCCGGGCCGCCGATCCCGCCGCCGCTTCGCGGGCTGATCCGCACCCCCCGCCCGGCCGCCCGGTCCGTGGCCGACGGTGCGGACACCGCCGAGGCGGCGGCACACCCGGCCGACTGGCGGAACCAGTTGGCCTCGCTGCCCGGGGCCGACCGGGCATCGGCTCTGCTGGCGCTGGTCCGCGAGGAGGCCGCCCTGGTTCTCGGCCACCCGGACGCGACCGATGTGGACCCCGGCGCCCACTTCGGCGAGCTGGGCTTCGACTCCCTCACCGGTGTCCTGCTGCGCAACCGGGTGAGTACGCTCACCGGTCTGCCGTTGCCCGCGACGCTGGCCTTCGACCGGCCCAGCGTCGCGGAGCTGGCCGACCACCTGCTCACGGAGCTGGGCCCCGCACTGCCCGCGACGCGCGCGCTGCCCGCCCTGCACGAAGAGCCGATGGCCGCCGAACCGGCACCGCACGCGCCGACCGCCCGACCGCCGCAGGCGCTCGCCTCTCTCTACCGGCGGGTGTGCCAGACCGGGGAGGTGGTCCAGGCGATGCACCTGCTGATGAACGCCTCGCTCGCCGTGCCCGTCTTCGACCGGGCCGACCGCGCCCGGCACACGCTCGCGCCACTGACCCTGGCCGGCGGTGACGAACGTACCGAGCACGCCGTCCTCGTCTGCTTCCCGGGCTTCTCCCCCGGCCCCGGCGGGCCCTGGTACCGGACGCTGGCCCGCTTCTTCGGCGGTGAGCGGGACGTCCTGGAGATCCAGCACCCCGGCGTCGCCCATGGGGATGCTGTCCCGCGTGACTGGGAGACTCTCGTGGATCTGCACGCCGCCACCGTGGAAGAGCACGTCGGGGACCGCCCGTATGTCCTTCTGGGCTACTCGATGGGCGGCTACCCCGCGCACTCGGTGGCGGCCCGGCTCACGTCGGCCGGTACACCGCCGTCAGGGCTCGTCATCGTGGACACCTACCACGTCACCCCGGACCGCGAGGACGAGCCCTGGCTGCTGGCCATGCCCGCACGCGTCCCCCTGGAGATGGGAGAGCGGTTCGATCTGGCCGTGGACGACATGTCCATGGCCGCACTCGGGGCCTACACCCGCATGACCCGTGGCTGGCGCCCCGGGCCGACCGGTGTCCCCACCCTGCTGGTCCGCGCCACCGAGCGGGTGCCGGAGATGCGGACCCACGGCGGGCGGGAGGCACACCACGGCGGTACGTGGCGCACCTCCTGGCGGGCGCCGTACGACACCGTGGACGTGCCCGGCGACCACTGGAGCATGACCGAGACCCACGCGCGGACGACGGCCGAGGCCATCCGCGCGTGGCTCACCGAACTCGGTACCGCGCCCCGTGCGGGGCGCGGGGATCAGACCACCGGGGCCGGGTAGGTCGGGTACTCCACGCCGGACACATGCTGGACGACGCGGATGACCTGGCAGGAGTAGCCGAACTCGTTGTCGTACCAGAGGTAGAGGATCGCGTTGTCGCCCTCGACCTTGGTGGCACCGGCGTCGATGATCGAGGCGTGGCGCGAGCCGATGAAGTCGCTCGACACCGCGTCGGGGGCGCTGATGAAGTCGATCTGGCGCTTGAGCGGCGAGGTCAGCGACACATCGCGGAGGTGGTCGAGGACCTCCTCGCGGGTGGTCTCGCGCGCGAGCTGGAGGTTGAGGATCGCGATCGAGACGTTCGGCACCGGGACGCGGATCGAGCTGCCGGTGATCTTCGCCTTGAGGTCGGGCAGCGCCTTGGCGACGGCGGAGGCGGCGCCGGTCTCGGTGATGACCATGTTCAGCGGCGCCGAGCGGCCGCGCCGGTCGGAGCTGTGGTGGTTGTCCAGCAGGTTCTGGTCGTTGGTGAACGAGTGGACGGTCTCCACGTGGCCGCGCTCGACGCCGTACTCGTCCGCCATCGCCTTCAGCGGCGGCACGATGGCGTTGGTGGTGCAGGACGCGCAGGACAGGATCTGCTCGTCCGGCTTGATCGTGTCGTGGTTGACGCCGTGGACGATGTTGGGAACGTCACCCTTGCCCGGCGCGGTCAGGACGACCTTGTCGATGCCGGGGCGCAGGTGCTTGGACAGGCCCTCGCGGTCGCGCCACTTGCCGGTGTTGTCGATGAGGATGGCGTTCTTGATGCCGTGCGCCGTGTAGTCGACCGCCGTCGGGTCGTCGGCGTAGATCACCTTGATCTCGTTGCCATTGGCGACGATCTTGCTGTTCGCCTCGTCGACGGTGATCGTGCCCTGGAACTGGCCGTGGATGGAGTCACGGCGCAGCAGCGAGGCGCGCTTGACGAGATCGTCGGCGGGCCGGCCGCCGCCTCCGCGGACGACGATGGCGCGCAGCCGCAGACCGTTGCCGGACCCGGCCTTCTCGATGAGCAGACGGGCCACGAGCCGCCCGATGCGGCCGAACCCGTAGAGGACGACGTCGCGTCCCTCGCGGCGCTCGATCTTGTTGGCGCCGGTGGCACCGGCCACGGCGTCGGCGGTGAAGTCCTCCACCGACAGACCGCGGTCGTCGGTCCTGTACGTGGCGGCGAGCATGCCGATGTCGATCTGGGACGGGCCGAGATCGAGCGTGGTGAGGGCCTGCAGGAACGGCAGCGTCTCGGTGACCGACAGTTCATCCCCGGCGATCTGCCGGGCGAACCGGTGGGTCTTGAGGATGCTGACCACCGACTTGTTCACCAGGGAGCGGCTGTGGAGCAGGATGTTGACGTCCCGCTCCCGGTGCAGCTTCCCGATGATCGGGATCATCGACTCCGCGATCTCCTCGCGGGTGTTCCAGTTGGTGAACGAGTCCTCGTTGACAGTCACAAGTTCATCTTTCGAGCTAGGCGGTGCTCAGATGGTAACCCGCCTGCACCTTTGATCAGGCAGGAGGTGTCGCCGAGCGCGCGGCGACACCTCCCGGCGGGTCCGGCGCTGGACCCTAGCCGTGATCGGGCGTCATGCCCGCGCACGTCCGGCAGGGACAGTGCGGACAGCCCACGGAGTGCAGGAAGCGCGGCGGACCGGCCGTACAGAGACAGATCATGCAGGTCAGCTCGCCGTCGTCGGCGACCACTTCCTCGTACGCCACCGGGGTCATCCGGTCGTCCGCGCCGATCCGCTTGTGCGGCGCGCCGACGGCGAGGATCAGGTGGTCGGTGATCGCGCCGACGGCGTGCGGGATACCACCTTCGATCAGCAGGGTCTGCCCGGCCTGGGTCTCATGGATACGGCCGTCGTAGGTGATGGTGCCGACCCCGGCCACGATGGTCAGGATGTGGTGGCCGGGGTGGGTGTGCGGGACGAACCCGGCGCCCGCGGGCAGCCGGATCAGGTCGGCGCCGATGGCACCGTTGGTCACCAGTTCGCGCCCGCTGGCCGACGTCGTGCCGTGCACCGCGACCGGCAGCGGGGCGTGCTCCACATGCAGTCCGGTGTGTTCGGGGCGTATCGTCTTCTCCGCCCAGGTGGCGATGTTCAGCGGGGCTTTGGTGTCCTGTTCCTGCATGTCACTCCCTCGGTTGTGAATCCCATACGACGCCGCCCAGGTCGTGGCGGCCGGATCGCAGCACGGAGAAGCCCACCGTGGCCGGGTGGCCGGTGCGCGGCTGCCGCGCCCATGTCCAGCGGTCGGCACGGGCGGTCCCGTGGTCGTCCGCAAGGCAGCGCCACAGGTAGTCGAGCGCCCATGGCGTGCCGTCGGGGGTGGTGGCGGGGGCGTGGGGAAGCAGCCGCGACCGGCCGTCGCCGGACTCCCACCACGCCCCGAACCGGGGCATATCAGACTCATCGGGTGTTTCGCCCTCAATGGCGCCAATCTCCGCGGCGAGTTCGGCGTGTTCCGTCAGGGGCCACTGGGACCGCAGATATGCGCGCCACCTCGCCTTCTCTCCCTCCGGCAGGGGCTCCCACATCCCCTGCGCGCGCATGTGTTCGCGCAGGAAGTCGAAGGCGGCGAAGACGGGCTCCTCGCCGGTGGGGACCGGCTCGTACACGGCATATGGCGCGATCGCGCGCAGCGCGCGGTGCAGGTCGCGGTGCACGTCGCCCGAGGGCAGGTCCGGCGAGGGCGCCGGGCCGGTGCCGAGCAGGGTCCGGGCGGTGACGGCGGCGTAGCGCAGCAGCCGTTCGTAGCGGACGGCGGAGATCCGGCGTACGGCCAGGGTGCGGCCCATCGCGGTGCGCCGCGGTTTGCCGGTGGCGGTGGCGAGGAAGCCGCCCCACCGGACGGCGGCGGGGCGTACGGCGGCCCGCTCGCACACGGTGCGCACCGCGTCGAGGGTGTCGGCGGGAGGGCCCTCGGTGACGAGACCGACCTCATGGCCGAGGGCGGCCTCGGCGACGGGCACGGCGGCGAACCGGCCGCGCAGGCCCGTCTCGTGCCAGCTGCGCTCCACGTCCAGCGGGTAGTGCTTCTCGCCGCCGCGGTCGATGCGCTCCTTGGCGCGGCCGCGCAGGACGAGCAGTCCGTCGCGCAGCTCTCCGAGGTCGCCGGTGCGCAGCCAGCCGTCGGGGGTAAGGGCCTGGGCGGTGGCGGCCGGGTCGTGCCAGTAGCCGTCCATCATGTCCGGTGTTCTGATCCACACCTCGCCCGATTCGAGCCGCACCTCCGTGTCGGGCAGCGGGAGTCCGACCGGCGGGAAGCGGTCGAGGTACTGCGCCGTGAAGTCCTCGCCGGTCGGCTCGGGCATGGTGAAGCTGAAGTTGACCGCTTCGGTGAGCCCGTACCCCTGGCGGAGCCTGGGGCCGTAGCGCTGGTGGAAACGGCGGGCGAGGTCGCCGGTGAGCGGGGCGGCCGCGGTGATCAGGTAGTCCAGTCCGTCCGGCCAGGCCGGTGCGGCCTCCACCAGCTCCGTGAGCAGGGCGGGGACGATGGAGGCGGTGCGGGCGCCGCCCGCCGCCAGGTCGCGCAGATAGCGCTCGGGGTCGAAGGCGGTGTGCAGGACCAGCGGGGTGCGTGTGGTGTGGGCGCCGATGAGCGACATCACGAGCGCGTTGCAGTGGTACAGCGGCAGGCAGGTGCCGTGCGGGCGGTCGGGGGCCAAGCGGTGCAGCTCGGCCGTCTTGGCGGCGTTGCCGAGGACGGCGCGGCGGCTGAGCATCACGCCCTTGGGGGTGCCGGTGGAGCCGGAGGTGAACATGATGAACGCCAGCTCCGCCGCCCCGGGATCGGGCTCGGTGGGAGCCCCGGGGAGGATGCGCAGCCCGATCGGGTGGGTGCGGTCGGCGGGGGTGTCGATGACGGCCGAGGCGTCCACGCGCCGCACGGTGGCCGCCAGTTCCGCGTCGGAGGTGCGCGGGTGTTGCGGTACGGCGACGAGCCGCAGGTCGAAGCAGGTGAGCAGGGCCCCGGCCAGCGGCTCGCCGTGCGGAAGCCGGATGACGACGCGGGCGCCCGCCGGAAGGGCGTCCAGGCCGAGCAGCTCCGACCGGAAACGCCGCGCCAGTTCCGCCGTGTCCAGCGGGGCTCGGTGCGCCACGGATGTCATGTGTTCTCCGTCCCTCGGGCGGTGCGGTCGTGGCGGCGCAGTTCCCCGGCGAGGAGGTGGCCGAAGGCGCCGATGTGCTGGTGCTGCATGATCCGCTCGTGGTCGCTGTCGACTTCGTGGAGCGTGAGCACGCCGGTGACCAGCGGGCGCCACGCCTTCTCCAGCGCCGCGCGGTTTCCGGCCCCGGCCACGTGGACGGCGTCGCCGTCCAGGACGGGCGGGCGGTAGGCGCGCAGAAGCCGGGCGTTGTTCTTCGCCACCGCGACGATGCGGCCGATGTCGTCCTCGGTGAGGGTCGCGAGCGCGCTGCCCTCGGTGCGGAGCAGGGCGGTGACGGTGGCGAAGTCCGGTGCGCCGGGCGGGAATCGGCGCTCGTCGTGGCCTGCGGCGGTCACCAGGATGCGGTGGACGCGCTCCTCGTCGATGGGTGCGCCGGGTGCTTCTCCACCGTCGTCTCCGTCTCCGGTGGGTGGCAGGGCGTCGACGACGCACACCAGTCCCGGTGCGACGCCCAGCTCCCGCAGCCGTACGGCCATGGCGTGGGCCACGAGTCCGCCGAAGGACCAGCCGACCAGGTGATACGGGCCGTGCGGGCGTACCGACCGCAGCTCGTCCACGTACTGCTCGGCCATCTCCTCGATGCTGGAGGGCAGTTCGCCGATACCACCGGGGCCCTCGCCCCGCAGGGCGTAGAGCGGATGGGCGCCGTCGACGTGGTGCAGCAGCCCGGCGTACAGCCAGCCGATGCCGCTCAGTGGGTGCACACAGAACACCGGCGCCGCCTCGCCGGTGGCGCGGTACGCGATGAGGTGGCCCCGGGTGGCGGGGATGCCGTCGTCGAGACGCGCGGCGAGCGTGGCCGGGGTGGCCGCCTCGAACAGGTCGCGGATGGAGGGCCGCAGACCGAGGACGTCCCGGATGCGGGTGACGAGCCGGGTGGCGCTCAGCGAGTGGCCGCCCAGGGCGAAGAAGCTGTCCGTGGCGCCGACCCGGTCCACGCCGAGCACCTCGGCGAACAACCGGCACAGCGTCTCCTCCCGGAGCGTGCCCGGCGCCCGGCTGCCGGTGCCGCTCCCCCAGTCCGGCTCCGGCAGCGCGCGCCGGTCCACCTTGCCGTTGCGGGTCAGCGGGAGGCGGTCGAGCGTATGGAGACGGGCCGGGAGCATGTAGCCGGGCAGCCGGGCAGCCAGGTGTGTGCGCACGGATTCGAGATCGGTATCCGGGCCGGGCACCAGGTAGCCGACCAGCCGCCGGTCGTCCGGGCCCATGTCCCACACCGCCACCGCGGCGGCCCCGACCTCGGGGTGTCCGGCCAACGCCGCCTCGATCTCACCGAGTTCGACGCGATGGCCGCGCAGTTTGATCTGGTCGTCGTCGCGGCCGTGGAAGCGCAGTGTGCCGTCGGCCCGCCACGAGGCCAGGTCGCCGGTGCGGTACATGAGGGTGCCGGGCGGGCCGAAGGGGTCGGCGACGAAGCGTTGCGCGGTGAGCGACGGGCGGTGCAGATAGCCGTGGGCGACGCCCGCGCCCGCCAGATACAGGTCGCCGAGGGCGCCGGGCGGCACGGGCCGCATCCGGGGGCCCAGGACGTAAGCGCGGGTGTTGGCGACGGGTCGGCCCAGCGGTACGCCGGGCTCCTGGGGGCCGGTGACGGGGTGGCAGGCCGACCAGACGGTGGTTTCGGTGGGGCCGTAATAGGCGAACAGCTCGCAGCCGAGGCCGGTGAGGGTCTCGGCGAGCGGACCGGGCACGGCCTCGCCGCCGATCACCGCGCGCATGCCGCGCAGCACGCCCGGCCGCCGGTCGGCCAGGGTCTGCCAGCGCGAGGGAGTGGCCTGCATGACCGTGACGCGGTGCCGGGCCAGGAGGGCGAGCAGGGCGTCCGGGTCGCGGAGCGTCGCGGCGTCGGCGACGACCGTGGCGGCCCCGGTGACAGGGCCGAGGAACAGCTCGGGCACCGACATGTCGAAGTTGGCGGGGGCGGCGGCCAGAAGGCGGTCGCCTTCCTGGACACCGAGGTTGTGGCGCATGGTCGTCAGCAGGTTGACGAGCGCCCGCCGCGGGACGACGACGGCCTTGGGGTGGCCGGTGGAGCCGGAGGTGTGGATCGCGTACGCGGCGTCGTCGGGCAGCAGGGCCGGGGCGGGTGAGGTGGCAAGTGTCCACGGATCGCCACCGGTGTCCGGGGCGCGCAGGACGAGGGCGGGGCGGGCGTCGGCGAGCAGAGTGGCGATCCGGTCCGGCGGCAGGTCGGGGTCGTACGGCAGATAGGCGGCGCCGGTGGACATCACAGCCAGGCATGCCGTGATCAGGCCGGTGTCACGCGGCAGGCCGACGGCGACCAGCCGTCCGGGGCCCGCGCCACGGTCCCGCAACGTCCGGGCCAGGTCCGCAACCCGTTCGGCGAGCTGCCGGAAGTCCAGCGTCTCCGTGGCCCCGATCAGGGCGGGCGCGTGCGGGGTGCGGCGGGCCTGGGCCGTGAACAGCTCGACCACGCCCGGCCCGGTGACCTCGTGCACGGTGTCGTTCCAGGTGGTGACGGTCCGCCGCTCCTCGTCCGCCGTGAGCAGGGGCAGGTCCGCGACGACCCGGCCGGGGTCGGCCACGGCGGCGCGGAGCAGCCGGGCCAGCCGCTCGTTCAGCGCGTCCGCCGTCCCCCGGGTGAACAGGTCGGCGTTGTACTCCAGCACCCCGGACACGCCCGCGGGCGCGCCGGTCGCGTCGTACTCCTGCCGCAGGCTCCACAGCAGGTCCAGGCGGGCCCGGTCGCCGTGCACCTGCACCTGCCGCGCGGTGATCCCCGGCAGGTCGATGTCGGCGTTCCCGGTGTCCTGGAAGGCCAGCATCACCTGGAAGACGGGGTGGTGCGCGGTGGAGCGCGGCGGGTTGAGCAGCTTCACCAGCTGCTCGAACGGCAGCTCCTGGTGGTCGAAGGCGTCCAGATCGGCCGCGCGCACCCGGCGCAGCAACTCGGCGAAGGAGGGGGTTCCCGACAGGTCGGTGCGCAGGGCCAGTGTGTTGACGAAGCAGCCGATGGTGTCGTGCAGTGCCGCGTCGTGGCGGCCGCCGACGGCCGTGCCGATCGGGATGTCCTCGCCCGCGCCGAGCCCGGACAGCAGGGCGCCGAGCGCGGCGTGCAGCACCATGAACACGCTCGCCTCGTGTTCGCGGGCGAGGGCGGTGAGCCCCCGGTGCAGTTCGGCGTCCAGGGCCAACTCGACGGTGCCGCCACGGTGCGAGGTGGTCGGCGGGCGCGGGTGGTCGGCGGGCAGGGACAGCACCTGCGGGATGCCGCTCAGGGCGCGCGTCCAGTACGCGGCGTCGGCGTCGGTGGACAGCTCCCGCTGCCAGAGGGCGAAGTCCGCGTACTGCGCGGGCAGCGGCTCCCACCGGGGAGCGGTGCCGGAGGCCCTGGCCCGGTAGGCGGCGGACAGGTCGCGGGTGAGCGGGGTCAGCGACCAGCCGTCGGCCGCGATGTGGTGCGGCAGCAGCATCAGGACGTGGCGGTCGGGGCCCAGCACGTACAGCGTCGCCCGCAGGGGCAGTTCCGTGGCCAGGTCGAAGGGGCGGGCGGCGTCGGCGGCGAGCCGTTCGACGAGTCGCGCTTCGTCGGCGCCATAGCCCTCCGCCTCGTCCAGCACCACGGTCTCGATGGGCGGTTCGGCGGGGGTGGTGGGGCGCTGCCAGGGCTCGCCGTCGTGGACCTCCACCACGGTGCGCAGGATCTCGTGGCGCGTCAGGACGTCCATGAGCGCGGCGCGCAGCGCCCCGGTGTCCAGCGGGCCGTCGAGCGTGAAGGCGAAGGGCATGTGGTACGTCGGCCCGGCCTCCTCGAAGTGGTGGAGGAACCACAGACGGCGCTGGGCGAACGAAAGCGGGACACGGGCGGGCCGCAGTCCGGGGCGCAGCGGCGGGCGCTGCGCCGGACGTCCGGCCTGCGCCCGGCGGGGCTCGCGCTGTGCGGTGACGCGCGGGGCGAGCGCGGCCACGGTGGGCGCGTCGAAGAGTGTGCGGATGGCGAGGTCGATGCCGAGGCCCGCACGGATCTTGTTGATGAGCTGGGTGGCGAGCAGCGAGTGGCCGCCGAGGTCGAAGAAGTCGTCTTCCACGCCGACTTCGGGTACGCCGAGTGTTTCGGCGAAGGCGCGGCACAGGAACCGCTCCAGCTCGGTGGCGGGCGTCCGTCCCACGGCCCCGGTCCGCGTGGGTGCGGGCAGGGCGCGCCGGTCGAGCTTGCCGTTGCGGGTCAGCGGCAGCCGGGCGATCGGCACCACGAAGCTGGGCACCATGTATCCGGGCAGGTGGTCGGCGGTGTGCTGGCGCAGCGCGGCGGGGTCAAGGTGGGTGTCCACGGTGGCGGGCACGGTGTACGCCACGAGCCGTACGCCGCCCGCGCCGCCATCGGCCTCGGCGGACTGGGCGATGACCGCGGCCTGGACGACGTCGGGGTGGCGCTCCAGGACGGCCTCGATCTCGCCCGGTTCGATGCGGAAACCGCGCACCTTCACCTGCTGGTCGGTGCGGCCCAGGTACTCCAGCGTGCCGTCCTGCCACCGCCGCGCCAGGTCGCCCGAGCGGTACATCCGGGCGCCGGGCGGGCCGGAGGGGTCGGCCACGAAACGGGTCGCGGTCAGGGCCGACCGTCCCAGGTAGCCGCGGGTCACACCCGGGCCGGACAAGTAGATCTCGCCGGGACAGCCGGGCGGCACGGGCCGCAGCGCATGGTCGAGCAGGTGCAGCCGCAGATCGGCGAGTGGTTCGCCGATGGCGCTGCGGGTGTCGGCCGGGTCGGTCAGTTCGGCGTAGGTGGAGTGCACGGTGGTCTCGGTGATGCCGTACATGTTCACCAGCCGGGGACGGCCGTGGATGGCGGGGCCGTCGGGATACCAGTGGCGAATCCGGCGCGGGTCCAGCGCCTCCCCGGCGAAGACCACGACGCGCAGCGCGTGCCGGGGCGGGCCGTCGGCCTCCCGCGCCATGTCGGCTTCCGCCTGGGCGAGTTGGTAGAAGGCGGACGGCGTCTGACACAGCGCGGTGACCCGCTCGCGCACCAGCAGCTGCCACATCTCGCGTGGCGACCGGCTGACCGTGTGCGGTACGACGACGAGCCGCCCGCCACGGCCGAGCGCCGCCCACAGCTCCCATACGGACACGTCGAAAGCGTACGAGTGGAACAGGGCGTGCACATCGTCCGGGCCGAAGCCGAACCGCTCATCGGTGGTGTTCAGCAGCCGTACGACGTTGTCGTGCGTGACCACGACGCCTTTGGGGGTGCCGGTCGAACCGGAGGTGTGGATGACGTAGGCGGTGGTGTGCGGGTCGGTGCACCGGCCGAGGTCACCGGCCGGCCCGGTGGCCAGGGCGGCGGCCGTCTCCGGGTCGTCCTCCCGGTCGTCCAGCAGCAACCGGTCCTGGCCGGGCGGCAGCATGGCCGCGGTGTCGGCCGTCGCCACGGCCAGCGGCGGATTCGCCTCGTCGAGCACATGGCGCACACGCTCGGGCGGGGTGGCCGGGTCCAGCGGCACATAGCCCGCACCGGACTTGAGCACGGCGAGGATGGCGGTCACCAGGTCGGCGCCGCGTGGCAGGGCGAGGGCGACGAGGCGGCCCGGGCCCGCGCCGCGCGCCACGAGCGCCCGCGCGAGACGGTTGGCCCGTTCGTTCAACTCCCCGTATCCGAGGGTACGTTCGCCATCGGTCAGCGCGGGGGCGTCGGGTCGCATCGCGGCCTGTGCCTCGAACAGCGTGGGCAGGGTGACACGGCCCGGTGTCCGCTCGGTGTCGGCCGGGAGCCGAGGTGTCCGCTCGTCCGGCAGCAGCAGGCCGATGTCGGCGAGCCGGGCGCCGGGCGCGGCGGCGATACGGTGGAGCAGCGCGCCGAGCCGGTCGAGCAGGCGCCGGGCGGCGTCCGCGTCGAGGACCCCGGTGTGGTGGTCGAGCCGCAGGCCCAGCCGCGTTCCGTCGCCGGGGAGGACGATGAGCGACAGGGGGTAGTGCGTACCGTCCATCACCCGCAGCCCGGTGATCTCGATGCCGGGCGCGACGTCCCGCAGCACATCGGCGTCGAGGGGGTAGTTCTCGAACACGACGAGGGTGTCGAAGAGTTCGCCGTGTCCGGCCAGGCGCTGCAGCCGGGTGAGGTCGGCGTACTGGTGCTCGACGACGGCGAGCTGCTGGTCGCGCAGCGCGCGCAGCGTCTCCTCGACGGTGCGGGAGGGATCGAGGCGGACCCGCACCGGGATGGTGTTGATGAGCAGACCGACGATGTTCTCCACACCGGGCAGCTCGGGCGGGCGGCCGGAGACCGTGGCGCCGAAGACGACGTCGTCACGGCCGGTGTGGGCGCCCAGCAGCATGGCCCAGCCGAGCCGTACGAGCGTGTTGACGGTCAGCCCGTGCGTACGGGCCGCTTGCCGCAGCGCGTCCGTCACTCCGGCGTCCAGCTCGGCGTCGGCCTGGCCGTGGTGGTCGGAGCTGTCCCGGTCGCGCTCGCCACCGACCAGGGTGGGGCCGTCCAGCCCGGACAGGACACCGCGCCACGCGGTCTCGTCGGCCTCGGCATCGCGCGTGGCGAGCCAGTCCAGATAGGCGCGGTAGGGCGTGGCGGCCGGGGGCGTTCCGCCCACGTAGAGGGCGAACAGCTCCCGGACCGCGATCGGCCAGGACCAGCCGTCCAGCAGGATGTGATGGGCCGTCAGTACGAAGACATGCCGGTGACCTGCGGCGCGCAGGAGAGTGGCGCGCAGCGCGGGCGGCTGGGCGAGGTCGAACCGCACCCGCCGGTCCCGGTCGAGGAAGGCGTCCTCCTCCTCGGGGGAGGCCACCCGCTCCTCCCGCCACGGAACGTCGATGTGGTCCGGCACCACCTGCACGGGCCTGCCGAGGGCGTCCGGCCGGAACCCGGCGGCCAGGTTCGGGCGCCTGCGCAGTAGGGCGCGCAGTGCCTCGCGCAGCGCGGTGGCGTCGAGTTCGCCGGTCAGCTCGAAGACGAACTGGACGAGATACGGGTCGGCGCCGCCGTCTTCGCCATGGTCGTACTGGGAGTGGAACAGCAGCCCTTGGGCGAGGGGCGCCAGCGGCAACGCCTCACCCTCATCCTCTGCTGCGGGCGCCACCGGTCGTTCGTCCGCACCGGCGGCCAGTGCCGCGAGGTGGTCGAACCAGCGCCCGGCCAGGTCGGCCAGGTGCGCCTCGTCCAGGAGGCGACCGGCCCAGGACCACATGGCGGTGAGCCGCGGGCCTTCGGGGTGGTCGACGATGACGGAGTCGAGTTCGACGGCGTGCGCCAACGGCAGCTCCGGCGACGCGCCGGACGCGAGGACGCTCCCGTCCGGGCTCCAGTCCCGCTCGCCGTCCGCCTCGAAGCGGCCGAGGTAGTTGAAGGCGATCCGGGGCGCGGCCGGTGCGGCCAGCCGGGTGGCGGTGTCCGGGTTGAGGTGGCGCAGCAGGCCGTAGCCGAGGCCATGGGCCGGTATGTCGCGCAGTGTGGCGCGAACCCGGGCCACGGCCACGTCCCAGGGCGTGTCCCCGTCCCCCGCGTCGAGCAGCACCGGGTGGATGACGGTGAACCAGCCGACCGTACGCGACAGTTCGAGACCGGCGGCGAACTCCTCCCGGCCGTGGCCCTCCAGGTCCAGCCCGACGGCCGTCTCCCCCGTCTCCTCCGCGCCTCGCCAGTCCGCGACGGCCCGGACGAACGCGGTCAGCAGCAGGTCGTTCAGCGAGGCGCCGAACGCGGCGGTGGCCCGCTCCGCCAGGGCCAAGGTCAGCGCTGCCGGAAGGGTGCGGGTGTGGTGGCGGCGCGTGGCCTCGGTGTCCCGCGCCGGGTCCGGCCGCTCCGGCCGCGACTCCGCCCGGAGGTGGCCCACCGCGTTGGCGACCTGCGTCCAGTACGGGAGTTCGGCCAGCACCGAGGCGTCCCGGGCGTGCGCCGCAAGCGCCCTGCTCCACCTCCCGAACCCCGTGCCGACCGGCGGCGGTGCCGGGGTCCGGCCGTCGGCCAGCGCGCGCCAGCCGTCGCGCAGGTCGTCGAGCAGGATGCGCCACGACACCCCGTCGACGGCCAGGTGGTGCACGGTGAGGACGAGCGTGCCGGGCCGGTCGGCTCCGGCGTCGAACCACTCCGCGTGTACGACGCGCCCCTCGGCGGGGTCCAGCCGCTCTCCGGCCCGCGCGGCGTGCTCCCGTACGGCGGTCTCCAGCGCCTGCCGGTCCAGACCGGCCGCGTCGTGCCGGACCAGCGCGATCCGGCCGCCGGGGTCGGTCCGCAGCTCCCAGGAGGAGTCCCGTGCGGAGAGGCGGAGGCGCAGCATGTCGTGGCGGTCGAGCAGCCCGTCGAGGAGGGTGCGCAGCCTCGGCAGGTCCAGTGCGGCGGGGGTGCGCAGCGCCATGGACTGCGCGAATCCGGTGATGGGCCCGCCGCGTTCGCGCAGCCAGTGCATCACGGGTGTCGGCTCCACCGCCGGGTCGGTGTCGGTGTCCACGTCGGTATCGGTGTCGCTCGGGGCGGTGGCGCTCGGGCCCGTGGGCGACGGGGAGCGGTCGGCCACGGTCGCGGCCAGGGCCGTGACTGTGGGGTGGCGGAAGACATCCTGCGAAGTGAGCGGGAGCCCTGCCCGCCGGGCCCGGCTGACCAGGTGGATCGCCAGGATGCTGTCGCCGCCCAGGGTGAAGAAGCCGGTGTCCGGCGGGATGTGCCGCTCGCCCAGGATGTCGCGGAACAGCGTGGTGAGCGTCTCCTCGGCGGGCGTGCGGGGCGGCCGGTCCGTGGCGGTGTTATCCGCGCCATCCCCGCCGTCGCGTCGCGCGGTGGGCGGTGCGGGCAGTGCGGCGCGGTCGAGCTTGCCGTTGCGGGTGAGGGGGAGCCGTTCGACGGGGACGATCGCCGACGGCACCATGAACGCCGGAAGGTGCTCGGCGGCGTGGCGCGTCAACGTGTCATCGCCGACCGCTTCCGGCCGCGCCATGACGACGTACGACACGAGCCTGCGCTCACCCGGCCGGTCCTCACGGAGCACCGTGGCGGCCCGGGTCACGGCGGGGTGGCGGCACAACGCGGCGTCGACCTCGCCGGGTTCGACCCGGTAGCCGCGCAGTTTGAGCTGGCTGTCGGCGCGGCCCGCGAAGTCGAGGGTCCGCTCCGGGGTCCAGCGGGCGAGGTCTCCGGTGCGGTACATCCGGGCGCCGGGCGGGCCGAACGGGCAGGCCACGAAGCGCTCCGCCGTCCGGCGCGGCGCGCCGAGGTAGCCGCGGGCGAGCCCGGTGCCGGAGAGGTAGACCTCGCCGGTGACACCGGGCGGGACGGGCCGCAGCGCGTCGTCGAGGAGGTGCACCCCGGTGCCGTCGAGCGCGGTGCCGATGGGCACGGACGCGGTGTGCGCGGGGAGGTGGTCCACCGGGTGGCGGGTGGCGAAGACGGTGGTCTCGGTGGGTCCGTAACCGTTGACTACGGCGGGGGCCCGGGGCGAGGAGCGGACGCGCCGTACGGCCTCGGGCGCGACGACGTCGCCGCCGGTCCACACCTGGCGGACACCGGCGAGGCAGTCGGGGTCCTCCTCGGCGACCGCCGCGAACAGGCCCGCCGTCAGCCACAGCCCGGTGACGCGGTGCGCGGCGATGACCTCGCGCAGGGCGCCGAGGTCCGTACGGCCCGGCGGGGCGATGACGATCTCTCCGCCGGTGAGCAGCGGCACCCACAGTTCCAGGGTGAGCGCGTCGAAGGCGTGCGGGGAGTGCAGCAGCACCCGTTCGGCGGCGCCTTCGCTCCACCAGCGGTCGGTGGCGAGCCGTACGAGATTGCCGTGGGTGATGGCGACGCCCTTCGGGGTGCCGGTCGAACCCGAGGTGTACATCACGCACGCGAGGTGTTCCGGGTGGACGGCCGGAGAGCCACCGCGGCGGGAGGCAGACGGTTCGTCGCTGAGGTCGCCGAGGACGAACGTACGGTGTCCCCGGTCGCGGAACCACGCGGCGATGTCGTCTTCCCGGGTCGTGGCGTCGGTGATCAGGAACCGCGCTCCGGCTCCCTCCGCGATCGCGGTCAGGCGGCTGGTGCCGTCCGCGCGGTGCAGCGGCAGATACGCGGCCCCCGCCTTGGCCACGCCCAGTACGGCGACGACGAGTTCGGGCGAGCGCTCGGCGAGGAGGACCACCGGCGTCTCGGCGGTGACGCCCGCCGCGGTCAGCTCGGCCGCGAGGGCGGTGGCGCGGGTGTCGAGCTGCCGGTAGGTGAGCCGTTCGCCGGTGGCGGCCGAGCGCACGGCGAACGCCTCGGGCGTGACGGCGACGTGGGCCTCGAACCGTGCGAGCGCGGTGCGCGCCGGGCCGGTGTCCCGCTGCGGCCGCCCGCTGCCCGCCGTACGGATGTGGTCGCGTTCGGCGGCCGAGGTGACGGCGTAACGCGCCACGGGAGTCCGGCCGGGGCGGTCGGCGGCCTGGCGCAGCACGCGCAGGAAGCGGTCGCTGGCGTCGCGCAGCAGTTCCGGGGAGTGGTTGGCCGGGTTGGCGTCGGCGTCGATGGTGAGGGGTCCGTCGCCACGGTCGTACGCCACCAGGGACAGGTCTTCCGAGGGCGGCGCCTGGACGTTGTGCACGGTGGCGGTGGCGGGTCCGAAGCGCAGACCATAGGCGAAGCGCTGGATGTTGAGCACGGGCCCGAAGAAGCGCCGCCCGTCCTGGGGGTATCCCAGGTCGCGGCGCAGCTGTTCGCCCCGGTAGCGCTGGTGGTGCTGGACGTGGGCGATCGCCTCGTCGGCCCGGGCGGCCAGGTCGGTGAAGGGGGCGGCGGGGTCGACGTACAGCCGCAGCGGCAGCACGTTGGCCGACATGCCGGGCACCTGCCTGCTCTGCTCGCTGACCCGTCCGGTGACCGGCAGGCTGAGGACGACGTCCCGGCTGCCGGTCATGGCGTGGACGAAGACGGCGGTCGCCGCGATGACGAGCCGTGACCAGCGCTGACCCATGTCCCGGGCAGCCGACCGCAGTTGGGCGAACTCCACTGCGGACAGAGTGCTGGTCAGCCGCAGCGAGGCGGCGGGCACCGGGGCCGGGCGGGCGGCCAGGCTCAGGAATTCCGGATGCCCTTCCATCTGGCCGAGCCACCAGCCCCGGTCGGCATCCCACTGGGGTGAGGCGCGGTAGGCGCGGTCCTCGTCGAGGACGGCCCGCAGCGGGCTCCAGCCGTTTTCGGGGATCGGGCCGCCGTCGAGCAGGCTGCCGTAGAGGTCGGCGACGCGGCGCGAGAAGAGCGTCATGCCGAAGCCGTCGAGGGCGATGTGGTGCACCCGGGTGAACAGCAGATGCCGGTCGTCGCCGATCCGCAGGACGGCGCCGTCGAACAGCTCGCCCTCGGCCAGGTCGACGGGCCGGGACAGCTCCTTGCGCATCCAGTCGAGGGCGCTCGCGTACGGGTCGGGCTCGTGCCGCAGGTCGCGTACCGGAAAGGAGACGGAGCGCGGGCGCGTCACGTGCTGGACCGGCCGTCCGTCCGGCGCCTCGGTGAAGCGGACGTGGAGGGCCTCGGTCTCGCGCACGGCCTGCCGGACGGCCGCCACCAGGAGACCGGTGTCGAGGGCGCCGGTGATGTCGGTGTACTCGCCCCAGAGATACGGCGAGGAGAGGTCGGGCCGGGACCGCTCGGCCAGCCACACGCCTGACTGCGCCTCGGAGAGGGGGAGTTCGGTGCCGGTTTCGTCCAGGGCCATGAGGTTCCCGCCCGGTCGCCGTGCGACGACCTCAACGTAGAAGTGGCTTCACAGGGCGATTTGCATCTGTCGTCGGGCTGTTCGGGCACGGGCCGCTGGGCGGTGGTCCGATCCTGTCCGGTCGCCGGAAGACTAACAGGCGGGTAAAGCCATCGCAAAGGGATGGCAATGGAGAGGATCATCACTTCGTGCCACCGAACCGCGCCGGAACGCCTCGGAACGCGGCAGGTCACGGCAGGTCACAGCAGTTCACAGCCCTAGAGCGGCAACTCGGCCACGAAAAGGGCCGATTCGCGCCCCGCTCCGACGAGCACACTGGACCCTTGGCCGCTACTCCCTCCCCTGACTGCCCACGCGCCGATCCCTGAACCCCCGATCGCACCGCCCGTTCGCGAGCAACCGTCCCACCCGCAAACGCGACACGGGATGCGGCCCGTCCTCGCGAGCGCCCGCCTCCGCACGAAACCGCCCGCCGAAAGCCACATCGGGGTGGCCTTCGGCGGGCGGTCGGGCATGCGGGGTGCCGCCTGGCGGCGGCGCCGCGGCCCGCACTGGCGGCCCGGCTCAGAGGCCGGAGGAGACCTCAGCCTTCGTTGGCCCCCGTGCCCTTTCCCTCGGCCGCCGCCAGCCTGCGGTTGTGCTGGACCGAGGAGAAGAAGGACCAGGCGATCAGGACGACGCCGACGAGGCCCGTGATGACCTCGTGGATCTCGTACTGGATGGTGACGAGCAGGATCACGGCGAGGGCGCCGATCGCGTAGTGCGCGCCGTGCTCCAGGTAGACGTAGTCGTCCAGGGTGCCCTGGCGGACCAGGTAGACCGTGAGCGAGCGGACGTACATCGCGCCGATGCCGAGGCCGAGCGACATCAGGACGATGTCGTTGGTGATCGCGAAGGCGGCGATGACGCCGTCGAAGGAGAAGGACGCGTCGAGGACCTCCAAGTAGAGGAACATGAAGAACGCGGCCTTGCCGGCCATCGCGACCGCCGGGACCTTCTTGCCGCTCCTCTTGGCCTCTTCCTCGACCTCGTGCTCGCGCTCCTCCTCTTCCTCGAGCTTGTTCTCGAAGTAGCCGGAGAGGCCGCCGACGATCAGGTAGGTGATCACGCCCGCGACGCCGGCGATCAGGACGGTCTCCGCCTTGTCCACATGGATGCCACCGTGCTGGTGGGCGTTGGTGGCGAAGGTCGTCGCGGAGACGAGCAGCACGATGAGCGCGATGCAGACGGAGAGCATGTCGACCTTGCCGAGCTTGGCGAGCGGACGCTCCAGCCAGCCGAGCCACTTGATCTCCCGGTCCTCGAAGATGAAGTCGAGGAAGATCATCAACAGGAACATGCCACCGAAGGCGGCGATCGACGGGTGGGCGTCGGTCACCAGCTGCTGGTACTTGTCCTTGTCGTCGATCGCGAGCTGTACCGCTTCGATCGGACCGATCTTGGCGCTGACGGCGACGATCACGACCGGGAAGACCAGGCGCATGCCGAAGACCGCGACCAGGACGCCGATGGTGAGGAAGATCTTCTGCCAGAAGGCATTCATCTTCTTCAGAATCCCGGCGTTGACCACGGCGTTGTCGAAGGACACCGATATCTCGAGGATGGACAGGATCGCCACGATCCCGAAGCCGGTCCACCCCCCGTAGAACACCGCCGCGACCAGGCCGAGCGCGGTGACCGCGAACGACCAGCCGAACGTTTTCAGAAGCACTGGCTACCCAATCGTTTTGTACGGGGCTCTCCCGCGTCATACCCGACTTTGCGAAACGTTGACCCAGAGTCTAGAGCGGTACCCCTCGCAGCCCTGGCGCAACCCCGGGTCAACGGCGCGGAACTTCCCCTCGCCGCCGTGCCGGTAGACCTCGCCGAAGGTCATCGCCGTCTCCGTGGACGCGTCTTCGCCGAGGTCATAGCGGGCGAACTCCTGTCCATCGGCCTGGTTCACCACGCGGATGAACGCGTTGCTGACCTGGCCGAAAGCCTGCCCGCGGTTGTCGGCTTCGTGGAGATCGCCTCCGACAAGGGCGAGGTCGGCCGTGAGGCCAGGGACCTGGCAGAGATGAACCGCTTGTTCACCGCCTGAGCGCCCTCGGCGTCGGCCTGGGCGAGCAGGGCAATGAACACCTTCTCCCACGTGCCGTCGGCGGCCCACTTCCGCAGCCGGTTGTGGACGCCAGCAGCAGGTACGTATGCCCCCTGAGCATCGGCGTGGCGACTCGTGCGGTTGACGGTCTGGCTATATCTCATCCTTGACGCCGAGTGCCTCGGTTTCGCTGCGCGCGGCTGACCGACGTAGAGGCCGACGACGTCTCCGCTGACGCCGTTGCCCCTGTTGCACTTCCTAGCGTGCATCTCGCCCCGGAAGGGTGCTCTTTCGTGTGTGGCACCACCCGATCCCGTTCGCCGGGCGTACCGTGACTGAAAGACCGTCTGGTGGGGGTGCGCACCATGAGTGACAAGACCATTGGCGACCGCCTTGGCGAACTCCGCCGGTACCGTGATGTCACTCAAGAGGGGCTGGCAGAGCGGTCCGGAGTGCACGTCGACACCATCCGAAAGCTGGAGCAGAACATCCGGCAATCGGCGCGCCTGTCCACGCTCCGGGCCTTGGCGAGGGCACTCGACACTGAGCTGGACCGACTCCTGGGGCAGCCCACCGTGACCACGGAACTCTCCGACGACGGCGGCCTGATCGCCCTTCGCGACGCCATCCAGGACATCAGCGCGCTGCCCGGTGTCCCCGCTGACGGCCTCGACGAGGATCCGCCCTCCGCGGAGGCGTGGATGGACCAGGTCCGCGCCGCCACGACGCTCTACTGGAAGGGTGGTTACAGCAGGCTCGCCGGCTCGTTGCCGCTCGTCCTTCGCGATGGGCGCGCGGTCGTCCGGGAGACGACCGGTTCGCTCCTGGAACAGGTCTGGAAGCAACTCGCGCTCGCCTATCAGCTCGCGGCCAGCCTATCCGTACAGGCCGGGCACCCCGACTGGGCCTTCGAGGCGGTGGCCAAGCAACTGGAGGCGGCGCAGCGGGCGTCCGATCCACCGATGGAGGGCATGGGTATCTCCACGCTGTCGTGGGTGCTGTTGCGGCAGGGCCGGTGGGAGGAGGCGCAGTCGGTCGCCGAGCGGAAGGCGGACGCCCTGGAACCGTCGATGCGGGACGGTACGAGTGCGCAGTAGGCGGTGTACGGGAATCTGCTCGTGGCAGCGGCCACGCCCGCCGCGCGGCGGGATCGTAAGGATGACGCCGATCAGTTCCTCAACTTCGCCGAGGCTGCGGCTGTACGGTCCGGCTCGGTGCGCGTGTACGGGACGGCGTTCTCCCCGGTCGACGTGAAGACGCAGATCGTCAACATTGCTATGGCGGGGACTGAGCCGAATCCGGTGAGGGCGCTGGAGGCGTCGGGGGATGTGCGTCGCGAGTTGATCAAGCGGCCGGTCCATCTGGCGGCTCACCGGCTGGACGTGGCCCAGGCGCAGTACCAGACCGGCGACAATGAGGGAGCGTTGGAGACGCTGCTGGAGGTGGAAGCCGCTCAGCCCGAGTGGATCCGGTATCAGGCCCTCGCGCGGGCCACCGTGCTGGAGATGCGCGAGGAGGAGAAGCGGCGCAACACCCGGCTCCGCGGACTGGCTGCCCGACTCGGAGTCGAGCCCGCGCTCTGACTGGGACGTGACGTCCTGGCCGGTCCACATTGTCCCGGTATCTGGTGCACTACGTCACTGGGCTGTGATCGCTCACACACCTAGCGTGAGCTGCACGATGGCGTCGCCGACCTCATGCCCGCAAGGGCACTGGCCGGTGCCGCTCCGCGCAGACCGCAGGAGAGATCGACGTGACGACCAGAGCCTTGTCGTGGACCCCACCGAACAATGCCGACGTGGAGGTGTTACCGGTGGGCCGCTGGTGGGATGCCGTGCGTGCGACTGCCGACGTCGGAAACCGTGCCTTGGAGGTGCTCGGCGAGGTGTCCGGTGCCGTCATCCAGGACGACGGGTACGGCACCTTGTAGGGGTGTGACCGAGATACGCGCCAAAGGGGCAACGGGATGATCTTGAAGCCCTGATGCGCTCGGATCTATGTGCGGCGACGTGCAGCGGGGTCGCGTTCGGCGACGTGCCGGGCGACCGAGTCGACGCCGGGCCGTGCGTATCGCTCCAGGGAGCGGACGGAGGCGTGGCGGGAGCGGGCCAGCAGCATCGGGGTGGAGGTGCCGTCTTCCGCGTCGTGCGTGAGGGCGCTGTGCCGTAGCCGGTGGAGGGTCCAGCCGTCCAGGTCCTCGATGTCGTCGGGTGAGGCGAGGGGGTTGGCCAGCAGCCGGGTGTTCTCCTCGAAGATCTCCTCAGCGCGGCGGTAGGAGAGCCGAGCCCGGCCGGTCTCCGGACACACGTCGAGCGTCGGTGTTCCGGCCGGCGCCTTGCGGTCGGTGAGGAACAGCGGGCCGCGGGTGCGGCGGGCGATGAGGCGGGGCAGGAGCTGGGCGGTGCCGGACTGCCAGTGAATCCACTCGGTCGCCCCGCCCTTGGCGGTGATCCTGCCCCGCTTGTCCTGCGGGTACAGGTCTTCCACGTTGAGGCACAGCACCTCGTCGGCCCGTGCGGCGGACTCGTAGAGCATCTTCCACTGCGTCTTCTCCCGTAGCGCGACGTCGAGGCGCCACAGGGCAGCGATCTGGTTCTCCGCGAGAGCCTTGGTGCGGTCCGGCGGCGCCGGCCGCCGCTCGATGCCGATCGTCGGATCGCACTCGTTCCAACCCTGGCGCTGCCACCAGCCGATCGCCTTGCGCGCGATGGACAACTCCCGGTTGACGGTGTCGGCGTCCATCTCATCCGCCCGCGCCGCCGCCAGCTCGGCCAGCACCTCGGGCAGCGCCGGGTCATCGATCGCGGCGACGTCGAAGACGGGCGGCTTCGCGCCCCGGCGGGCGGGTCCGGTCGGCGCCGGTTCACCGGTGAGCATCCACCCCCAGGTCGTCAGCGAGATCCGGTAGATACGCGCGGAGGACTTCGCGATGCCCGCGCCGGTGAGGTAGCGCTCGACCGCCGCGGTGTACGACGCGGGAGGGGCGGACATGGGCACGATGCGGGCGCGCGGCAACCGCAACGCGCCCCCGCTCCCGAGTTCGGTCACCGGTTCGATCGTCATGCCCTCTCCGCCCTCCCGGCACTGCCGCAGTAAATGCGTACACCTCACCCCGGCGGCCGGAATGCCCCGCCGCAGGTCGCGATGATCACGGTAGGGGCTCCGTCGCAGTAAATCCGGCATTTACTGCGGCAACACCCTGACGGGGTGGGTGGGTCCTAGCCATCGGTGGTTCCTCGGTTTCAGGGGCAGCGGTGGCGCCGCCCTCGCGTTGTGGACCGTGATTCGGTGTTTCAGTTTGTGTCGGAGAGGGGGTCGATGATGGTGTCGGCGACCCGGCGTGCGACCTCGGCCGGGTAGGGCGCGTCGAGTCCGAGGACGATGTGGCTGAACCCGCCGTCGAGTGCCGCGCGGACGATGTGGCGGGTGTCCTGGGGCCGGTCGTAGGAGGCGGGCAGGATGATGGATCGGGTGATCTCGGCCGGGTTGCGGCCGATCTCGACGCACAGCCGGTCCAGCGTGGCGCTGCGGGCGATTGCCTGCTCGATGCTGCCCCCGGGCATGTTCCAGCGGTCGGCGTGCTCGGCCACCACGCGCAGCGTCGGGGTGGCCTGGCCGCCGATCAGGATCGTCGGGTGGGGTCGCTGGACGGGTTTGGGACTGCAGAACGCGCCGGTCAGCTGGTGGTAGTCGCCCTGGAAGTCGAACGGTGCGGTTTCGGTCCATAGTCTGCGGATGATCGTGCACGCCTCGGCGAGGCTTTTGACCGCGTGGGCGGCATTGTGGAAGGGAAGGCCGTGAGCGGCGTACTCACGCCGGGCCATTGGCACGTCGGGCCGCGAGCCCGCGCCGATGCCGAACTCGAGCCGGCCGCCGGAGATGACATCGACAGTGGCGGCGATCTTGGCCAGTATGGCCGGTGGGCGGAACCTGTTGCTGGTGACCATCACCCCGAGCCGCAACCGCTCGGTTTGGGCTGCGAGGGCGGACAGCAGTGTCCAGCCCTCGAAGGTGGGCCCGTTCGGGTCGCCGCCGAGCGGCATGAGGTGGTCGAACAGCCAGGCGTGCTCGATCTGCGCGATGCCGTCCGCCTCACGCCAGACCCGCAGGACGTCGCCATAGGCGACCTGCGCCGGGGCGGTCATGATTCCGAAACTGGGCCTGCGGGCCGGTGCGAGGGGGTTGGTCACTTCGAGTCGATCCTTCCCAGGGGGTCGACGGCCGCGGCCAGGGACCGGCGGGCGGTAGGCCACGCGTCGTTGTCGAGGCCCAGCGCGGTACGCAGATACGCCAGGGTGACGTGCTGGACGACCGCGACACGCTCGGGGCTTTCGTCGGTGTTCCGCGTGTCGTTGGAACCCAGGATGCCGCCGAGTCCGTGGTCCGCGCCGAACAGGGTCAGCAGATCGGTGGCGCCCGAGCTGAGGCGATAGCCGTCGGTGAACCAGTCCGGACCGCGCACCGTCAGCGGGGACTGGTCATGGTCGCCGGCGACCATGAGGCTCGGCGTCTTCAGCTCGGCGAAATCAGGGCTCATGAACGGGAAGTACTGGATGGCGAGCGGGCTCAGGTCGGCGCCGCCGGTACCAGGCAGACACAACAGTACCGCCGCCTTCACACGCGAGTCGCTCACGCTCTCACCGGGAGTGCCGTCGGCGTCGACGACCCGTGCGCCCGCGAGCATGCTGGCGGTCTGTGCGCCCCAGGAGTGTCCGGCGACCGCGATGCGGTCGTGGTCGATGCGGCCGGCCAGCCCGGGCACGCCGGCTTCGATGGTGCCGAGCTGGTCGAGGATCATGGTCAGGTCGTCGGCGCGGATACGCCAGATGAGCGGGGTGCGCGGGTCGTCGGGGGGCAGGCCCAGCGAGTCGAGATGGGTGGGCTGGATGACGACGAACCCGCGGGCGGCCCAGAAGCCGACCAGCGGTGCGTATTCGTCCATGGTCACGGTCATGCCGTGCGAGAGGACGACGACGGGCAGATTGTGGCCCGTCGTCGGCGCTGTGACCCGTACCTGCAGGTCCTGGCCGCGGTCCGGGGCGGCAAGTGTGATCGGCCTGACAGATGTGACCGGGGTGGTGGAGTCGTTGCCGCCGTCGGCGGACGTGGTGTCGCTCATGACGTGAATGTCTTTCTCGGAGGGGCCCAGTGGCCCGTGCTGTGCGGTGTCTGGCATGATTGAAATGCGGAGCCCCGCTCCGCATTACGATACGGAGCGTCGCTCCGCTTTGCAAGTGGGAGGTGCTCACGATGTCCACGCCCAACACGCCGCCACCCCCTGCCGCCCGCAAGCGGTCCGACGTCCGCCGAAACGAGCAGATACTGCTGGACGCCGCGGCGGCCGTGTTCGTCCGTGCGGGAGTCGACGCTCCCGTGCGGGAGATCGCCGCCGAATCGGGTCTCGGCATGGGCACCATCTACCGCCACTTCCCCACCCGGGCGGAATTGGTGGTCGCCGTCTTCAGACACCAGGTCGACGCGCTCTCCGCTGCCGCGTACGCGGCGCCCGCTGCGGATACGCCGTACGAGGTCCTGCGGCTCTGGGTTCACGAATTCGCCGATTTCCTGGTCACCAAGCACGGCCTCGCCGAGGCACTGCACTCGGACCAAGCCGGATTCGAGAGCCTGCACAACGAGTTCGTCGAACGGCTGCTGCCCGTGCTCGACCAGCTGCTGAAAGCGGCCGCCGCCGCCGGCTCCACACACGCGGACATCCGCGCCTACGACTTCATGCTCGCCATCGGCAACCTGTGCATCGGAGTCGAAACCTTCCCCGACTACCAGGCCCGCCGCATGATCGACCTGCTGCTCGCCGGCCTGGCACAGACCGCCCCGGCACCGACAGCCGGCGAACCGAAATAGCGCCAGCGCTCTCGCGGACCCGTGCCAGGACCCTCTAAAGCCAAGCAGGTCGCGGGCGGGGCCGTCAGCACCGGAGTGGGAGCTGTTCGACGGACCGTGCGCAGGGACGGGCCCGTAGGCACTGAAGACCGAACTGCTCGGGAGTCCCGGCGAAGTCCTTCGGCAAGTCGGGCAGTCAGGCGGCCTGACCGAGGCCGGCAGTGATGAGGTCCTGCTCGCGCAGCGGGGTGAAGTCGACGTCGAGTTTCGGGTCGTACGCCTCGGGCTGGATGCCGAGTTCGTGAGTGCTGTACTCGCCGAACCGGTTGATGTGTTCGGTCAGGTACGGCGAGATGTGCGCCAGGTCCTCCGGGTCGATCTCCCATCCCTCCTCCAGCAGTTGCCGCACGATCTCCGCGATGTCCAGGGCGTTGTGGAAGATCACCGCGTTCGTGAGCAAGGCGTTGAACTTCATCGCCTTCTCCTGCTCGATGGGGTCGTTGTCGGCGATGACGCCGCGGTTGCCGAAGCCGATCCACTGGGAGAACCGGTTGAACGACTCGACCTTGTTCGTTGCCGCGGTCACGCGCCGGCGCAGCGGCGCGTCCGAGAGGTAGCGCAGGAGCTGGACGGTGCGGATTACGCGGCCGACCTCGCGGAAGGCCGCGTAGGTGGCGTTCTTCCGCGACCCCGACCGCAGCCGCTTGAGCAGCGTGGAGGAGGAGATGGTGCCCTCGCGTACGGAGACGGCCACCCGCATCAGGTGGCGGAACTGGGACTCGATCAGGTCGAAGTCGATGACGTTCTTGCCCGGCTCGCCGAACAGGGCGTCGATGTGCACGTACTCGCTGTGCTTGGAGGGCCGGTAGAAGGTCAGTTCTTTCCAGTTCCTGATCCTGGGCATCAAGTCGAAGCCCAGCAGGTGGGCGAGCGCAAAGACCGGGAAGCTCTGGCCCTGCGTATCCGCGTGCACCGTGGTCGGCTGCACCTCGGACGTATTCTTCAGCAGGCCCTCGATGATGTAGACGGCCTCCCACACCCCGCACGGGATGAAGTGCGTGAACAGCGCGATGTAGGTGTCCGAGACGTGGTGGTAGGCGATGCCGCCCGGCTTGCCGTACCGCACGCTCGTCTCGGAGAGCAGGTTGTCGAGATAGGTGTCCATGTGGGTGCCGTCCGCCGCCACGGCGGTCCCGTCGCCCCACGCCTGCGAGATGTCCAGGCGGGCGTGCGCGTTCACCAGGTCGGCGACCGCCTCGTTCAGCAGCACGATCGAGAAGTGCTTGTTGGCGACGTACGACAGCTCGTGCCCGCTCACGCCGGGGATGTGCCGGGCGGCCTCGTACGGACCCATGTTGGTGCCCTTGACGAACGTGACGATGACGTAGCGGCCCAAGGGGTCGGTGAGCTTGGGCTCATTGCCCGACGGCGGGCCGAAACGGCGCCACCACTCCACCCAGTACGCGGTCCGGGCCACGATCCCCATCAGGGAACGCTCCGGCATCCTCGCCTTGATCTCCTGCTCCAGCCGCTTCGCCGAGGGCCGCTGACCGTCAGACCTAAACGCCTTCAGTGACGGGATGCCCGTCTCCGGATCGATGACCAGCCCGTCGTTCTCCGGGTACCCGGCGTCCGCCGCGGCGGCGGCGCCGCGCAGCTTGTCCTCCAGCTGCCGGCGGAAGAACGTTGCGTCGAACTCGGCGCTCTCGCCCGGCTCGGCGAGTCCGACCTCCACCAGGTAGGACCCCAGCGTCTCCTGGACGACCTCCCAGGCCAGCAGCTTTTCGGACCAGTCGGCGTACTCCTCCGAGCCGACCACCGCGACGTCGCCGGTGCGCAGTTCCTCGGCGAGCGCGGTGAAGACCATCGCCTCAAAGTGCTTGCGGACGAACTGCCCGGTCCGGGTCTTGTCGACCACTGCCTTGCGCCAGTTCTGGGTGGCGAAGGAGATGTCGACCTCCTTGCCCTCCTCGTTGAAGGCGGTGATGTACTCGCCGCGGGCCGCCTGGTGACGCTGGGCGTGCGCGAGGGCGTCCAGCACCCGGCTGTCCTCGCTGGTCGCGGTGAACTTCAGCTTGTCGTTGTCGGCAAGGTCGAACATCACCGCCCGGTCCCGGCCGATCTGCCCGTACAGCAGCACTTCCCAGAAGTTGCCGTGATGGGCGGAGACCTTCTCGATCTGCTCGTACTGCTTCGCGAACCCGCCGAAGCCGTCCACCGCGCGGGTGACCGCGCCGAACCCGCCGGCCTGCACCAACCTGAGCCTTCACCAAGGCGAGGACCGCCGGGGAGACCCTGCCCTCCAGCCGCGTCGCGACCTCGTCCACCGGCGCCTCCTCGTCCAGACCGTCCAGGGCCTGGCGGACCTCGGCGGTCATGGCCGCGGCCTTCGTGAGCGCCTCCTGGGCCGGGCCGCCCTCGTCGATGTGCTTGAGCACCGTGCGGTAGTTCCCGATCAGGGACTCTACGATCTCCCGCTCGGCGAGCCGGATCTCCTCCAGCTCCGCCTTGGCCTTCTTGATCTTCGTCGCCACCCGCTTGCAGAACATCGTCGCCAGGTCGTCCCGCACCCGCATCCGAGCCTTGTGCGTCAGGGCCCCGACCAGCGCGATGCGCTTGACCGGGGCGAAGTCCCGCAGCTCCGAGGCATCCGCCGCGTCCGCCTCCCCGGCGAAGTCGGTGACCTTCCCCGCGGCGACTCCGTCCATCCACACGTCGGTGTCACCGAGCTCGTCCAGCCATTCCAGACGCTTGGTCAGGTTCTTGAAGTGCGACCAGGTCGGGCCCTTGGCGGACTTCTTCAGCCGGTTGAACAGCGTCGTCCCGTCGCTGTCGCGGTCCTCCAGCAGTCGCATGAGCCCCGCCCGCTGAGCGGCGCTCATGCGGTCGTGGATGCCCGTGCAGATCGAGGTGTTCACCTCGGTGCGGATTTTCGAGGCCATCTTGTCGAAGGTCGAGAACCCGGGCAGTTCCAGCCCGGCCTCCACCACCTTCTCCAGCGCGATGTTGATCAGATCCGCCGGGCGGTTCTTCGCCGCGGCCTCCTTGCGGATCGACTGCTCGACGATCCCCCGGGCCCTGGCCTGGTCGTACGTCACGCCGGCCTGCTTGCGGACCAGGCCCCGGTGATGCTTGGCGGTCCGCTCCGCCCGGTACACCGGCAGCGTGCCATCCGGCAGCTCCACCGCCCGCCGGACGAAGTCCACTACCATCTCCGGGACATCCTCCAACGCCGGGAAACACCCCATGCGCCGGTACGACTTCAGCATCAGCAGCAGCGCCAGCAGATGCTCATCGCAGTCCGTGGCATCGGCCGCCCACTCCAGCTCATCGCGAGTCGGGGAGAAGAACAGGTGCAGCTCATGCGCGGTGATCAGCCGCTTGAACCGCGGATACGCGGTTCGCTCGATCGATGTCACAACCCACCCCAGGCCCCAGACGACGCTCAACATCACCACCAACGACACTGAGCCGAATGGGTGACGGCCGACGGGCGCTCAGGGCTTCAAGATCATCTCGTTGCCCCTTTGGCGCGTATCTCGGTCAGACCCCTTGTACTGGCTGATCGAGACCGGCAGCGCCAGGAGCTGGCATCTGCGCCAGGTACGCATCCTCACCGCGCTGGCCGACGAAACCACCCTGCTGGGCGTGCCTCCCGCGCACTGGACCACCGAACACCACACCTACTGGCGCGTACCCCTCGCCCACGATCGGTGCCTCACCGGCGCCGTACGGCTGCACGCGGCCTTGGCGCAGGCGGTCACCGACGTCCTGGGCCCGGCTTCCGGCGGTCGACAGCTCTGCTACCACTGCCAGTTACCGACCGACGAGCCGATCCCGGTGGCGATGGAACACGGAGGCAGCGTCGGCGGGGCGACGATCTATACCTGCCCCGCGCATGCGTCCAGCTTCGCGCAACAGCGCGACCCGTGGACCGGCGGACGTGCTGCCGCGAACCAGTCCCGCAAGCAGGGGACGGCCTGATGCGGGCCTGGCGCCGCTTCCTCGACCACGGCATGGCCTGCCCGGACTGCCTCGCCGACCGAGCGTGCCCCACGCGGGAAGCCCTGCATCACAGGTACCGCGTCACCCGTTCAAGTCGGCCATGCCGGCGTCAGCCGTAGGCGTCACCCGCAACGAAGAAGCCCCCGGCGAGTGATCTCGTCGGGAACTTCTTCGGCGGTGGCTGGGGCCGGCGCCGAACCGGCGACCTTCCGCTTTTCAGTTGAGCGGGCGGGCCGGTCAGATACGGCCGCCCGTCATCCGCGTGACGGGACCGTGGCCGCTGCGCTCCGCATGGCGGCCCACGGCGTAGGAGGCCGCGCTGAGGGCGGTGACACCGGCCGCGGCACCGGCCGCGATGAGCTTGCGGTTCTTCACGACGGACCAGGCGGTCGAGGCGGCAGAGGTCACCTGCCCCGCCGCCGAGGTCACGCCCTTCAGCGTGCTCGTCACGGCGGTGCCGGCCGACTCGGCCGCCTTGCCCGCCGTGGCCCCCACCGAGGTCACGGCGTTGCCGACGGCGCTGCCCGCACTGGTCGCGGCGCGTCCCGCGCCGGTCCCCACGGACTTGGCGACACCGGCGGTCGACTGGCCCGCGGACTCCGCCTTCGCCGCCGTCTTCTCCGCCGCCTTCGCGGAGGTCTCCTTGGCCTTCGCGGCTGTCGCCTTCGTGGCCTTGGTCGCCCGGTCGGTCGATTCGTTGTTCGCTCCTGCGTTAGCCATGCTGTGCGAATTGCCCGATCCGGCCGATACAAACAAGGCATGAAGATTCCGGAGAGGCGCTGTGGCGCGCCGGACGCGATCCGGCGCACCACCCGCGCCCGGGCGAACGCCTCCCCTGCCCGGTCAAGTGGGCTTGACCCGGCCGCGGATGAGGCCGATCAGCGAGGGGCCGCCCCGGAAACACCACAGGGCGATGACGGGGTCGCAGAGGGCGCAGCCGAGGGAGGAGTCGTGGGCGAAGGGGATGATCGGGTTGCCCTTGACATGGTGCACCACGTCCCACGCGGTGTGCAGGAGCCAGCCGATGCCGATGAACGTCCAGGACTCCAGCCCGCGGTAGGCGACGTAGGTGATGGCGGCGGTGGCGGGGAATTCCCAGCCGCCCAGGCCGCCACCGCTGAGGTAGGCCGCCCCCGCTCCCGCCACCATGATGGCGTTGAAGCGGCGTCGGTGCGGTTCACGGATCAGCGACATCAGCAGGGCGTAGACGACGCCGACGACGATCGGCGCGACGTACACGGTCACGCTCCCGTGGTGGAGCCGGGGCGGATGATCATCAGGATGGTGACCGTGGCCCACAGCAGGTTGAACACGCCGGTCAGCATGGCGAGGCGGCCCGGCGCGCCGAGGGCGGCGCCGGGAGTCCCGGCCGCGGTGAGGGCACCCTCCTGGGCGGGCAGGATCTGCAGGGCCAGGACGGCGGCGGCCACGGCGGTCAGGACGATCGAGGCGATCAGCCATGCGCTGCCGAGGACACCGAGGCTGCTGGCGGTGGCGAACCCGGAGACCGGTACGGCGACGCCGACGGCGGCGTAGACGCGGCAAATGCGGTGCAGCATCCGCAGGTTGGCGAGGGCCTCGTGGTCGTCCGGGTCGCCATGGGCGCGGCGCAGGGCGGGCGGGAACATGCTCGCGGCGACGGTGACGGGGCCGATGGCCACCACGGCGGCCAGGACATGGAGGGTGAGGAAGAGTTTCGTCATGGGTGTCGACCCCTGAGGCGTGATCAGAACGGGAACGCCACCGAAGGTATTCGGCTGCCGCCCCGCCTCCCAGTGGCATGAGCGCCACCTTTCAACGGGATAGTGCCATCGCCGCCATCGCTGGCGAGAACGCTCCCGACCTGCGACGAAGTCGCGAACATCGCGCTCCGGACCACCCTGCGAGGGGGTATCTTCCGGCCATGCACACCATCGCCGTTCTCGCACTGGACCAGGTGATCCCGTTCGACCTGTCCACGCCGATCGAGGTCTTCACCCGCACCCGGCTGCCGGACGGGCGCTCCGGCTACCAGATCCGGGTGTGTGCCGAGCCCCGGGACATCGACACCGGGGCATTCGTCCTGCGCGCGCACTGGGGTCTCGACGGGCTCAAGGGGGCGGACACGATCATCCTGCCCGGCACCGCCACCCCGTCGGCCCCGCTGGCGCCCGCTGTCCGCGACGCCCTGCGGGCGGCGGCCGCGGACGGCACACGGATCGCCTCCATCTGCTCGGGCACCTTCATCCTGGCCGCCACCGGTCTCCTCGACGGCCTGCGGGCCACCACCCACTGGCTCGCGGCCGCATCCCTGGCCGCCGCCTACCCGGACATCGAGGTGGACCCGGACGTCCTGTACGTCGACAACGGCCAGTTCCTCACCTCCGCAGGTGCCGCCGCGGGTCTGGACCTGTGCCTGCACATGATCCGCCGCGACTACGGCTCGGCCGTCGCCGCGCACGCGGCCCGGCTGTCGGTGATGCCGCTCGAACGCGAGGGCGGGCAGGCGCAGTTCATCGTCCACGATTACCCGCCCACCCCGCAGGGCTCCGTCCTCGAACCCCTGCTCGCCTGGCTGCAGGACAACCTGGGCCACGACCTCACCCTCGCCGACATGGCCGCCCGCGCCGGAACCAGCACCCGGACCCTGATACGCCGCTTCCGCGAGCAGACCGGCACCACCCCGCTCCAGTGGCTGCACCGCGCCCGCATCCGCCAGGCCCAGCACCTCCTGGAGACCACACCCCACTCCGTCGAACGCATCGGCGCCCAGGTCGGCTTCGGCTCCCCCACCGCCTTCCGCGACCGCTTCAAACGCACCACCGGGGTCAGCCCGCACACCTACCGCCGCACCTTCAGCTGATTTGCCGCTATGGCAATCTTTCTTGCTCGATTCGCGTCACCGCGCGCACTCTGCGGTGGACAAGGAGGTGGCGCACATGAGCGAGCAGATGAGTGCGTACGACGTGGTGGTGATCGGCGGCGGTGCCGCGGGGCTGAGCGGGGCGCTCACCCTGGGGCGGGCCCGGCGGTCGGTGCTCGTCATCGACGGGGGCGAGCCGCGTAACGCACCCGCGGCAGGGGTCCACGCCTACCTCGGCCACGAGGGCAGGCCACCCGGTGAACTGCTGGCGGCCGGACGCGACGACGTACGGTCCTACGGCGGCCGGATCAGCCGGGGACACGTCACCGCCGTCGAACAGGACACGGCCGGGTTCAGCGTCCGCCTCGCCGATGGCGGCGCGGCCCGTGGCCGACGGCTGCTGGTGGCGACAGGACTGGTCGACGAACTGCCGGAGGTGCCGGGCCTTGCCGAGCTGTGGGGCAAGGACGTCCTGCACTGCCCCTACTGCCACGGCTGGGAAGTACGAGACCTGGCGATCGGCATCCTGGCCACCGGGCCCATGGCGGTGCACCAGGCCCTGCTGTGGCGGCAGTGGAGCGACAACGTCACCCTCTTCGCGCACACCGCGCCCGAGCCGGGCGACGACGAGTACGAGCAGTTGGCCGCCTGTGGCATCGCGGTGGTCGACGGCGACGTGGCCGCCCTGGAACGGGAGAGCGGCCGGCTGACCGGCGTACGGCTGGCGGACGGCACCCTCGTCGCCTGCCAGGCCTTGGCCGTCGCGCCCCGGTTCACCGCCCGCGCGGGCTTCCTGGCCGGGCTCGGCCTGGAACCGGTCGAGCAGGAGATGGCCGGAACCGTGATCGGCTCCAGCGTCCCGGCCGATGCCACCGGGCGGACCGCTGTGCCCGGTGTGTGGGTGGCGGGCAACGTGGCGAGCATCATGGAACAGGTCGTCGGCGCCGCCGCCGCGGGGGCCCGTGCCGCCGGAGCCATCAACGCCGACCTGGTCGCCGAGGACACCCGCCTCGCCGTCGCCACCCGGCGCGGCGCCACCGCCCCGCGCACCGGGACCGCCTTCTCGGCCGAGATGGAACGCCAGGTCAGCGAGCGTGTCCTGAGCCATAGTCGGCACGGGCTGTGAAGGTCCCGACCGGCAAGCCATCCGCCCGATCGTGCGTCACCCCGCGCTGCCCAGTCGCGCTCGCCACCACTCCACCGTCGCTCCGATCTGCTCGTCGACGGGGGTGGCGCGCACCGCGAACTCGGCTTCGTAGGCGCTCGAATCGACCACGAACGGCCGGTCGAACTGGTAGCGGATCTCCTTGAGCGCACGGATCAGCGGGGAGAACGCCGACGCGACGCCCAGGACGGCCGGCGGCAGCCCGCGCACCGCGACCGGCCCCGTTGCCGCATGGGCGGCGAGGCGGTCGGCCATCTGCCGGGCGGACAGCGCGGGCTCCGTCGGCACGTGCCAGGCGCGCCCCCAGGCCCGTTCCTCGCCCGCGACCTCGACGAGTGCCCTGGCCACGTCGGGGAGGTAGGTCCAGCTGTGCGGGGCGTCCGGATCTCCGAGCGCGGAGACCGGTTTGCCGCGCAGCAGACGTGGCATGACCCGCGCGGCCAAGTGCCCGCCGTCCGTCACGCCGGGGCCGAAGAAGTCCGAGGCCCGTACTTCGACCGCCTTGATACGGCCCTGCTCGTGCAGGCTCCGTGCCTGCTCCCACGCGGCGGCGCGCACCCGGCCCTTCGGGCCGGTGGCCGCGAGCGGCAGCTTCTCGGTCAGGGGGCCGTCCACCGGGCCGTAGCCGTAGAGGTTGCCCAGCATGACCAGGACGGCCCCGGTCGCCTCGGCGGCCGCGCAGGCCGACGTCATCAGCGGCGGCCACTCACTCGCCCAGCGTTGGTAGGGCGGTGCGGCGCAGTGATGGATCGCGGTGGCGCCGCGCGCGGCCGCGGTCAGCTCCTCGCTGTTCGTCGCGTCCAACGCGACGTGCTCGACGCCGGGTTCCGCGCCGGGCTCCGCGCCGCGCCCCGACCTGGTGACGACCCGTACGGAATGGCCCTGTTCGGCCAGCAGCCGGGCGGTGGCAGCCCCGGCGGGCCCGAATCCCACAACGACATGAAGGCTCACGCGCGCACACTAGCGCGCGTGAGTCCCGCTCTCTACAGGAATGTCACCCTCAGCAAATGCCGTCGCCCGGCTTCGGGTTGCCGAGTCCGAAGAGCGGCCGCAGCTTCAGTCCGGCCCAGGTGCCCAGCAGCGCGAAGGCTCCCCAGAGCCAGCCGTGGAGGCTGCCCGAGGCGATGCCCGCGAGGTACGCGCCGATGTTGCAGCCGCCCGCCAGCCGGGCGCCGATGCCCATCAGCACCCCGCCGAGCACGGCCGCGACCGCCGTACGCCACGGCACGCCGCGGTGGAGCGTCCACGTACCGCCGAGTGCCGCGGCGGCCGCCGCGCCGATCATGATGCCGATGTCGGTGAGGCTGGTCTTGTCCGCGAGCACCGGCCCGGCGAGCATCTCCTTGTTTCCGGGCTGCTGCCACCAGCTCCAGGTCTCCGGGTGGCCGCCGAGGGCTCGTACCAGCTCCGCTCCCCACAGGCTGAAGGCGCTGGTGACGCCCCACGCGCCGCCGGACACCAGCAGCACCCCGGCGCCCAGCACGCCCAGCGCCAGGGCGCCGACGGCCAGCGGCCAGGAGCCGCGCAGCACCCGGGCGGCGGCGCCGCGCGCGGAGGGCACCGGGCCGGTCGGCGGCGGGGTGCGGCGGGCCTGTACGAGACGGCTGACCAGGACGACGGCGGCGAGCACGAGGATCGTCACCGCCCAGGAGCCGAACCAGCCGATGTGGTCGGCCATGAGGACCGGGTCCAGCGCGGGCAGGTCCTTCCACAGGTCGAACTGCCAGGCGGCGAGCGTCGCACCGCCGATGAAGCCGCCGAGGGTGAGCACGATCGACGACTGCCCCGAGCCGACCGCGAAGAGGGTGCCGGACGCGCACGCGCCGCCGAGCTGCATACCGACGGCGAAGACGAACGAGCCGATCAGCAGCCCCAGGCCCAGCGGTCCGGCCGAGGGCGCCGGGACGGACCCGAACAGTCCGGTCCCCGTGCCGATGAGCAGGGCGAACAGCGTGGCCGTGGTGCCGAGCAGCAGGGTGTGGGCGCGCAGCCCGGTGCCGTTGCCGACGGCGACCAGCTGCCGCCAGGCGGAGGTGAACCCGAAGCGGGAGTGGAAGAGCGCGATGCCCAGCCCGAGTCCGAGCAGCAGCAGGACGCCGGGCTTGGCGCCCTGCGCGGACCACACGTACGCGGTCAGCGCCGTGGCGAGCAGCCCGGACACGGCGAGCGGTACCCGGCGTACCGGCGGCGCGGCGGGCGCCTCCGGCCGGGGCGCGGAGGTGGGTGAGGGGGACAGCAGCGCGGCGGTCTTCGACGCCTCGGCGGGCGGGGCGGTGGTCACGGGCGGACTCCGGGGACGTTCGGGAATGCGGTTGGGTGTCGGCGACGCGAAAGGGTCTTGCGGCGGGCCGCCACCCTATTGTGCGCTGATCCTTATGAGGAGCATCGGGTCCATGAGGAGCAAGTAAGGCATGAGGAGTATGTGGGGTATGAGGAACACGAGGGGTATGAACAGGCGGCGCACCGCCGTGGCGATCGCCGCGCTGGTCGTGGGTTCCCTTGGCACGGGCGCGCCGCCACGGGCGGAAGCGGCCGACGCCGCCGCCGTCGATCTCGACACGGTGACGATCCCGGAGTTGCAGGCGCGTATGGCGGGCGGTTCCCTGACCTCGTCGGCCCTGACCAGCGCCTATCTGCGGCGGATCGACGCCATCGACCCCACCATTCACGCCGTGTTGCGCACCGACCCGACGGCGCCGCGCCAGGCCGCCGCCAGCGACGCCCGGCACCGGCGCGGTCAGACCCGTGGCCCGCTCGACGGCATCCCCGTGCTGCTCAAGGACAACGTGAACACCCGCGGCATGCCCACGACGGCCGGGTCGCTGGCACTGGCGGGCAGTCCGCCGGACGCGGATGCCGCGCTGGTGACCCGGCTGCGGGACGCGGGGGCGGTGATCCTCGGCAAGACCAACCTGTCCGAGTGGGCGAACTTCCGTGCGCAGAAGCCGACGTCGGGGTGGTCGGCGGTGGGCGGGCAGACCAGCAATCCGTACGTACTGGACCGGAATCCCTGCGGGTCCTCCGCCGGTTCGGGCGCCGCGCTCGCCGCGTCCCTGGCGCAGGTGGCGATCGGCACCGAGACGGACGGTTCCATCGTGTGCCCGGCCGGGATGAACGGGGTGGTCGGGCACAAGCCCAGTCTCGGCCTGGTCAGCCAGGACGGAGTGGTGCCGATCTCCGCGGAGCAGGACACCGCGGGGCCCATGGCACGCAACGTGACCGACACCGCGCTCACCCTCTCGGTGCTCAGCGGCGACACCTCATACGCCCGGGGGAACGCGGTCAGCCCCGGCAGCGTGCGCGGCAAACGGATCGGCCTGTGGCGGCTGCCGTCGCTCGGCGCGGACGTGGACGCCGTGATGTCCCGTACGGCGGAGCGGCTGCGGAGCGCGGGAGCCGAGGTCGTCGAGGTGACTCCCCCGTATCAGGAGCGCCTCGCCGAACTGGAATTCCCGGCGCTGCTGAGCGAGTTCCACCGCGACATCGACGCGTATCTCGCCACCCGGAAGGGGCCGAGCGACCTCGCCGAGCTGGTCGAGTTCAACCGCACCCACCCGGCGGAGCGGACCTGCTTCGCGGGCCAGGAGCTGTTCGAGCAGGCGTTGGCCGCACCCGCCACCACGGACCCGGGATACCGGGCCATGCGCGCCGAGTTGAAGGATCTCTCCCGGCGTTCCATCGACGAGACCATGGCCGCCCACCGGCTTGACGCCATCGCCTCACCGACGAACCCGCCCGCCTGGACGACGGACTGCGCACGGGGTGACAACGATGTGATCCCGTCCTCCACCCCGGCGGCCGTGGCCGGGTACCCGTCCCTGTCGGTGCCCGCCGGAACGGTGGACGAGCTGCCGGTGGGCCTGCTGCTGATGGCCGGTGGCCACCAGGACGGCGAGCTGCTGTCGCTGGGGGCCGCGGTGGAGCGGCGGCTGCACGCGTGGCGGGCACCGCGCTATCTGCCGTCGAACACCCCGTAGGCGCCGCGTCAGCTCTCGTTGGCGTCGCGTCAGCCCTAGTAGGCGCCGCGTCAGCTCTCGTAGGCGCGGATGGCGGCGACCTTCTCCGCCGAGGGGGAGGTCTCGTCGAAGCGCTGTGCGAGCCAGTCGTCGGTCAGCGCGCGGGCGAGTTCCAGGCCGATGACGCGCTGGCCGAAGCAGAGCACCTGGGCGTTGTTGCTGAGGACGGAGCGGCGTACGGAGTAGGTGTCGTGGGCGGTGACCGCGCGGATGCCGGGCACCTTGTTGGCGCTGATGGCCACGCCGAGGCCGGTGCCGCACACCAGGAGGGCGCGGTCGGCGATGCCGTCGGCGACGTGGCGGGCCGCCTCCACCGCCACGTGCGGGTAGGCGGTGTGCTCGTCGCTGCCCACGCCGACGTCGATGACCTCGGCGACCCGGGGGTCGGCCAGCAGATCCTGCTTGAGGGCTTCCTTGTAGCCGTATCCGGCGTCGTCGCAGCCGACGACGATCCGGAACGGGGTCGCGGTGGTCATACGGCATCGCTTCCTGTCGTCGCGGGAGTTGTGGGGAGGGTGGCGACCGCGGTCAGTACCGCGGCGAGCGAGGTGGCCCCGGGGTCGGGGGTGCCCACGCTGCGGTCGGCGAGCGGGCGGGCGCGGCCGAGGCGGGGGCGCAGGGTGGCGGTGTGCTCGGCGGCCGTACGGGCTTCGGCCGTGGCCGACGCGTACGCCTCGGCCACCGGGGTTCCGGCGCGCAGCCGCATCGCGAAGGCCGTGGCGAACGGGGCGAGCGCGTCGACCAGGGTCTTGTCGCCCACTTCGGCCCCGCCCAGCGAGGTGACAGCGGTGAGCGCCTCCATGGCGGCGGCCGCCAGCTCCTCGCGCCCGGGCGCCCGGTCCGCCGGGAATACGGCGCCGAGGGCGCGCAGCGCCGCGCCCCACAGCGCACCGGAGGTGCCTCCGGCTTCCGCTGCCCAGGCGTCACCGGCGGCGGTGAGCACCACGGCCGGGGCGAGCTGTTCGGTGTGCGCCTTCTCGGCGGCCGCGAGGGCCGCGTCGACGCCCTTGCACATGCCGCGGCCGTGGTCGCCGTCGCCCGCGACGGCGTCCAGTCGGCCCAGTTCCGCCGCGTCCCGGTGCAGCGTGTCGCGGGCGGCACGCAGGGCGTGGACGGCCAGTTCCGCGACCTCGGCCGCCGCGCCGGACGCGGTGGCGGCCCGGTCCGGGCGGCGCGCGGCGGCGGGTCGTCCGGTGTCGGCGGAGGCGTCGGCCGTGGCGGTGTTGGTGTTGGTATCACCGGCCGGGAGTTCGGGCAGGGCGCCTCGGCGGAAGGCGGGGGTGTCGGCGGGGGCGCGCCACAGCCGCTCCAGCTCGTCGTCCAGCCAGCTCAGGGTCAGCGAGCAGCCCGCCATGTCGAGGCTGGTGACGAGTTCGCCGACCTCGGGGCGTACGGGGGTGAGCCCGGCCTCGTCCAGCAGCCGGGCCACGGCGCCCCACACCACGTACAGCTCCTCGTACTTGGTGGCGCCGAGGCCGTTGAGGACGACGGCGACCCGCCCGCCGTCGCCCGCGTCGGCGGGCCGCTCCGCCAGCACCCCGGCCACCAGGGTGCGGGCCAGCTCCTCCGCCGTGCCGAGGGCGTCCTCGCTCACACCCGGTTCGCCGTGGATGCCGAGGCCGAGGCCGAGACGGCCCTCGGGGACGGTGAACAGGGGGGCGTCGCCGCCGGGCAGGGTGCAGCCGTCGAAGGCGACGCCGAGGGTGCGGGTGCGGGCGTTGGTGTGCTCGGCGACGCGGACGACCTCGGCCAGCGGGGCGCCCTCCTCGGCCGCCGCCGACGCCGTCTTGAAGACGACGAAGCCGCCCGCGATGCCACGCCGCCGCGCCACCTGGTCGGCGGGTGCGGAGGCGATGTCGTCGGTGACGGCGAAGCAGCGGGCGGGAATGCCGTCGCCCTCCAACTGCCGTGCCGCGAGGCCGAAGTTCATCACATCACCGGCGTAGTTGCCGAAGAGGAAGAGGACACCGCCGCCCGCCTCCGCCGCTTCGGCGACCGAGCGGGCGCGGGCGGCCGACGGGGAGGTGAACACGTCGCCGATGACCGAGCCGTCGGCGAATCCGGCGCCCACGACACCGCAGAAGGCGGGATAGTGGCCGGAGCCGCCGCCGGTGAGGACCGCCACCTTCCCCGCAGGGGTGGCGCGGGCGCGCACCACCCCGCCGGGGACGGCCCGTACATGCTCGGGGTGGGCGGCGGCGAACCCGGTGATCATGTCGTCGGTGAACCGGGCGGGGTCGTTGAAGAGCCTGGTCATCGTGTGCTCCAGCCGTCGCGTGCGGCATCGAGGGCGAGGCGGTAGTCGGCGTAGCCCTCGGCGTAGTGGTCGATCAGCCCGCGCTCGGCGGGCACGGTACGGCGGGGCGCGCGCCAGACGCCGGTGTCGACGGGCATGCCGAGCGAGTACCAGGCGGTCTGGGCGGCGCCACGGATGCCCACCGCGTCGTCGCAGACCTCCAGGTCGCGGCCGAGGACTCCGGCGAAGATGCGCGCCCATTCCCCGGAGCGGGCGCCGCCGCCGCACGCGGTGATGGCCCCGCTGACGCCGAGGGTGTCCATACAGTGCCGGGCCGAGTAGGCGACGGCCTCGCACAGCGCCCGTACCAGGTCGGCGCGGCCGGTCAGCGGGGAGAGGCCGTCGAAACGGCCGCGGGCCCGCGCGTCGACGAAGGGGGCGCGCTCACCGCTCGCGGACAGGAACGGCAGCGCGGTGACGCCCGCGGCGCCGGGCGCGGACTGGACGAGCAGCGCGTCCAGCGCCTCGATCTTCACGTCGAGCAGCTTCAGCAGCCAGTCCAGGCCCGCGGTGCCGATCATGGCGGGCATGACGCGCAGGAACCGGCCCTCGTACGGGGTGGCCAGGACCATTCCGGCGGGTTCGTCGGTGGCGGCCGGGCGCGGCTCGCTGTCGAGGGTCTGGGCGGCGAGGGTGGTGCCGATGATGAGGTTGCCCTCGCCGGGTTCGGCGACTCCCGAGCCGAAGGCGCAGGCCGGTATGTCGAACGGACCGGCGGAGACCGGCAGTCCGGCGGGCAGGCCCAGCCGCCGCGCGGCCTCGGGCAGCAGCCGGTGCAGGGTGCCGGGCGGCGCCGGGTCCGGCAGCAGTCGACGGTGGTCGGACAGTCCGCACAGTTCGAGCGCGGCGTCGTCGTACGTACGGGTGGCGACGTCGAGGAACGGCTGCGAGGCGTCCGAGGCGTCGACGGTCACCTCGCCGGTCAGCCGCTGCACGACGGCGTCCACGCAGTACCCGGCGACGTGGGCCGCCGCCAGCCGGTCCGGCTCGTGTTCGGCGAGATGGGCCAGCAGGGGTGCGGCGGACCCGGGGAACAGGCCGACGCCGGTACGCCGGTGCAGGGCGCGCAGGGTGCCGTCGGCGGTCCACCGGTCGAGCCGGTCCGCGGCCCGGCCGTCCATCCAGGACAGCGCGCGGCCGACGGGGGCGCCGGTGGCGTCGCGCAGCCACAGGCCGTCGCCCTGCCCGGTGAGGGCCAGGGCCTCGACCGGTTCGCCCTTCATCTGCGCGGTGTCGGCGAGGGCCGCCCGTATGACGGTCTCCACCGTGCCCACGACGTCGTCCAGATCCTGTTCGACGCGCTGGCCGGGCAGGGTGTAGACGGTGCTGCGGGCCTCGTGGGCGGGGGTGGTGCGGCCGTCGCGGGAGATCAGCTGGGCCTTGGTGACCGACGTACCGATATCGACTCCGACGATCACGATCGGCCTCCGGTCAGCACCTCCGGGTTGGCGACGTGCCGCAGCGGGTCGCCGCGCAGGAAGCGGGCGGCCTCGGCCGCGGTGATCGTGGCGGCCCGGTCGGCGGTCTGCCGGGTGGCGCCCGCCAGATGCGGCGTGACGATGACGTTGGGGGCGCGGTGCAGCGGCCAGTCGGCCGGGGGCGGTTCGACGTCGTAGACGTCGAGCGCGAGCGCGCCGAGCCGACCGGACTCCAGCAGCCCGGGCAGCGGGGCGTAGTCGAGCAGATCGCCACGGGCCGAGTTGACGAGGACGGCGCCCTCGGGCAGCAGCGCGAGGTTCTCGGCGTTGAGCAGATGCCGCGTCTCGGGGGTGACCCGGGCGTGCAGGCTCACCACCGAGCTGCGCCGCAACAGGTCGTCCAGGCCGGTGAGTTCGACCCCGTCGGCCTGCGCCTTGGCCGGGTCCGCGTACGGGTCGGACACCAGGACGCGGGCGCCGAAGGCGCGCAGCACGCGGGCGACGATCGCGCCGATGGCGCCGTACCCGACGAGGCCGACGGTGGCGCCGTCGAGTTCCAGCCCGGCGTTCTCGTAGGCGTAGTAGTCGCCGCGCCACACGCCCTCCTTGAGGGCGGCGTCGGCGAAGGTGATGCGGCGCAGGGCGGCGAGGATCAGGCCGACGGCGAATTCGGCGGCCGCGGCGGCGTTGCGCCCGGGGGTGAAGGTGACGGGGATTCCGGCGGCGGTGGCGGCGGCCACGTCCACGTTGACGGGGCCGCCGCGGGCCACGCCGATGAACTTCAGCTGGGGCGACTCGCGGATGACGCGGGCGGTGAAGGGCGCCATCTGGGTGAGGGCGACACTCGCGTCACCGAGCGCCTCCAGCACCTGTTCCTCGGTGCCGCTGGCCTCCTTGACGCCGCCGTTTCCGTCGGCGTCGGCCCCGACCGGGCCGAAGGGTTCGTTCGGCCAGCGGGTGCGCAGCGTACGGAAGGCCAGCCCTGCGGAGGGCGCGGCCCCGCTCTGGGCAGCCCCGCCGAGGGCGGCCTCGCTGAGGGCGGCCTCGCTGAGGGCGGCGGAGAAGAGTTCGGGGGCGATGAAGTCGTCGCCTGCTACCAGGACCGTGGTCATGTCGGTCACTCCCCTCGGGTGTCGGGCTGGGCGTCGAGCTTGCTGAGCAGGAAGTCGCGTACGGCTCCATGGTCCGGGGAGCGGAAGGCGGCGGCCGCGAGGGCGTCCTCGGCCGGTGGGTACTGCGGATTGGGGATGGCCACGACGGTCATCCCGGCGGCCGCCGCGGCGCGCAGTCCGTTGCTGGAGTCCTCGACCGCGAGGCAGCGCTCCGGGGCCACGCCGAGCGCGCTCGCGGCGGCGAGATAGACGTCCGGGCTCGGCTTTCCGCGCGGCACCTCGGCGCTGGAGACGGTCGCCTTGAAGTGGTGGTCGACCGCGTGGTGGACGAGGACGGCGTCGATGACCCGGCGCGGCGCGGAGGAGGCGAGCGCGACGGGGCCGCGCTCGGCCGTGTCGGTGATCATCTCGCGGGCGCCGGGCAGCAGCTCGATGCGCCCGTCGGCCAGCGCCTGGACCATGCCGTCGACGACGGTCCGTTCGGTGTCCTCGGCGGTCCCCTGGGCGCCTTCGGTCGCCTGGGCGCCTTCGGCGGAGCCGTCCGCCCCGCAGAAGCGGGTGAGGTAGGCGGCCCATTCGGGGGCGCTCATCCCCTGGACGTCACGGGTCTGGTCCGGGCCCCAGGAACGGCCGTGTGCGGCGGCGTACGCGGTCCACAGCTCCTCCCACAGATGCTCGCTCTCCACCAGTACGCCATCCATGTCGAAGACCACTGCGTCGGCCATGCGTACCCCTGATCCCCTTGATCCCCTGGCTGCTGATTACGTCACAGCGAAATTAACAGTCGCGGTGTGACTTGTCACTGGTTCCATGTGAGAAATCGGCACGGCAGGATGGAGCCATGACTCTCCCGTCTTCGCGCGGTGCGCGGCAACAGCGACACCAAGTGATCGTCGACCACGTTCTGGCCCGGGGGGACGCCACCGTGGCCGAACTCGCCGAGCTGACCGGCGTCAGCCTGATGACGGTCCACCGGGACATCGCCGAGCTGGCGGACCGCGGCATCCTGCGCAAGTACCACGGCGGTGTCTCCGCGCAGCCCTCGATGGTCTTCGAGTCCAGTTCGGACTTCCGGCTGCACGCGCACCGCGAGGAGAAGGATGCGCTGGCCCGCGCCGCGCTGCCGTTCGTGGCGCCGGGGATGTCGGTGATGCTGGACGACTCGACCTCGGCGCTGGCCCTGGCCCGGATGCTGCCCGACGTGGGGCCGCTGACCGTGGTGACCAATTACCGCCTGATCACGGAGGAGCTGAGGAACGCCGAGGGCATCCGGCTGATCTGCGTGGGCGGCGAGTACTCGCGCACCCACGACTCGTGGATCGGACTGCCCGCGATCGACATGATCAGCGGCATCTCGGTCGATCTGACCGTGCTGTCCACCTCCGGGATGACCGCGGGCATGACGTTCCATCAGGAGCAGGAGATCGTCAGCATCAAGCGGGCGGCCCGGCAGGCGGGCGCGACGAGCGTGCTGCTCATGGACCACAGCAAGGTGGGCCGCCGGGCGCTGCACCGGCTGGAGAGCGTGGACTCCTTCGACCATGTGCTGCTGACCGGCCCGGTGGACGAGGAGCTGGTGCGGGAGATGCGGGAGCTGACCGATGTGCGGGTGATCGAGGGGGGTTCGAGGGGAATCGAGGCGTGATCGAGGCGTGACCGAGGCGGGACCGAGCGTGATCCAGGCGGGATAATTAACATCCGATCTCGTTAGTCTTACCAAGACTCTTGATATTTCTCTCGGCGCGCTTGAGTATCTGCGGTCATACTCCGTCAACACCTCAGAGTGGAGGTAGCGATGCCGAAAGCCTTGGTCCTGGGCTATGTGGGCGTGCTCCTGTTCATGATCGGCGATGGCGTCGAATCCGGCTTCATCGCCCCGTACATGGCCGACCACGGCGCCGGGACGGACGTACGGGCCGGGTACGTCATCACGGTGTACGGCATCGCCGTCATGCTGGCGTCCTGGTTCTCCGGCGCGCTCTGCCAGGTGTGGGGGCCGCGCCGGGTGATGTGGGTGGGCCTGGTGATCTGGGCCGTCTTCGACGCCGCGTATCTGCTCTTCGCCCTGGGCACCGAGAACTACCCGCTGATGCTGCTCTTCTACGGCCTCCGGGGCTTCGGCTACCCGCTCTTCGCGTTCGGCTTCCTCGTCTGGATCACCAACACGGCACCGAAGGCCCGGCTGGGTACGGCCGTCGGCTGGTTCTACTTCGCCTTCACCGGCGGCCTGCCCACCCTCGGCTCGCTGTGGTCGAGCCTGACCATCCCCTCGTTCGGCCGCCTCGGCACGCTGTGGTCCGCGCTCGCCCTCATCCTCCTCGGCGGTGCCATCGCCCTCGTCGGCGCGCGCCGGAGGCCCGGCGGTGACCGGATGGCGCCACCGGAGGTCACCACCGGGGAGAGCCTGCTCAACTCGGTCTCCATCATCTGGACCCATCCGCGTGTCCTGGTGGGCTGCCTGGTCCGGGTCATCAACACCGCCCCCGAGTTCGGCATGCTGGTGTACCTGCCGCGGATCTTCTCCGACGACGTCGGCTTCGGCGAGGACAAGTGGCTTCAGCTGCTGGCGATCATCTACGGCACGAACATCTTCTTCAACCTCATCTTCGGTGTCCTCTCCGACCGCATCGGCTGGCGCACGACCATCGCCGGTTTCGGCGCCCTGGGCTGCGCGATCAGCGTCACGACGCTGTACTTCGTACCGGTGTGGCTCGGCCCGGACTACTTCTGGGTCGCGGTGCTCGCGGGCATGTTCTACGGGGCGACCCTCGCGGGGTTCGTGCCCATCTCGGCGCTCATCCCGTCGATGGCCCCGGAGAACAAGGGCGGTTCGATGGCCCTGCTCAACCTGGGCGCGGGCGGCGCGGCCTTCGTCGGCCCGGCGCTCGCCAGCCTGTTCTTCCCGCTCGTCGGCGCCGGCGGAGTCACCCTGGTCTTCCTCGCCCTCTATCTCGTCGCGTTCGTGCTGACGCTGCTGCTGAAGCTGCCGGAGGAGCGGGACGGCGAGCCGACGGCCCCCGATCAGCCCCGGGCGGGCGCGACCACGACCTCCGCGTAACGTCGTAAACCGCTCTACGGAACCAGGCACTCCCCCTCGCCCCTCCCTCAGGATGGAAGCGAGCGAACGAGGAGAGCCTTGATGTCCGGACCGAATGGCGAGACCACGCTCCTGGGGGTCTTGCTGGACGCCGCCGAGGTGGCTCCCGACCAGGTGATGGTGCATGTGCGGGGCGACGGTACCGAGCGGACCGTCACCCACGCGCAGCTGCGGGACGAAGCGCTGCGCGTCGCGGGCGGTTACGCGGCGGCCGGTGTGGCCCCGGGGAGTTGCGTCCCCCTGCTCGCCGACCGCGGTGACGACTTCCAGGCGATGTTCTGGGGCGCGCTGGCGGCGGGGCTCGTCCCGGTGCCCCTCGCGCCCGATGCGCGGCGGGTGCTGCCGGTGTGGGAACTGCTCGGCCATCCGCCGGTGGCCGTCGACGGGACGACCGCTTCCCTGCTGGCCGAACTCCCCTCCGGCGTACGGCATTTGAGGCTGGAAACGCTACGGCGGGGCCGCCCGCCCGGACGGCTTCCGGTGGCCGCCCCCGATGACGTGGCCTTCCTGCAGTTCTCGTCGGGCAGCACCGGGGCGCCCAAGGGCGTGGAGCTGACCCATGCCTGCGTCCTGGCCAACCTGGAGCAGATCCGCGCCGCCGCGGCCCTCACCACCGACGACGTGGTGGCGAGCTGGATGCCGTACTTCCACGACATGGGGCTCATCGGCACCCATCTGGCCCCGCTCGCCGCGCGCGCCAAGCAGGTGCGGCTGGAGCCGCTGTCGTTCGCCAAACGGCCCGCGCTGTGGCTGGAGACGGCGGCCCGGCACCGGGCCACGCTCCTGTCCGCGGCCAACTTCGCCCTCGCGCTGGCCGCCCGGCGGATTCCCGACGAGGTGTTCGGCCGACTCGACCTGACCGCCGTGCGGCTGGTCCTGGTGGGCGCCGAGCCGATCGCCCCGGCGGTGTGGCGGCGGTTCACCACGAAGGCCCGGGCATCCGGGCTCGACGCCCGCGCCCCGCAACCCGTCTACGGCCTGGCCGAGGCCACCCTTGCCGTCACCTTCCCGCCCCTGGACGAGGTGGCGGCACCCCGCGTCCTGGACCGCGCGGCCCTCAGCCGCGGCCGCGCGGTGGACACCGCCCCGGGCCCGGACGCGGTGGAGCTGATGGACGTCGGCCTGCCGGTGCCGGGCTGCGAGGTGCGCATCACGGACGACGCGGGCCGCGCCCTGGGCGACCGGCGGGTCGGCCACATCCAGGTACGCGGCCCCCAGGTCGCCCGCGGCTACCGCGAGGCCCCCGAGGCGACCGCCGCCACGTTCACCGACGGCTGGCTGCGCACCGGCGACCTGGGGTTCCTGGACGACGGCCGGTTGTGCGTAACCGGCCGCGACAAGGACGTGGTGTTCGTCAGCGGCCGCACCTTCCACGCCCCGGACCTGGAGCACGTGGCGACGGCCCCCCCCCGGCCTGCCGGCCCCGCTGGCCGCGGTGATCGGCTCGACCGACCCGGCCGACGGCACGGAGCGCGTCGTCGTCTTCGTCCAGTGGCCGAGGCCACCTCGTGAAGCGGCGACCGTACTCGCCCAGGTGAGGGCCCGCGTACGCCAGGCCCTGGCCCACGACAACGTACGAGTGCTGCCACTGCCCCCGGCAGCGTTCCCTCGGACGACCAGCGGCAAGCTCCGCCGCCGCACGATGCGCGAGCGCTTCGAGGCCGGGGCGTACGCGACGGTCGAAACCCGATGGTCGGCCACCACGCCAGCCACCACCGGTGCGGCCACTCCGGCGGAAGACGGCCCGGAGCGGGGCGGCCCGGCAGGGCATGGCCCGGCGGCGATTGCCCCGCCCCCGGCCCTCCCCGCCGAGGGCGACTCTGCGAACGGTCGCAGCGCGATGGGCGGCGCCGCGATGGCGGCAGAGGGGTCCGGGGTGGCGGCTTCGTGGCGGGAGGTTGCGGGGGTGGTCAGCGGGGTCTGGGCTCGGGTGTTGGGGCGGCCTGCGCGCAGCATCGGGGTGCACGACCGGTTCCTTGCCATCGGTGGGTCGTCGCTGAAGGCGATGGAGGTGCTGGCCGCGCTGGAGGACACCTTCGGGGTCTCCGTACCGCCGGGCGTGCTGCGCGACCACGACACCGTCGCCGCGCTCACCGAATACCTGGTGGCGGCCCGGAGCGGTGAGCAGCCGGAATCCGGTCGCTCACGTCCGAGCGGGGGCGGCCAGAGCGCGATCGCCGTCGTCTCCATGGCCTGCCGCTTTCCCGGGGCGGACACCCCGGAGGCCTTCTGGGACCGGCTCGTGGCGGGCCACGACGCCGTCGGTCCCGTACCGGCCGACCGGTGGGCCACCCCGCCGGAGGCCACCGCCCGGTGGGGCGCGTTCCTGGCCGATGCGGCCGGTTTCGATGCCGCGTACTTCGGCATCGACGAGCAGGAGGCGAGCGCGACCGACCCGCAGGCCCGGATCTTTCTGGAGCTGGCCCACGAGGCCCTGGAACGCGCCGGATACGCGGGCCCGCGACGGGCGGGCCGACGCGTCGGTGTGTTTGCCGCGACCGGGGAGAGCGGCTACCGCGAGGTGCTGGCCCGGGCCGCCGGGCCGGAGGGCGGGCTGCCGCCCGCCGCGTTGACCGGCAACCTGCCCAACCTCGTCGCCGCCCGGGTGGCGCAGAGCCTGGACCTGACCGGCCCGGCCCTCGCCGTCGACACCGCCTGCTCGTCGGCGCTGGTCGCGCTGCACCTGGCGCGCCGCAGCCTGCAGTCCGGCGAGTGCGATCTCGCCGTCGTCGGCGGGGTCAACCTCGCGCTGACCTCCACCGGCCACCGGCTGTTGGAGCAGGCGGGGGTGCTGTCGCCGACCGGGCGCTGCCGCGCCTTCAGCGCCGCGGCCGACGGTTTCGTCCCCGGCGAGGGCGGCGCGGCGATCGTGCTGGCCCGGCTGGACGACGCGTACCGCGCGGAAGACCCGGTCCTGGCCGTGCTGCGCGGCACCGCCGTGAACAACGACGGGCGCTCGCTGAGTCTGCTGGCCCCCAACGCGCTCACCCAGCGGGAGATCATCGTCCAGGCGTACCGGGACGCGGGTGTCGACCCCGACAGCGTGTCCTACCTCGAGGCGCACGGCACCGGTACGGCCCTCGGTGACCCCGTCGAACTGCGCTCCCTGCGCCAGGCATTCGGGCCACGCGCCGACGGACGGCTCCGCTCGCTGGGCTCGGTGAAGACCAACGTCGGCCATCTGCTCAACGCCGCCGCCATGCCGAGCCTGGTCAAGGTGGTCCTGGCCCTGGGCCACCGGGAGCTGCCCGCCTCCTTGCACCACGATCCGCCAGGTGAAGCGGATGATTTCGCGGTGGTCGGCGAGCATCGCCCATGGACGGCCCCCGGCCCGCTGGTGGCGGGCATCAACGCCTTCGGGTTCGGCGGTACCAACGCACACGCGATCCTCGAGCAGGCGCCACCACGTGCGGACGGCGCGTCGAGCCGCGAGGACGACGGCCCGCATCTGCTGACGCTCTCGGCGCGCGGCGTCGACGCCCTGGAGACCGCGGCCCGTGACCTCGCGGCCCATCTGCGCGCCCACCCGGAGCTGGACGAGGGCGACGTGTGCGCCACCGTCAACACCGCCCGCGACCACGGCCGTCACCGCCTGGCGGTGGTGTCCCGGGGCGACCTGGCCGAACGCCTCGCCGCCCACCCCGCTCCCGCGGTGGCCGCGTTCCGGCCCCGGCTGGTGTTCCTGCTGCCCGGCCAGGGCGCCGTCCGACCGGGGGCAGGCCGTGAGCTGTATCGCCGCGCGCCCGCGTTCCGCCACGCGATGGACGAGGCGTCCGCGCTCATCGGCCCGGTGTGCGGACGCACCCTGACCCGGTGGTGTCTGGACCCCGATGCCACGCCCGCCGATCTGGCCCGTACAGAGGTCGCGCAGCCGCTGCTCGTCGCGTATGGCGTCGCGCTCGCCCGGCAGTTGCGCGGCTGGGGCGTGAGCCCGGACGCGGTGGCCGGGCACAGCGTCGGCGAGATCACCGCCGCCTGCGTGGCCGGGGCGCTCACCCTGGCCGAGGCGGTGCGGTTCGCCGCCGAGCGGGGGCGTCTGATGCGCGATCTGGCCGCCCCCGGCGCCATGGCCGCCGTACGGGGTGGCGAGGACGCCGTCGCCGCGCTGCTGGCCGAATCGGCAGGTGCGCTGTGCGTGGCCGCCGCCAACTCCCCCGATCAGACGGTCATTTCCGGAACCCCGGACGCCATCGACCGGGCCGTGGCGCGGCTGGCCGCCGAGGGGATCACGGCCCGTATCCTCCCGGTCTCCCACGGCTTCCACTCCCCCGCGATGCTCCCGGTGGCCGATCCGCTCGCCGCCGCGGCCGCCACCCTGGCCCCCCGTCCGCCATCGGTCCCCCTGCTGAGCACGCTGACCGCCCGGTGGCAGCCGTCGCCGGACCCGGCGCACTGGCGCGAACACGCCCTGCGGCCCGTGCGCTTCGGCTCCGCCGTGGAGCGTTTGCTGGACGACGGATACGACACGTTCGTCGAGCTGGGGCCCGGCGCCACCCTGCCGGGGCCGGTCCGCTCCGTCGCGGCCGGACGCGACCCGTCGCCCGAGGTGTTCGCGCTCGCGGCTCCCGGGCCGGGCGACGACACCGGGCGGGCACTGCTGACGGCCCTGGGGCGGCTGTGGACGCGCGGGGTGGAGCTGGACCACGCGGCGCTGGGCGCGGGGCGGTCCCGCGTCGCCGTGCCGACGTATCCGTTCCAGCGCCGCCGGTACTGGCCCGAGCCTGCGGCGGCGCCGCTTCTGCACCGCCTCACCTGGTGCGACGCGCCTCCGGCGGCGGCCGGGGACACCCCGCGCGCGGTCCGGCTGGCCGGGCCGGACTCGGAGCTGTCCCGCGCGCTGGCCCACCGCCTGGAGCGGCGCGGAATCGCGGTCCTGAGGGGCGACGCGTCCCCCGCCGAGCCGTCCGCGCCGGTCACCGTGCTGTTCGCCGGACCGGCGGCCGACTGCGCGACCGTGGCGGACCTCGATGCCACGACGCACACCGTGCTGTCCACCGTGTCCACGCTGCGGGATCTGTTCACCCGGATGAGCCAGGACGGCGCGCGTCTGGTGGCGGTCACGGAGGATGTGCACGCCACCGGGGCGGCCGCCGAACGGCTCCGCCCGGCCCAGGCGCTGCTGACCGGCCTGACGCTCGCGTTGCCCGAGGAGTTTTCCGGCCTCACCGCGTACAGCGTCGACGTGTCCTCGTACGACTCCCTGGACGTCCGGCTCGACGAGCTGGAACGGGAGGTGTGCGGGCGCCACGCGCCGTCGGACCGCGGGGCGGTGGCGTGGCGTGCGGGCCACCGCCTGGCCCGTACGACCACACCGGCGGTGGCCGGTCCGCCACCCGCGTCGCCACTGCCGCCACTGCCGCCCGACGGCACCTACCTGATCACCGGCGGTGCGGGCGGAATCGGCGCCGCGCTCGCACGTGACCTGGCCGGACGCGGCCGTCCGACCCTGGTGCTGGTCGGCCGGTCGGCCCGTCCGGCGGACCGTCTGCCGGCCGAACTCGGCGCGCTCGGCGCCACCGCCGAGTACCGCGTGGCGGATGTGTCGGCCGAAGCCGACGTCGAGGCCCTGATGGCCGGACTGCCGCCGCTGGACGGGGTGTTCCATGCGGCGGGAGTAGTGCGCCCCGGCACGCTGCGGACCAAGTCGCCGGAGGAGATGGCCGAGGTCATGGCCGCCAAGGTGCGCGGCAGCCAGCTGCTGTCCCGGGCCCTGTGGCGGCACGGCCACCGCCCGGCGGTGTGCGTGGCGTTCTCCTCGGTCTCCGCCGTGCTGCCGGGGCTGGCGGGCGCCCTCGGTGACTACGCCGCGGCCAACGCCTTCCTCGACGCGTTCGCCACCGCCGAACGGGCCGCCGGGCGGCCGTGGCAGTCGCTGAACTTCGCCGCGTTCACGGACACCGGCCTGGCCGCGCGGGGACCGTCCCGGGCAACCGCCGCTGCCCGGGGCATCGCACCGCTGACCACCGGCACGGGGCTGGCAGCGCTGCACACGGCCTGCGGTATGGACACCGCCCAGCTGGTCGTGGCCGAGTTGGCGACGGAGTCGGCGGCCAGTGTATCGGCCACCGCCACGGCCACGTCACCCGCCGATGTGTCGGCCGCCACTGGGCCTGCCCCTGCCACGTCGGCCGCCGCCGGGCTCACCGTCGCCGAGTCGGCCACCGAAGCGGCGCCCCTCGCCGCGTCACGGACGGACCCGACCGGGCCCGACCAGCCCAGGACCGACGGGGCCAAGGCCGACGCCGCGCCGTCGCCGACGGCAACCGCGACGGGGGCGGGGGAAGGGGCCGCCACATCTGAGGCCAACGCGTCCAACCCCGGCCAGCCCAGCACCGACACATCCAAGACCAACGCCGCACCGTTTCCGACGACAAGCGGAGCAGGGGCCGCAACATCGGCCACCCAGGCAGCTGCCCACGCCACCGCCTGGGCTGACGCGCCGGGGCCCGACCGGCCCAGGACCGGCGAGGCCGAGCTCAACGCCGTGCCGCCGACGACGGCACCCGCAGCGAAGGCCGCCGTGTCCAGGGCCGACGCAACCGAACCCGAACCGTCCGGGACCAACGCAACCCCGCCGCCGACCGCAGCCGGAACCGGGGACGCAGGGCCGTTGTCCGCCCCCGCCGCGCCACACGCGGCCGACGCCGCCTCACCCCGCCTCCTCGCCGATATCCTGCGCCGCCTCCTCGCCGAGGCCCTGCACCGCGCGCCCGCCGATGTCGCCGACGACGAGCCGTTCCTCACCATGGGGCTCGACTCGCTCTCCGCCGTGGACCTCGTCCGGCGGCTGGAGTCGGAGGTGGGGCGGGCGCTGCCGCCCACCCTCTTCTTCGAGTACCGGACGATCCGCGAGCTGGCCGCGCACCTGACGGCCGACCCGGACCGGGTGGGCGCACAGCCGACCGTCCACCCGCCACACCCCACCCACAGCCGCACCGGCACCGGCGCACCGCTTCCGCTCACCCCCGTACAGCTGGCCTTCCACACCGGCAGCAGGCTGCATCCCGAGGTCGCCGCGTACGCATACGTACGCCAGACCGTCAGCGGCGCCGTGGACGGCGAACTGCTCGGCCGGGCGCTCGCGTTCCTCGCCGAGCGGCACCCGATGCTGCGCGTCAGGATCGAGCCCGGCCCCGGCGGTACGGCGCCCACGCAGCGCGTGGCGGCGCCCGAACCGCACACCACCCCCTCCTGGTACGAGGTCCGCGACGCCGACGGCGGCTCGCTGACCGACCTGGAGGGGGCGCTGTGCAACCAGCCCTTCGACCTGACCACCGAGGCACCGGTACGTGCCGTGCTCGTACGCGAACACGCGGACCTGGCCCACCTGCTGCTCGTCCTGCATCACGCCGCCGCCGACGGATTCAGCGTCAACGTCCTCGGCGAGGAGCTGTGGTCGGTCTACACCGCCCTCGCCCACAACCGCTCCCCCGAACTACCGACCCTGCACGCCGATTTCGCCGACTACGCCACCGCCGTCGACGCGGAACGGTCCTCCCCGGAATCCGACGCGGACCGCCGGTACTGGCGCGACCGGCTCGCCGACCGCACCCGCCCCCTGAACCTGCCGTGGGACGGCGACCCCGACACACCTCCCGCCGCACCACTCACCGCACACCAGGTGGCCACCGACCCCCGCCTCACCGCCGCGCTGCGCAACTGCGCCGCCGCCCACGGCGTGTCACTCTTCCACCTGCTGCTGGCCGCCTACGCGCGCTGCCTGGCGCGGTGGAGCGGGCAGCGCGACATCGCGGTCAACGTGGCCCGCGCCCGTCGTGAGCTGCGGCTCGCCGGGCTCGACCGGCTGGTCGGCCCGCTCGCCGACACCCTGCCGCTGCTGGCCACCGTCGCCCCGGACGAACCGGTGCCCGCCCTGGCGCAGCGGCTGCGCGAGGTCTGGCTGGACGCCGAGCGGCACGCGAGGCTGTCCGGCCTCGACATCGCCCGGCTGCTGCCCACCGTGGGGGCGCGGCCGCGCACGGTCTCCCCGGCGGGGTTCAGCTTCGCCCGTTTCCCCGTCACCACGGACCCCGACTGTCCGGTCACGGTACGCCCGGCCGCGGCGCGCACCGCCTCCGCCGCCACGCGCCTGGGACTGCTGTGCTGGGAGAGCGACGGGGCCCTCCACTTCTCCTGGAACTTCCCGGCCCGGCTGTTCACCCCGGCCACCGTGGAGCGCCTGGCCCACGAACACCTCGCGGAACTCACGGAACTCACCGAACGAACCACACCCGCCGAACACAGCGGGATCGTCGAGCGCCTGTGCGCACGGTTCCGGGCGGCCGCCCACCACGTGGCGGTGGACACCGGCGAGGCCACCATGACGTACGCGGCACTCGACGCGGCCTCCGCCACGCTCGCCGCCCGCCTGCGCGCCCACGGCGTCACCCCCGGGGATCTGGTCGGCCTGCTGACCGAGCCGGGCGCCGACACCGTCGTCGGTGTGGTCGGCATCCTGCGGGCCGGAGCCGGGTGGGTGCCGCTGGACGCCACCCATCCCGCCGCGCGCCTGGCCGACCAGCTGCACCGGTCGACGGCCCGGACCGTGGTGTGCCACCCCGCCACCCGCGCCATGGCCGACGCGTTCGACGAGGTGACGGCCGTCGCCATCGACGATCCGTCGCCCGCGCCCACCCGCACCCCGGACCCCGCACCGGCCGATCCCGACGCGATCGCCTACACCATCTTCACCTCGGGCTCCACCGGCCACCCCAAGGCCGTGCCCATCACCCACCGGGCGATGGTGAACTACCTGGACTGGGCCGTGGACACCTTCGGCTACCGGGCGGGCGACCGGCTCGCCCAGACCGCCTCGGTGTGCTTCGACGCGTCCGTACGCCAGCTGCTGGCACCGCTGCTGGTCGGAGCCACCGTGCACACCCTGCCGCGCGACCTCGTCCGCGACCCCGAAGCGCTGCTGGACCGCGTCGTACGGGACCGGATCACCGTATGGAGTTCGGTGCCGACCCTGTGGGAACGGCTGCTGACCGCCGCCGAGACCAGGGTGCGGCGCGGTGCGCCCCGCCCCGATCTGTCGGCGCTGCGCTGGATTCACGTCGGCGGGGAGGCGCTGCCCGCCGCACATGTCCGCCGCTGGTACGACCTGTTCGGGCCCGGCCACCGCATCGCGAACCTGTACGGGCCCACCGAGGCCACCATCAACGCCACCTGCCACGTCATCGACACCCGCCCCGGCGACGACGTACGCCGACTGCCGATCGGCCTCCCCGTCTCCGGCACCGTGGTGGCGGTGGTGGCCGAGGACGGGCGCCACTGCGCCCCGGGCGAGCCCGGTGAACTGCTCATCGGCGGCACGGGGCTGACGCCGGGCTACCTCGGCGACCCCGAGCAGACGGCGGCGGCGTTCACCGAGCGCGACGGCAGGCGCTGGTACCGCAGCGGCGACCGGGTCAGCAGGCGGCCAGGCGGCGTACTGGAGTTCCTCGGCCGTCTCGACGACCAGGTGAAGGTGCGCGGCCACCGGGTCGAACCGGGCGAGATCGAGGCGGTGCTGCACACCCACCCCGCCGTCGCGCAGGCCGCCGTACTCCACCGGCACGGCCGCCTGACCGCCTTCGTGGAACCCCTGCCGGGCGGGCCGCGCCCCGAACCGGCACAGCTCCGTGCCCATCTGCGCGGCACACTGCCGGACTACATGCTCCCGGCCCGTTTCCGGTACCTCGATACGCTGCCCCTCACCGGCACCGGCAAGGTGGACCGCCGGCACCTCGACACATCGGCGCCGGACACGGACACCGGAGCAGCAAGCCTCAAAGCCCCACCCGCCACACCCACCGAAGACACCCTGGCCCACATCTGGTCCGAGGTGCTGGGCGTGACGCAGGTCGGCCGCGACGACGACTTCTTCGCGCTCGGCGGCGACTCCCTCCTCATCCTGGAGGTGTTCGCCCGGCTGGAGAAGACGTACGACGAAGCACGGCGGAACACCACCCTGCCCAGGCCGACAGTCATCTACGAACACAGCACGCTCGCCGCGCTGGCCACCGCGGTCGACGAGACGCCCGCCACGGACCAGGTGCCCACCGCCCCCGCCGGGGCGGACGCCACGCCGTACCCCCTCACCCCCACCCAACGCGGGTTCCTGGTCGCCGAGGCCATCGCGCCCGGGTCCGGCTCGGCGTGGCTAGCCCGGCTGCGGCTGCGCGGCCCGCTGCGGGCCGAACTCTTCCAGCGCGCGGTCGACGCCCTCGTCGTCCGCCACCCCATGCTGCGCACCGTCTTCCCCTCGGGCGCCCGCCCGCCGGTCCAGCAGGAGCTGCCGCCCGCGCTGCGGCTCCCGGTGGACTTCGAGACCCTGACGTCCCCCGGACAACTCGACGAACGGGTCGCCGACGAACGCCGTCGCCGGTTCGAACCGTGGGCCTGGCCACTTCTGCGCCTGCGGGTGCTGACGCTCGCCCCCGACGAACACACGCTCGTCGTCCACGCCCACCACCTCATCGGCGACGGCTACAGCGCGGCCCTGTTCGGCCGGGAACTGCTCGACGTCTACGGCCGGCTCGGCCGCGGCGAACAGCCCGCACCACCCCCGCTGCGCAGCACCTTCCGCGACTACGTGACCCTGCTCGGGCAGTCGGCCCCGGACCCGGACCCGGCGGTAAGCACCTGGCGGGCCCGCCACGACGCTCCGTACGAGCGGCCCACGCTGCGCCGCGGCACCGGGGACACGACCGAGGTCGCGGGGTTCACCCTCGACGCCGAGGTGACGGCCGGGCTGCGCCAACTCGCCGCCACCGTTCGCGCCACGCCGTACGCCCCCGTCCTGACCGCCTACTACCGGGCCCTGGCGGATCTCACCGCCCAACGGGACCTCGTCCTCGGGCTCGCGGTCACCGGACGCGACCACACGCTGCCCGACATCAATCGGCTGTTCGGCCCGCTGGCCGCCGCCGTGCCGTTGCGCCCGGCCATGGCGGAAGAGGACCAAAGCACCACACCCGCCACGGCCTTCCGCGACGATCTGCGCCGGATCGCCAAAGAAGCGGCCACCGCGCGGGCGTACGGCACCGGTGGCGAGCCGTCCGGCGAGAGCCATGGCCACAGTCACGGCCTGCCACGCGCCACCCAGTTCCTCTTCAGCTACCTCGACTTCTCCGCCCTCGGGCCGTCCACCGGCGCGTCCCTCACCCTCGACTGGGATCACCACGACACGGAACTCGCCCCGCCCCCGGTGGGAACCGATGTGTTCCTGGCCGTCCGGCCGGTCGGCGACGGCCTGCGCGTCACCCTGCGGGCCTCGGCCGCGGCTCTCGACGCGACGGCCACGGAGGCGTTCGCCCGTGCGCTGCGGGACGAGCTGACCCGGGCCGTCGCGCCGCGCCCGCGCCGTACCAAGCGCTCTTCCGGGACGGACGCCGCGCTCGTCGGCTACCTCCCGGCGCCCGGACACCTGGCGGCGCTCGCCGGGGTACCGGCCCCGGAGCTGCCCCGGGAACACCTGCGGAACCTGCTCTTCCCGGACGGCGGCCCCCGTCTGCTGGAAGAGATCAGTACGCCGCTGGGCCGCTCGGCGTTCGTATCGCTGCCCCTGTTCGCCGACGAACTGGCGCCGGGGAACGGGCTCATCGGCCACACCGCCCGCGCCGTCGGCCACGCCGCCTCCCTCGGTGCGCGCTGTGTCTCCCTGGCCGGGATGATCCCCGCGTACACCGGCTACGGATTCGAGGTGGTACGCGCCACCGCACGCGTCAACGCACCCGCCACCGCACACCCCATCGGCGGGGACACGACCGTCACCACCGGCCACGCGGCCACCGCGGTGTCCGTGGTCAAGACCGTCCATGCCGCACTCGCGGCGGACGGAGCGGCAGGACACGACATCGGGGACCTCACCGTCGCCATGGTCGGGCTCGGCTCGATCGGCACGTCGTCCCTCAACCTGCTGCTCGGCAACGCCCCGCGGCCACCCGCCCGCCTGGTGCTGTGCGACCTCGCGGGCAGCGCGCCGCGTCTGCGCGCGCTCGCCGCGGAGCTGCGCGGAAGCGGTCTCGCCGGGCCGGTGGAGACGGCCGAGTCCGCCCCGGCCGTGCCCGATGTGGTGTACGAGGCCGACCTGATCGTCACGGCCGTCAGCGGTGGTACGACCGTCCTCGACGTCGACCGGCTGCGCGCCGGAACCGTCGTGGTCGACGACTCGTTCCCGCACTGTTTCGACACCGCACGCGCCCTCGACCGGATGCGTCGGCGGCGCGATGTGCTCATGGTCGGGGGCGGGTTGCTCGCGGTCGGCGACACCCTGCGGCACATCGCCGACGGTCTGCCACCGGCAGCCGCCTCCGGCTATGCGGCACAGTCGTGGCTGCCGGGCACGGTCGCCTCCTGTCGGCTCGAATCCCTGCTGCACACCGCCGTGCCGGGCCTGCCGCTGGTCCACGGGCTGGTCGACGCCTCCCACGCCCACGCCTACTGGGAGGCGGTCGAGGCGGCCGGGGTGAGCGCGGCGCCGCTCCATCTGCTCGGCCACACCCTCGACGCGTCGGCGGCGGATCGACGTACGGGCTCGGCCTGAAACGCCGGTGCCCCGGCCGGGAAACAACCCGGCCGGGGCACCATGCTCCTGCTCTTGCTCCTACCTCTTGCTCCTGTTTCGGGAGGCTGTACGGGTCAGTCCCGCTGAGCGTCCGCCGGGAGCTTGCGCAACTTCATGTCGGTGTCGGCGTCATACGCGAAGTCGAGCATCTTCTGCGCGTCCGGGTAACGGTCCGCGGCGTCGTTGAGGATGACTCCCACGACCGTGCGGCCATCGCGCTTGGCGGCGAACACCAGGCAGGGACCGGCGGGGGTGGTGGTCCCCGTCTTGACCCCGATCGCACCCTTGTACGAGCCCAGGAGGCGGTTGGTGTTGTCCCAGGAGTAGTACCGGGTACGGCCGTTGGCCGCCGGTGCCTCCTGTTTGGTGGACACCGACTTGACGACCGTCTCGAAGCTGGAGTGCTCCATCGCCCGCTGCGTCAGCTCCGCCACCTCACGGGGCGTCGAGTAGTTGTCGCTGCTCGCCGAGACACCGTCGAAGGAGTCGTAGTGGGTGTTGGTGAGCCCCAGGTCCTTCGCCTTGGCGTTCATCTTGGAGACGAACGACTTGGTGCGGTCGGCCACGGTGTCGCCGGTGCCGAACGTGTCGGCCAGTGCCATCGCCGCGTCACAGCCCGACGGGAGCATCATCCCGTACAGCAGCTGGTTGACGGTCAGCTTGTCACCGGTCTGCAGGTCCGCCGTGCTGGCTTCCGATTTGGTGACGTAGTCCCGGTAGTCCTGCTTGACGGTGACCTGCTTGGTGAGGTCCACGTTCTTGGTCTCGAGTACCACGAGCGCGGCCATGATCTTCGTAGTGCTCGCTATCGGACGCTTGGTGTCGGCGTCCTTGGCCATCAGCTCCTCGTCGGAGCCGGTGTCGAGCAGGTACGCGCCCTTGGCGCTGACCTCCGGTGGTTCGGTCGAGGCCTGAGCCACCGCCACCGGGACCACGATCGCCACGGCCACCGTGGACGCGACTGCCGCCACTTTCCAGCGACGGGTCACGGTTCCACGACGTTTATGCATTCGCCCTCCGTTTCAGTTGAAGATCGATTCAGCGGGCGCATCGTCTCACTGTGTGCAGGAGGAACGCACTGCGGGGCCCCTCTACACCATCAGGGGTGTGCACGATCAGGGGTGGCGGCCCGCGAGGACGCAGAACTCGTTGCCCTCCGGGTCGGCCAGCGTGACCCAGCTTTCGTCGCCCGTCTGACCGACATCGGCGTGCCGGGCGCCCAGGTCGAGCAGGCGGCCGACCTCTTCGTCCCGCTCCCTGTCGGTCGGGCTGACGTCGAGGTGGAGCCGGTTCTTGGCGGTCTTGCCCTCGGGCACGCGCGCGAAGGTCAACGTCGGCGGCACCGGCCCCGGGACGGTTCCTGCCCTCGGGCACCGCGGGGGAGCCGATGGTGACGAGCCCGTCCTCCTCGTCCCGCACCTCGTAGTCGAGGACCACGCACCAGAATCGGGCGAGACCCTGAGGATCGGCGCAGTCGATCGCAAGCTCGGTGAACTTACTGGCCATGTCCAGGATCTCCCAGTCAAGTAACGGATGTTCGGATCGGTATGGACCACCTACCCCGCCGGAGCAGCCGTCTACGCCGGGGTAGGTGGGGCCCTACGGCCGGGGTGGCGCGCTGGTGTCCCGTACCACCAGCTTCGGGTCTTCAGCCGCCGACGTAGGCCGCCAAGTGTTCGCCGGTGAGGGTGGGGCGGGCGGCGACGAGGTCGGCGGGGGTGCCCTCGAAGACGATCCGGCCGCCGTCGTGGCCCGCGCCGGGGCCGAGGTCGACGATCCAGTCGGCATGCGCCATCACCGCCTGGTGGTGCTCGATGACGATGACCGACTTGCCCGCGTCGACGAGCCGGTCGAGCAGGCCGAGCAGATGCTCGACATCGGCGAGGTGGAGACCGGTGGTCGGCTCGTCGAGGACGTAGACACCGCCCTTCTCCGCCATGTGCGTGGCCAGCTTGAGCCGCTGCCGCTCACCGCCGGACAGCGTGGTGAGCGGCTGGCCCAGGCTGAGGTAGCCGAGCCCGACGTCGGCGAGGCGGCCGAGGACGCGGTGCGCGGCCGGGGTACGTGCCTCACCGGCCCCGAAGAACTCCTCGGCCTCGGCCACCGGCATCGCGAGCACCTCGCTGATGTCGCGGCCGCCGAGCCGGTGGTCCAGCACCGACGCCTGGAACCGCTTCCCGTCGCACTCCTCGCAGGTGGTGGAGACACCGGCCATCATCGCCAGATCGGTGAAGATGACACCGGCGCCGTTGCAGTGGGGGCAGGCGCCCTCGGAGTTGGCGCTGAACAGCGCCGGTTTCACACCATTGGCCTTGGCGAACGCCTTGCGGATCGGTTCGAGCAGACCGGTGTACGTGGCCGGGTTGCTGCGCCGGGAGCCGCGGATGGCGCTCTGGTCGATCGCCACCACACCCGCGTCGGCGGCCTGCGCGCTGCCCACCAGTGAGCCGTGCAGGAGCGAGCTCTTGCCGGAGCCCGCCACGCCGGTGACGGCGACCAGCACGCCGAGCGGGATGTCGACGTCGACGTCGCGCAGGTTGTGCGCGCTCGCGCCACGGATCGGCAGGGTGCCGGTGGGCTTGCGCACCGTCTCCTTGAGGGCGGCCCGGTCGTCGAAGTGGCGGCCGGTGACCGTGCCACCGGTCCGCAGCCCCTCGACGGTGCCCTCGAAGCAGACACTGCCGCCCGCCGTCCCCGCACCGGGACCGAGGTCGACGACATGGTCGGCGATGGCGATCGTCTCGGGCTTGTGCTCCACGACGAGCACCGTGTTGCCCTTGTCCCGCAGCCGCAGCAGCAGGTTGTTCATGCGCTGGATGTCATGGGGGTGCAGCCCGATGGTGGGCTCGTCGAAGACATAGGTGACGTCGGTGAGCGAAGAGCCGAGGTGGCGGATCATCTTGACGCGCTGCGCCTCGCCGCCCGACAGCGTGCCCGAGGGCCGGTCGAGCGAGAGATAGCCGAGGCCGATCTCGGCGAACGATTCGAGGGTGTGCCGCAGCGCGGCGAGCAGCGGCGCCACCGACGGCTCGGCCAGCTCGCCGACCCAGGCGGCCAGGTCGCTGATCTGCATCGCGCAGGCGTCGGCGATGTTGATTCCGCCGATGCGGGACGACCGGGCCCCCTCGTTCAGCCGGGTGCCGTCGCAGTCGGGGCAGGTGGTAAAGGTGACCGCCCGGTCCACGAACGCCCGGATGTGCGGCTGCATCGCCTCCCGGTCCTTGGACAGGAACGACTTCTGGATCTTCGGGATCAGCCCCTCGTAGGTGAGGTTGACGCCGTTGACCTTGACCTTGGTCGGCTCGCGGTAGAGGAAGTCCTGCATCTCCTTCTTGGTGAACCTGCGGATCGGTTTATCCGGGTCGAGGAAGCCGGACTGGGCGTAGATCCCCACGGTCCATACATTGTCCGACTTCCAGCCGGGGATGGTGAACGCGCCCTCGGTGATCGACTTGGAGTCGTCGTAGAGCTGGGTGAGATCGATGTCGGAGACCGTGCCCCGGCCCTCGCAGCGCGGGCACATGCCGCCGGTGCGGCTGAAGGTCGTCCTCACGGCCTTGCTGTTGCCGCGTTCGACCGTGATCGCGCCGCTCGCCCGGACCGAGGGGACGTTGAAGGCGAACGCGCCGGGCGGGCCGATGTACGGCTGCCCGAGCCGGCTGAAGAGGATGCGCAGCATCGCGTGGACGTCGGTGACGGTGCCGACCGTGGAGCGGGGGTCGGAACCCAGCCGCTGCTGGTCGACGATGATCGCGGTGGTCAGCCCGTCGAGTACGTCGACCTCGGGCCGGGCGAGCGTGGGCATGAAGCCCTGGACGAAGGTGCTGTAGGTCTCGTTGATCATCCGCTGCGATTCCGCGGCGATCGTGTGGAACACCAGCGAGCTCTTGCCCGAGCCGGAGACACCGGTGAACACCGTCAGGCGGCGCTTGGGGATCTCGATGCTGACGTCCTTGAGGTTGTTCTCGCGGGCGCCGTGCACACGGATCAGATCATGGCTGTCGGCGATATGCGGGGCAGGCGGCCGCGGGTCCGTCCCTCGGGTCATGCTCATCGTGTCTCCATCCATGGGGCGGGCCGCCTTCGCGGGCTCCGTCGGCGTCGCCCGACCCGGCCTGACCGGCCTGACCGGCTTCGAGTAGTATGTCTCGCTTCTTACACGTCGGTGCGGCCGGGGCAGTCGGGGCGGCCGGGGCAGTCGGGGCAAGAGGCGGCCATGACGCGCTGGAGCCACGCTAGCTTCGGCCCGGCCGCCGCGCTTCTCCATCTCTGACCGGTCCGGGAATCCGCCTCGGGGGTTGCCCTCCGGTGCTCTCCGGGAGAACGCGGGGAAGCGCCGGGGTGACATGTTCGCGCAGGGCAACCGAGGTGGCCGTTCCAGCGCAACCCCCTCCCCCGGCGCCCTGTCTTAGCGGGCGATCATCCACCCGTTCCCTGAAGGGGCACTTCCGCATGGCTCAGCACAGAATCCTCGCCTCCGCCGCCACCGCCGCCACCGCGCTCATCGCCTTAGGCGGAGCCGTGCTCTGGGCGCCCGCCGCCCAGGCGGACACCGCCGCCGCGGCGGCCCAGACCACCCTGACCCACGACGACGGTGTGCTCTCGTACAAGGCCGCCGCCGGGCAGCAAAACAACGTGACAGTCTCCACGGAGAACATCGACGTCGACCCCTCCGAGTTCGGCGGCGACTTCCTCATCACCTTCCGCGACCAGGCCGGCATGGCCATCGACCCGTCCGCCGGGCAGTGGGACGCCTGTAAGTACCCCTCGGCGGCCGATCACACCGTCGTGCGGTGCGTCATCGCCGAGCCGCTAGGCTCCGACGACTCGACCACCTTCGAGCTCTTCCTCGGCGACGGCGACGACACCGCGACGGTCGACGGCAAGGCCGGTACGATCGCCGCGCTCCGCGGCGGCGAGGGCGACGACGTCCTCAAGGGCACCGGGCAGAACCAATTCATGGGCGAGGGCGGCGACGACCGCGTCGACGGCGGCAACGGCATGGGCGTCCGCGGCGGCGACGGCGACGACACCATCACCGGCGCCTGCGAGTACGAGTGCCGCGGCGACGCCGGGAACGACACCCTCACCGGAACCGGCGACGCCGACAACCTGTACGGCGACGACGGCGACGACATCCTGCGCGCCGGGGCCGACAACGACTTCGTATACGGCGGCAAGGGCAACGACACGCTGTACGGCGAAGACGGCAACGACACCATGTACGGCAACAGCGGCGACGACACGCTGTACGGCGGCAAGGGCACGGACACGCTCTCCGGCGGCGCGGGCCGGAACAAGGTGTACCAGGACTGACGGCCGAGCCGTCACCGAAGACCGCGGCGGACCCCGCCGCGGTCTTCGCCGTGTTCAGGACTATGACTTCTGGTCTCGGTGCGTGACAGGTGTCTACAACAAAATACCCTGTTTCTCTACTGCTTTGGCATTTCCATGATCCGAGCGCGCGACACGCAGGGAATTCATCACTCCGCAACGACCTGACCGGGCCTTCTTCCAGGAAACCGCGGGTTCCCAGGACTAAGATTCCCCTAGGAACACGGCCAAGGGGTGTTCAGCGGCGTCACGCCGAATATCCTACCGCCCGGATAGTAGTCGAATGAAGGTCGTGAACTTCCAGCATTGACGGGTCCGTTCCGTTTCCGGCCTTGCTGGAAAGCGGAACCGGCTTCGTGATCAAAGATGCCGACAGGGGGAAGCTCAGCAGTGTTGGTGGAGCGAAGAAAATTACTGGAACAGCTCGATGATCTCCTGACACAGTCCGCGCGAGGCCGGGGGGCCATCGCCGCGGTCAGCGGTTCGACGGCGATGGGCAAGACCACCGTGCTCAACGCACTGGCCGAACGGGCCACCGCGGCGGGGGCCACGGTGCTCGGTGTGGTGAGTTCGCCCCACGAGCGCGAGGTCCCGTACAGCGCGCTCGCCCAGCTCTTCCACGCGCTCGACGCGCGTTCCGTACCGCCGGTGGCCGGGGACGACTCCCTGGCCGCCGCACAGCACACGTACCAGGTCATCGCCGCCCTGGCGGCCCGGTGTCCGCTGCTCATCACGGTGGACGACATCCAGCACACCGACACGGCCAGCCTCTCCTGCCTGCGCTACGTGGCGCAGCGCCTGACCCGGCTCCCCGTGGCGCTGGTGTTCACGCGCGGGGTCACCGTCGAGGAGCAGCCGTCGCGCATCCTGCACGACCTGCTGTACCGGACGAGCGTGCGCCGTTTCCACCTGGGGCCGCTCTCGCGGGCGGGCATCAGGGAGCTGGCACCCGCCCCTGCCCCATCCGCCTCGGCTGGTTCGGCTCTGCCATCGGACCGGTTCTTCGCCGAGATCCACACCCTGAGCGGTGGCAATCCGCTGCTCGCCCAGGCGCTCATCGAGGAGCACCGGCTGCGCGCCGCGCCCGAATCCGGGGCGGGACCGGCCTCGTCGGAGTGCGAGGGGGCCGGGCCGCTGCCCGAGGGAGGGGTGCCGATCGGGCCCCTCTTCCATCAGGCGGTCCTCGCGTATCTGCACCGGATCGGCCCGCGCGCGGTCCTGCTGGCCCGGTGTGTCGCGCTGTTGGACGAGGCGGCCACGCCCCTGCTGCTGAGCCGGTTGAGCGGCATCGACACGGAGCTGCTGAAGCGCTACCTCCGGTTGCTCACCGGCATCGGTGTGCTCAGCGGTGCGCGGCTGCGGCACGCGGGCGTACGGCAGGCGGTCCTCGGCGAGATGCCCCACGAGGAGGCGACGGCGCTGCGGTATCGCGCCGCCCGCCTGCTGTACGACAGCGGCGCGCCGCCCCAGGCGGTCGCCGTGCAGCTGCTCGGCGCCGGTCCGCTGCACGAGGACTGGGCGCTGGGCGTGTTGCGGGAGGCCGCCTGCCAGGCCCTGGACGACGGTGATGTCCAGCGGGGCATCCGGTGCCTGGAGCTGGCCCGTGAGTGCTGCTCGGACGAGGGGCAGCGGCTGTCGGTGAAGTCGCAATATGCCTGTGGCCAGTGGCAGTTGCGGCCCGCCGACTCGGCCCCGCACTTCCTCGCGCTCAAGGCGCCCATCCTCGAAGGCAAGCTGGCGGGGCACGACGCGCTGTGGGTCGCGGAGGGCATGCTGTTCCACTTGAACTTCGACGAGGCGCTACTGGCCGTCGAGTATCTCAACGACGGGGACGAGGAGATGGCAACCGCGCTGCACGGCACGCGGATGCTCATGGCCTCGGAGGTCCCCGGGCTGCTCGACCGGCTGAGCCGTCCGCTGCCGGCCACCGCCGCCCCGGCCATGTCCCACTCCGAGCTGCGGGCCCGGCACGCCCTCGCCCTGGTCCTGGAGCGGGGGGCCGACGAATACGCCCTCGCCCTGGCCGAGCAGGTGTTCCGCAGCAGCCAGAACGCGGTGACGTCGCAGCTCAGCAGCTTACCGAAGGCGCTGCTCGCGCTCTGCTACGCGGATCAGCTCGACGCCGCGGCCAAGTGGCACGACCAGCTGGCGGGCGACGCGGGGCGCCATGACGCCCCGGCCTGGCGGGCGCAGATCGCCTGCGTCGGCGCCCTGGTGGCGCTGCGGCGCGGGCGGCTGGCCGACGCCGTGCGCCAGGCGGAGGCGGCGTACGCCCGGCTGTCCGGGCCGAGGTGGAACGTCAGCAGTGCGCTGGCGCTGGCCATACTGATCGAGGCGCACACCGCGATGGGCGACCACCAGGCCGCGGCCGGGTATCTGGCGCCGGAGCCGCCGCCGGAGCTGTTCTTCACCCGCGCGGGGCTGCACTATCTGTACGCGCGCGGCCGCCACCATCTCGCCACCGGCAAGACGTATCTGGCACTGTCCGACTTCCAGGGGTGCGGCAGCCTGATGCGCCGCTGGAACATCGACACGCCCGCCCTGGCGCCCTGGCGGCTGGGCGAGGCGGAGGCGTGGCTGCGGCTGGGCGACCGGGAGCGGGCGGCCCGGCTCGTCGAGAAGCAGCTCGCGCGGCCGGACACCGGGCTCAGCCGGTCGCGCGGGATGGCCCTGCACGGTCTGGCCCTGGTCCAGGCCACCGCCCAGCAACCCCCCATCCTGCGGGACGCGTTCCGCCTGCTGGAGGGCAGTGGCGCACGGTACGAGGCGGCCGCGGTGCTGGCCGATCTGAGCCGTGCGTACCAGCAGCTGGGGGACAAGCGGGCCCGGCCGACGGCGCGGCGGGCGTGGCGGCTCGCCAAGAGCTGCCAGGCGGAACCCCTGTGCCAGGAGCTGCTTCCGACGTCCGCGCCACGGAGCATCGGCACGGGGGGAAGCGCGGAATCCCTCGGTGGCGACCGTGCCGACCAGGGCGGTTTCGGCGGACTCAGCGAATCCGAACGGCGCGTCGCCATGCTGGCCGCCCAGGGGTACGCCAACCGCGAGATCGCCGACAAGCTGTTCATCACGGTGAGCACCGTGGAACAGCATCTGACCCGCGTCTACCGCAAGATGGGCATCAGAAACCGCGAGCAGCTGCTGCAGGGGGCCCACGCCGTCAGCTACGAGTCCGCCTGACCGCGCCTGACCCCGCCTGGCCCGTTGTGCCTCCGCGAGGGGGCGTCGTCCGCCTGTCCCGTTTCCTTCCGGGGCAGGCGGACTTCGCGTTCCGCCACGCCATCGCCGCCTGGCACACGGCCTCCTAGGGGGCTCTACGGGTAGCTAGGGGCGCGTGGCGGAGCCGAGGATCGTCCCTCAGGACGAACGCCAGCCCGGCGTTTTCGACAGCGCGCGATGAGGGAGGCACTCGCCACCATGACGAGTGATCTTGTTCACGGTACCGATGCCATCGCAATCACCGGCGTGTCGTGCCGCCTCCCCCAGGCGCCCGACCCCGGTGCCTTCTGGGAGTTGCTGCGCGCGGGCCGCAGCGCGATCACCGAGGTACGGCCGGACCGCTGGGACCCGGACGCGGTGCTGCCGGACTCGGTGCCGCCGGACTCGGTGTTCTCGGACGCGGGGGAACGGCATCGGGCCGGGCTGCGCCACGGCGGTTTCCTGGACCGGGTGGACACGTTCGACGCGGCGTTCTTCGGCATCTCGCCGCGCGAGGCGGTGGCGATCGACCCGCAGCAGCGGCTCTTCGCCGAACTGGCCTGGGAGGCGCTGGAGGACGCCGGCATCGTCCCGGAGACGCTGCGCTCCACCGCCACGGGTGTGATGGTCGGGGCGATCGCCTCGGACTACGCGGCGGTGGCGCAGCGCGGTGGCGCGATCACCCAGCACTCGCTGCCGGGGCTGAACCGCGGTGTCATCGCCAACCGGGTGTCGTACGCGCTGGGTCTGCGCGGCCCGAGCCTGGCGGTGGACACCGCGCAGTCGTCGTCGCTGGTGGCGGTGCACCTGGCGGTGGAGAGCCTGCGCAGGGGCGAGTGCACGCTGGCCCTGGCGGGCGGTGTGGCGCTCAACTTCGCGCCCGAGAGCGCCGAGGTCGCCGGGCGGTTCGGCGGACTCTCCCCGGACGGGCGCTGCTTCACCTTCGACGCACGGGCCAACGGCTACGTACGCGGTGAGGGCGGCGGGGTCGTCGTGCTGAAACCCCTCGCTGACGCGGTGCGCGACGGGGACACGGTGTACGGGGTCATCCTCGGCAGCGCGGTCAACAACGACGGCGCCACCGACGGGCTCACCGTGCCCAGCGCCGAGGCGCAGGCGGCGGTGGCGCGACAGGCGTGCGAGAACGCGCGGGTGGACCCGGCGCGGGTGGGCTATGTGGAGCTCCATGGCACGGGCACGCCGACGGGCGATCCGCTGGAGGCGGCGGGCGTGGGTGCCGCGTACGGCAGCGCGCGGCCCACGGGCTCGCCCGTGCGCGTCGGCTCGGCCAAGACCAACGTGGGGCATCTGGAGGGCGCGGCGGGGATCGTCGGGCTGATCAAGACGGCGCTGAGCATCCGGCACCGGGAGCTTCCGGCGAGCCTGAACTACGAGCGGCCCCATCCGCGTATCGACCCCGAGGCGCTGAACCTGCGGGTCCAGAGCGAGCACGGCCCGTGGCCGGACGCGCGGCTGCTGGCCGGGGTGAGTTCGTTCGGCGTGGGCGGCACGAACTGCCACGTCGTGGTCGCCGAGGCGCCCGAGGAGGCCGCGCCCGCCGCTTCCGAGGGGGGCTCGGCAATCCCGCTGGCGCCGTGGCTGGTCTCCGGCCGTACGGAGGCGGCCCTGCGCGCCCAGGCCGGACGGCTGCTGGAGCGCCGGACGGCGGACGGCGAGGGGGACGGGGAAGGCGACACGTACGACATCGGCTGGTCCCTGGCCCGCACCCGCACCCACTTCGAGCACCGCGCCGTGGCTCTCGGACTCGACCACGACGCGCAGTTGGCGGCGTTGCGGGCCGGGGACGAGGTGCCGGGGCTGATCACGGGTGTCACGGGCGACCACGGCAAGGTGGCGCTGGTCTTCCCGGGGCAGGGCTCGCAGTGGGAGGGCATGGCGCGCGAGCTGCTGCGTACGTCGGCGGTCTTCCGCGCCTCGATCGAGGCCTGCCACGAGGCGCTCGCCCCGCACACCGACTGGTCGCTGCTGGACACGCTCACCGGTGCGCCCGGCGCACCGTCCCTGGACCGGGCGGACGTCGTCCAGCCCGTGCTGTTCGCGGTGATGGTGTCGCTGGCCCGGGTGTGGGAGTCGCTGGGTGTGCGGCCGGACGCGGTGGTCGGGCATTCGCAGGGCGAGGTGGCGGCGGCGCATATCGCGGGAGCGCTCAGTCTGGAGGACGCCGCCCGGGTGGTGGCGCTGCGCAGTCAGACGATCATGACGTTGGCGGGCACCGGGGCGATGGCGTCGGTGCCGCTGCCGGCCGAGCGGGTCACCGCGTACATCGCCCCCTTCGGCGACGGGTCCGACGGGCTCTCCATCGCCGCGGTCAACGGGCCCGGCACCACGGTGGTGGCCGGGGCTCCCGAGGTGGTGGCCGCGTTGCTGGCCCGCTGCGAGGCCGACGGGATCAGGGCGAAGGCCGTCCCCGCCGTGGACTTCGCCTCGCACTCGCCGCATATGGAGGCCATCCGGGAGCGGTTGCTGGAGCAGCTCGCCGGGGTGACGCCGCGTTCGTGTGACATCGCGTTCTACTCGACGGTCAGCGGAAGCGCCATCGACACGGCCGGGCTGGACGCCGCGTACTGGTACACCAACCTCCGTCGGCCCGTCCTCTTCGAGACGACGCTGCGGACCATGGCGGAGGCGGGATTCGGCACGTTCGTCGAGTCGAGCCCGCATCCCGTGCTCACGCTCGGACTGCGCGAGACGCTGCCGGACGCGCTGGTCGTGGGGTCGCTGCGGCGGAACGAGGAGCCGTGGCCGCCGCTGCTGACCTCCCTGGCGGAGCTGCATGTGCGCGGCCTGCCCGTGGACTGGTCCGCCGCCTTCACGGGGCGGACACCGCGTCGGGTGGCGCTGCCCACCTACGCGTTCCAGCGCGAGCGCCACTGGCCGGAGGTGTCCACCGCGTTCGAGCCCGCCGAGCGGCACCGGGCGGCGGAGCGCACGGAGACCCCCGCGGCGCACTCCGCGCCGCGGACGTGGCCGGAGCGGCTTGCCGGGCTGCCGGAAGACGAGCGGGACCGTGCGGCGCTGGAGCTGGTGCGGCTGCGCACGGCCATCGTCCTCGGCCACCTGAGCACGGACACGGTGGATGTCGACCGGGCGTTCCGTGAGCTGGGCATGGACTCCACGTTGGCGGTCCAGCTGCGGCAGAACCTCATGGACCTCACCGGGCTGACGCTGCCGGAGACCATCGTCTTCGACCACCCCAGCCCGTCCCGGCTGGCGCGGCGGCTGTGCCAACTGACCCTGGGCGAGGGCGCATTGCCCGTCGCGTCCGTGGCACGGGCGGTGGACGCCGACGACCCGATCGTGGTCGTCGGCATGGCCTGCCGCTATCCCGGTGGCGCCGGTTCGCCCGAGGAGCTGTGGCGGCTGGTCGACGGCGGCGTGGACGCCATCTCGGGCTTCCCCGCCGACCGGGGCTGGGATCTGGACGCCCTGTACGACCCCGAGCCCGGTGTGCGGGGCAAGACCTACACCCGGCACGGCGGGTTCCTGGACGACGCCGCCGGGTTCGACGCGGAGTTCTTCGGCATCAGCCCGCGCGAGGCCACCGCGATGGACCCGCAGCAGCGGGTGTTGTTGCAGGTCACCTGGGAGGCGTTCGAGCGCGCCGGGATCGATCCGGGCACCCTGCACGGCAGCGGCACCGGGGTGTTCGTGGGTGCGATGTCGCAGGAGTACGGCCCGCGGCTGCACGAGGGCGACGACGGGCTGGGGGGCTATCTGCTCACCGGCACCACCGCGAGTGTCGCCTCGGGGCGGCTCGCCTACGCCTTCGGGCTCGAAGGCCCGGCGGTGACGATCGACACGGCCTGCTCGTCGTCGCTGGTCGCGATGCACCAGGCGGTGCGGGCGCTGCGGGCCGGGGACTGTGCGCTGGCGGTGGCGGGTGGCGTCACCGTCATGGCGACCCCCGGCATGTTCGTGGAGTTCGGGCAGCAGCGCGGGCTGGCCCCGGACGGCCGGTGCAAGTCGTTCGCGGCCGGTGCCGACGGCACGATCTGGGCCGAGGGCGCGGGCATGGTCCTGCTGGAGCGGCTCTCCGACGCCCGGGCCAACGGTCACTCCGTCCTGGCCGTTATCCGTGGCTCTGCGGTAAACCAGGACGGTGCGTCGAACGGCCTCACCGCGCCGAACGGGCCGTCGCAGCAGCGCGTCATCGCCGCCGCGCTGGCCGGGGCCGGGCTCACCCCCGACCAGGTGGACGCCGTCGAGGGCCACGGCACCGGCACCACGCTCGGCGACCCCATCGAGGCGCAGGCCCTGCTCGCCGCCTACGGCCAGGGGCGCGAAGAGCCGCTGTGGCTGGGCTCGTTGAAGTCCAACATCGGCCACGCGCAGGCGGCGGCCGGTGTCGGTGGCGTCATCAAGATGATCCAGGCCATGCGCCATGCCACCCTGCCCAGAACCCTCCACGTCGACGAGCCCAGCCCTCGCGTCGACTGGACCACCGGCAGCGTCCGGCTGCTCGCCGAGGCCCGGCCCTGGCCCGAGAACGGCCACCCGCGCCGCGCCGCCGTCTCGTCCTTCGGCATCAGCGGCACCAACGCCCACCTCATCCTCGAACAAGCCCCTGCCGCCGAGGACGCGGAGGACCTGCAGGGCCAGGACGCGCCCGAAGGGGCCCTGATCCCATGGGTGCTCTCCGCCAAGTCCGAGCAGGCTCTGCGGGACCAGGCCCGGCGGCTGCGCGGCCACCTGGCCGACCTTCCCGGTCTCACGCCCGCCGCCATCGGCCACTCGTTGGCCACCACGCGCGCCCATCTCCCCCACCGCGCCGCCGTCATCGCGGCCGACCGCGAGGCGTTCGACCGCGCGCTGGACGCCCTCACCCGCGGCGAACCGTCGCCCGCCGTGGTGCGCGGCACCTCCCGCCCCGGCAGGACGGCCTTCCTGTTCACAGGGCAGGGCAGTCAGCGGCTGGGGATGGGCCGGGGGCTGTATGAGGCGTTCCCGGTGTTCGCGCGCGCCTTCGACGAGGTGTGCGCCGCGCTCGACCCCGTGGTGCGCGAGGTGATGTGGGGGGACGAGGAGGCGCTCCACCGTACGGAGTTCACCCAGCCCGCGATCTTCGCGGTGGAGGTGGCGCTGTTCCGGCTCGTGGAGTCCTGGGGGATACGGCCCGACGTCGTCGCCGGTCACTCGATCGGGGAGCTGGCCGCCGCACACGTGGCCGGGGTGTTCTCGCTGGAGGACGCCGCCGCACTGGTCACCGCACGGGGGCGGCTGATGGGGGCGCTGCCGCCCGGGGGTGCGATGGTGGCGGTCGAGGCCACCGAGGACGAGGTGGCGCCGTATCTGACCGAGCGGGTGGATCTCGCCGCCGTCAACGGCCCCACCTCCGTGGTGCTCTCGGGCACCGAGGACGCCGTCACCGACGCCGTCGCCGCGATCCTCGAACGGCTCGGTGAGCGCAGGACGAACCGCCTGACGGTGTCCCACGCGTTCCACTCGCCGCTGATGGACCCGATGCTGGAGGACTTCCGGCAGGTCGCCCGGGCCGTGACGTACGACCAGCCGCGTATCCCGGTGGTGGCGGACGGCGATGTGGCGCACCCCGAGTACTGGGTGCGGCATGTGCGCGGGACGGTCCGGTTCGCCGACGCGGTGACCCGGCTGGAGGCCGAAGGCGTCGCGCGTTACGTGGAGTTGGGGCCCGACGGTGTCCTGACCGCCATGGTCCGCCACAGCCTCACCGACCCCGACAGCGCCACCCTCGTCCCCACCCTCCACCGCGACCGCGACGAACCGCAGGCGCTGATGGGCGCTCTGGGCCGACTGCACACCCATGGCGTCGCCGTGGACTGGGCGGGCCTGTTCGGCGACGCCCCGCCCCCGGCCGTCGACCTGCCCACCTACCCGTTCCAGTACGAGCGCTACTGGCTGGACATGCCGAAGCCCACCGTGGGCGCCGGTGGCCTGGGCCTGACGGCGACCGGCCACCCGGTGCTGACCACCGCGGCCGAACTTCCCGACCCGGGCGGGCTGCTCCTGACCGGCCGGGTGAACGCCACCTCCCCCGGCTGGGCGGCCGACCACGCCGTCTTCGGCACACCGGTCATGCCGGGCGTGGCGTTCGTGGACATGCTGCTGCACGCCGCGGCACGGGTGGGGTGTGCCCGCGTCGAGGAGCTGACCCACCATGTCTTCCTGGCCCTGCCCGAGCACGGCGCCCTCCAGCTGCGGGTCCTGATCCGGGCGGCGGACGACACGGGGTGGCGTACCTTCGCCGTCCACTCACGCCCCGAGGACGCCCCGCCGGGCACCGACTGGACCTGCCACGCCACCGGCGCGCTCGGCAACGCCACGGAGGACACCGGCGTGCCCGCCGACGCGGCGTGGCCTCCGGCCTCCGCCGAACCCCTCGGCACCGACGGCCTCTACCGGCGGCTCGCCGACGCCGGTTTCGGCTACGGCCCGCTCTTCCAGGGGCTCACGGCCGCCTGGCGGGACGGCGACGGTGTGCTCTACGCCGAGGTCGCCCTGCCCACGGGCACCGACCCGGGCCCCTACGGCATCCACCCCGGACTGCTCGACTCCGCGCTCCACCCGCTCGCCCTGGCCTCGGGCGACTCCGAGGACGGCACGCTCAATGTGCCGTTCTCCTGGAACGGCGTGGCCCTCCACACCACCGGCGCACGCGCCCTGCGGGTCCGGCTCGCGCCGCTGGGGCCGGACGCGGTCGCGCTGCGGGTCATGGACCCGGCCGGTGCGCCGGTTCTGACCGTCGACTCCCTTGTCCTGCGCCCGGTCGGGCCCGAGCAGCTCGCCGCGGCCAGGCCCGACCGCGACGGCGCGCTCCACGAGGTCACCTGGCGCGCGGTGGCCACGCCACCGGACACCACCGTGTCCCCGGAGGGCGCCGTGTCCCCGGAGGGGGCGGGGTGGGCCGTGGTCGGGGACGCGGACGACCGGCTGGTCGCCGCGACACTGGCCGCGCTCGGCCCCGCGGCCGGGACATACCCGGACGCCGAAGCCCTGCGCACGGCGCTGCGGTCCGGTGCGGCCCGGCCGGAGACGGTCGTCGCCCGGTGCGCCGGGGCCGCCGGAGGCGGGGCCGAGGCCGCACACGCCGCGACGCGCCACGCCCTGGACCTGCTGCAGGCGACCCTGGCCGACGGGGAGCCGGGCTCGCGCCTGGTGGTTCTCACCGAGGGCGCGATGTCCACTTCGGCGAACCACGCTGAGCTCGGAGTTGATCCGGCCTCGGCCTCGGTGTGGGGCCTGATCCGCTCGGCCCAGTCCGAGCACCCGGACCGGTTCACCCTCATCGACCTCGACGGCTCGCAGGCCTCCGAAGAGGCCATGGAGACGGCCCTGTCCACCGATGAGCCCCAACTAGCCGTACGCGAGGGCCGGTTACTCGTTCCCCGACTCACCCGTACGGCGTCGGGACCGACCACGCCCCCAGTGCCCGCCACGGCATTCGACGCACGACGCACGGTCCTCATCACCGGCGGCACCGGCGCCCTCGGCGCCCTCCTCGCGCGCCACCTCGTGACCCGGCACGGCGTCCGGAAGCTGCTGCTGACCAGCCGGAGCGGCCCCGAAGCGGCGGGCCCGGTCGTCGAGGAGCTGACCGCTCTCGGCGCCGAGGTCACCGTCGCCGCCTGCGACGTCGGCGACCGCGAGGCCCTGGCCGCGCTGCTGGCGGCCCTGCCCGATGAACACCGCCTCGGCGCGGTGGTGCACTGCGCGGGCGTCCTGGACGACGGCGTGGTCACCGAACTGGACCGGGACCGGCTGGACACGGTGCTGCGCCCCAAGGCCGACGGCGCGTGGAACCTCCACCTGGCGACCCGGGACGCCGACCTGACCGCGTTCGTGCTGTTCTCCTCCGTGGCAGGCACCCTGGGCACTTCGGGGCAGGCCAACTACGCCGCCGCCAACGCCTTCCTCGACGCGCTCGCCCACCACCGCCGCGAGCACGGCCTGCCCGCCACCTCCCTCGCCTGGGGCCTCTGGGCGGAAGAGGGCGGCATGGGCGGCACCCTGGACCGCCGGGGCCTGGCCCGCATGAGCCGCGAGGGGCTCGCGCCGATGCCCACCGACCGGGCGCTCGCGCTCTTCGACGCGGCCCTCGCGGCCGGGCACCCGGTGCTCGTGCCCACCGGGCTCGATGTCACCGGCGCACGTGCGCGGCACGCGTCGAGCCCGCTGTCCCCGCTGCTCGCCGATCTGGTCCCCGCCTCCGTCCCGGCCCCGCGCCCCGCCCGGGATGGCGACACCGGCCAGGATGCCTCGCTGCGCGGGCGGCTCGCCGGGCTGCCCGAGGCCGAACAGCGCGACCTACTGCTCGACGTCCTCCGCATGCACATCGGCACCGTCCTGGGCCACAGCTCGCCGCCCGACATCGACCCCGGAACCTCGTTCAAGGACCTGGGCTTCGACTCGCTCGCGGGCATCGAACTGCTCATCGTCCTGGGCGAGGCCTCGGGACTGCACCTGCCGTCCACCATGCTGTTCGACCACCCCACCCCCGCCGCCCTGATCACCCACCTCAGGGACGAACTGGGCGGCGACGCTCCCCTGTCGGATGCCCCTGCCCCTGCCCAAGCGACGAGGGCTCCGGAGACCCCACTCGCCGCTGATACCAAGCCCACCAAGCCCGCTGCCGACGACGAGCCGATCGCGGTCATCGGCATGGGGTGCCGTTTCCCCGGTGGCGCGAGCTCACCACAGGAGCTGTGGCGGCTGGTGGCCGAGGGCCGCGACGCGGTGGGCGCGTTCCCCGACAACCGTGGCTGGGACCTCGACGGCCTGTACGACCCCGACCCGGACGTGCGCGGCAAGACCTACGCCCGCGAGGGCGGATTCCTCTACGAAGCGGCCGAGTTCGACGCCGAGTTCTTCGGCATCAGCCCCCGCGAAGCACTCGCGCTCGACCCCCAGCAGCGGCTGCTGCTGGAGACCGCCTGGGAGACGTTCGAGGACGCGGGGCTGCGCCCCGACACCCTGGGCGGCAGCGCCACCGGTGTCTTCGCCGGAGTCGTCACCCAGGAGTACGGCTCCCTCGTCCACCAGGGCAGCGAGCCCGTCGACGGCTTCCTGCTGACGGGCACGACGGCGAGCGTGGCGTCCGGCCGGGTGGCGTACACGTTCGGCTTCGAAGGCCCGGCGGTCACGGTCGACACCGCCTGCTCCTCCTCGCTGGTGGCGCTCCACATGGCGTGCCAGTCCCTGCGCGGTGACGAGTGCTCCATGGCCCTGGCCGGTGGCGCCACCGTCATGGCCAATGCGGGGATGTTCCTGGAGTTCAGCCGCCAGCGCGGGCTTGCGCCCGACGGCCGGGCCAAGTCCTACTCCGCCGCCGCCGATGGCACGATCTGGGCCGAGGGCGCGGGCATGGTCCTGCTCGAACGGCTCTCCGACGCCCAGGCCAACGGCCACCGCATCCTGGCCGTCATCCGTGGCTCGGCGGTCAACCAGGACGGCGCCTCGAACGGCCTCACCGCACCCAACGGACCGTCCCAACAGCGCGTCATCACCGCCGCCCTGGCCAGCGCCGGGCTCACCCCCGACCAGGTCGACGCCGTCGAAGGCCACGGCACCGGAACCACCCTCGGCGACCCCATCGAGGCACAGGCACTCCTGGCCACCTACGGCCAGAACCGCGACGAACCCCTGTGGCTGGGCTCCTTCAAGTCCAACATCGGCCACGCGCAGGCCGCCGCCGGTATCGGTGGCGTCATCAAAATGATCCAGGCCATGCGCCACGCCACCCTGCCCAAGACCCTCCACGTCGACGAACCCAGCCCGCACATCGACTGGACCACCGGCAGAGTCCAACTGCTCACCGAGGCCCGGCCCTGGCCCGAGGGCGACCGCCCCCGACGTGCCGCCGTCTCCGCGTTCGGCATCAGCGGCACCAACGCCCACCTCATCCTCGAACAGGCCCCCGCCGCCCCCGTCCAAGAACCGTCGACGAACACCGCCACCGTCCCCTGGCTCCTCTCCGCCAAGACCGAGCAGGCCCTGCGGGACCAGGCCCAGCAGTTGCGCACCCACCTGGGGCTGAGCCCCGAGCTGCGCCCGGACCGCGTCGCTTACGCACTCGCCACCACACGGTCCCTCTTCCACCACCGGGCCGTGGTGGTGGCGGACGAGCGCGAGGCGTTCGACCGCGCACTCGACGCCCTCACCCGAGGCGAACCGTCCCCGGCCGTGGTCCATGGCACGCCCCATCCGGGCAAGACCGCATTCCTCTTCACCGGCCAGGGCGCCCAACGAGCGGGCATGGGACGTCAGCTCTACGACACCTACCCCACCTTCCGCGACGCGTTCGACGAGGTCTGCGCCACCCTCGACCAGTACCTGGAAGCCGAGCAGCCGCTCAAGGACATCGTCTTCGCCGGGGACCAGGGCGCGCTGAACCAGACCCGCTCCACCCAGGCCGCACTGTTCGCCCTGGAAACCGCGCTCTACCGCCTCGTGGAGTCCTTCGGGATCACCCCCGACTACGTCACCGGCCACTCCATCGGCGAACTCACCGCAGCCCACATCGCCGGAGTCCTCACCCTCGACGACGCCTGCTACCTGGTCGCCGCCCGTGGCTCACTGATGCAAGCACTCCCCTCCGGCGGCGCCATGATCTCCGTGCGCGCCACCGAGGAGCAGATATGCCCGCTGTTGGAAGGCCGCGAACACGAAGTGGCCATCGCCGCCATCAACGGACCGACCTCCCTGGTCATCTCCGGCGATGAACAAGCCACCACCGACATCGCCACCACCCTCGCCGAAGACGGCATCAAGACCCGCAGACTGACCGTCTCCCACGCCTTCCACTCCCCCCACATGGACTCGATGCTGGAGGAGTTCACGCGCATCGCCGGGGAACTCACCTACCACGCACCGACCATCCCCCTCGTCTCCAACCTCACCGGCGAGCTCGCCGACCCCGACGAGATCACCACCCCCGCCTACTGGGCCCGCCACATCCGCGAAGCCGTCCGCTTCGCCGACGGCATCACCACCCTCCACACCCACGGCGTCCGCCACTACCTCGAACTCGGCCCCGACGCCACCCTCACCACCATGGCCCAGGACTCCATACCGGAAGAGGCCGACACCACCCTCATCCCCCTCCTCCACCGCGACCGGGACGAAACAAACACCCTCCTCACCGCACTCGCCACCGCACACACCCACGGCACCACCGTCGACTGGACTGCCCTGATCGGCGAAACCCCCACCCCCACCGAGCTCCCCACCTACCCCTTCCAGCGCCAGCGCTACTGGCTGGAGAGGCACAAGCCCACCGCGGGTGCCGACGGTCTGGGGCTGACGGCGACCGGCCACCCCGTGCTGACCACCCTGGCCGAGCTTCCCAATGGTGGCGGGCACCTCTTCACGGGCCGCGTCACCGGGTCCGACCCCGCCTGGGTGGCCGAGCACGCCATCTTCGGGGCCATGATCGTCCCCGGTGTGGCCTTCGTCGATCTCCTGCTCCACGCGGCACGCCATGTGGACTGCGGCCACATCGAGGAACTCACCCACCATGTGTTCCTGGCCGTGCCGGAACGCGGCGCCCTCCAGCTACGGGTCCTCGTCGAACCGGCGGACGACTCCGGGCGGCGCTCCCTCGCGGTCTACTCCCGGCCGGAGGACGCCCCGGCCGAGAACGAGTGGACCTGCCATGCCACGGGAGTGCTCGCGGCCGAGGAGCGGGAAGCCCCCTCGACGACCGGCGTGCTGACGGACGATGTCTGGCCCCCGGCCACCGCGGCCCCCATGGACACGGAGGAGTTCTACCGGCGGGTCACCGGTGCGGGCTTCGGCTACGGATCGCTGTTCCGAGGGATGCGCGCGGCCTGGCGGGACGGGGACACCACATACGCGGAGGTGTCCCTCCCCACGGACGCGGACCCCGGCGCGTACGGCATCCACCCCGGCCTGCTCGACTCGGCGCTCCAACCGGCGGCGCTCATCGCAGGGCGCGACGCGACGGAAGACACCATCAGGGTCCCGTTCTCGTGGAGCGGCGTGTCCCTCCACGCGACGGGCGCGCGGGCCCTGCGCATCCGCCTCATGTGGCCCACCCCGGACACGGTGTCGCTGGTCATCGCCGATCAGACGGGTGCGCCGGTGATGACGATCGACGCCCTCATCATGCGATCGGTCGGCCCCGACCAACTCGCCGCCGCACGTGCCGCCGACGCCGGAGAGCTGTACGAGGTCGACTGGCTCGCCGTTCCGACGCCCGAGGACGAGGTTCGGGAAACGGTCGAGGTCCCACAGGATGCGGTGGCACTCCCGACGGCGCAGCGAGACAACAGCACCACCGGGCCCGAAGTGTTCGTCACGTGGTGTGTCTCCGACGACGAGAACGAGGACGACGCCGATACCGACGCCGACCCGGCACAGTCCACCCGCTCCCTCACACATCGCGTGCTCGGTCTCGTCCAGGCCGTCGTGTCCGACGAACGGCCGGACTCCCGCCTGGTGATCCTCACCAGGGGCGCGATGTCCACCAGCCCCGACGACGAGCCGACCGACCTGGCCGGAGCGGCGGTCTGGGGACTGATCCGTACCGCTCAGTCGGAGCACCCGGACCGGTTCACCCTCATCGACCTCGACGGCTCGGATTCCTCGCTGAGGGCCGTACCCGCCGCCCTCGCCACGGCAGAGCCCCAACTCGCCGTGCGGGACGGCGCGTTCCTGGCCCCGCGCCTCGCCCGTACCGCCACCGAAACCGCTCCCGACACCGCACCCGCCCCCTCAGCCGCGCCGTTCGCCCCCGACAAGACGGTGCTCATCACCGGCGGCACCGGCGCCCTGGGCACGCTCCTCGCCCGCCACCTCGTCACCACGTACGGCGTCAGGCGGCTGCTGCTCATCAGTCGGAGCGGCCCACGGGCAGGGAGCACCATCGCCGCGGAACTCGCCGAACTCGGCGCCGAGGTCACGGTCGCGGCCTGCGACGCCGCCGACCGGCCGTCGTTGGAAGCCCTGCTCGGGAGCCTGCCGGAGGAGCATCCGCTCGGTGCGGTGGTGCACTGCGCCGGGACGCTGGACGACGGCATCGTGACGGCGCTCAGCCCTGAGCGGTTCGACGAGGTGCTCCGCCCGAAGGTGGACGCCGCGTGGAACCTCCATCTGCTGACCCGGGACGCGGACCTGGACGCGTTCGTCCTGTTCTCGTCGGCGGTCGGTGTCCTCGGCTCGCCCGGGCAGGCCAACTACGCGGCCGCCAACAGCTTCCTGGACGGACTCGCCCAGCACCGCCGTGCGGCCGGGCTGCCCGCGACGTCGCTCGCCTGGGGGCTGTGGGATCAGGGTGGCGGCATGGCCGGAACCCTCGACGAGCAGGACCGGGCCCGGATGAGCCGCAACGGGCTGCTGCCGATGCCCGCCGAACAGGCGCTCGCCCACTTCGACGCCGCGCTCGGCGCGGAACCGGCGGTGGTGGTCCCGGCCAAGCTCGACCTCGCGGGTCTGCGGGCCCGTGCCACGTCCGCCCCCGTGGCACCGATCTTCCGTGGGCTGGTCCGCACGCCGCTGCGCAGCGCCGCCCAGTCGGTCGCGGCCGGAGGGGACGCGGGCGGCCTGCGGCAGTCGCTCGCGGGTCATCCCGAGCCCGAGCAGAACCGGATCATCCTGGACTTCCTGCGTGGCCACGTGGCCACCGTCCTCGGACACGGCTCGCCCGACGCGATCGACCCCGCGCACTCGTTCAAGGACCTCGGCTTCGACTCGCTCAGCTCGGTGGAACTGCGCAACTCGCTCAACAAGGCGTCCGGGATGCGCCTTCCGTCCACCCTGCTGTTCGACTACCCCACCCCCGCCGTGCTGGCGGGCTACATGCGCGGCGAGCTGATGGGCAGCGGGCAGGCGGAGACCGGTGCCCAGGTGGCCCGGCGCACCACCCGTACCGCACCGGCGGCAACCGACACGGCCGATCCGATCGCGATCGTGGGCATGGGGTGCCGTTTCCCCGGTGGCGCGAGCACACCGGAGGAGCTGTGGCGGCTGGTGGCCGAGGGCCGCGACGCGGTGGGCGCGTTCCCCGACAACCGTGGCTGGGACGTCGAGAACCTCTACGACCCCGACCCCGATGTGCGCGGCAAGACCTACGTCCAGAAGGGCGGCTTCCTCTACGACGCCGACCGCTTCGACCCCGAGTTCTTCGGCATCACCCCACGTGAAGCCCTCGCGCTCGACCCTCAGCAGCGTTTCCTTCTGGAGACGGCCTGGGAGACGTTCGAGGACGCGGGGATTCGGCCCGACACTCTGCGCGGCAGCGCCACCGGTGTCTTCGCCGGAGTGGCCGCCCAGGAGTACGTGTCGCTGACACATCACGGCGGCGAGCCCGTCGAGGGCTATCTGCTGACGGGCACGACGGCGAGCGTGGCGTCCGGGCGGGTGTCGTACACATTCGGCTTCGAGGGCCCGGCCGTCACGGTCGACACGGCGTGCTCTTCGTCGCTGGTGGCGCTCCACTTGGCGTGCCAGTCGCTGCGCAGTGGCGAATGCACCATGGCCCTGGCCGGTGGCGCCACGATCATGGCCAATGCGGGGATGTTCCTGGAGTTCAGCCGCCAGCGCGGACTGGCGCCCGACGGCCGGGCCAAGTCCTACTCGGCCGCCGCCGATGGCACGATCTGGGCCGAGGGCGCGGGCATGGTCCTGCTGGAGCGGCTCTCCGACGCCCGGGCCAACGGCCACCCCGTCCTGGCCGTCATCCGTGGCTCGGCGGTCAACCAGGACGGCGCGTCGAACGGCCTCACCGCACCGAACGGACCGTCCCAACAGCGCGTCATCACCGCCGCCCTGGCCAGCGCCGGGCTCACCCCCGACCAGGTCGACGCGGTCGAAGGCCACGGCACCGGCACCACCCTGGGCGACCCCATCGAGGCACAGGCACTCCTGGCCACCTACGGGCAGAACCGCGACGAACCCCTGTGGCTGGGCTCCTTCAAATCCAACATCGGCCACGCCCAAGCGGCCGCCGGTATCGGTGGCGTCATCAAGATGATCCAGGCCATGCGCCACGCCACCCTGCCCAAAACCCTCCACGTCGACGAACCCAGCCCGCACATCGACTGGGACTCGGGCAAGGTCGAGCTGCTCACCGAGGCCCGTGCGTGGCCCGAGACCGACCACCCCCGCCGCGCCGCCATCTCGTCCTTCGGCATCAGCGGCACCAACGCCCACCTCATCCTCGAACAAGCCCCCATCGCTCCCGCGCCGGAACTCCCCACCGACACCGCCACCGTCCCCTGGCTCCTCTCCGCCAAGACCGAACAAGCGCTCCGGGACCAGGCCCAACGCCTCCTCGACCACGTCGCCCAACACCCCACCTTCCACCCCACCGACATCGCCCATACCCTCGCCACCACCCGCACCACCTTCGACCACCGGGCCGTGGTGGTGGCGGATGAGCGCGAGGCGTTCGAACGCGCACTGGCCGCCCTCACCCGGGGCGAACCGTCCCCGGCCGTGGTCCATGGCACACCCCACCCGGGCAAGACCGCCTTCCTCTTCACCGGCCAAGGCGCCCAACGGGCAGGCATGGGACGTCAGCTCTACGACACCTACCCCACCTTCCGGGACGCCTTCGACGAGGTCTGCGCCACCCTCGACCAGCACCTCCAGGCCGAACGCCCCCTCAAGGACGTCACCTTCGCCGAGGACCAGGGCGCGCTGAACCAGACGCTCTACACCCAAGCAAGCCTCTTCGCCCTGGAAACCGCGCTCTACCGCCTGGTCGCATCCTTCGGGATCACCCCCGACTACGTCACCGGCCACTCCATCGGCGAACTCAGCGCAGCCCACATCGCCGGAATCCTCACCCTCGACGACGCCTGCCGCCTGGTCGCCGCCCGTGGCACCCTCATGCAGGCCCTTCCGTCCAGCGGAGCGATGATCTCCATACGCGCTACCGAAGAGCGGATACGTCCCCTGCTGGAAGGCCGCGAAGACGAAGTGGCCATCGCCGCCATCAACGGACCGACCTCCCTGGTCATCTCCGGCGACGAACAAGCCACCACCGACATCGCCACCACCCTCGCCAAAGACGGCATCAAAACCCGCAGACTGACCGTCTCCCACGCCTTCCACTCCCCCCACATGGACTCGATGCTGGAGGAGTTCACGCGCATCGCCGGGGAACTCACCTACCACGCACCGACCATCCCCCTCATCTCCAACCTCACCGGGCAACTCGCCGACCCCGACGAGATCACCACCCCCGCCTACTGGGCCCGCCACATCCGCGAAGCCGTCCGCTTCGCCGACGGCATCACCACCCTCCACACCCACGGCGTCCGCCACTACCTCGAACTCGGCCCCGACGCCACCCTCACCACCATGGCCCAGGACAGCCTGCCCGACGACACCGACACCACCCTCATCCCCCTCCTCCACCGCGACCGAGACGAAACGAACACCCTCCTCACCGCACTCGCCACCGCACACACCCACGGCACCACCATCGACTGGACCTCCCTGATCGGCGACACCTCCCTCCCCACGACCCTCCCCACCTACCCCTTCCAGCGCCAGCGCTACTGGCTGGAGACGTCGAAGCCCACCACCAGCGCCCCGAACGCCTCCACCCACCCCCTCCTCACCGCGGCGATCACCCTCCCCGACGGCGAAGGGGCCGTGTTCACCGGCGAGGTGTCGCTGAAGGCCCAGCCGTGGCTGAACGATCACGTCGTCCACGGAACGGTGGTGCTGCCGGGAGTCGCCTTCGTGGATCTGCTGCTGCACGCGGCCGGGTACGTCGGATGCGATCAGATCGAAGAGCTGACCCACCACGCCTTCCTGGCCGTACCGGAGCGGGGGGCCAGGCAGCTGCGGCTCTCCGTGGGCGCCGCCGACGAGGCGGGGCGGCGGTCGTTCTCCCTGTTCTCGTCGGAGAGCGAGGCGACCGAGGAGACGGCCGAGTGGACCCGTCACGCCAGTGGCTTCCTCGCCGATGGCGCGCCGGAGCCCGCGTTCGACCTCACGGCGTGGCCGCCCGCGGAGGGCGAGCCGATCGACGTCGAGGACTTCTACCGCGGGTTCATCGGGCGCGGATACGAATACGGGCCGCTGTTCCGGGGCTTCCGGGCGGGCTGGCGGGTCGGTGACACCCTCTACGCGGAGATCGCGCTCCCGGACGGCACGGACCCGGAGGCGTACGGCGTTCACCCCGCCCTCCTGGACTCGGCGCTGCATCCGCTCATGCTGTTCTGGTACGAGTCGGAGCGCGTCCGGCTGCCCTTCTCCTGGAGCGGTGCGGCGTTGCACGCCGTCGGCCCGTCCCGGTTGCGGGTGCGGCTGTCCCGCTCGGAGCGGGACGTGATGGCGCTGGCAGTGGCCGACGCGACCGGCGCTCCCGTGCTCAGCATCGGCGGGCTGGCCATGCGCGAGGTGGCCCCGGATCAGCTCGCCGCCGCCCGCGCCCGGCAGAGCGACGCCCTGTACGAGCCGAGCTGGCTGCCCGTACCGGCGCCTGCGTCGCAGAGCAGCGGCCCGTGGGCGGTGGTCGGCGTGGCGGAAGTGGCCACCGCGCTCCGTACCGCCGGGATCGACGCGGTGGCTCACGCCACGCTCGGTGGACTGGCGGGGGAGGGCACCAAGCCACCGCAGATCGTGGTGGCCGGGCCCGGCCGCTCCGATGGCGGTGACCTGGCGGCGGACGCGCACACCACGACTGCCGAACTCCTCGCCCTCGTACAGGACTTCGTCTCCGACGACACCCTCGCCGACGCGCGGTTGGTGGTGCTGACCCGGGGGGCGGTGGCCGCGGCGGACGGTGAGCGGGTGCCGCATCCGGCGGCGGCCACGGTGTGGGGGCTGATGCGCACGGCGGACGCGGAGTACCCCGGCCGGTTCGTGCTCGTCGACCTGGACGAGTCGGACGCCTCGTACCGGGCGCTCCCGGCGGCGCTCGCCACGGGAGAGCCGCAGGTGGCCATCCGCGGCGGTGAGCTGCGCGTGCCCCGGCTGGTGCGTGCGACGCTCCCCGCGCCGGAGACGGATGGCGGAGAGAACGGCGCCGGGCTCGACCCCGAGGGGACCGTACTCATCACCGGCGGCACCGGCACCCTCGGTGGCGTGCTGGCCCGGCACCTCGTGGAGCGGCACGGCGTACGCCATCTGCTCCTGGCCGGTCGGCGCGGTCCGGCGGCGCCCGGCGCGACGGAGCTGGCCGCCGAGCTGAAGGCGCTGGGCGCCGACGTTTCCGTCGTCGCCTGCGACACCGCGGACGGCGAGGCGGTGGCCGGGCTGCTGCGGTCGATTCCCGGCGCGCATCCGCTGACCGGGGTGTTCCACACGGCCGGAGTCCTGGACGACGCCGCCATCGCCTCGCTGACACCGGAACGGCTGTCGGCGGTGCTGCGGCCCAAGGTCGACGCCGCCTACCACCTGCACCGGCTGACGGAAGACCTGGACCTGGCCGCGTTCGTGCTGTTCTCCTCCGCGGCCGGGGCGATCGGCAACGCCGGTCAGGCCAACTACGCGGCGGCGAACACCTTCCTGGACGCCCTCGCCTGCCACCGCCGGGGACGGGGCCTGCCGGGCCTCTCGCTGGCGTGGGGCCTGTGGGCGCAGACCAGCGAACTGACCTCGGGGCTGGACACCGTCGGGCGGGCGCGGCTGGGCCGTGGCGGCATCGCCGCGATGCCCACGGCGCAGGCGCTCGGCCTGCTCGACCTGGCGCTTGGCTCGCCCCAGGCCGTTCTGATGCCCGCGAAGCTGGACCTCGCGCGGCTGGGCGGCGGCGACGCGCCGGTTCCGGTGGTCCTCCAAGGGCTGGTCCGCTCCCGGGCCCGGCGGGCCGCCGCCACGGGCGGTGCGGGCGACGCGGACACGCTGCGGCAGCGGCTCGCCCCGCATGACGAGCCCACACAGCTGGACATCCTCCTCACCTACATCCGCGGGCAGGCCGCCGCGGTCCTCGGCCACGGTTCGCCGGACGCCATCGACGCCGACAGCGGATTCCTGGAGATGGGGCTCGACTCGCTCACCACCGTCGAGTTCCGCAACAACCTCAACCACGCCACCGGCCTCCGGCTGCCGCCCACCACCCTGTTCGACTACCCCACACCGGTTCAGCTGGCCGCCATGCTCCGTGCCGAACTGGCCCCCGACCGGGCTCCCGACGAGGTTCCGCCGCTCCTGGTGGCCGAACTGGACCGGCTGGAGAGCGGTCTGCGGACCGCCGTCCCCGGTGTCCGTACCGCGGTGGCCGCGCGTATGCAGGCGCTGCTGCTGCGGTTGGACGGCCTGGCGGCGGAGGACGCCGGAGCGGAGCGGCCGGGGCCGGAGGACGTGGAGATCGAGTCCGCGACGGACGACGAGATCTTCGACTTCATCGACAATGAGCTGGGGCTCTCATGACCATGAACGAGGACAAGCTGCGCGACTATCTGAAGCGGGTGACCGCCGACCTCCAGCGGACCCGTCAGCGGCTGGCCGAGGCGGAGTCACGGAGCCGCGAGCCGATCGCGGTCGTCGGGATGGCCTGCCGCTTCCCCGGCGGGGCCACCACGCCCGACGGGCTGTGGGAGCTGGTGTCCGAGGGGCGCGACGCGGTGGGGCCGTTCCCGGACAACCGGGGCTGGGATCTGGACGGTCTGTACGACCCGGACCCCAACGCCACCGGGAAGACCTACGCCCGCGAGGGCGGCTTCCTCTACGACGCCGACCGCTTCGACCCCGAGTTCTTCGGCATCAGCCCCCGCGAGGCCCTCGCGCTCGACCCCCAGCAGCGGCTGCTCCTCGAAACCGCCTGGGAGTGCGTGGAGAGCGCGGGGCTGTCCCTGGGCGAGCTGCGCGGCAGCCGTACCGGGGTGTTCAGCGGGGTGTCCGGGCACGAGTACGCCTCACTCATCCACCGGGGCCCGGAGGATGTCGAGGGGCATCTGCTGACCGGTACCACGCTCAGCGTGGCGTCCGGGCGGATCGCGTACACGCTCGGTCTGGAGGGCCCGGCGGTCACCGTGGACACGGCCTGCTCCTCCTCCCTGGTGGCCCTCCACATGGCCTGCCAGTCGCTGCGGAACGACGAGTCGGCCATGGCGCTGGCCAGTGGCGCCGCCGTGATGCCGACGCCGGGGATGTTCGTGGAGTTCAGCCGTCAGCGCGGACTGGCCGCGGACGGCCGGTGCAAGTCCTTCTCCGCGGCCGCCGACGGCACCACGTGGGCCGAGGGCGCGGGCACGATCCTGCTCGAACGGCTCTCCGACGCCGAGGCCAACGGCCACCACGTCCTGGCCGTCATCCGTGGCTCGGCGATCAACCAGGACGGCAAGAGCAGCCAGCTGAGCGCGCCCAACGGCCCCGCCCAGCAGCGGGTCATCCATGCCGCCCTCGCGAGCGCCGGGCTCACCCCCGACCAGGTCGACGCGGTCGAAGGGCACGGAACCGGCACCGCCCTCGGCGACCCCATCGAGGCACAGGCCCTGCTCGCCACCTACGGACAGAATCGCGACGAACCCCTGTGGCTGGGCTCCTTCAAGTCCAACATCGGCCACGCCCAAGCCGCCGCGGGCATCGGTGGCGTCATCAAAATGATCCAGGCCATGCGCCACGCCACCCTGCCCAAAACCCTCCACGTCGACGAACCCAGCCCCCACATCGACTGGGACTCGGGCAAGGTCCAGCTGCTCACCGAGGCCCGTGCGTGGCCCGAGACCGACCACCCCCGCCGCGCCGCCATCTCCTCCTTCGGCATCAGCGGCACCAACGCCCACCTCATCCTCGAACAAGCCCCCACCACCCCCGCGCCGGAACTCCCCACCGACACCGCCACCGTCCCCTGGCTCCTCTCCGCCAAGACCGAACAAGCCCTCCGGGACCAGGCCCAACGCCTCCTCGACCACCTCGCCCAACACCCCACCCTCCACCCCACCGACATCGCCCACACCCTCGCCACCACCCGCACCACCTTCGACCACCACGCCGCCGTCGTCGGTGCCACGCGCGACGAACTCCTCGCCCAGCTCCACGCCCTCGCCCAGGACCCCGGCTCCGCCGCTCTCCCCGCCCGGCCCCGCACCAAGAAGGTCGCCTTCCTCTTCACCGGCCAGGGCGCCCAGCACCCGGGCATGGGCCGACAGCTCTACGACACCTACGCCACCTTCCGCGGCGCGTTCGACGAGGTCTGCGCCACCCTCGACCGCCATCTCACCGCCGAACGCCCCCTCAAGGACGTCGTCTTCGCGGACGACCCCACCCTCCTGAACCAGACCCGCTACACCCAGCCCGGCCTGTTCGCGCTCCAGACCGCCCTCACCCGGCTCCTCCGCGAGGACTTCGGCATCACCCCGAGCCATCTGATCGGCCACTCCATCGGTGAGATCGCCGCCGCCCACACCTCGGGGGTCCTCTCCCTCGACGACGCCTGCCGCCTCGTCGCAGCCCGCGGCGCCCTGATGCAGGCCCTGCCTCCCGGTGGCGCCATGGTCGCCGTCGAGGCGACCGAGGACGAGGTCACCCCGTATCTCACCGAACGTGTCGGCGTCGCGGCCGTCAACGGGCCCCGCTCGGTCGTCGTGTCCGGCGACGAAACCGACGTCACCGCCATCGCCGAGGAGTTCTCCGGCCAGGGACGGCGCACCCGCCGCCTCACCGTCAGCCACGCCTTCCACTCACCCCATATGGACCCCGTCCTCGACGACTTCCGCCAGGTCGCCGAGACGCTCACCTACGACGCGCCGCGCATCCCGCTGGTGTCCACCCTGACCGGGGAGGTCGGCACCGCGTTCGACGCCACCTACTGGACCGAGCACATCCGCGGCACCACCCGCTTCCACGACGGCCTCACCGCGCTCGACGGCCTGGGCGTCACCACCTGTCTGGAGATCGGCCCGGACGCCGTGCTCACCGCGCTCACCCGCGAGGCGCTCCCCGAGGCCGCCGCCGTACCGCTGCTGCGCCCCCGCCACCATGAGCCGACCAGCCTGGTCAGCGGCCTGGCCCAGGCCCATGCGTACGGCGTCGCCGTCGACTGGAAGGGCTTCCTCGAAAGGCTCGGGGCCCGGAGCGTCCCCCTTCCCACGTACGCCTTCCAGCGCCGCCGCTACTGGCTCGGCGTCCCCGATCCCGCCGGTTCCCCCGCGGGCCTGGGCCTGGAGCCCGCCTCGCACCCGCTGCTGGCCACGGCCACCGAACTCCCGGACGGGAGCCGCCTGTTCACGGGCCGGGTGACGCTGGCCGACCACGCGTGGCTCGGCGACCACATCGTCATGGGGACCGTCATCCTGCCCGGCACCGCCTTCGTCGAGCTGGCGTTCCACGCCGCCCATGCGGTGGGGACCGACGAGATAGCGGAACTCGTCCTGAACGCCCCCGTCACCTTCGGCGCCCAGGGCGCGGCGCTGCTCCAGGTCATCGCCGGCCCCGAGGACCCGTCCACGGGCCGCGCCCTGACCATCAGGTCCCGTTCGGAAGGCGACCACGCCTGGACGGAGAACGCCACCGGCCACCTGAGCACCCCCGCCCCCGTGCCGGTCTCCTGACCGTCCCGCGTACGCGCCGACAGGGCCGGACACCGATCACGGTGTCCGGCCCTGTCGGTGTGTTCTGTCAGGCCGCGCCGCCCAGGCGCAGCGGGGTGAACGGCAGCGCGGAGGGGTGCGGGGCGGTGTCGGTGAGGTAGGCGGCCATGGCCTCGGCGGTGATGGGGGTCAGCTGGATGCCCATGCGGAAGTGGCCGGTGGCGAGGTGGACGTCGGGGACGGCGGTCGGGCCGATGAGGGGGAGCTCGTCGGGCGACGCGGGGCGCAGGCCCGCGCTGATCTCGGCGAAGCGCAGGGCGCCGACGCCGGGGATGACCTCGGCGGCGCGGGCCAGCAGGCCGCGGGTGCCGTCGGCGGTGACGGTCTCGTCGTAGCCGCGCTCCTCGTAGGTGGCGCCGACGACGAGTTCGCCGTCCAGCCGGGGCACCAGGTAGAGGGACCGGCCCTTGGAGAGGGCACGGGCCGTCACACCCAGCAGGGGCGGGTCGGAGTGCAGGCGGAGGATCTGGCCCTTGACGGGGCGGATCTGCGGGATGGCCGCTTCGGGGAGACCCCCGATGTGGTGGGTCCAGCAGCCGGCGGCCAGGACGACGCGGTCGAAGGGCACCGTGTCGCCGTTGTCGAGGGTGACGGTGTGGTGGGCGACCCGGATGGCGCGGCGGCGGATGACGGTGCCGCCGAGGGCGTCGATGGCGGTGAGCAGCGCCGCGGTGAGGGTGCGCGGGTCGATGGCACCGTCGTCGGGTCCCAGCAGGCCGCCCAGGGTGGGGGCGAAGGCGGGCTGGAGCTTGGCGCACTCCTCGGGGGTGAGGCGTTCGCTGCGGATGCCGAGCGACTCCCGGAAGGCCTGCTGGTGGTCGAGGCCGCGCAGGGCGTCCTCGTCGAAGGCGGCGTCCAGGACGCCGTCGCGCCGGAAACCGGAGGGGGCGAACTCCTCCAGTTCGGCGGCGAAGGACGGGTAGAGGTCGCGGGAGGCCAGGCAGAGCCGCAGCAGGTCGTTCTCGGAATGGATCTGCTCGCTGCTGGGCGGGAGCATGCCCGCCGACGCGTGGGATGCCTTGGTGGCCGGGGCCGGGTCGATCACGGTGACGGTGACGCCGAGGCGCAGGGCCCGCCAGGCGGTGGCGAGGCCGATGACGCCTCCGCCGACGACAACGGTGTTCATGATTCGCTCTCCTGGAGGAGTCGCCGCAGATGGGTGGCGAGGCCTGCGGGGGTCGGATGGTCGAAGGTGAGGGTCGCGGGGAGCCGCAGTCCGGTGGCGGCGGACAGGTGGCGGCTGAGTTCGAGGTTGCCGATGGAGTCCAGGCCGATCGTGTGGAACTCCCGGTCGGGGTCGATGTCGTCGGGGCTGTCGTAGCCGAGGACGGTGGCGGCCGCCATGCGGACGGACTCCAGCGCGGCCTGGTCGTGTTCGGCCTCGGGGAGGGTCGCCAGGCGGACGAGCAGGGTGTCGGTCGTGGCGGGCCGGGGCGTGGCGGCGGGCGCCAGATCAGAGAGGACGGGCGGGATGCCCCCGGTGAGGGACCCGGCGGCGGACCCGGCGAGGGCCGACTCGTTGAGCCGTACGGGCGCGAGGACGGCCTCGTCCCCGGCGAGGGCGGCGTCGAAGAGGGTCAGGCCCTGGTCGTGGCCGAGCGGGGCGAAGCCGGAGCGCTTGATGCGGGTGAGGTCGGCGGTGGACAGCTCGGCGCCCATGCCGTCCTCGCTCTCCCACAGCCCCCAGGCGAGGGAGGTGCCGCGCAGCCCGAGAGTGCGGCGGTGGTGGGCGAGCGCGTCGAGGACGGCGTTGGCGGCGGCGTAGTTCCCCTGTCCGGCGTTGCCGGTCAGCCCGGCGACGGAGGAGAACACCACGAACGCGCAGTCCGGGTCGCGGATCAGGTCGTGCAGATGGAGCGCGGCGTCGGCCTTGGGGCGCAGCACCGCGTCGAGCCTGCGCGGCGTCAGGGTGTCGACCGTGGCGTCGGACAGCACGCCCGCGGTGTGGATGACGGCGGAGGGCGCGGGGATGTCCGCGAGGGCGCGCTCAAGTGACGGGCGGTCGGCGGCGTCGCAGGCGATGAGGTCGACGCGGGCGCCGAGCGCGGTGAGTTCGGCGCTCAGGCCGTCGGCGCCGGGGGTGTCCGGGCCGCGGCGGCTGAGCAGTACGAGGTGGCGGACGGTGTGGCGGGTGACCAGGTGCCGGGCGACCAGGCGACCGAGCGCGCCGGTGCCGCCGGTGATGACGACGGTGCCGGTGAGGCTCGTACGGCCCGGTGGTGGCGGGCAGCGGACGAGGCGTGGCCGGAACAGGGCGCCGTGGCGCACGGCGAGTTGCGGTTCGCCGGAGGCCACGGCGGCGAGGAGGGCGCGGCCCGAGTCCTCGGGGTCGTCGACGTCGACGAGGACGAAGCGGCCGGGGTGTTCGGTCTGGGCGCTGCGCAGCAGGCCCCAGACGGCCGCGCCCGGCAGGTCGGACAGGTCTTCCTGCGGGCGGGTGGCCAGCGCGCCGCTGCTGACCAGGACGAGGCGGGCACCGGCCAGGCGGCGGTCGGCCGACCACTCCTGGACGAGCATCAGGGCGCGTTGGGCGGCGGAGCGCACCGGCGAGTCCTGGTCCGTGCAGGAGACCACGACCACGTCGGGTACGGAGGCGCCGTCGCGGAGCGCGGAGTCGAGGGCGGCCAGCGAGGGGTAGGAGTCGAACGAGCGGCGGATGGACTTCAGGGCGCCGGTGACGCCGATGTGGTCGGTGCCCAGGAACGCCCAGCGGCTCTGGTCCGCGGCGACCGACGGCTGTTCGACGGCCTTCCAGGCGACGCGCAGCAGCTGGGTGCGCTGGGCTGCGGCGTCGAGCTGGTCGGCGGTGACGGGGCGTCTGACGAGGGACTTGACCGTGACGACCGGTTCGCCGTCGTCGCCGGTCAGGGCCAGGGACACGCCGCCCTCGCCGGGCCGGGTGTGGACGCCGAGGCGCCGCGCGCCCGCCTTGTGGAGGCGCACCCCGCGCAGGGCGAAGGGCAGGAAGGTGGCGTCGTCGCGGTCGAGGTCCGGTACGAGCGCGGCCTGCAGGGCGGCGTCGAAGAGCGCCGGGTGCAGGTGGTAGTCGCCGTCACCGGCGGACGCGTCGTCGAGCCGGGCCTCGGCGTAGACCTCCTCGCCGTCGGACCACACGGCGCGCAGGCCGCGGAAGGCGGGCCCGTACGGGAGGCCGCGGTCGGCGAGACGGCGGTAGATGTGTGCGATGTCGATCTGCCGGGCTTCCCTCGGAAGCCCTGGCCGTTCCGGGTTGTTCATGGTCGCTTCCTCCGCGGGGCCGGGCGGATCAGTTCTCGGGCGGGTTGGTGATGGCGGCGGCGATCTCGCCATGGCTCTCGCCGCCGTGCTCGTCCCAGTAGCGGCAGCGGGTCCGCAGCATCACCAGGGCGTCGCGCAGATCGTTGGCGTCCCATTCGGCGATGTCGGCGATCTCGATCTCGCCGCGGAAGTGGCGGCCGCTCATGGCGGTGCGGAAGGTGCTCCTGAAGTCGGTGATGAACACGTCCGCGAGCTGCCGGGTCCAGAACTGCTCCAGCGTCCAGTGGGAGAAGGGCGCGACGAGCGATTCCTTCACCGACTTGGCCATCAGGTAGTAGGCCATCTGGTTGTAGCAGATGTTGAACTCGACCGAGTTGAAGTGTCCGGTGTCGTCGATGTAGCAGGACTCGGGGATCAGGAAGGTGCAGGCGGCGCCGAGCCGTCCGCCGTCGAGGGGGTCGCCCTCCACCGTGACCGCGGCCGAGGTGAGGTATTCGCACCGCTTGGCCCGGTAGGGGGTGAGCACGCGGTGCAGCAGTTCCTCGTCGGTGGGGTAGACGCGCTGATCGGTGTCGTCGAGCAACCGGGTCATGTCGGATCTCCTGATCGTTGCGCGGTGCGGAGCAGTTCGGCCAGGCTCATGTTCTGGATGGCCGCGGTGCGGTTCTCCAGGTCCTGCGTGTCCTGCGCGTCCGGGCCCGGCTCGGGGCCGTCCGGGGTGGATTCCGGGTTGCTCAGGCCCAGTTCGTCCAGCAGGTGGCGGGTGAGGACGAGCGCGGTCGGGTGGTCGAAGACGAGCGTCGCGGACAGGCGTTCCCCGACGGCCTCGCCGAGGGCGTTGCGGAACCGCACGGCGGCGAGGGAGTCGAAGCCCATGTCGCGGAAGGACCGTTCGGCGTCGACCTCGTCGGCGTCGGCGAAGCCGAGGGTGGCGGCGGCCCGGGTGCGGACGACGTCGAGCAGTGCCTGTTCCCGGCGGGCGGGTGTCAGGCGGGCCAGCCGGTCGCGCAGGCTCTCGGCGGGTTCGGTGGCGGTGGCGGCGGGGTCGACGGCGCGGCGGGCCGGGCCGCGTACCAGGTCGCGCATCAGATACGGCACGTCGGAGCGGCGCTGCCCGGTCAGGTCGAGCCGTACGGGGGCCAGGAACGCCCGGTCGAGCGCCCCGGCGGCGTCCAGCAGCGCCATGCCCTCGTCGGAGGCGAGGGGCAGGACGCCGTCGCGCCGCATACCGGCCAGGTCGGCGGCGTCCAGCGCGCCGGTCATGCCGCTGGCCTCCGCCCACAGCCCCCAGGCCAGCGACTGCGCGGGCAGGCCACGGGCGCGGCGGTGGGCGGCGAGGCCGTCGAGGAAGGAGTTGGCGGCAGCGTAGTTGCCCTGCCCGGCGCCCCCGGTCACGCCCGCGGCGGACGAGAACAGTACGAACGCCGAGAGGTCCTGGTCTGCGGTGAGTTGGTGGAGGTTCAGCGCCGCGTCGGCCTTGGGGCGCAGCACCGTGGCCAGCTTCTCCGGTGTCAGGGAGGAGATGGTCCCGTCGTCGAGGACGCCCGCGGTGTGGACGACTCCGGCGAGGGTACGGCCCGTCAGCAGGGCGGCCAGCGCGTCACGGTCGGCGGCGTCGCAGGCGGCCACCTCTACGTGGGCGCCGAGCGCGGTGAGGTCGGCGGCCAGGCCGTCGGCGCCGGGTGCGCCGGGGCCGCGGCGGCTGGTGAGCAGCAGGTCGGTGACACCGTGGGCGGTGACCAGGTGGCGGGCGACCAGAGCGCCCAGGGTGCCGGTGCCGCCGGTGATCAGCACGGTGCCGGGCCGGTCGCCGAAGACGGTGGCGGGGGCTCCGGACCGGTCGCCGGAGGCGGTGGCGGTGGCGCGGGTCAGGCGGGGGCGGTGGAGGGTGCCGGAGCGCAGTGCGAGCTGCGCTTCGCCGGTGGCCACCGCCGCGCCGACGTCGGGCTCGGCGGCCCCGGCTTCGGTGGCATCGAGGTCGATGAGGACGACGCGCCCCGGGTTCTCCGTCTGGGCGCTGCGGACCAGCCCCCAGACCGCGGCCCCGGCGAGATCGGTGATGTCCTCGCCGTCGACCGATACGGCGCCCCGGGTGACGACCACCAGCGTGGCGTCGTCGTCCCGGTCGTCCCGCGACCACGACTGGAGGGTGTCCAGCGCCGCCGCGGTCCCGGCGTGTACGGCCTCGGCGGTCGTGCCGCCCGCGCAGCGGTGCACGACGACCGGAGCAGGGGCGGTGGCCTCGCGCGACACGGCGGGCGCCCAGGTGAGTTCGTACAGCGCGTCGTGGGAAGTCGGGGCCGGTCGACCGGTGGCCATCGGGCGCAGCACGAGCGAGTCGACGGACGCGACGGGGCGGCCCGCGGTGTCGGTGAGGCGCAGCGCGACCTCGTCGTCGCCCAGCCGGGTCATCCGCAGCCGGAGCGCGGCGGCCCCCGAGGCGTGGAGGTCGATCCGTGTCCAGGCGAACGGGAGCGTGACCCGCCCGTCGTCGGTGGCGAGCAGCGCGGTGGCGTGCAGCGCGGCGTCGAGTACGGCCGGGTGCAGCCCGAACCGCGGGGCGTCGGCGGCGGCCTGCTCGGGCAGCGCGATGTCCGCGTACACCTCGTCGCCGGACCGCCACGCGGCGCGCATCCCCTGGAAGACAGACCCGTACACCGGCCCCTCGTCGGAGAGGGGCTCGTAGAAGCCGGTGAGGTCGACCGGTTCGGCGCCCGGTGGCGGCCAGGGCGCAGGGTCGGGGGCCGGTTCCGGGGCGGCGTCGGCGAGCGTGCCCTGGGCGTGGCGGGTCCACGTGGCGTCGGCGGGCGCGTCGTCGGGCCGCGAGTGGATGGACACGGTGCGCAGGTCCGGGCCGACGACGACCTGGATCGCCACGCCGCCACGCGCCGGGAGGGCGAGGGGCGTCTCGATCGCCAGCTCCTCCACGCGGCCGCGGCCCGCCTCGTCGCCTGCCCGGACGGCCAGTTCCACGAAGCCGGAGCCGGGGAAGAGAACGGTGCCGCCGACGGCGTGGTCCGCGAGCCACGGCTGTGCGGAGAGCGAGAGCCGCCCGGTGAGCAGCACTCCCCCGGCCCCGGCGACCGGCACCGCCGCGCCCAGCAGCGGGTGGTCGGCGGGCAGCTGGCCGATGCCCCGCGCGTCGCCGGTGTGTTCGGGCGCGGGCAGCGAGTACCGCTTGCGCTGGAACGGGTAGGTGGGCAGGTCGACGCGGCGGGCCCCGGTTCCGGCGAACCCGGGTTCCCAGTCGACGGTGGCGCCCTGGACGTACGCCTCGGCCAGCGAAGTGAGGAATTGGCGCGGGCCTCCGGCGTTGCGGCGCAGGGTGCCGACGAGCGTGGCGGCCACCGCGGCCGATTCGGCGGTCTCGCCGAGTCCGGCCAGCAGGCCGGGGTGCGGGCTGGTCTCGACGAAGATCTCGAAGCCGTCGGCCAGCAGTGCCCGTGTCGTCTCCTCGAACCGGACGGTCTGCCGCAGGTTGGTGTACCAGTACGCGGCGTCCAGACCGGCGGTGTCGAACTGCCCGGCGGTGACGGTGGAGTAGAAGGGGACGGCCGAGGTGCGCGGGGTCAGGCCGGTCAGCTCGGTGAGCAGCCGGTCGCGGATCTCCTCGACGAACACCGAGTGGGAGGCGTAGTCCACGCGGATACGGCGGGTCTGGACGCCCTCGGCGTCCAGCCGGTCCCGCAGCTCGTCCAGGGCCCCCGGCTCGCCGCACACCACGACGGAGCCGGGGCCGTTGATGACGGCGAGCTGGAGGCGGCCGTCCCAGTCGGCCAGATGCCCTGCCGTACGGTCGGCGGACAGTGCCACCGACATCATGCCGCCCCGGCCCGCCAGGTCCTCGCGGATGATCCGGCTGCGCAGGGCGACGACGCGCGCGCCGTCCTCCAGCGACAGCGCACCGGCCACGCAGGCGGCGGCGATCTCACCCTGGGAGTGGCCGACGACGGCGGCCGGTTCGACCCCGGCGGCGCGCCACGCCTCGGCCAGCGACACCATCATGGCCCACAGCGCGGGCTGGATGACGTCGACGGCCTCCAGGGGTGGTGCGCCGGGGACGCCGTGCAACACGTCGAGCAGGTCCCATTCGACGTACGGTTCGAGGGCCTTGGCGCATTCGCCGAGGCGGGTCGCGAAGGCCGGTGAGTGTTCCAGCAGCGCCACGCCCATGCCGGGCCACTGCGAGCCCTGCCCGGGGAAGACGAACACCGCGCGCGGGTCGCCGCGCCGCACGCCCTGGACGACGGAGGCGGGCGTCTTCCCGGCCGCGACCGCGTCGAGCCCGGCGAGCAGTCCGTCGCGGTCGCCGTCCACGATGACGGCCCGGTGTTCCAGGGCGGCGCGGCCACGGGCGAGCGAGGCGGCGACGTCGAGAAGGTCGACGTCAGGTGTGTCGGTGTCGAGTGTGCCGGTGTCGTCGTGGTCACGCAGATGGGCGGCGATCCGTGCCGCCTGGGCGCGCAGCGCCTCGGCGGACGACGCCGCCACGGTCAGCGGCAGGACCGGGGGCCGCTCGCCACGCGATTCACTCGCGCTGGTCGGGGGAGCCTCCTCCAGGACCACATGGGCGTTGGTGCCGCTGACGCCGAACGAGGACACCGCGGCCCGCCGCGGGCGGCCGTCGGCCTGCCAGTCCCTGGCCTCGGTGAGCAGTTCGACGGCGCCCTCGGTCCAGTCGATGTGCGGGGAGGGGGTGTCGGCGTGCAGGGTGCGGGGCAGCACCCCGTGGCGCATCGCCATCACCATCTTGATGACGCCCGCGACCCCGGCGGCGGCCTGGGTGTGCCCCAGGTTGGACTTGACCGACCCCAGCCACAGCGGTTCGCCGTCCGCGCCGCGCTCCTGCCCGTACGTGGCCATCAGCGCCTGCGCCTCGATCGGGTCGCCGAGGGTGGTGCCGGTGCCGTGGCCCTCGACGGCGTCGATGTCGGCGGGGGTCAGCCCGGCGGCGGCCACGGCCTGCCGGATGACGCGCTGCTGGGCCGGGCCGTTGGGCGCGGAGAGGCCGTTGGACGCGCCGTCCTGGTTGACGGCCGAGCCGCGGATCACCGCGAGCACCGGGTGTCCGGCGCGGCGCGCGTCCGAGAGGCGTTCCAGCAGCAGCAGTCCCGCGCCCTCGCCCCAGCCGGTGCCGTCGGCGGACGCCCCGTACGACTTGCAGCGGCCGTCGGCGGCGAGTCCGCGCTGCAGGCTCATCCCGATGAACGTCTCGGGGGTGGCCATCACGGTGACGCCACCGGCCAGCGCGAGGGTGCACTCGCCCTGCCGCAGCCCCTGCATCGCCCAGTGCATCGCGACCAGGGAGGAGGAGCAGGCGGTGTCGATGGTGACCGCGGGGCCCTGGAGTCCGAGGGTGTAGGCGATGCGGCCGGACGCGACGCTGCCGAGGCCGCCGCCCGCGGTGAAGCCCGCGAGGTCTTCGGGGACGGAGCCGGAGGGCGGCGCCCAGTCGTGGTACATGACCCCGGCGAACACGCCGGTGGGGCTGCCCTTCAGGGACAGCGGGTCGATGCCGCCGCGCTCCACGGCCTCCCACGCGGTTTCCAGCAGCAGACGGTGCTGCGGGTCCATCGCCTGGGCCTCTTTCGGGCTGATGCCGAAGAAGGCGGGGTCGAAGTCGGCGGCGTCGTAGAGGAAGCCGCCTTCGCGGGCGTAGGTGGTGCCGTGTCTGCCGGGCTCGGGGTGGTAGATCTCCTCGGTGTTCCAGCCCCGGTCCTCGGGGAACGGGGCGATCGCGTCGGTGCCGTCGGCGACCAGCCGCCACAGCTCCTCGGGGGAGGTGACGCCGCCGGGGTAGCGGCAGGCCATCGCCACGATCGCGATGGGCTCGTCCGCCGAGGCCCGCACGGTGGTGCGCGGCGGGGCGGCGGCGGGGACGGTACCGCTCACCTTGTCGAGCACATGGTCGGCGAGGGCGCCCGGGGTCGGGTGGTCGAAGATCAGGGTGGAGGTGAGCCGGAGCCCGGTGGCCTCGCCGAGCGCGTTGCGCAGTTCGACGGCGGCCAGGGAGTCGAAGCCCAGCTCGGTGAAGGCGCGGCGGGGGTCGATGGCGGCGGCGCCGTCGTGGCCGAGGACGACGGCGATCTGCGCCCGGACCAGGTCGAGGACGATCCGGGCCTGTTCGGCGTCGGGCTTCCCGGCCAGCCGGTCGGCGAGCGCGCCACCGGGGCCGCCGCCCGCGGCCGTGGCGGCGGCGGTGCGGCGGGCGGGGGCGCGGACCAGGCCGCGCAGCATCGGCGGGATGCCGTCCGGGCGGGCCCGCAGCGCGGGGACGTCGAGGCGCAGCGGCACCAGGGCGGGGACGCCGGAGGTGAGGGCCTGGTCGAGGAGGGCGAGGTTCTCGTCGGAGCCGAGGGCGGGGAGCCCGGAGCGCGCGGCGCGGCGGAGGGTCACCTCGTCGAGGCGGGCGCCCATGCCCGCGTCGCCCGCCCACAGGTTCCACGCCAGGGAGGTGGCCGGGAGGCCGTGGGCGGCGCGGTGTTCGGCGAGCGCGTCGAGGAAGGCGTTGGCGGCGGCGTAGTTGCCCTGCCCGGCGGACTCCAGGGTCCCGGCCGCGGAGGAGAACAGCACGAACGCGGCCAGTGGACGGTCCCGGGTCAGCTCGTGCAGATGCCAGGCGCCTTCCGCCTTGCCGTGGAAGACGGTACGGACCTGCTCGGGCGTGAGCGATCCGGCCAGGCCGTCGTCGATGACTCCGGCGCCGTGGACGACGGCCGTCAGCGGATGCTCGTCGGGGATCGTCTCCAACAGCGCGGCCAGGGCGGCGCGGTCGGCGACATCGCACGCGGCCACGGTGGCCCGTACGCCCAACGCCCGCAGATCGGCGGCGAGTTCGGCGGCTCCCGGGCCGTCCGGGCCGCGCCGCCCGGTGAGCAGCAGGTGCTTCACCCCGTACCGGCGGACGAGGTGGCGGGCGACCAGGCCGCCGAGCCCCCCGGTGCCGCCGGTGATCAGCACCGTGCCGTCCGGGTCCCAGGCGACGGGCGGCGGGGCGTCGGGCAGGGGTGTGCGTGCCAGGCGCGGTACGAGCACCGCGCCGTCGCGCAGGGCGAGTTGGGGTTCTCCGGTGGCCAGGGCGGCGCGTATCCGGGGTTCGGGCACCTCGCGGTCGGTGCCGACGAGGACGAACCGCCCGGGGTTCTCGGCCTGGGCGGAGCGCACCAGCGCCCACAGGGGCGCGAGGTTGAGATCGCCCGGCGCCTCACGGGTGACGATGGCCAGCCGGGTGTCGTCGCGCAGCGCGTTCTCGATGAGCTTCAGGCCGTACAGCGTGGCCTCGCGCGCCGCCTCGGCCGGTGCGCCGGGGAAGGTGGCGGGCACATGGGCGAGGTGGAATTCCCCGGCGGCCCGGCCGGTGGCCGTGGTGTCCGGATCCGGCGGGGCCGGGATCTCGGTCCATTCGACGCGCAGCAGCGCCCCGTCCCGCGCACCGGAGAGCACCCCGTTCAGCGGCACGGGCCGCTGGACGAGCGACCGGACGGTGGCGACGGGGGTCCCGGTGGTGTCGGCCAGTTCGACCGAAACTTCGTCGGCGGCCGTCCGGCGCAGGTGGACGCGTACGGCGGTGGCGCCGGCGGCGTGGAGTTCGTAGCCGAGCCAGGCGAACGGGAGCCGCACCTGACCGTCGTCCTCCGGCCCCTCGGCGGCGTGCAGGCTGGCGTCCAGCAGCGCCGGGTGCAGCCCGAACCGGTCGGCGCCCGCCTCGTCGAGGGCGACCTCGGCGAACACCTCGTCCCCGCGGCGCCACGCGGCGCGCACGCCCTGGAACGCGGGCCCGTAGCCGTACCCCTGCGCGGCCTGGCGCTCGTAGAGGCCGTCGACGTCGATCGGCTCGGCGCCGTCCGGTGGCCACTGGGCGAAAGCGGCCCCGTCGGCCGCCGCACCCTCGCCGTGTTCGGCCAGCACCCCGCTGGCGTGCCGGGTCCAGCTCTCCTCGCTGCGCGCGGGGCGCGAGTAGATCTCGACGGTACGTCGGCCCGCCGCGTCGGGCGCCCCGGCGACGACCTGGACCTCCGCCGCCGCGTCCCCGGCCAGCGACAGCGGCGTCTCCAGGGTGAGTTCCTCCACCACGCCACAGCCCGCCTCGTCCCCGGCCCGCACGGCCAGCTCGACCAGGGCGGTGCCGGGGACGAGGACGACACCGGCGATGACGTGGTCGGCCAGCCAGGGCTGCGACCGGGTGGACAGCAGGCCCGTCAGCACCAGCCCGTCGACGCCCGCGAGGCTGACGGCGGTGTCCAGCAGCGGATGCCCGAGGGTGCCCGGGCCGCTCCCGGCGTCCAGCCAGTACCGCTTGCGCCGGAACGCGTAGGTGGGCAGCGCGGTCCGGCGGGCGCCGCGGCCGTCGAAGAAGCGGTCCCAGTCGACGGCGGCGCCGTGGGCGTGCGCCACCCCGAGCGCGGTGACGGCCTGGCGCTCCTCGTCGTGCCCGTCGCGCAGCAGCGCGGCGAACGCGGTGTCGGGGCCGCCGTCGGTGAGGCAGTCGCGTCCCATCGCCGACAGGACGGCGTCGGGGCCCAGCTCCAGGTAGGTGGTGACGCCGTGGCCCTCCAGCAGACGCATGCCGTCGGCGAACCGCACCGGCTCGCGCACGTGGCGCACCCAGTAGTCGGCGTCGAACACGGTGCCGACCTCGCCGGTCAGGGTGGACACCAGGGGGATGCGCGGCGGCGCGTACGCCAGGGTTTCGGCGATCCGGCGGAAGTCGTCGAGCATGGGGTCCATCAGCGGTGAGTGGAACGCGTGCGAGACGCGCAGCCGCCGCGTCTTGCGGCCCTGCCCGGCGAAGCGGGCGGCGACGGCCAGGACGGCGTCGGCCTCCCCGGACAGCACCACCGCGGCCGGGCCGTTGACGGCGGCGAGGCCGACCCGTTCGGTCAGATACGGGAGGACCTCGGCCTCTTCGGCCTGGACGGCCACCATCGCGCCGCCCTGGGGGAGTTCGTGCATCAGCGTGCCGCGCGCCCCCACCAGCAGGGCCGCGTCGGCCAGCGACATCACCCCGGCGGCGTGCGCGGCGGCGATCTCGCCGATGGAGTGTCCGGTGACGAGGCCGGGGGTGACGCCCCACGACTCCAGCAGCCGGAACAGGGCGGTCTCGACGGCGAAGAGCGCGGGCTGCGCGTACCGGGTCTGGTGGAGGAGTCCGGCCCGCGGCGAGCCGGGCTCGGCGAACAGCACGTCGCCGAGTGGTTCGTCGAGGTGGAGGTCGAGGTGGTCGGCGGCCTCCTGGAGCGCCTGCGCGAACACCGGGAAGGCCCGCACCAGTTCGCGGCCCATGCCGGGGCGCTGGCTGCCCTGGCCGGTGAACAGGAACGCGGTCCGGCCCGTCGCCCGCGTCGCCCCGGTGAGCAGTCCGGGCGCGGTGGCGCCCTCGGCGAGGGCGGTCAGGGCGCGGCGCAGCTGGTCGCGGTCGGTGGCAACGACGGTGGCGCGGTGGCGAAGCGCGGCGCGTGTGGTGGCGGCCGAGTACGCGATGTCCAGCGGTGACGCCTCGTCCACGATCGTCAGGAGCCGCGCGGCCTGGCCGCGCAGGGCGTCCTCCCCCTGGGCGGACAGGACGACGGGGACGGGGCGGTCGGCGGCGGGGGGCGCGGAGTCCTCAGCGTTTTCGGCGTTTTCGGCGCTTTCGACCGGTGGCTCTTCGATGATGACGTGGGCGTTGGTGCCGCTCGCGCCGAACGAGGAGATCCCGGCCCGGCGCGGAGTGTCCGCGGCCTCCCACGGGACGGGTTCGGTGAGGAGCCGGACGGTGCCGTCCGACCAGTCGACGTGCGGGGTCGGCTCGTCCACGTGCAGGGTGCGGGGCAGCGTACGGTTCCGCATCGCCTGGACCATCTTGATGATCCCGGCGGCCCCCGCCGCCGCGCCGGTGTGCCCGATGTTGGACTTCACCGACCCCAGCCACAGGGGGTTGTCGGAGGAGCGTCCGCGTCCGTAGGCGGCGACCAGGGCCTGGCCCTCGATGGGGTCGCCGAGCGTGGTGCCGGTGCCGTGTGCCTCGACCGCGTCGACCTCGTCGGGGACAAGCCCCGCGTCGGCCAGCGCCTGGCGGATGACGCGCTGCTGCGCGAGGCCGTTGGGCGCCGCGAGGCCGTTGCTCGCGCCGTCCTGGTTGATGGCGGTGCCGCGGATCACGGCCAGCACCGGGTGTCCCTCGCGCAGCGCGTCGGAGAGGCGGGCCAGGACGAACACGCCCGCGCCCTCGGCGAAGGAGGTGCCGTCCGCCGCCGCGGCGAACGCCTTGATGCGCCCGTCCGGGGCCAGACCGCGCTGACGGCTGAACGTGGTGAACGTTCCGGGGCTGGAGATGACGGTCACGCCGCCCGCCAGCGCCAGCCCGCACTCGCCGCGCTGGAGGGACCGTACGGCCAGGTGGAGCGCGGTGAGCGAGCCCGAACAGGCGGTGTCGACGGTGAGCGTGGGCCCTTCGAGGCCGAGGGTGTAGGCGACGCGGCCGGACACGACGCTGGGCAGGCTGCCGCCCAGGACGTAGCCATCGAGGCCGTCCGGCGCCTCGTGGGTGCGGGGCCCGTACTCGTGCGGCTCCACGCCGATGAACACGCCCGACGGGGTGCCGCGCAGCCGTCCCGGGTCGATGCCCGCGCGCTCCAGCGCCTCCCAGGTGGTCTCCAGCAGCAGCCGCTGCTGGGGGTCCATGGCGAGGGCCTCTTTGGGGTTGATCTGGAAGAAGTCGGCGTCGAAGTCGGCGGCGTCCGGCAGGAATCCGCCGCGCCGCACATAGCTGGTGCCGGTGGCGGCCGGGTCGGGGTCGTAGAGGCGGTCGAGGTCCCAGCCTCGGTCGGCGGGGAAGTCGGTGAGCACATGGGTGCCGTCAACCAGGATGCGCCACAGGTCGTCGGGCGAGGTCACCCCGCCGGGGAAGCGGCAGCCGATGCCGACGATGGCGATCGGCTCGTCGGACACCGTGGGGGCGGCGGGCGCCGCGGGCTCGTGGTGGTCTTCCGGCTCCGTGGTGCCGTGCACCACGGCCACCAGATGGCGGGCCAGCGCGGCCGGTGTCGGGTGGTCGAAGCCGATGGTGACGGGCAGTTCCACCCCCAGTTCGGCGGTGAGCCGCCGGTGCAGCTGGACCAGGCCGAGCGAGTCCAGGCCCTCCGCCAGGAACGGGCGGTCGGCCGCCACGTCGGTGGGCGCGTCCCCGTAGGCGTCGGGGTCGGCGGCCCGCAGGACGGCGGCGGCCTGCGCCAGCACCAGTTCCAGCATCGCGGCCTGTGACTGCTCGGTCATGTGCATACTCCGCAACGAAGAAGAGGCAGGGAGACGATCAGGACGATGAGGGCGACCGTTAGGTCAGGACGGTGCGAGGGCGGTCAGGGCCGCGCGGTCGACCTTGCCGTTGACGGTCAGCGGGAACTCGTCCACCACGTGCAGACCCTGCGGGATCATGTAGCCGGGCAGCGCGGCGCGGCAGAACGCGATGACGTCCCTGGCGTCCGGCGCGGGACCGTCGGGGGCGCGGGTGACGAACGCGTGCAGCACCGGGTCACCGTCCGTGCGCGGCAGGATCATCGCGACAGCGCCGGTGATGCCGGTGAACTCGCCGATGCGGCGCTCCACCTCGCCCAGTTCGACGCGGTTGCCACGGATCTGCACCTGGGAGTCGGCGCGGCCGTGGAAGTACAGCTCACCGTCCGGCCCCATGGTGGCCAGGTCGCCGGTCTTGAACACCAGCTGCCCCGACCTGGGGTCGAACGGGTCGGGGACGACGACGGCGCGGGTGGCCTCCGGGTCGTTCCAGTAGCCGGAGAACAGCGACGGGGTGCGCAGATGGATCTCGCCGAGCACTCCGGGCTCGTCCACCGGGCGGCCGTCGGGCCCGATGAGCAGCATCTCCGCGCCCGCGACCGCGTGGCCAATCGACAGGCGTTCGGTGCCGGGCGGCAGCGGGTTGGGCACTTCGGTGATGGACGCGGCCATCGTCTCGGTGGCCCCGTAGCCGTTGGTGAAGCGCACCTTCGGCAACAACTCCTGGAGGGCGCGCAGTTCCTCCAGGGGGAAGTCCTCCCCGGAGAACGCGATACGCCGCAGCGTGCCGTGCTCGCCCAGCTCGGCCAGCAGGTCGGGCTCGTGGCGCAGCACCGGGCGCCACGCCGACGGGACGGCGTCGACCTGCGTCGTTCCGGTGTCGCGCAGGAACGACAGGAAGCGGCGCGGCCAGTTGAGGCGGTCGCGCGGTACGGGCACCAGCGCGGCGCCGTGGCTGAGGGCGAACCCGATGTCGAACAGGGCGAAGTCGAACTGCAGCGGCGCGGTGCCCGCCACCCGGTCCTCGGCCGTGATCAGCTCCGCGGCCTCCGCGCCGCGCAGGAACGCGATGACCCCGCGGTGGCTCATGACCACGCCCTTGGGGCGGCCCGTCGTGCCCGAGGTGAAGGTGATGTACGCGGTGTCGACGGGGGTGACCGCGCGGCGGCGGCGCACACGTGGCGCGGGCGCCCGCTCCACGGTGAGGCCGCCCGCGCCGAACCGGGCCGTGCCGACGGTCGCGGGGATGCCGGTGCGCTGTCCGTGCGCGGGCTGGAGGTACAGCGCGGGCTCCGCGCTGTCGATGATCGTCAGCAGCCGTTCGTCCGGGGTCTCGGGGCTGACCGGGGTGAACGGCAGCCCCAGAGTGGCGCAGGCGAGGAGCGTGGCCACGGCGTCGGCGTCGGTGTCGGACTCCAGGATGACGCGGTCGCCGACGTCGAGGCCGAGCGCGTCGAGCGCCTCGGCGCAGGCGTCGGTGCGCCGCTCCAGCTCGCCGTAGGTGACCGTCTCCAGACCGCCGTCCGCCGCCGCCTGGATCACGGCAGGCCGGTCGGGGCCCCCGCGGGCGGCGGCCAGCAGATAGGTCCGCAGGTTGTCCACCGATGCGTGCGCCCGGGCGGGACGCGCTCCATTCGGGCTCATGCGCTTCGGGCTCATGCGCCACCCTTCCGATTCGGGCCTTCCCAGTAAATGCCAGGCTGTTTCTAACAGGGCCCTTTTACACCCCACAAGAACTCTCGCCCGCCTACCGGTGAACTAGGGGGCGTTAGGGGTTATGCGGGTACCGGGGGCCAACAAGACTGGCCGGAAAGAATAAGATCGAACTGAACATGCCGAACTGAACAAGCCGAACTGTACGAGATCGAACTTCCGGGCTTTCAGAATGCGCACGCGACGAGCGTGACACAAGGGAGAGCGAGAATATGTCGGCGATTGTCTTTCCTGGAATCGGCCCGACGCGGTTCGCCGACTCGGCACGGTTCCTGGCGGTGCATCCGGTGGCACGCCGCCTGGTCGCCGAGGCGGACCGGGCCCTGGGCTATTCCCTGATCGACCGGTACCGGGAGGCCGAGGCCCGCGGCGACCAGGGCGCGTTCCCCGAACCGGCCCGGATCGCCTTCCTGGTCTCCTGTCTGGCGCTGGCCGAATGGACGGTCGCCGAGCACGAGGTGGCGCCGGTGGCGTGCGCCGGTGCCAGCTTCGGCGGCACCGCGGCGGCGGTGTTCGCCGGGGCGCTGCCGTTCGCCGACGCCGTGGCGATGACCGCCGCGCAGGGCCGCCTGGTGGACGCGTACTTCGCCCGCGAGCACGGCGATCTCGTCGCCCAGTCGTTCGCCCGCGTCCCGTCCGCCCAGTTGGCCGAGATCCGGGCCGAGCTGGACGCGCGCGGCGAATGGAACGAGGTGGCCTGCCACGTCGACCACGACTTCCACATGCTGTCGGTGCGCGAGGAGATGGTGGACTGGCTGCAGCGACGGCTGCGGGCGGTGGGCGGCCTGCCGCTGTACGTCATGCGGCCGCCGATGCACTCGGCCGTCTTCGGCGACCTGCGGACGGAGCTCGAGGCGGAGCTCGCCGCGACCGTGCCGTTCCGCGACCCCGAGATCCCCGTCGTCTCCGACCACGACGGTTCGCTGGTGCGGACGGGCGCGGGGGTACGGGCGCTGCTGCTGGACGCGGTGACCCGGACGGTGCGCTGGCCGGCCGTCGTCGGCGCACTCCAGGGGCTGGGCGTCGAGCGGGTGCACGTCACCGGGCAGGACGGGCTGTGGGGCCGGGTGGACGTCATGACCGAGGCGTTCGAGGTGGTGGCGGTGCGGCCGGAGACGGCCATGCGACCGCGCCGGCGCAGCGCGATCGCATGAGCGGACGGTGGGCGGGTCAGCGCATGGCCGCCAGGGTCTTCCACAGCGTGGTGGGGGTGGCGAAGTTGTCGTCGTTGAGCGCGTCGTCGACGAAACGGACGCCGTACATGTCCTCCAGCGAGGACAGCAGCGCGACCATTCCCATGGAATCGAGGCCGAAGTCACGCAGATTCAGGTCTGCGGTGAGTTCATCCCCCGATTCCAGTAAAGGAAGGTGTTTGCGGAGCAGTTGCCCGAAAGACTCGTCCCACATGCGCGCTCCCCTGTTTTCTCCTGGCCCTTACCGAATGATCGGTGTCCGAATAACCGGCTGCCGAATAGTCGGCGTCGCGGCCAACGTAAGCCCTGCCTCCCGCGAGTCGGCACCCCTATCCACCCCTTTTCTCTCCCCGGAGGAAGGACAATGATCGAGACACCGGTCCCCGGACACGGTCTGCACGAACGGTTTCTGCGCGGTCTGGCGCTGTCGCCCGGCCGGGCCGCGATCCGTGTGGACGACGAGACCCTGACGTACGAGGCGATGCACGAACTGGCGTTGCGCCGGGCGGGGGCGCTGCTGGCCCGGGCCCCGCAAGGTCCGGGCGCCGTCGCCGTCCTGGCGGACAAGAGCCTGACCGCGTACGTGGGGATACTGGCGGCGCTGTACTCGGGCGCCACCCTCGTACCGCTCAATCCGCGGTTCCCCGCCGAGCGCACCCGCCGCATGCTCACCGCGGCGGGCGTCTCGACGGTCGTCGCCGATCCGGTCGGCCGGGCCGCGCTCGCCGAAACCGAGCTCGACCTGCCCGTCCTGGACGAGTCCTCGGCCGCTCCCCCGCTGGACGCGCCGGTGGCCGTGCGGCCGTCGGACATCGCGTACGTCCTGTTCACCTCGGGGTCGACGGGCCGCCCCAAGGGCGTGCCGATGACCCACGGGGCCAACGACCACTACTTCACCCTGCTGGACCGGCGCTACGACTTCGGCCCCGGCGATGTGTTCTGCCAGAACGTGGGCCTCAACTTCGACTGCGCGATGTTCGAGCTGTTCTGCGCCTGGGGACGCGGCGCCCCGGTGCACGCCATTCCCCCCGCGGCCCACCGGGACCTGCCCGCGTTCCTCGCCGAGCGGCGGATGACCGTGTGGTTCTCCACCCCGAGCGGTACGTCGTTCATCCGGCGGATGGGCGGACTGACCCCCGGGGCGATGCCCACACTGCGGTGGAGCTTCTTCGCGGGCGAGGCGCTGCTGTGCGACGACGCCGCCGCCTGGCAGGCCGCCGCGCCGAACTCGCGGATCGAGAATCTCTACGGGCCGACCGAGCTGACCGTCACCATCACCGGCCACCGCTGGTCACCGGAGACGTCACCGGGCCGGGCGGTGAACGGCGTCGTGCCGATCGGAAACGTGCACCCCGGCCATGACCATCTGCTGCTCGACGGGGACACCGAGTCGGCGGTGGAAGGCGAACTGTGTATCACCGGGCCGCAGATGACGCCCGGCTATCTGGACCCCGAGGACAACGAGGGCCGGTTCCTGGAGCGCGACGGCCGCCGCTGGTACCGGACGGGCGACCGGGTACGGCGGCTGGACGACGCCGAGCTGATGTATCTCGGCCGACTGGACACCCAGGTCCAGATCCAGGGCTTCCGGGTCGAACTGGCCGAGGTCGACCATGTCGTCCGGCGGTGTACGGGCGTCCAGAACGCCGCCACCGTGACCCGCCCGGCGCCGGGTGGCGGGCTGGAACTCGTCCTCTACTACACCGGCGACCGCATGGCGCCGGTGGCGCTGCACCGCGAGCTGTCCGCGCATTTGCCCGACCCCATGGTGCCCAAGGTGTTCCGGCATGTGGCGGAGTTCCCGCTGAACGCCAACCACAAGGTGGACCGGGGGCGGCTGGCCCGCGAGGCGGCCGCGGCGGCGGAGGGCCCGTCGTAAATCAGACGGCCATTCCCGACCCGAAGCGGCGGGCGTCCTCGACGACCGTCCGCAGCGCCTCGGCGAGCGACGCGCCCGTCGAGGCGTGCTCGGGGTCGATGACCCACTGCATCATCACGCCGCTGAGCAGCGCGTGGTAGAACTGCCCGACCGCGGTCTCGGTGTGCGGGGGCAACTCCTCGCCGCCGAGGAGGAGTTCCACCAGGCCCTTCTGGGCCTGCTGCTGTGCCTCGGCGATGAAGCTGCGGACCTCGGGTACGTGCTCGATCTGGGAGATCGCCTCGAACTGGGCGGCCCATACCGGGCGGTGCCGCTCGAAGAGCTCGATCACCCGTGTCCAGGCCCGCTCGAACCGTCCGATCGGGTCGTCGGGCAGGTCTCCCACATCGGCCACGGCCCGCTTCAGCTCCTGGGCCCACTCCTCCAGCGCCTCCATGATGGCGGCATTGAGCAGGGCCTCCTTGGTGCCGTAGTGGTAGCCGATCGAGGCCAGGTTGGCGCCGGACGCCTCGACGATGTCCCGCGCGGTGGTGCGGGCGTACCCCTTCGCGTACAGGCAGCGCTTCGCCCCGGCCAGCAGGTCCTCTCGGTGTCCCATGCCGGGGAGTCTAGTCGCACGACCAGAGATCTGTCTTAGACAAGCGTCCTAGACAGATTACTTATACAAATCTAGAGTCAACGCCATGACTCAGGCCATGACTCACGAACGAGCAAGCCGGAAAGAGTGGATCGGCCTTGCCGTCCTCGTCATCCCGGTCCTTCTGATGTCGATGGACATGACCGTCCTGTACTTCGCGCTGCCGTTCCTCAGTGCGTCCCTGGAACCGAGTGCCACGCAGCAGTTATGGATCGTGGACATCTACGCGTTCATGCTCGCCGGGCTGCTCATCACCATGGGCACCCTCGGCGACCACATCGGCCGCAGACTGCTGCTGATGCTGGGGGCCGTGGTGTTCGGCGCCGCGTCCCTGGGCGCCGCCTACGCGGGCAGCGCCGAGCTGCTGATCGCCGCGCGTGCCGTCCTGGGCATCGCCGGGGCCGTGCTCGCGCCGTCGACCCTCGCGCTGATCCGCAACATGTTCCACGATCCCACCGAGCGCCGCACCGCCATCGCGATCTGGACGGCGGGCCTCTCCGGTGGCGCCGCGCTGGGGCCGATCGTGTCGGGGCTGCTGCTGGAGAAGTTCTGGTGGGGCTCGGTCTTCCTGATCAACATCCCCGTCATGGCCGTGATCCTGCTGCTGGGCCCGCTGCTGCTGCCGGAGTACCGCGCCCCGCGGCCCGGCCGGTTCGACCTCCTCGGCGCCGCCCTGTCGCTGGGCACCGTGCTCCCGGTCATCTACGGCATCAAGGAACTGGCCAACGACGGCTTCGCGTGGAAGTACGCGGCCAGCACGGCCGCCGGGGTCGTCATCGGTGTGCTGTTCTTCCTCCGTCAGCGCTCGGCTGCCAACCCGCTGATCGACCTCAGCCTCTTCCGCGACCGGGGGTTCAGCGCGTCCATCGGCGTCAACCTGGTGTCCCTGTTCGCGATGGTCGGCTTCCTGCTGTTCGCCACCCAGTGGATTCAACTGGTCTACGGGCTCAGCCCGTTGAAGGCCGGATTGTGGACACTGCCCGCGCCACTGGCGGTGGCGGTGACGACAACGGTGGCCGCCGTGCTCGCCAAGTCCATCCGCCCCGGCTACATCATCAGCGCCGGCATGGTCATCGCCACCGCCGGATTCGTCGTCATGACGCAGCTGCGCGCCGATTCGAGCCTGGCCGTCGCGGTGATCGGTGCGACGGTGATCTCGGGCGGGGTGGGCATGGCGATCCCCCTCACCGCCGACCTGATCGTCTCCGCGGCGCCACCGGAGCGTGTGGGCGCGGCCTCGGCGCTGCCGGAGACCAGCAACCAGCTCGGCGGGGCGCTCGGGGTGGCCATCCTGGGCAGCATCGGTTCCGCCATCTACACCCGCGATGTGTCCGACGCGACGTCCCGACTTCCGCACGAGGCCGCCGACGCCGCGCAGGGCTCGCTCGGTGGCGCCGCGGAGGTGGCCAAGCACCTGCCCGACCGTGCGAGCGAGCCGCTCCTCCAGGTCGCCGGGGAGGCGTTCACCCGAGGTATGAACATCAGCGCCATGGTCGCCGGGGCCGTCATGCTGGTGGGCGCCGTGGCCACCGCGCTGCTCATGCGCCACGTCACGACTCCCGCCGCCGCACCGGCCACGGCCGCCCCGGCCAAGGCCGAGCCCGCTCCCGCGCCCAGCACGGAGTGAGCGCTGCCCCTGCCGTACGAGGAAGTGACGACGGAGTCCCTGCGCGATGGTCGCGCAGGGACTCCGTCCGTACGGGCCTTACGGGCCTTACGGGCCGTCAGCGGCCGAGGATCACGGGGAGCGTGGTGTAGCCGGTCAGCCCCATGACGGCGCGGCGCTCGGGCGTACCGGCCTGCTCGATCTTCGGGAACGTGTCGATGAGCTTCGGGAAGAGTTCGGCGCCCTCGATGCGCGCGAGGCTGCCGCCGAAGCAGTAGTGGGCTCCGGCGCTGAAGCTCAGGTGGGGGCCGTTGTCGCGGGTCAGGTTCAGGCGGTGCGGGTCGGGGAACCGGCGCGGGTCGCGGTTGGCGGCGGCGAGCAGGGTCAGGACGAGCACCCCCTCGGGTATCTCGGCACCGGCGATGGTGACCGGCCGTGTGGTGACCCTGCTCGCCGCGGTGGTGTGGGTGGTGTGGCGCAGCAGTTCCTCCACGGCCGACGGTGTGATGCTCTTGTCCGCGCGCCAGCGGTTCAGCTCGTCGGGGTGGTCGAGGAGCGCGAGCACCCCGCTCGCGACGAGGTTGGTGGTGGCCGCGAAGCCCGCGGTGAACAGGAACAGGATGAGCGCCATCAGCTCGTCCTCGTCGAGACGGCCGTTGGTGGCCTCCTGGACGAGGGAGGACATCAGGTCGTCGCGCGGACTGGCGCGGCGACTCTTGATCACCTCACGGAAGTACTCGGCCAGCTCCTCGGCCGCGGCGTCGGCGCGCACCAGGTCTTCGTCGGTGTAGAGGCCGGAGAAGACGTGTGACCAGTCGTCGGCCAGCTTCCAGAGGTGATTGCCGTCCTCGAACGGAAGGCCGAGCATGTCGCTGATGACGGCGACCGGGAACGGCACGGCCAGCAGGTCGACGAGGTCGACCGGCTCGCCGCCGTCGGCCCGCTCGACGAGGCCGTCGATGAGTCCGGTGGTCAGCCGCTCCACCGCGGGCTGCATCGTCTTGATCTTGTTGGGGGTGAAGACGCGGGCAGCCAGACCGCGGATGCGGCCGTGGTCGGGCTGGTTGAGGGTGACCATCGAGTTCAGGTACATGCGCAGGGAGAGATGGTCGGCCCAGTCCTCGCGCATCTGGGTGGCGGCACGGGCGCCGCTCTGGACGTCGGGCAGCCGCAGGAACTCGGTGACCTCCTCATACCCGGACATCACCCACACGCCGAGCGCGGCGGCGTTGTGGACCCGATTCACCGACTGCAGCGTCTCGTAGAGGGGAAAGGGGTCGGCGGGGAAGGGCGGCGAGATGAGCGCGATCAGCGCTTCGTCGGCCTGCTGGGCCGTCGGGGTCGTTTCGGTGGTCATCTGGGGCGTTCTCCTCGGTGTGGTGCCTGTGTGTGGTGCCTTGGTTGGGTGTGGCGGTTGGGTGTGGTCCGGTGCGCGGCTACGGTGCGGACCGGGTGTCCAGTTCGTCGTCGAGGACGTCGAACAGCTCGTCGGCCGAGAGCGATGCGAGGTCGGCCTCCTCGCCCCCGTCCGGCCGGTGGGTCTCCAGCCAACCGGCCGTCAGCGCACGCAGCCGGTCGGCGACTCGGCCGTAGGCCTCCTCGTCCGGTGTCGCCGACGCCAACGCCGCCTCCAGCCGGGCCAGTTCGGCATCGAGTGGCGACCCGGCTGGCTCCTGGCGCTCCTCGCCGCCGCTGAGCTGCTCGCGCAACTCGTCGGCGACCGCGGCGGGCGTCGGATGGTCGAACACCAGCGTGGCGGGCAGCTTCAGCCCGGTCGCCGCGCGCAGGCCGTTGCGCAACTCCACGGCGGTGAGCGAGTCGAAGCCCAGGTCCTTGAACGCCCGGTCGGCCCGGACGGCGTCGGACCCGTCGTGGCCGAGCACCGCCGCGACCTGCGTCCGCACCAGGTCCAGCAGCAGGCCGTCGCGTTCGGCGTCGTCGGCCAGGGCCGCCAGCCTCCGCCGCAGCCCCGCGCCGCCGTCCCCGCCGCCCGCCACACCCGGGCCCCCGGCACGGCGGCGCGAAGTGGGCACCAGTCCGCGCAGCAACCCCGGGAGCCGGTCGGCGGGGCGTGCGCGCAGGGCGCCCGCGTCCAGGCGGAACGGCGCCAGCGCGGGCTCCCGCGTACGCAACGCGTCGTCCAGCAGCGCCAAGCCCTCCTCCTGCGACAGTGCGGGCAGGCCCATGCGCAGCATGCGTTTCCGGTCGGCCTCGGCCAGCTCGCCGAGACCGGTGTCGGCCTCCCACAGCCCGAACGCCAGCGATGTCACGGGCAGACCGGCGCGGTGGCGGTGGTGGGCGAGCGCGTCCAGGAACACGTTCGCCGCCGCGTAGTTGCCCTGCCCCGCGGCCAGCAGGAGCCCTGCGAGCGAGGAGAACAGGACGAACGCCGACAGGTCGCGGTCGGCCGTCAGCTCGTGCAGGTTCCAGGCCCCGTCCACCTTGGGCCGCAGGACCGCGTCCATGGCCTCCGGCGTGAGCCCCCGGACCAGCCCGTTGTCCACGACACCGGCCGCGTGGACGACCGCGTCGACCGGATGGCGGTCCAGTACTCCGGCGAGCGCGGCGCGATCGGCCACATCGCACGCCTCGATGGCCACGTGCGCGCCGTGGGCCGCCAGTTCGGTGCGCAGTTCCGCCGCGCCCGGCGCGCTCTCGCCCCGGCGGCTGGTCAGGACGAGCCGCCGGACGCCGTGTGCCGTCACCAGGTGGCGGGCGACCAGGGCACCGAGGCCACTGGTCCCGCCCGTGATCAGCACCGTGGACGCCCGGTCCCACGGACCGTGCGCCTCGTCCACGGCGGCAGCGGGAACCCGGGCGAACTCGGGGACCAGCAACTCACCGCCCCGGATCGCCATCTCGGGCGCGTCGGCCGCGGCGATCAGGGGTGACACGGTGGCCTCGTCGTCGAGGTGATCGAGGTCGTCGAGGTCGAGCAGCAGGAACCGGCCGGGATTCTCCGCCGCGGCCGCCCGGACCAGACCCCACACGGGCGCCTGGCTCAAGTCGACGTCCTCGCCCTCGACCGACACCGCACGACGGGTGACGACCGCGAGCTTCTCCTCGTCCCTGCCGTGATCGGCCAGCCACTCCTGGAGCCGCGTCAGCACCTCGGCCAGGACGCGGCGTACGGCCTCGGGCGTGTCCTCCGCAGCCTGCGGGACCTCGTACACCTCGACGGGCGCCTCGACAGGTGTCTCCGGCGCGGGGCGAGCGGCGGCCTTGGTCCAGGTGAGGGCGAACAGCGACTCGCGGTGGTCACCGCCCCTCCGCAACTGCCCGACCGAAACGGGCCGCGATGCCAGGGCGGCAACGGAAAGGACGGGCGCGCCGGTCTCGTCGGCGACCAGCACCTCCGTGCCGTCGCCCCCGTCCCGGTGCGACAGCCGGACGCGCAGCGCCGAGGCACCGGCCCGGTGGAGTACGACGCCGCCCCAGGAGAACGGCAACTCCGGCGCACCGTCGTCGTCACCCTCGATCAGGCCGCCGTGCATCGCCGCGTCCAGCAGCGCCGGATGCACACCGAACCGGGCCGCCTCCGCCCCGTCCTCCAGCGCGACCTCGGCGAACACCTCGTCGTCGCCGCGCCGCCAGGCCGCCCTGAGCCCCTGGAAGGCCGGGCCGTAGTCATACCCCCGGGCGAGCAGCCGCTCATAGGCGCCGTCCACCGGAAGCGGCGTCGCGTCGACCGGCGGCCAGACGCTCAGATCGGACGACGGTGACGTGGTGGCGGACGGGACGATGCCACCGGCCGCGTTGCGGGTCCAGGTCTCGTCGTCGAGGGACGAGTAGATCTCGATGGTGCGCGCGGCGTCGGAGGCGTCCGGGCCGCCGACCACGACCCGCACCGCGACCCCGCCCTTCTCGGGAACGATGAGTGGCGCTTCGAGGGTCAGCTCGTCGATGGCCTCGCATCCCACCTGCTGGGCGGCGTGCAACGCCAGCTCGACCAGCCCGGTGCCGGGCAGCAGCAGAGTGCCCAGCACATCGTGGTCGGCGAGCCAGGGGTGGGAGTCGAGGGAGAGCCGCCCGGTGAACACGGCCCCGCCGGTGTCCGGCAGCACGATCCTCGCGCCCAGCAGCGGATGGTCGACCGCGTCGGCCCCGGCGAGGGCCTTGGACTGCTCGACCAGCCAGTACCGCTTGCGCTGGAACGGATACGTGGGCAACTCGACCCGCCGGGCACCACGCCCCGCGAACACCGCACCCCAATCCACCGCCACCCCAGCGGTGTACAACCGCCCAACCCCGGCGAACACCCCCTCCACCTCGGACCGATCGCGGCGCAATGTGGCCGCCATCGTGCCCTCGACGGACTGCTGCGCCATCGCCGTCAGCACACCATCCGGCCCGATCTCCAGGAACCGGGTCACACCCTCCGCGTCCAACTGCCGTACGTCGTCGGCGAACCGGACCGCCTCCCGTACATGCCGCACCCAGTACTCCGCCGACGCCACATCCTTGACGAAACGGACCATCGGCTCGCGGTACTCCACACTCTCCGCGACCTTGCGGAACTCCTCCAGCATCGGGTCCATCAAGGGGGAATGGAATGCGTGCGAGACGGACAGGCGGCTCGTCTTACGGTCACCGAACCGGGCAGCAACCGCCGCTACGGCATCCTCCGCACCGGAGACCACCACCGACGACGGCCCATTGACCGCAGCGATCCCCACCTCACCATCCAGCAGCGGCGCCACCTCCTCCTCCGTGGCCTGAATCGCCACCATCGCCCCACCCGACGGCAACGCCCCCATCAACCGCCCCCGCGCCACCACCAACCGCGTCGCATCCTCCAGGCTGAACACGCCCGCGACATGGGCCGCCGCCAGCTCTCCGATCGAATGGCCGACGAAGAAGTCTGGACGAAGCCCCCAGGACTCCACCAGCCGATACAGCGCCACTTCCAGAGCGAAGATCGCGGGCTGAGTGAACTCCGTACGATGCAACACCGCCGCATCATCACCCCACACCACATCCTTCAACGGAAGCCCCGACGCCTCACACACCGCATCGAACGCCACCGCGAACACCGGAAAGCTGCCATACAACTCCCGCCCCATCCCCAGGCGTTGACTCCCCTGCCCCGTGAACAGGAACGCCACCTTGCCGCCCCCACCCGACGCCGCCACACCACTGACCGTCTCCGAACCGACCAGCACCGCACGATGCTCCAGCGCAGCCCGCCCCATCGCCGCCGAGAACCCCACATCAAGCTCATCGTGATCGGCGGCGAAGGCGCCGATCCGCTGAATCTGGGCTTGGAGTGCGTCATGCGTCTTCGCCGACACGACGATGGGCGCCACCGGGAGTTCACGGCGCTCCTGGCGCTCGTCCTCGACCGGCGGGGCTTCTTCGACGATCACATGGGCGTTCGTCCCACTGATGCCGAAGGACGAGACGCCCGCACGGCGCGGGCGCTCGCCACGCCGCCACTCCCTCGGCTCGGTCAGCAGCCGGACATTGCCCGCCGACCAGTCCACCTGCGGCGTCGGCTCCTGGACATGCAGCGTCCTCGGCAACACGCCATGGCGCATCGCCTGCACCATCTTGATGATGCCCGCCACCCCGGCGGCGGCCTGGGTGTGGCCCATGTTGGACTTGACCGACCCCAGCCACAGCGGCTCTTCCCGCCCCTGCCCATACGTGGACAGCAGCGCCTGCGCCTCGATCGGATCGCCCAGCGTGGTCCCCGTGCCATGCGCCTCGACCGCGTCCACCTCGCCCGCCGACAGGCCCGCGTTCGCCAACGCCTGACGAATGACACGCCGCTGCGACGGACCGTTCGGGGCCGAGATGCCGTTGCTGGCGCCGTCCTGGTTCAGGGCGCTCCCCCGCACCACCGCCAGCACCGGATGGCCCTGGCGGCGAGCCTCCGACAGCCGCTCGACCAGCAGCATGCCCACGCCCTCGCCCCACCCGGTGCCGTCCGTGGAAGAGGAGAAGGACTTACAGCGGCCGTCTGCCGCCAGGCCGCGCTGTTCGCTGAAGTCGATGAACGACTGCGGCGTTCCCATGACGGTCACGCCGCCGACGAGGCCGAGTGAGCATTCGCCGGAACGCAGCGCCTGGGCCGCCCAGTGCAGGGCGACCAGCGACGACGAGCACGCCGTGTCCACGGTCACCGCAGGGCCTTCGAGGCCGAGGGTGTAGGCGACCCGGCCGGAGACGAGGCTGCCGCCGCCGGTGCCGCCGGAGTAGTCGTGGTACATGACCCCGGCGAACACACCTGTCGGGGTGCCCTTCAAGGTGCCCGGGTCGATCCCGGCGCGCTCCAGCGCCTCCCACGACACCTCCAGCAGCAGCCGCTGCTGCGGGTCCATCTCGCGGGCCTCGCGGGGGCTGATGCCGAAGAAGTCCGCGTCGAACTCCGCCGCGTCGTGCAGGAAACCGCCGTCGCGCACATAGGTCTTGCCGGGTTTGCCGGGCTCGGGGTCGTAGATGTCCTCGACGCCCCAGCCACGGTCGGCCGGAAACTCCGAGACCGCGTCCACACCCTCGTCGACCAGCCGCCACAACCCCTCCGGCGAGTCCACCCCACCCGGATAGCGGCACGCCATCGCGACGATGGCGATCGGCTCGTCGTCCGCCCGGGCGGTGGCGGTCGCGACCGGGGTGTTCTCGACGGCGCCGGACAGCTCGCCGAGGAGGTGGCGGGCCAGCTCGCCGGGGGTCGGGTAGTCGAAGACGAGGGTGGCGGGCAGCCGGAGACCGGTGGCGGCGCCCAGGAGGTTGCGCAGTTCGACCGCGGTGAGGGAGTCGAAACCAAGGTCGCGGAAGGCCCGTTCGGGGTCGATGGCCTCGGCGCCGGCGCTGCGGAGGACGGTGGCGGCCCGGGCGCGGACGAGGCCGAGGAGTTCGGCGGCGCGTTCGTCGTCGGTGAGTGCGGCCAGGCGCTGCCGCAGCGCTCCGGTCGCGGAGGCGGTGGCGTCGGCGACGCGGCGCGACCGGCCGCGAACGAGGCCGCGCAGGAGCGGCGGGGGCGTGTCGAAGGCCGCCGGGTCGAACCGGGCGGGCACCAGCGCGGGGTCCACGCCACCGGCGGCGGCGTCGAGCAGCGCGAGGCCCTCTTCCGGTGCCAGGGTGCGCAGGCCCGCCTGGTCCAGGCCGTCCGCCATGCCGTCCCCGGCCCACGGGCCCCAGGCCAGCGACAACGCGGGGAGACCGTGCGCGTGGCGGTGGTACGCGAGGGCGTCGAGGAACGTGTTGGCGGCCGCGTAGTTGCCCTGTCCGGGAGCGCCGAGGACGCCCGCGACGGACGAGAAGAGGACGAACGCGGTGAGCCCCATGTCGCGGGTGAGTTCGTGGAGATGCCATGCCGCGTCCGCCTTCGGGCGCAGCACGTGGTCGACGCGGTCGGGTGTCAGCGAGGCGATCACGCCGTCGTCCAGTACGCCCGCCGTGTGCACGACCCCGCCGATGGCCCGGCCGTCGAGCAGCGTGGCCAGGGCGTCGCGGTCGGACACGTCGCACCCCGCCACTTCGGCCTCGGCGCCCAGCGCCGTCAGCTCCTCGGCCAGCTCGGCGGCGCCCGGCGCCTCCGGTCCGCGGCGGCTGGTCAGCAGCAGCCGCCGCACCCCGTGCCGGGTGACGAGGTGGCGAGCGACGGCGGCGCCGAGGGCGCCCGTTCCGCCGGTGATCAGGACGGGGCGTTCCGTGTCCCAGACGAGGGTGTCCGGGCTGAGTGGCACCCTGGTCAGCCGCGGTACGCGCACCTCGCCGCCACGGATGCACAGTTCGGGTTCACCGGTCTTCAGGGCGGCGCGCGGATCTGCAGGGGAGTCCGTGTCGACGAGGACGACGCGGCCGGGGTTCTCGCTCGCGGCGGCGCGTACCAGTCCCCGGACGGCGGCGTGGCCGAGGTCGGAGCCGTCGATCGCGCCGTGGGTGACGACGACGAGGGTGGCGTCTCGATCGGCCGCCGCCTGTACGGCTGCCAGCGCGCCGCCCACCGCCGCGCGCACCGCGGTCGGCGTGTCGCCGGTGGTCGGCGGGCAGTGGTGGACGGCCACTTCGGCGTCGTCGTCCGGCGACGCACCGCCGGTGGCGGGGACCCACTCGACGCGGAAGAGGGCGTCCGTGACCTGGGCCGAGGCCAGGGCGAGACCGTCCGCGGTGACGGGGCGCAGCGTCAGCGCGCCGACCGAGGCGACGGGCCGTCCCATGGCGTCGGCCAGCTCCAGCGACACCGTGTCGTCGCTCCGGAGGCGCAGGCGGACGCGGGCGGCCGTGGCGCCTTCGGTGTGCAGTGTGACGTCCGACCAGGAGAACGGAAGGACGGTCGCGGCGCCGTCCGCCAGGTCGAGCGCGTGCAACGCCGAGTCGAGCAGGGCGGGGTGGAGGCCGAAGCGTCCGGCGTCGATACCTGCCGGGAGGGCGACCTCGGCGAACATCTCGTCGCCGCGCCGCCACGCGGTGCGCAGTCCGTGGAACGCGGGCCCGTAGGCGAGCCGCTCATAGAGCCCTTCGGCGGCCAGGGGTTCGGCGTCGCGCGGTGGCCACGCGGCGAGGTCGGTGGACGGTTCACCGGCGTCGGGTGCCAGGACCCCTTCGGCGTGCTGAACCCATTCGCGGTCGAGGGGGGCGTCGTCGGCGCGGGAGTACACGGCCACCGGGCGGCGGCCGGACGCGTCGGGCGCGTCGACGGCGACCTGGAGGTGGACGCCGCCGTGTTCGGGCAGGATCAGGGGCGCGCCCAGGGTGAGTTCCTCGACGCGGTGGCATCCCACCTGGTCTCCGGCTCGTATGGCCAGTTCCACGTACGCGGTGCCGGGCAGGAGTACGGAGCCGAGCACGGTGTGGTCGGACAGCCAGGGGTGGGCTCCGGTGGCCAGCCGTCCGGTGAACACCACACCGTCGGAGCCGGGCAGCCGCACCATCGCGCCGAGCAGCGGGTGGTCGGGCCGGTCGAGTCCGGCGGAGGTGAGGTCACCGCCGTGGCCGCTCTTGTCGAGCCAGTAGCGGGCGCGCTGGAAGGGGTAGGTGGGCAGGTCGACCCGCCGGGCGCCACGTCCGTCGAACACGCCCGCCCAGTCGACGCGCAGGCCCGCGGCGTGCAGTTGGCCGAGGGCGGTGAGGACGGCGACGGGTTCGGGGTCGCGGCGGCGCAGCGCCGGGACGAGTACGGCGGTATCGGCGGTGGTGGTGAGGCACTGCCGGGCCATGGCGGTCAGCACACCGTCGGGCCCCAGCTCCACGTACCGGGTGACGCCTTCGGCCTCCAGTCGGGCGACCGCGTCGGCGAACCGGACCGTCTCACGGACGTGGCGCACCCAGTGGCCGGCGGTGGTGACCTCGCCGTCCGCCATGACCGGGATGCGCGGCTCGGCGTAGGTGACGGTCTCGGCGACGTGGCGGAACTCGTCGAGCATCGGGTCCATCAGCGGCGAGTGGAAGGCGTGCGAGACGGTGAGGCGGTTGGTCCTGCGGGCGCCGAGCCGTTCGAGGGCCGCCGCGACGGCTGCCGTCACGGCGTCCTCGGTGCCGGAGAGCACCACCGAGGCGGGGCTGTTGACGGCGGCGATGCCGACGCCCTCGCCGAGCAGCGGGGCCACTTCGTCCGGCGTGGCTTCGACGGCCACCATGGCGCCGCCGGGCGGCAGCGCGCCCATCAGCCGGGCCCGGGCGGTGATGAGCCGGGCCGCGTCGGCGAGGGTGAACACCCCGGCCACATGGGCGGCGGCCAGTTCGCCGATCGAGTGTCCGGCGACGAAGTCGGGCCGTACGCCCCAGGATTCCAGCAGCCGGAACAGCGCCACTTCGAGTGCGAAGACGGCGGGCTGGGTGAACTCGGTGCGGTGCAGGGCGACTTCGTCGTTCCACACCGCCTCGCGTACGGCGGGGTCGAGCGCGGCGCACACCTCGTCGAAGGCGCGCGCGAAGACGGGGAACGCCGCGTGCAGCTCCCGGCCCATGCCGAGGCGCTGGCTGCCCTGGCCGGTGAACAGGAAGGCGGTCAGCCCGGTCGGCCGGGCGGCGGCGCCGAGGGCCGCGTCGTCCGTGTCGTCCGCCAGCGCGGTCAGCGCGGTCAGGAGTTCTTCGCGGTCGCTGCCGATGACGACGGCGCGGCGGGTCAGGGCGGCACGGCCGGTGGCGAGGGAGAATCCCACGTCCACGGGGTCCAGGCCGAGCGTGTTCCGCAGGAGGTCGGCAAGTTGCCGGGCCTGGGCGCGCAGGGCGGCCGTGCTGCGGGCGGACAGGGGCAGCGGCACGGGGACGGCCGACGGCCGCCCGGCGGACCGGGGCTCGGGGTCGGCGTCGGGGTCCGCCTGCTCGATGATGACGTGGGCGTTGGTCCCGCTGACGCCGAACGAGGAGACCGCGGCGCGGCGCGGACGGCCGGTGTCGGGCCAGGCGCGGGCCTCGGTGAGGAGGCGTACGTTTCCGGCGTCCCAGTCCACCTGCGGTGTCGCCGCGTCGATGTGCAGGGTCTTCGGCAGGGTGCCGTGCCGGATGGCCTCGACCATCTTGATGACGCCCGCGACCCCGGCGGCGGCCTGGGAGTGGCCGATGTTGGACTTGATGGACCCCAGCCACAGCGGCTCCGCACGCTCCTGCCCGTAGGTGGCGAGCAGCGCCTGCGCCTCGATCGGGTCGCCGAGCGAGGTTCCGGTGCCGTGTCCCTCCATGGCGTCGACGTCGGCGGTCGTCAGCCCGGCCGCGGTGAGCGCCTGCTTGATGACGCGGCGCTGGGAGGGGCCGTTGGGGGCGCTGAAGCCGTTGGACGCGCCGTCCTGGTTGACCGCCGAGCCGCGCACCACGGCCAGCACGGGGTGGCCGTTGCGGCGGGCGTCGGACAGCTTCTCCAGCAGCAGGACGCCCGCGCCCTCGCCCCAGCCGGTGCCGTCGGCGGAGGCGGCGAACGAGCGGCAGCGGCCGTCGGGCGAGAGCCCGCGCTGCTCGCTGAACTCGACGAACGTCTCGGGCGTGGCCATGACGCTGACGCCCCCCGCCAGCGCCAGCGTGCACTCCCCCGTCCGCAGCGCCTGCGCCGCCCACTGCATCGCCACCAGCGAGGAGGAGCAGGCGGTGTCGACGGTGACCGCCGGGCCCTCGAAGCCGAGGCTGTAGGCGACACGTCCGGACACCAGGCTGCCGTCGCTGCTGGTGATGCCGTAGTCGTGGTACATCGCGCCGGCGAAGACACCGGTACGGCTGCCGCGCAGCGCCGCCGGGTCGAGGCCCGCCCGTTCCACCGCCTCCCAGGTGATCTCCAGCAGCAGCCGTTGCTGCGGGTCCATGGTGAGGGCCTCGCGCGGGCTGATGCCGAAGAACTCGGGATCGAAGTCGGCGGCGTCGTACAGGAAACCGCCGTGGCGGACGTAGCTCTTGCCGGGCTTTCCGGGCTCCGGGTCGTACAGGGCGCTCACGTCCCAGCCACGGTCGGCGGGGAACGGGCCGATGGCGTCGCGGCCGTCGGCGACCAGCTCCCACAGGCCCTCCGGGGAGGTGACACCGCCGGGGAAACGGCAGGCCATGCCGATGATCGCGACGGGTTCGGCGGCGGTGTGCGCGGCGGCGCGCAGGCTCTCGTTGTCCTGCCGCAGCCGCTCGTTCTCCACGAGCGAGCCGCGCAGCGCCTCGACGATCTCCTCGACCTTGGCTTCCACCGTCGTCTCAGCCTCCGCTCACCGTCGTGGTCCGCGCGCCGGGTGCGCCGACCGTGTCAAGGAATGTGCCGAGCACCTCGGTGAAGCGTTCCGGTTCTTCGAGGTGCGGGGCGTGGCTGGAGTCTTCGAAGATCTCCCAGCGGGCGTTCGGAATGAGTTCCGCAAAGGGGCGCACGGTGACCGGGGTGGCCTCGTCGTGGCGGCCGGAGACCACCAGGGTGGGCGCCTCGACGCGGGGCAGGTGGTCGATGACCGACCAGTCGCGCAGGCTGCCGATGACGTGGAACTCGTTGGGCCCGTTCATGGTGCGGTAGACCGTCGGATCGGTGACGGCCTCCAGGTAGGAGGCCATGAGTTCGCCGGGCCACGGGTCGAGGCGGCAGACGTGGCGGCTGTAGAAGACGAGCATCGCCTCCAGGTACTCGTCGCTGTCGGTGGTGCCCGCCGCCTCGTGCCGCCGCAGTGTCTCGTCCACACCGGGTGGCAGCTGGGCGCGCAACACGTCCATCTCGGACAGCCACAGCCGGTAGGAGGCAGGGGCGTTGGCGACGATCAGGCCGCGCAGCCCGGCGGGCCGGGTCGAGGCGTGCCAGGCGGCCAGCATCCCGCCCCACGACTGCCCGAACAGGATGTAACCGTCGGCGATGCCGAGCCGGTGCAGGAGGTTTTCCAGCTCGTCGCGGAAGAGCTGAGGTGTCCAGAAGCCGGGGTCGGCGTCCGGCAGGTGGGTGGAGCCCCCGTTGCCGATCTGGTCGTAGTGCACCACGGGCCAGCCGTGTTCGGCGAAGGCGGCCAGCCGGATCAGGTAGTCGTGGGTGGACCCGGGGCCGCCGTGGACGACGACGAGGGCCGGGCGGCCCGCCCCCAGCTGTCCGGTGACGCGGTACCAGGTGCGGTACTCCCGGAAGGGGACGGTTCCTTTGGCCGTTGGCTTTGGCGTGGGCGTGGGCCTGGGCCTGGGCGTGGGCGCCATTTCTCAAACCACCTCGGTTCGGTCCTGCTCGGCAGCGGGGTTCCGCGTCCCCCGTGCGCGGCGTGGATTTCCCCGGGGGAACGTGTACGTCGGTCGCGTGTCACTCAAGCGTCGTCAGCCACTCGTCGATGGTCCGGGCGGTCGTCGGGGCGTGCCGCTGCCCGAGCGAGAAGTGGTCGCCCGGCACGGTGCGCAGCGTGTGTTCCGGGTCCCAGGGCCGGGCCCGCATCTCGGCCGGGTCGACGCCCTCGGGCGGCTCGACGAACGGCTCGGCGGCCTGGACGAACAGGGTCGGCGCGGCCAGCGGTACGGGATCGAACTCCCCCAGTACGCCGAAGTAGTGCGGCATCGCCGACAGCCGCGCCGCGTCGTACGGGCCGTAGGCCGACTCCATGGCCAGCACGTTCCGCATGAGCTGCCCGAACCCGACCTGCATCGCCGTGTCGTCGACGCGGAAGGTGTCGATCAGGATCAGCCCGGCGGGCGGGGCCCCGGCCACCTCCTCCAGATGCCGGGCGAGGACGTGGCCGATGATGCCGCCGGAGGAGTAGCCGAGCAGCGCGAACGGCTCGCCCTCGGCCGCCGCCAGTACGGCGTCGGCCAGCACCCGCGACAGCGCCTCGGCCGAATCGGGCAGCGGCTCGTCCCGGGCGAAACCGGGCAGCGCGAGCGCCGACACCTGGCGGATGTCCCGGAACTCCGCACCCAGCCGGGCGTGCTGGTGCACACCACCGGCGGCCATGGGCGTGGCCAGGCAGATCAGCCGTGTGCGGCGCGGACCATCGGCCAGCCGCACCGTCTGCGGTGCGCGGTCGAGGTCGCCGGGCGCGGCGAACCGGGGCCGCAGTGCCGCCACCGCCGACATCAGCGCCAGCGCGCCGGAGGTGTCATCGGCGTGGACGGCCCGCCGGAACAGCTCGGTCACGGTCTCGTCCGGCACCGCCGCTGTCTGTGCCTGTGCCTGTGTCTGCGTCTGCGTCTGCGTCTGCGGTTCGATGGCGGGGAGGTGTGCCAGTTCATCGGCGACGAGACGGGCCAGCAGGGACGGGTTCTTGCTGTCGAACACCGCCATCGCGGGCAGCTTCAGCCCGGTGGCGGCGTTCAGCGCGGTCCGCAGCTCCATCGCGGTGAGCGAGTCGAACCCGGACTCCAGGAAGTCACGCTCGGGGTCGACCGCCTCGGGGCCGCTGTGCCCGAGCACGGCGGCGGCCAGGCCCAGCACCAGGTCGCGCAGTGCCGCCTCCCGCCGTTCGGCGGGCATCGCCACCAGCTCGCGCCGCAGCGCCGCCGGATCGGCGGACGCCGCACGGCGTCCGGTGGCCGGAACCAGACCGCGCAGCAGCACCGGGAGTTCGCCACCGGTCCCGCTCCGCAGCGTCCGCAGATCCAGCCCCATCGGCACCAGCACCGGTTCGGTGCGGGCGGACGCGGCGTCGAACAGTGCGAGACCGTCGGCCGACGACAGCGGGGGCATGCCCTGGCGGCGCAGCCGCCGCAGGTCGGCCTCGCTCAGGCCGCCCGCCATCCCGGCACCCGCCGTTCCACCGCCCGCCACTCCACCGGTGTCCGCCCACAGCCCCCAGGCGAGGGACTGCGCGGGCAGCCTTTCGGCGTGGCGGTGCCGGGCGAGCGCGTCGAGGAACGTGTTCGCGGCGGCGTAGTTGCCCTGGCCGGGCGCGCCGAGCACACCCGCCGACGACGAGAACAGCACGAAGGCGCCCAGGTCGTGGCCGCGCGTGAGGTCGTGCAGGTTGAGCGCGCCGTCCACCTTGGGGCGCAGCACCTGGTCGAGGGTGTGCGGCGTCAGGTTGGCGATCAGGCCGTCCGCCAGCACCCCGGCCGTGTGCACGACGGCGCCGAGCGGGCGATCGGCGAGCAGCGCCTTCAGTGCCTCCCGGTCCGCCACGTCACAGGCCGCGATCTCGACCGTCGCGCCGAGTCCGGTCAGCTCCTCGCAGAGCCCGGCCGCGCCCTCGGCGTCCAGGCCGCGACGGCTGGTCAGCAGCAGGTCGCGGACGCCGTGCTCGGCGACCAGATGGCGGGCGACGAGCGCGCCGAGGCCGCCCGTACCGCCGGTGATCAGCACGGTTCCGAACCGGTCCCAGGCGGTGGCGTGTTCGGGGTCGGCGGGGATGCGCGCCAGGCGGGGTACGAGGATTTCGGCGCCCTGGATGCGCAGTTCCGGTTCGCCGGAGGCGATGGCGCGTCCGATCGTCTCCAGGCCATCGCCGTTCGTGTGGTCGCCGCCGGTGTGGTCGCTGCCGGTGTCCAGCAGTGCGAAGCGCTCCGGGTCCTCCGCGTGGGCGGCGCGGACCAGGCCCTTCGCGGCCGCGTGGGCGAGGTCGTCGCCACGGGTGACCACCATGAGCCTGCGGTCGGCGAAGCGTTCGTCCGTGAGCCAGGTCTGCAGGGCCCGGAGTGTCGCGCCGGTGACCGTTCTGACGTCGTCGGCGAGGTCGCCCGTGCCGCCGGGGAGCGTCAACGCCACAGTGGCGGGCACCGGGTCGGGGAGTTCCGCCAGGTCGGCGACCATCGTCCAGTCGGCTCCGGCAGTGACGGCGGAGGCGGGCGTCCAGGCCACGTGGAAGAGGGAGTCGGCGGGCCGTGCGGGTGGTGGTGCGAGGTGCTCGGCCGAGACCTCCCGCGCGATCAGCGAGTCCACGGTGGCCACGGGCCGCCCCTGGGCGTCGGCGATACGAATTTCCATCGCGCCCTCGCCCTTGGGCGTGAGCCGGACGCGCGCGGCGGTGGCGCCGGAGGCGTGCGGCCGGACGCCCTTCCAGGCGAACGGCAACGCCGTCGCGTCGTCGTCGCCCGAGCCGAGCAGTATCGCGTGCAGCGCGGAGTCGAGCAGTGCCGGATGCAGGACGAATCCCCCGGCGCCGACCGCGTCGCCGAGCGCCACCTCGGCGAAGGTCTCGTCGCCGACGCGCCAGGCCGCCTTGAGTCCCTGGAACGCCGGGCCGTACGCGAAACCGAAGTCCCGGAAACGTTCGTAGGCGCCGTCGGTGGCGAGCCTCGCCGCCCCCGGCGGTGGCCACTGCCTCAGATCGTCGAATGACGGCGGCGCGGCGGCGGTGTCCTCGGGCGTCAGCACACCCTCCGCGTGCAGGGTCCAGTCCGCCTCCGCGTCGGTGTCCTCGGCCTGCGCGTGGAGGGTGAGGTGGCGGGCGCCCGTGACGCCGTCCGGCGCGCCGACCGTCAGCCGCAGCCGCACACCGCCGCCCTCGGGCAGGGCCAGCGGCGCGTGCAGCGTCAGCTCTTCGAGGACACGGCACCCGACCTGGTCACCCGCACGTAGGGCCAGTTCGACGCACCCGGTCCCCGGCAGCAGCGTCGTGCCGAACACCGCGTGGTCGGCCAGCCAGGGATGGGTGTCCGTCGACAGTCGCCCGGTGAACACCACGGTCTCGGAGCCCGGCACCGCCACTTCGGCGGTCAGCAGGGGGTGATCGAGCGCGCTGAGGCCCATGGACACCGCGTTTCCGCCCGTCCCGGCCACCGGCTCCGACAGCCAGTAGCGATGTCGCTGGAAGGCGTAGGTGGGCAGATCGACGCGGTGTGCTCCCCGTCCCGCGAAAAGGGCCGACCAGTCGGGAGAGGCGCCCGTGGTGTGCAGTTGCGCGACCGCCGTCAGCAGTGTCCCGGCCTCGGAACGGTCGCGGCGCATGGCCGCCACCGTGGTGGCGTCCGGCGCGGTCTGCCGGGCCATGGCGGTGAGGATGCCGTCCGGCCCGATCTCCAGGAACCGGGTCACGCCCTCCGCGTCCAACTGCCGTACGTCGTCGGCGAACCGCACCGCCTCCCGCACATGTCGCACCCAGTACTCTGCCGACGCCACATCCTTGACGAAACGGACCACCGGCTCGCGGTACTCCACACTCTCCGCGACCTTGCGGAACTCCTCCAGCATCGGGTCCATCAAGGGCGAGTGGAAGGCATGCGAGACGGACAAGCGGCTCGTCTTACGGTCCTTGAAGTGCTCGGCCACCGCCGCTACGGCACCCTCCGCACCGGAGACCACCACTGACGACGGACCATTGACCGCCGCGATCCCCACCTCACCATCCAGCAGCGGCGCAACTTCCCCCTCCGTGGCCTGAATCGCCACCATCGCTCCACCCGACGGCAACGCCCCCATCAACCGCCCCCGCGCCGTAATCAACCGCGCGGCGTCCGCGAGACTCAGCACTCCCCCGACATGGGCGGCGGCAAGTTCGCCAATGGAGTGACCGGCCAGATAGCCCGGGCGGACTCCCCAGGACTCCACCAGCCGATACAACGCCACCTCCACAGCGAAGATCGCGGGCTGAGTGAACTCCGTACGGTGCAACACCGCCGCATCGTCACCCCACACCACCTCCTTCAGCGGAAGCCCCGACGCCTCGCACACCGCGTCGAACGCCGCCGCGAACACCGGAAAGCCGCTATACAACTCCCGCCCCATACCCAGGCGTTGACTCCCCTGCCCCGTGAACAGGAACGCCACCTTGCCCTCGCGGACCCTGCCGGTGACGGCGGACGGCGACGGGACTCCCCGGGCCAGTGTGGTGAGGCCCGCGAGGAGGCCGGGGCGGTCGTCGGCGACGACCGCCGCACGGTGTTCGAGGGCCGCGCGGCCGGTCGCGAGCGAGAAGGCCACGTCCTCGGGGGCCAGGTCCGGGCGTTGCTCCAGGTGGGAGTGGAGGTGTTCGGCCTGTGCCCGCAGCGCCTCCGGGCTCCTGGCCGACAGGGTCCACAGAGTGGGGACCGTGGCGGCGGCCGGTGGCGCGTCCTCGTCCGCCTCGGCGGGCGGCGCCTCCTCGATGATGACGTGGGCGTTGGTCCCGCTGATGCCGAAGGAGGAGACGCCCGCGCGGCGCGGATGTTCGCCGCGGGGCCACTCCCGCGCCTCGGAGAGCAGCCGGACCTCGCCCGCCGCCCAGTCCACCTGCGGTGACGGCTCGTCCACATGCAGCGTCCTCGGCATGACGCCGTGCCGCATCGCCTGGACGACCTTGATGACGCCCGCCACGCCCGCCGCCGCCTGAGTGTGGCCGATGTTCGACTTGATCGAGCCGAGCCACAGCGGGCGGTCCCGCTCCTGGCCGTAGGTGGCGAGCAGCGCCTGCGCCTCGATCGGGTCGCCGAGCGTCGTTCCCGTGCCGTGTCCCTCGATCAGGTCGACCTGGTCGGCGGATATCCGGGCGTGGGCCAGGGCCTGCTTGATCACACGTTGCTGGGAGGGGCCGTTGGGGGCGGTCAGGCCGTTGCTGGCGCCGTCCTGGTTGACCGCCATGCCCCGTACCACCGCCAGCACCGGATGGCCGTTGCGGCGCGCGTCCGACAGCCGCTCGACCAGCAGCATGCCCACGCCCTCGCCCCAGCCGGTGCCGTCGGCGGCCGCCGCGTACGACTTGCAGCGGCCGTCGGGCGCCAGCCCGCGCTGGTGGCTGAATTCGATGAACGTCTCGGGCGTCGCCATCACCGTGACACCGCCCGCGAGCGCGAGCGAGCACTCCCCCGACCGCAGCGCCTGGACCGCCCAGTGCAGGGCGACCAGCGAGGACGAGCAAGCGGTGTCGACAGTGACGGCCGGGCCCTCCAGGCCGAGGGCGTAGGCGACGCGGCCGGAGGCGATGGCGCCCGTGCTGCTGTTGTAGGTGTAGTCGTGGTACATCATCCCGGCGAACACACCGGTCGGGCTGCCCTTGAGCGTCGTCGGATCGATGCCCGCCCGCTCCAGCACCTCCCAGGACGCCTCCAGCAGCAACCGCTGCTGCGGGTCCATGACCATCGCCTCGTTCGGCGCGATCCCGAAGAACTCGGCGTCGAACTCGGCCGCGTCGTACAGGAACGCCCCTTCCCGGCTGTACGTCTTGCCGGGGCGGCCGGGCTCGGGGTCGTAGATGCCCTTCTCGTCCCAGCCGCGGTCGGTGGGAAACCGTGAGACGGCGTCCGTCCCGTCGGCGACCAGCCGCCACAGCTCCTCGGGCGAGGCCGCGCCGGGGTAGCGGCAGCTCATGGCCACGATCGCGATGGGTTCGCGGGAGGCGGCCAGCAGGGCGCGGTTGCGGACGCGCAGGTTCTCGGTCTCCTTGAGCGACGCGCGCAGCGCCGCCACGAGTTTGTGGTCGGTGTCGGCCATCGTGTCCTCAGGCTTCTCGCGTCGCGTCGTCGTCCAGGGCAGCCACGGCGGTGTCCTGCAGCGCCATGCTGATGAGGGTTTCGGTGTCCATCGCGTCGATCGCGTCCCCCTGCTCCGCCACCGGCGCGGCCGTGGCGGGGGCGGGGGCGGCTCCGGCGAGTTCGAGCAGGGTGTCCATCACCCCCGCGTCGTGCAGCCGGGTGAGCGGGATCGAGGCGAGCAGACGGCGGACCGTCTCCTCCTCGTCGGTGCCCGCGCCACCGTCGGCGCCGTCGGGCGCCAGTTCGGCGGCGAGGTGCTCGGCCAGCACCCGGGCATTGGGATAGTCGAAGATCAGGGTGGGTGGCAGCCGCAGTCCGGTGGCGGCATTGACGGCGTTGCGGAATTCGACCGCCCCCAGCGAGTCGAATCCGAGGTCGCCGAAGGCCCGCTCGGGTTCGATGGCCTGCGGACCCGCGTGGCCCAGCACGGCGGCCGCATGGGTGCGGACGAGGGTGAGCAGTTCGTCGTACCGCTCGTCGGCGGGCAGTGCGGCCATCCGCTGCCGCAGCTCGGCCGACCTTCCCTCGTCGTGCCGCCCCGACACCGCGCGCCGCGTGGAGCCACGCACCAGGCCGCGCAGCATCGGGGGCACCTCGGCCGCGTTCAGCGCCTTGATGTCCAGGCTCACGGGGACCAGTACGGGGGTGGCGAGTGCGCAGGCCGTGTCGAAGAGCTTCAGCCCTTCGGCGGGCGACAGCCCCACCAGGCCCGTACGGCCCATCCGCTGCCGGTCGTGGTCCGCCAGCTCCCCGGCCATACCGGCGTCGGTGGCCCACAGGCCCCAGGCCAGGGACTGGGCGGGCAGGCCCTGGGCGCGGCGGTGTGCGGCCAGCGCGTCCAGGAACGCGTTGGCCGCCGCGTAATTCCCCTGACCCGGCGCGCCGACCGCGCCCGCCGCCGAGGAGAACAGCACGAACGCGCTCAGGTCCATCTCACGCGTCAGCTCGTGCAGATGCAGCGCCGCGTCCACCTTCGGACGCAGCACCCGGTCCACCCGCTCCGGCGTCAGCGACGTGATCACCCCGTCGTCCAGCACACCCGCCGCATGGACAACACCCGACAGCTCCCGACCCGCCAGCAACGCGGCCAGCGCCTCCCGGTCCGCGACATCACACGCCGCCACCTCCACCTCGGCACCGAGGCCGGTCAGCTCCGCCACCAGCTCGGCCACGCCCGGTGCGGCCATCCCTCGACGGCTGGTCAGCAGCAGCCGCCGGACCCCGTGTCCGGTGACCAGGTGGCGCGCCACCAACCCGCCCAGCGCTCCGGACGCGCCCGTGATCAGTACCTCGTCGCCGAAGACGGACGACGGTTCGGACTCCGTCACCGAAGCGGCCCGCAAGCGCGGTGCGTACACCTTCCCGTCCCGGACCGCCACCTGCGGCTCGCCCGCCGCCAGCGCCAGCGCGATGTCCGCGTCATCCGCGTCGTCCGCCGTCCCGGCCACGCCCACGTCGACCAGGACGAACCGCCCCGGGTCCTCCGACTGGGCGCTGCGCACCAGGCCCCACACCGCCGCACCGGCCAGGTCGGTGATCTCCTCATCGGCCACCGACACCGCGCCCCGGGTGACGACCGCCAGGGTGCCGGTCCCGGCCCCCTGGAGCGCCGTCAGCGCGGATCGCAGCGTGGACCGGACGTCGTCGCCCTCGGCCCGCCACACCGTGAAGTCGTCATGGCCCTGCGCGGCCACCGCCACCGGTGTCCACTCCACCTGGAACAGCGAGTCGACGCGGGCGAGCGACGGTGTCGCCATCGGGCGCAGGGTCAGGGAGTCCACAGAGATGACCGGACGGCCCGTGCCGTCCACGGCGTCCAGGGTGACCTGATCCTGGCCGGGCGACGTCAGCCGCACGCGGAGCACATCGGCGCCGGAGGCGTGCAGTTCCACGCCCGTCCAGGAGAACGGAAGCACGACGCGGTCCTCGGCCGACAGCAGCGGAATCGCGTGCAGGGCCGCGTCCAGGAGCGCCGGGTGCAGCCCGAACCGGTCCGCCGCGCCGGACAGCACGACCTCGGCGAACACCTCGTCGCCGCGCCGCCACGCGGCCTTCAGCCCCTGGAACACCGGCCCGTACGCCACTCCGGCATCCGCCAGCGCCTCGTACAGGCCCGCCACCTCCACTGGCTCCGCCCCGGGCGGCGGCCACGGCATCGGCTGGGCCGCCTCGGTGGCGGTGGCCGGTGCCGGGGCCAGGGTTCCGGCGGCGTGCCGGGCCCAGGGCTGATGGATCTCGTCCTCGCCGCGCGAGTACACCTCGACCGGCCGACGCCCCGAGCCGTCATCCGGCCCGACCAGCACCTGGAGGGCCACGGCGCCGCGCTCCGCGAGGACCAGTGGCGTCTCGATCGTCAGTTCCTCGATCCGGCCGCATCCCACTTCGTCGCCCGCGCGGACCGCCAGCTCGATGAAGCCGGTACCGGGGAAGATCGGCCCGCCGCCGACGACGTGTTCGGCGAGCCAGGGCTGCGTGCCGGGCGACAGCCGCCCGGTCAGCACCGTCTGATCCGTGCCCGCCACTGCGACCGCCGCATCCAGCAGCGGATGATCGGACGACTCGGGCCCGCGCCCCGACTCCAGCCAGAACGACTGCCGCTGGAAGGGATAGGTGGGCAGATCGACGCGCCGCGCCCCGCGGCCGCCGAGCACGGCCGCCCAGTCCACCCGGACTCCGGCGGTGAACAGCCGCCCGACCGCGGTGAACAGGCTTTCGGTCTCGGGACGGCCACGGCGCAAGGTGGCCACCATCGTGCCCTCGGCCGCCGCCCCTTCGGCCAGTGTCGTGCCCTCAGCCGCCGTCGTGCTCTCGGCCACCGTCTGCCGCACCATCGCCGTCAGCACGGCGTCCGGCCCGATCTCCAGGAACCGGCTGACGCCTTCGTCCCGCAGTACGCGCACATCGTCGGCGAACCGCACGGTGTCCCGAACATGCTGCACCCAGTACTCGGCCGACGCCATGTCCTTCGTCAGCCGGATGGCCGGTTCACGGTAGGTGACCCCCTCGGCGACCTCCCGGAAGTCGTCCAGCATCGGGTCCATCAGCGGCGAGTGGAACGCGTGGGACACCTTCAGCCGGGTCGTCCTGCGGTCGCCGAACCGCTCGGCGAGGGCAGCCACGGCGTCCTCGGCGCCGGAGACGACCATGGACGCCGGGCCGTTGACGGCCGCGAGCCCCACCCGTTCCCCGAGCAGCGGGGTGATCTCCTCTTCGGTGGCCTCGATGGCCACCATGGCGCCACCGGGCGGCAGCGCCTGCATCAGCCGTCCGCGCGCGGTGATCAGGCGGGCCGCGTCCGCGAGGTCGAACACCCCGGCCACATGTGCCGCCGCCACCTCGCCGATGGAATGCCCGGTCAGCACGTCCGGCTTCATTCCCCACGACTCCAGCAGCCGGAACAGCGCCACTTCGAGCGCGAAGACGGCGGGCTGGGTGAACTCCGTGCGGTGCAGGGCGACTTCGTCGCCCCACATCACCTCGCGCAGCGGCACGTCGAGCGCGTCGCACAGCTCGTCGAACACCGCCGCGAACACCGGGAATGTGTCATACAGCTCCCGGCCCATTCCCGCCCGCTGGCTGCCCTGCCCGGTGAACAGGAACGCCAGCCTGCCCTCGGTGACCGAGCCGACGACGGTCTCGGACGGCCCGACCCGCACCGCGCGGTGCTCCAGCGCGGCCCGACCCGTGGCGGCCGAGTACGCCACGTCCAGCGCGTCCTGTCCGGTGGCGGTCATCCGGTCGAGCTGGGCCTCCAGCGCCGCCCGTGTCCTGGCCGACATCACCAGCGGAACCACCGGCAACTCCCGTCGTTCCGCAGCGACTTCCTCGGTCTGCGGCGGGGCTTCTTCGATGATGGCGTGGGCATTGGTCCCGCTGATGCCGAAGGAGGACACGGCCGCGCGGCGCGGGTGCTCGCCGCGTGGCCACTCCCTCGGCTCGGTGAGCAGCCGGACCTCGCCCGCCGCCCAGTCGACCTGTGGTGTCGGCTCGTCCACGTGCAGTGTCCTCGGCATGACGCCGTGCCGCATCGCCTGGACCATCTTGATGACGCCCGCCACCCCGGCCGCGGCCTGGGTGTGGCCGATGTTCGACTTGATCGAGCCGAGCCACAGCGGCAGGTCCCGCTCCTGCCCATAGGTGGCGAGCAGCGCCTGCGCCTCGATCGGATCGCCCAGCGTGGTGCCCGTGCCATGCGCCTCGACCGCGTCCACCTCGGTCGGCGACAGGCCCGCATTGGCCAGCGCCTGACGGATCACGCGCTGCTGGGAGGGGCCGTTGGGGGCGGTCAGGCCGTTGCTGGCACCGTCCTGGTTGGTCGCGGTTCCCCGTACGACCGCCAGCACCGGGTGGCCGTTGCGGCGGGCGTCCGACAGCCGCTCGACCAGCAGCATGCCCACGCCCTCACCCCAGCCGGAGCCGTCGGCCGCGGCGGCGAAGGACCGGCACCGGCCGTCCTGCGACAGGCCGCGCTGCTCGCTGAACTCGATGAAGTTGTCCGGCGTGGCCATCACGGTGACGCCGCCCGCGAGGGCGAGGGTGCACTCGCCCGACCGCAGCGCCTGGGCGGCCAGGTGCAGGGCGACCAGGGAGGACGAGCAGGCGGTGTCGACGGTGACGGCCGGGCCCTCCAGGCCGAGGGTGTAGGCGACGCGGCCGGAGACGATGGCGCCCGTGCTGCTGTTCTGGCTGTAGTCGTGGTACATCATCCCGGCGAACACACCGGTCGGGCTGCCCTTGAGCGTCGTCGGATCGATTCCGGCGCGCTCCAGCACCTCCCAGGACGCCTCCAGCAGCAACCGCTGCTGCGGGTCCATGACCAGCGCCTCGTTCGGCGCGATCCCGAAGAAGCCGGGGTCGAACTCGGCCGCGTCGTAGAGGAAACCGCCCTTGTCGACGTAGGTGGTCCGTGGCCGGGTGGCCGTCGGGTCGTAGATCCGCTCCAGGTTCCAGCCCCGGTTGTCGGGGAAGGCCGAGATGGCGTCCGTCCCGTCGTCCACCAGCCGCCACAAGTCGTCCGGCGAGGCCACTCCTCCGGGATAGCGGCAAGCCATGCCGATGATCGCGATCGGATCGTCGCTGTCGGCCGGGGTCGTGACGGGCGTGACGTGGCCCTCGTGCACGGTTCCCGACACCTCGTCCAGGAGATGGCGCGCGAGAACGGTGGGGGTCGGGTAGTCGAACACCAAGGTGACCGGCAGCCGGAGGTCCGTGGTCTGGCTCAGCGCGTTGCGCAGCTCCATCGCCGCCAGCGAGTCGACCCCCAGATCGCGGAACGCGCGCTGCGGGTCGACGGCCTCCGGTCCGGCGTAGCCGAGTGTCATGGCGGCCTGGGCGCGGACCAGGGTCAGCAGCGTCTCCAGCCGCTGGTCCTCGGTCAGGCCCGCCAGCCGCTGACGGAGACCGTCCGCGTCGTCCCTGGTCCGGGCGGTGCCACGGGTGACGACGGGCACCAGCCCGCGCAGCAGCTCCGGCACCGAGCCGCTGGCCCGGACGGCCGCGAGGTCCAGTTTCACGGGGACGAGCGCGGCTTCCGCTCGTACGGAGTCCGCGCGCACGGCCGCGTCGAAGAGGGCCAGGCCTTCGCGGTGGGACAGCGGGAGGATGCCACCGCGGGCCATCCGGGACCGGTCGGTGTCGCCCAGGCTCCCGGCCATACCGGAGTCGGTCTGCCACACTCCCCACGCCAGGGACTGGGCGGGCAGGCCCTGGGCGCGGCGGTGTGCGGCCAGGGCGTCCAGGAACGCGTTGGCCGCCGCGTAATTCCCCTGTCCCGGTGAGCCGATCACCCCGGCAGCCGAGGAGAACAGTACGAACGCGCTCAGGTCCATCCCGCGTGTCAGCTCGTGCAGATGCAGCGCCGCGTCCACCTTCGGACGCAGCACCCGGTCCACCCGCTCCGGCGTCAGCGACGTGATCACCCCGTCGTCCAGCACACCCGCCGCATGGACAACACCCGACAACTCCCGGCCCAACAGCAACGCGGCCAGCGCCTCACGGTCCGCGACATCACACGCCACCACCTCCACCTCGGCCCCCAGCCCGGTCAGCTCCGCCACCAGTTCGGCGGCGCCGGGCGTGTCCGCTCCCCGGCGGCCGGTCAGCAGCAGCCGTCGTACCCCGTACTCGGTGACGAGGTGGCGGGCCACCAGACCGCCCAGCACCCCCACCCCGCCGGTGATCAGCACCGCGTCGCCGAACGCCGGTGCCGCGTCGTCTTCCGTCTCCGATGTGTCCGCCACCCGGGCGAGCCGGGGAGCGTAGAGAGTGGCTCCGCGCACCACGATCCGGGGCTCTCCGGTCGCCCACGCCGACGCGATGGCGGCGTCGTCCGGGCCTTCGGCCGTGTCGTCCAGGTCGACGAGGACGAACCGGCCCGGGTCCTCGGTCTGGGCGCTGCGGACCAGGCCCCAGACCGCCGCCCCGGCCAGGTCGGGGGCGTCCTCGCCGGTCAGCGGCACCGCGCCCCGCGTGACCACCGTCAGCCGGGAGGTGGCGGACTGCAGTGCCTCCAGCGCCTGGTTCACCGCCGTACGCACATCGGCTCCGGCGGCGACGCGCAGCACGTCCGTGTTCTGCGTGTCCTGCGTAGCCGCTTCGGTGGCCGTGTCCCCGCTGCCGGGAAGCGGGGTCAGGGCGACGTGGAAGAGCGATTCGGTGCGGGGCCGTGTCGTGACGGCGGTGAGGGGGCGCAACACCAAGGACTCGACCGTCGCCACGGGTTCACCGGTCGCGTCGGCGATCGTCAGCGCCACGGCGCCGTGTTGGCGCGGGGTGACGCGCACCCGCAGTGCGCCCGCGCCGGAGGCGTGAAGTTCCACGCCCGACCAGGCGAACGGCAGCAGGGCGCCATCACCGGCCCCGTCACCGGCCCCCGCCGGGGAGAGGCCGATCGTGTGGAGGCCCGCGTCGAGCAGGGCCGGGTGCAGACCAAAGCCATCCGGCTCGGCACCGTCCGGCAGGGCGATCTCGGCGAACACCTCGTCCCCGGCCCGCCAGGCCGCCCGCAGCCCCTGGAAGGTCGGCCCGTACGCCAGCCCCGCGTCGACCAACTCCCCGTACAGGGTGGCGACATCGAGGTCCAGTGGCTCGGCCCCGGGTGGCGGCCAAGCGGTCAGGGCGCTGCCACCGGCCGGGGTGGCCACGGTCAGCAGACCGGTGGCATGCCGGTTCCAGGGCAGGTCGATGGCGTCCTGGTCGCGGGAGTACACGGTGACCGCGCGGCGGCCCGCCTCGTCCGCCGTGCCGACGACGACCTGTACGGCCACTCCGCCGCGCTCGGTGAGGACCAGGGGCTCGTGGAGGGTCAGTTCCTCGATCCGGCCGCAGCCGACCTCGTCGCCCGCGCGCACCACCAGCTCCACGAACCCGGTGCCGGGGAAGAGGACCGATCCGTCGATGACGTGGTCGGCCAGCCAGGGCTGGGTGCCGGTCGACAGCCGTCCGGTGAGGACCACCTCGTCCGATCCCGCGAGCATGACCATCGCACCCAGCAGCGGGTGGCCCAGCGCGCCCAGGCCCATCGAGCCGGCGTCGGCGCCTCCCGCCTGTTCGGTCAGCCAGTACCGGCGGTGCTGGAAGGGGTACGTCGGCAGCTCCACCTGCCGGGCCCCGGACCCGGCGAACACCTTCTCCCAGTCGACGTCCACGCCATGGGTGTGGGCCTGGGCCAGGGCGGTCAGGAAGCGGTCCAGGCCACCGTCGTCGCGGCGCAGGGTGCCGATCGCGGTCTGTTCCATGCTGGGTGCCAGCACCGGATGCGCGCTGGCCTCGATGAACACGTCCATGCCGCGCTCGGTGAGCAGGCCGATCGCCCGGTCGAACTCCACGGTCTGCCGCAGATTCCGGTACCAGTAGCCCGCGTCCAGCCCCGTGGTGTCCATGAGGTCGCCGGTCACGGTGGAGTGGAACGGAATCCGCGCGGCGCGGGGCCGGATCGGGGCCAGCACCTCCAGCAGCTCCTGCTCGATCCGTTCCACCTGGGCCGAGTGCGAGGCGTAGTCCACCGGAATCCGCCGCGCCCGCACGTCCTCCGCCTCACACGTGGCGAGCAGTTCCTCCAAGGCGTCCACCTCGCCCGAGACCACGGTGGAGGCGCCACCGTTCACCGCCGCGACGGACGCCCGGTCGCCCCACCGCGAGAGCCGCCGTTCCACCTCCTCCCGGGGCAGCGCGACCGACACCATGCCGCCCAGGCCGGACAGCGCGGGCAGCGCCCTGCTGCGCAACGCCACCACCCGGGCGCCGTCCCGCAACGACAGCGCTCCGGCCACGGTCGCCGCGGCGATCTCCCCCTGGGAGTGGCCCACCACCGCGACGGGCTCCACGCCGTAGTGCCGCCACAGCCCCGCCAGCGACACCATTACCGCCCACAGCACGGGCTGGACCACATCGACCCGCTCCAGCATGGCTTCGTCGCCCAGCGCGTCGCGGAGCGACCAGTCCACGAAGGGCGCCAGCGCCTCTTCACACGCGGCCATGTGTTCCGCGAACGCCTGGGACGAAGCGATCAGTTCGGTCGCCATCCCTACCCACTGCGACCCCTGCCCCGGGAACACCATCACCGGGCCGGTCGTGGAACGGGCGGACACCACCGGAGCCTGCCCCTGCGCCACGGCGTCGAGGGCCTGCGCGACCTCCTCGCCCCGGGCGCCCATCACCGCGGCCCGGTACGCGAAGGGCGCCCGCCGTGTCGCCAGCGACCACCCCACGTCCGCCGGGCACAGCTCCGCCGCCACGTCCCGCAGCCGCGCCGCGTACGCACGCACCGCGGCCTCGGACTTGCCCGAGATCACCCACGGAACTACACGCTCCTCCGAGCCGTCCTGCGACTCCGGGCCCTCCTGCGGCGCGTCCTCGACCGGCGGGGCCTCCTCCAGGATCACGTGTGCGTTCGTCCCACTGGCGCCGAACGACGACACGGCGGCGCGGCGCGGGCCTTCGCCCTCCGGCCAGGCGCGGGCCTCGGTGAGCAGCCGGACGTTCCCCGCCGCCCAGTCCACCTGCGACGTCGGCTCGTCCACGTGCAGTGTCTTGGGCAGCGTGCCGTGCCGCATCGCCTGCACCATCTTGATGACACCGGCGACGCCCGCGGCCGCCTGCGTGTGGCCGACGTTCGACTTGACCGATCCCAGCCACAGCGGCCGGTCGTCGGGGCGGTCCTGGCCATAGGTGGCCAGCAGCGCCTGCGCCTCGATCGGATCGCCCAGCGTCGTCCCGGTGCCGTGGGCCTCCACCGCGTCCACGTCGGCCGCCGACAGGCCCGCGTTGGTCAGCGCCTGCTGGATGACCCGGCGCTGGGACGGGCCGTTCGGCGCGGTCAGGCCGTTGCTGGCGCCGTCCTGGTTGACGGCGCTGCCGCGTACGACCGCCAGTATCCGGTGGCCGTTGCGGCGCGCCTCCGACAGCCGCTCCAGCACCAGCACACCGACGCCTTCGCCCCACCCGGTGCCGTCGGCCGCCGCCGCGAACGCCTTGCAGCGGCCGTCCACCGACAGGCCCCGCTGACGGCTGAACTCCACGAAGGTGACCGGCGTCGACATCACCGTCACCCCACCGGCCAGCGCCAGGGAACACTCCCCGCCGCGCAGCGCCTTGACCGCCATGTCGAGCGCGACCAGCGACGACGAACAGGCGGTGTCGACCGTCACCGCCGGGCCCTCGATGCCCAGGGTGTAGGCCACGCGGCCGGACACCAGCGCGCCCGTCACGCTGCTGCCCGGGTAGTCGTGGTACACGAGCCCGGCGAACACGCCCGTGGCGCTGCCCTTCAGCGACGGCGGATCGATTCCGGCCCGTTCCACGGCCTCCCAGGACGTCTCCAGCAGCAGCCGCTGCTGGGGATCCATGGCCAGGGCTTCCAGCGGGCTGATGCCGAAGAACTCCGGATCGAAGTCGCCCGCGCCGTCGAGGAAACTGCCCAGCCGGACGTAGCTGGTGTTCTCGCCCGTCCCGTCCGGGTCGTACAGCCCGTCCAGGTTCCAGCCCCGGTCGGTGGGGAACTCGCCCACCGTGTCCCGGCCGTCGGCGACCAGGTCCCACAGCCCCTCCGGCGTGGCGGCGCCACCGGGGAAACGGCATGCCATTCCCACGATCGCGACCGGCTCACGCTCCCGGTCCTCCACCTCGTGCAGACGGCGCCGGGTCTGCTGCAACTCACCGGTGGCGAGCCGCAGATACTCCCGCAGCCGGTCTTCGTTGGAGTCCTTCGACATCGTCATCAACCCATCCGTGAAAGTCCACAAGCAGACGCGGTGTCCGTCAGGACAGTCCCAGTTCCTTGTTCAGCGCCTCGAACAGCTCGTCGTCTGACGAGGGCGCGAGGGCGTCGTCCGGCCCGGCATCCGCCACCACGCCGTTGCGCACGTCCCGGGCCCGCCGCGACGCCGCCTCCAGCCGGGCCGTGACCTTGGCGTGTGCGGCGCCGTCGTCCGAGGCGAGCGTGGTCAGGGCGGCCTCCAGCCGGTTCAGTTCGGCCAGCAGCGGCGCGGCGCGGTCGGCCTCGGCCGGCCGCAGCCCGTCGTGCAGGAGACCGGCGACGGCGAGGGGCGTCGGGTGGTCGAAGACCAGGGTCGGCGGCAGCGCGAGACCGGTCTCGGCGTTGAGCGCGTTACGCAGTTCCACCGCGCCCAGCGAGGTGAGGCCCAGCTCGTTCACCGCGCGGTCCGGCGGCACCTCCTCGACGCCGTCGTGTCCCAGGACGCGCGCGACATGGCCGCGCACCAGCTCCAGCAGGAGCTGTTCGCGTTCCGTCCCGGTCAGCCCGTTGAGCCGCCGCTCCAGCGACTCCCGGCCGGACGGCGCGTGGCGGGCCGGGGCGCGCACCAGCCCGCCGAACAGGGCGGGGAGCGTCCCCGCTCCGGCCTGGGAGCGCATCACCGCCAGGTCGAACCGGACCGGAAGTGTCACCGGCGGCCGCCCCGGCACGGTCGCCGCGTCCAGCAGCGCCAGTCCCTCGTCGGGGGACAGCGGTGGCATTCCGGTGCGCCGGAGCCGCTGCAACTCGGCCTCGTCCAGCCGGTCGGCCATGCCGCCGACCTGGGTCCACGGTCCCCAGCCCAGGGTCAGCGCGGGAAGCCCCTGGGCGGTGCGGTACCGGGCGAACGCGTCCAGCCAGGCGTTCGCGGCAGCGTAGTTGCCCTGTCCGGCGCCGCCGAGGGTGCCCGCGACGGACGAGAAGATCACGAACGCCGAGAGGTCGTGTTCGCGGGTGAGTTCGTGCAGATGCCAGGCGGCGTCCACCTTCGGCCTCATGACCGCGTCCAGCCGCTCGGGCGTCAACGCCCCGATCAGCATGTCGTCCACGACCCCGGCCGAGTGCACGACGCCCGTCAGGGACCGGCCGGACAGCAGCGCGGCCACGGCGTCCCGGTCGGTGACATCGCAGGCCGCCACTTCTGCCGTGGCACCCAACTCGTTTAGTTCTTTGACGAGTTCGGACGCGCCCGGCGCGTCCATGCCTCGGCGGCTGGTCAGCAGCAGGCTCCGCACGCCGTGCTCACCGGCCAGGTGGCGGGCGGTCAGGGCGCCGAGCCCGCTCGTGCCACCGGTGATCAGGACCGTACCGTCCGGCCCCCACGCCGGGGCACCGTCCAGCGCTGGGACGCGCGCAAGCCTCGGCACCAGGATCTGGCCGCCGCGAACGGCGATCTCGGGCTCGTCGAGGCGCAGCGCCGTCTCGGGCAGCTCGGCGTCATCGTCGGCATCGGCGTCCAGGTCAACCAGGACGAACCGGCCCGGATGCTCCCCCGCCGCCGCGCGCACCAGCCCCCACACCGCCGCATGCCCCAGGTCGGTGCCGTCGGTCGCACCGCGTGTGACGACCACGAGCCTGGACGACGCTGCCTGCTCATCGGTCAGCCACTTCTGGACGTCGGACAGCACCTGACGGGCCAGCGCGCGGAAGCCCTCCGGCGTGGCGTCCGCCACCGGCGGACACGCATAGACCAGGTGAGCGCCGGTCTCGGCGTCTGCGTCTGCGGGCGGTGCCGGGGGCGCGATCCACTCCACGTGGAAGAGCGATTCGCGGCCTCCGGTGTGGGCCCGCACCTCCTCCGTGGAGATCGCACGTGTCCCGGCCGACTCCACCGCCAGGACCGGACACCCCTCCTCGTCGACGCGCACCGAGGCCCCGCGCCACTCGTGAGCGAGGGTCGGTACGCCGTCGGTGTGGACCCCGGCGGCCTGCGCGGCGGCGTCGAGCATCTCGGCGTACGTCGCCTCATCGCGCACCCAGGAGGAACCTTCGGCCCCGGTCCCGGCGGCCAGGACACCCGTGGCGTGCTTCACCCAGGCCGTCCGGCCGTCACTCCGCGCGTGCACACTGATGGCCCCCGCCGCGCCGACCAGCACGCGCAGCGTCATGACGTCCTCGTCGGCGGCCAGGACCAGCGGTGCGTGGAGATCCAGCTCATCGACCCGGCCATGGCCCGTCCGCTCGGCGGCGAACAGGGCCAGTTCCAGGAACACCTGCCCGGGCACCACCACCGCGCCGAAGGCGTCGTGCTCGGCGAGCCAGGGGTGGGAGTCGAGGGAGAGCCGCCCGGTGAACACGGCCCCGCCGTCCTCGGGAAGCTCCACCATCGAGGTCAGCAGCGGGTGGTCTACGGCATCGGCCCCGGCGAGGGCCTTGGACTGCTCGACCAGCCAGTACCGCTTGCGCTGGAACGGATACGTGGGCAACTCGACCCGCCGGGCACCACGCCCCGCGAACACCGCACCCCAATCCACCGCCACCCCAGCCGCATACAACCGCCCAACCCCCGCGAACACCCCCTCCACCTCGGACCGGTCACGGCGCAACGTGGCCGCCATCGTGCCCTCGACGGACTGCTGCGCCATCGCCGTCAACACACCATCCGGACCCACCTCCAGGAACCGCGTGACCCCTTCGTCCCGCAGCGCACGCACGTCATCGGCGAACCGCACCGCCTCCCGCACATGCCGCACCCAGTACTCCGCCGACGCCACATCCTTGACAAAACGGACCATCGGCTCGCGGTACTCCACACTCTCCGCGACCTTGCGGAACTCCTCCAGCATCGGGTCCATCAAGGGGGAATGGAATGCGTGCGAGACGGACAGGCGGCTCGTCTTACGGTCGCCGAACCGGGCAGCAACCGCTGCTACGGCACCCTCCGTACCGGAGACCACCACCGACGACGGGCCGTTGACCGCCGCGATCCCCACCTCACCGTCCAGCAGCGGCGCCACCTCCTCCTCCGTGGCCTGAATCGCCACCATCGCCCCACCCGACGGCAGCGCCTGCATCAACCGCCCCCGCGCCACCACCAACCGCGTCGCGTCCTCCAGACTCAGCACACCCGCCACATGCGCCGCCGCCAGCTCACCAATGGAATGCCCGGCCAGGAAATCCGGACGAAGCCCCCAGGACTCCACCAGCCGATACAGCGCCACTTCCAGAGCGAAGATCGCGGGCTGGGTGAACTCCGTACGGTGCAGCACCGCCGCATCGTCACCCCACACCACATCCTTCAGCGGAAGCCCCGACGCCTCACACACCGCATCGAACGCCGCCGCGAACACCGGGAAGCCGCCATACAACTCCCGCCCCATACCCAGGCGTTGACTCCCCTGCCCCGTAAACAGGAACGCCACCTTGCCGCCGCCCCCACCCGACGCCGCCACCCCGCTGACCGTCTCCGACCCGACCAGCACCGCACGATGCTCCAGCGCGGCACGCCCCGTCGCCGCCGAAAACGCCACATCAAGCTCATCGTGATCCGCCGCGAACGCGCGCATCCGCTGAACCTGCGCCTGAAGCGCCTCGGCGGTTCCGGCCGAGAGGACGATGGGCGCCACCGGCAGCTCGCGGCGCTCCTCGGGCTCGTCCTCGACCGGTGGCGCCTCCTCGACGATCACATGGGCGTTCGTCCCGCTCATTCCGAACGAGGAGACGCCCGCACGGCGCGGGCGCTCGCCACGCCGCCACTCCCTCGGCTCGGTCAACAGCCGGACATTCCCCGCCGACCAGTCCACCTGCGGCGTCGGCTCCTCCACGTGCAGGGTCCTCGGCAACACCCCGTGCCGCATCGCCTGCACCACTTTGATGATCCCGGCCACGCCCGAAGCGGCCTGGGTGTGGCCCATGTTGGACTTGACCGACCCCAGCCACAGCGGCTCCGCACGGTCCTGCCCATACGTGGCCAGCAGCGCCTGCGCCTCGATCGGATCACCCAGCGTCGTCCCCGTACCATGCGCCTCGACCGCGTCCACATCACCCGCCGACAGACCCGCGTTCGCCAACGCCTGACGAATGACACGCCGCTGCGACGGACCGTTCGGAGCCGACATGCCGTTACTGGCACCGTCCTGGTTCAGGGCACTCCCCCGCACCACCGCCAGCACCGGGTGACCGTGGCGGCGCGCGTCCGACAGGCGTTCCAGGAGGAGAACTCCCGCGCCTTCGGAGCAGCCCACACCATGAGCGCCCGCGCCGAACGACTTGCAGCGGCCGTCCGTCGCCAGGCCGCGTTGTTCGCTGAAGTAGATGAACATCTCGGGGGTGGACATCACCGTCACTCCGCCCGCGAGCGCGAGCGTGCACTCCCCCGAACGCAGCGACTGCATGGCCATGTGCAGGGCGACCAGCGACGACGAGCACGCCGTGTCCACGGTCACCGCCGGGCCTTCGAGACCGAGCGTGTAGGACACCCGGCCCGAGACGATGCTGCCGCCGTTGCTGCCGCGCGCGTAGTCGTGGTACATCAGCCCGGCGAACACGCCCGTCGGGCTGCCCTTCAGCGACAGCGGATCGATTCCGGCGCGCTCCAGCACCTCCCACGACACCTCCAGCAGTAATCGCTGCTGCGGGTCGGTTTCGGTGGCCTCACGTGGGCTGATGCCGAAGAGCTGGACGTCGAACTCGCCCGCGTCATGGAGGAATCCGCCCTCGCGGGCGGCTGTCTTCCCGGGTTTGCCGGGCTCGGGGTCGTAGATGTCCTCGACGCCCCAGCCACGGTCGGCCGGAAACTCCGAGATCGCGTCCACACCCTCGTCGACCAGCCGCCACAACCCCTCCGGCGAGTCCACCCCACCCGGATAGCGGCACGCCATCGCGACGATGGCGATCGGCTCCCGGTCGCGGTCCTCGATCTCCGCGATGCGCCTACGGGCAGCGCGCAGGTCCGTGGTCGCGCGCTTGAGGTAGTCGAGAAGCTTCTCCTGGTTGCCCACCACAGCCACCCCGGGTCGAAGAGGCGCCCGACACTGCGACGCGCGCTTGCCGGGAACGCTACGCAGGGTGAAATGACCCCCCAACCCCTGATCGCCCCTAACGTCGGCGACGGCAAAGCGGCTCCGTCTCGGCAGAACCTGATCCACCTGCCCGCTCGTCCAGACAGGCGAGGGCGCTACAGAGAGGAAAGACATGACGGAGCGGGCGGACGGCGACGACAAGGCGACGCGCCGGTGGGGGTGGCAGCGGGGGCGGGTGCTCGCCGCGCTCGCGGTGCTGACGGCCGGGCTGCTGGCGTTCCCCCGGGCCGTGCCCAACTCCGGGGTCCGGCTGGGCAGTCTGCTGGAGTCGTTCCTGCCCTGGCTCGGGCTGGCGGTCGTGGTGCTGCTCGGCCCGGCGCTGCTGCGCCGCTCGGCCACGGCGCTGGTGGCCCTGCTGCTTCCGGCGGCGGTCTGGGCGTATCTCTTCGGCCCGCTGCTCCTCCCCGGTGCGGAGCCCTCGGCGCACGATCTGGTCGTGGTGCAGCACAACGTGAGCGACGAGAACACCGACCCCGGGGGAACGGCCCGCGCCCTGGCCGACGCCGGGCCCGATCTCATCGCGCTGGAGGAACTGGTTCCGCCGGCGCTGCCGGTCTACGAGAAGACCCTCGCCCCGGATTACCCGTATCACACGGTCCACGGCACCGTCGGGCTCTGGTCCAAGCATCCGCTGAGCGGCACCCGCCGGGTGGACATCAAGCCCCGGGCGATCACGGAGAACTGGAGTCGCGGGCTACGGGCCGTCGTCCACACGCCGCGCGGCCGGATCGCGGCGTACGTCGCGCACCTGCCCTCGGTCCGGGTCGGGGCGGGCGGACTCGGGTCCGCCTGGCGCGATGAGAGCGCCGGTCTGCTGGGGAAGGCCGTCGCCGCCGAGAAGGTGAGGAGCGTGCTGGTGCTGGGCGACCTCAACAGCACGGTCGACGACCGCGGGCTGTCCCCGCTGACCTCGCGGATGAAGGTGGCGGAGCGGGGTTTCGCGTTCAGCTTTCCGGCCGCCTTCCCGCTGGCCCGGATCGACCAGGTCATGGCCCGTTCGGCGACGGTCGGCCCCCTCCGCACCCTGCCCGCCACCGGCAGCGACCACCTTCCGGTCACGGCCCGGATCACCCGGGGCTGACGCGCGGGACTTTACGTGTGCTTTGCTGTGAGGGAACCCGGTCGCCGCCAGGCGCGTTCACCTGAGGCAGACCGCGAAGCAGCGCGACAGACGAGCAGAACCGGATAAGCAGCAACAGAAGCCGAGGTGGCACCGATGGCAATGTGGGACCGGCTCAAGGACCAGGCCAAGAACCTGCAGCAGACCCAGAGCGCCCGGGGAAGAGGCGGGGCCGGTCAGCAGGGGCAGGGCTCCTACGGGCAGGGGCAGCACGGCGGCGGCCACGGGTCCGGCTCGTCCTCCGGCGGCTCCAAGGCCCAGCTGGTCGGACTGCTCAAGACCCAGCTCGCGTCGGTCAAGACCGAGCTGAAGAGCGGCGCCTACCGCGATGCCACGATGGCGATGTGCGCGCTGGTGGCCGCGGCAGACGGGCACATCGAGCCCGCCGAGCGGCAGCGCGTAGAGGAACTGATCACCACCAACGACGTCCTGCAGAACTTCCCGGCGGACCAGCTCCGCCAGCGGTTCAACAAGAACCTGGACCGGCTCGTGGCCAACTTCCAGCTGGGCAAGACCGAGGCGATGCAGGAGATCGCCAAGGCGGCCAAGAAGCCGACGGAGGCCCGCGCGGTCATCCAGACCGGCATCATCATCGCCGGGGCCGACGGCTACATCGAGCCGTCCGAGCAGCAGGCCATCCGCGAGGCCTGCGCCACCCTCGGGATCGCGCCCACGGAATTCGGTATCTGAGCCGCGGCCGGTGCCGGGTATCTCAGGTAAAGGTCACCGACACCGGCCCGAGGCCGCTGAAGCGTGCCTCGACCCGCTGGCCGGGGCTGACGAACGGGGCGCCGGTCATGGTGCCGGGCAGCACCAGGTGTCCGGGCTCCAGGGCGGTGCCGAACCCGGCGAGGGTGTTGGCCAGCCAGGCGACCGCGGCAGCGGGGTGGCCCAGCACCTCGCGGCCGCTGCCCGAGGCGACCGGTTCACCGTCGACCACCAGGTCGGCCACGACGGTGGCGAGGTCGGGCGCCTCGGCCAGGGGCGTCCAGGCGCCGTGGACCAGACCGGCGGAACTGGCGTTGTCCGCCACCGTGTCGGCCAGGGTGATCTTCCAGTCGCGAATCCGGCTGTCGACGATCTCCAGGGCCGGGGCGACCGCGTCGGTGGCCGCGAGGACGTCCTCGACGGTGACGCCCGGTCCGCGCAGCGGCGCGGCGAGACGGAAGCAGATCTCCGGTTCGATGCGCGGGGCGCAGTAGCGCGCCGCGGGTACGGTACCGCCGTCGCGGTGGACCATGTCGTCGAGCAGCTGGCCGAAGTCCGGCTCGTCCACGCCGAGGAGCTGCCGCATCGCGGCGGCGGTCAGCCCGACCTTGTGGCCGACGACCGTGGCCCCGGCGGCCAGCCGCCGCGCGATGTTGTCCCGCTGGACGGCGTAGGCGTCGGCCACCTCCAGGCCGGGCATCAGCTCCGTCAGCGGGTCGATCGGCGCCACGCTCCGTTCGGCCTCCCGCAGCAGTCGGCAGGCTTCCTCGCGCTGTGCGTCGGTCAGGGTCATCCCGTGCTCCTCGTCGAACATGCGGCTCGCCAGTGCCTTTCCAGTCGCCCGGCACGTGACCCTGTTGTACACCGACCTTACGAATCCGTGGACACGAGAGTCTCCGCGGACGTCAGGTGCAGGTCTTTCCGTTGAGGGTGAAGGCACCCGGGGCGCTCGTGGTGCCCGTGTGGTTGGCCTGGTAGCCGATGGTGACGCTCGCGCCCGGGGCGAGTGTGGCGTTGTAGGCGGCGTTGGTGGCGGTCACGGCTCCGCTCGCCGGGCTGTATGTGGCGCCCCAGCCGCCGGTGATGGTCTGGCCGGAGGGCAGGGTGAAGCCCAGCTGCCAGCCGTTCAGCGTGGTGGTGCCCGTGTTGGTGAGGGTCACGGACGCGGTCAGGCCGGTGCTCCAGGGGCTGGTGGTGGCCGACACCCGGCAGGCGCCCGGCTGCGGTTCGGGCCCGGGGCCGGGGCCCGCGCCGTCCAGGCCGAAGAACGTGATCACGCGGGCCGCCATTCCGCTGGTGACCAGGTTGTGGCCGACGCCCTGCAAGCTGATGGCCTCGACGGGGGCCTGGTCACCGGTGGAGCCGTAGCGAGTACGGGTCCAGCCGGACTGGGGGGAGTCGGTGCGGGCCGGGGTCTGGCCGACGCCCTGGACGTTCGTCCACTGCTTGATCTCCTCCCCGAAGTTGGGGTAGCGCAGCGTTTCGTCCTGCGTTCCGTGCCAGAGCTGCATACGCGGCCGGGGCCCGCTGTACCCCGGGTAGGCGCCGCGGACCAGATCGCCCCACTGCTGCGGGGTGTGGGTGATGGTGCCGTTGGCGCAGTCGCTGTTCCACTCGGACCCGTTGGTGGTGGCGAAGCAGGCGAACGGCACACCGGCGAACGCCGAACCCGCCGCGAACACATCGGGGTAGTCCCCCAGCAGCACATTGGTCATCATCGCGCCGGAGGAGGTACCGGTGGCGAAGACCCTGCTGGTGTCGGCGGAGTAGGTACGGGTCACCCAGTCGACCATGGACTTGATGCCCACCGGGTCGCTTCCCCCGCCACGGCGCAGCGCCTGCGGTGAGGAGACGTCGAAGCACTTGCTGCTGCGGGTGACGGACGGATACACGGCGATGAAGCCGTACCGGTCGGCCAGCGAGGCGAACTCGGTGCCGGAGTACATCGCGGGCCCGGATCCCGTGCAGTAGTGCACGACCACCACCACGGCGGGGTGGGGGGCGACGTTGTCCGGGACGTACAGGTACATCTGGAGATCGCTGGGGTTGGTGCCGAAGTTCTTGATCTCGGTGAGGGCCGCAGTGGGAGCCTTGGCGGCGGCCGTACGGGCCGAGGCGGTGGGCGCGCCCAGCAGCATGACCGCCAGTAACGAGACCAGCGCTCCGACGAGGGCGACGAGCACCGAACGCCGTGGTCTGCGCGGGGTGGTGCGGGTCGATGGGGACACGTCCTCATCCCTTCCTGATCGCGGTCGCGGATCGTTCGTGATCAGGACATGCCGCTGAAGGACGCCCCCGTGCGCGGCCTGCCCGCCCAGCATCGTGGCATGAACACGACCGTCATGGAAGCGCTCCCACAGCTCCCACGACGCTCCCACGCCGACGGGCCCCGGGAGAGCGGCGGCTATCCGCGGATCAGCGAGGCGAGGATGTCGATCGCGGTCGGGATCGCTTCCTCCCCGATGTCGAAGTTCTCGCTGTGGTGCGGCCCCGGGCTCCCCGCGCCGACCATCAGATAGGCGCCCTTGCCCCCGCGCCGCTGGACATGGCGGATGAGAAGGTTGGCGTCGTCGCTGCCCGAGAACGCCCGGGTGCGGATGACCTCGGTGACATCGTCATGGGCGGTGGCCACCTCCACGATGCGGTCGATCATCTCGTCGTCCGGTGTGACGGTGGCGGACTGGCCCATCACCGCGACGCTCCCCCGGACCCCCTGCGCCAGGCTCGCCCCCTCCACGATCGACCGGACCCGGTCGACCAGTTCGTCGACGACCTCGTCGTCGGTCGCCCGGACCTCGCAGGTCATCGCCGCGGAGGAGGGCACGATGTTCACTCCGTCACCGGCGACGAGCGTGCCGACGTTGAGCCGGGTGTCCGCCGAGCTGAAGCGCGGGACGCCCATGATGCCCAGCGCGGCGGTGGCCGCCGCGAGCAGCGCGTTACGGCCCGCTTCCGGCGCACCGGCCGCGTGCGAGGCCTTGCCCTCGAAGTCGACCTTCAGCTTGCGGGTGGCCAGACCACCGGTGAAGCTGCCCACGACCCCGCCGACGGCCATGTCCCCGGCCATGTGCAGGGCGAGCATGTGGTCGATCTCGTCGGCCACCCCGGCGTCGATCATCGTCTGCGCTCCCCTGACCCCCTCCTCGGCGGGCTGGAACAGGACCCGCAGCGACCCCGCGAAGTCGCGGTCCGCCAGCCGGTGCAGCAGGCCGACGCCGATGGTGGCGTGGGCGTCGTGGCCGCATGCGTGCATGGCGCCGTTCGTCGCGGCGAACCCGTTCGCCACCGGGAAATGGGCGGCGTCGGCCGATTCGCGCATCGGCAGCGCGTCGATGTCGACGCGAAGCCCCCATCGCGGCCCGGGACGGGTGCCCACGAGGTCGACGACCAGCGCGGTGCCGTTCTCCCGGAAGTACCGCACCCGCTCCTCCGGAGCACCCGAAGCGACCGCGCGCGCCGCCCATTCGTCCAGGGTCTCGGGCGACGGGAAGTTGACGACGGCGGAGAGGTCCTGGGCGGCCTTCCCCGTGAGGACGCGTATCGGCAGCCCCCCGAGGGCCGCTTCGATCCGGGCCGCCGTGCCGACCTCCACGAACGCGGGCTCCGGGTTGCGGTGCAGTTCCCGGCGCAAGGCGACGAGCTGTTCGAAGTCCACCAGTGGTCTCACTTTCCTCGGTGTACGGCCGCCCGGTCAAGGCCGCCTTTCGCCGAGGTTAGACGGCCCGGCCACGGCGATCGACGGCCGCGTACCGCCTGGTGGGAAGCAGGGGCGGAACGGGGCCCCGGCGGCTGCGGCTGCGCGTTCGCCACGGGGCCGATCAGCGCACGGCGCGTGGTCTTACCAGGCCACGGGGAGTTCGTGGACACCGTAGACGAACGAGTCGTGCTTGAAGGGGATGTGATCCACTTCGGTGGCCAGGCGCAGGGTGGGGATGCGGCGGTAGAGGGTGCTGTAGACGACCTGGAGTTCCATGCGGGCCAGCGGCTGGCCCAGGCACTGGTGCACGCCGAAGCTGAAGGTGATGTGGCGGCGGGCCTCGCGGTCGAGGTCCAGGCGGTCGCCGCCGGGGAAGACGTCGGGGTCCCGGTTGCCCATCTCGTTGAGCAGCAGCAGCCCTTCGCCCGCGCGGATGGTCCGGCCGCCGACCTCGATGTCCTCCAGGGCGACCCGGCGCATCCCGAGGTGCGGGATGTGCAGGTAGCGCAGCAGTTCCTCGACCGCGCCCGCGACGAATGCCGGGTCGTCGCTCTCCCGGAGCCTGGCCAGCTGGCCAGGGTTCTCCAGCAGGGCCAGGGTGCCCAGGGAGATCATGTTGGCGGTGGTCTCGTGCCCGGCGAACAGCAGGAGGACCGCCATCGAGGTCGCTTCCCGGCGGGTCAGCGCGCCGTCCTTCACCTTCACGGCCAGGTCGGACAGCACGTCCTCGCCGGGCTCGTCGCGCTTGGTGTCCAGCAGGCCGCCGAGGTAGTCGCCCAGTCGGCGGTGGGCTTCGGCGCGCTGCTCGGGCGTCGAGGAGCGGGTGATGATGGCCTTGCTGTTGACCTGGAAGAACGCGTGGTCGTCATACGGCACGCCGAGCAGTTCGCAGATCACCAGGGAGGGCACCGGCAGGGCGAAGGCCTCGACCAGATCGGTCGGGTTCGGTCCGGCCAGCAGGTCGTCGATCCGATCGTCGACGATCTTCTGGACCGCCGGGCGCATGGCTTCCATCCGCTTGATGGCGAACGGCCCGGTGACCATCCGGCGCAGCCGGGCGTGCTCGGGGTCGTCCATGTTGATGAAGCTGAGGCCATGGGCGTCGGCGGACGACTCCTCGCCGCCCCCGTGGCCGGTGTCGGCGTCGGCGGACGGCCGCTCCGGGCGCGGGAAGCCGGGCAGGGCGGGGAGGACACTGAGCCTCGGGTCGGCCAGCAGGGTCCGCTGCTCGGCATACCGGGTCACCACCCACGGGGTGCTGCCGTCCCGCAGCCGGACCCGGGTGAGCGGGCCCTCCTCCCGCAGCGCGTGGAACGCCGGGGGCGGGTCGAAGGGGCACCCTCGCGCCCGGGGCATGGGGAACTCCGGGAGCTCCGCCGTCTCGGCGCCCGCGGCGCCTTCCGCGGGCGGATTCGCCGCACGTGTCATGGCGTGCCTCCGCTGAGGGAGTCCTGGAACGCGTCGACGACTTCCTGGCGGCGCAGCCGGGTCTGTTTGGGCATGCGCCAGCCGAGTACGCCGGTCGTGGTGCCGTTGCGGCGGTAGCGTGCGACGAAGCGGCCCTGTGCCAGGTCGCCCTCCACGACGGTTACTTCGGCGTCGGCCGACGGTACGCCGTACGCCTGGATCTTGACGTCGAACTGGTCGGTCCAGAAGTACGGGACCGGGGTGTAGGGGCGCCGGTCGCCGAGGATGGCGGCGGCCACGTGGGCTGCCTGCTCGGTGGCGTTGGTGCGGTTTTCCAGGCGCAGGAGGGTGTTCAGGCCGTGGTGGTGCCAGCGGGCTACGTCGCCGACCGCGTAGATGCCGTCGGCGGCGCGGCAGGTGGAGTCGCATACGACTCCGTTGTCGATTTTGAGGCCGCTGCCCGTGAGCCAGTCGGTGGCCGGGGCGGAGCCGAAGGCGACTATGACCACGTCGGCGGGCAGTAGCTCGCCGGTGGCCAGGCGCACACCCGTGACGTGTCCGTTGTGTTCGGCCAGGCCGGTCACCGCGGTGCCGAGCCGCAGTTCGACGCCGCGGTCGGTGTGGAGTGCGGCGAGTTGCCGCGCCATGAGTGGGCCGAACTGGCTTTCCAGTGGTGCCTGTTGGGGTCCGGCCAGGGTGACCGGCAGGCCCATGGTGTGTGTGGTCGCGGCGATTTCGGTGCCGAGCACGCCGTCCCCCACCACCACGACGCGCGAGGCGGTCATCAGCTCGGCGCGCAGTGCCTGCGCGTCATCCAGGGTGCGCAGTACATGGACCCCGGCCAGAGTGTCCTGCCCGGTGAAGGTGCGGGGTCGCAGACCGGTGGCCAGGACGACGGCGTCGGCCCGCAGCACCCGGCCCGATGCGGTGTGGACGGTGCGGGCCGCCGCGTCAAGGCTGACCGCCGGGTCGCCGAGGATGAACTCGGCGCCCAGAGCGGCGAGTTGGTCAGGTTGACGCAGCAGGGCCCGGTCCGGTTCCCAGGTGCCGGAGAGGACCTGCTTGGACAGCGGCGGCCGGTCGTAGGGCTGATGCGGTTCGGCGCCCAGCAGGGTCACGCGGCCCTGGAATCCCTTGCGCCGCAGGGCCTCCGCGGTGGAGAGCCCGGCCGCGGAGGCCCCGACCACCAGAACACCGGCAGGAGTACTCACGCGTCCTCGCTCACCTGGATCGCGCCCGCGGGGCACACCTGCACGCATTCACGCACCATGTCGTGCAGCTCCCCGGGAGGCGCCGCGTCCAGCAGGATGACGATGCCGTCCTCCTCACGCTGGTCGAACACCTCCGGCGCGAGCATCACGCAGGTGCCCGCGGCACAGCACTTCTCGTCGTCCACAGTGACCTTCATCGCCGAGCCCCTTCGTTGATCCGTCGACCCCCACAGGTAAACCCGATGATTTAATAAAGTCAAGCAAATGACTTAAACGATCTTGTGCGACCCCCACGATCAAGCCAGGCTCTTGGGGCTCTACGCGGCCGTGACCGGCGCCTGCCACAGGGCGACGATGACGTCGATCAGACCGTCCGCCGTCTCCCGCCAACTTGCCCTGGACGTCGGTGCGTTATCCGCGAGGGCACGCTCCCGCTCCGCGGCCATCTGAGTGATCAGGTGACGTGTCATGGCGGCGCGCTCGGCGTGCACCTCGGCCGGAAGGTCGGGCAGACAGCGCTCCATCCCCTCCTGAAGCTTCCGCATCGACGACGAGCCCGCCGCGAACTCCTCGACCGTGATCGCGCGCAGCGCCGGGTCGGCCGTGACCTGGGCGATGAAGCGGGCGTACCAGCTGGGGGTGCCCAGGGCCTCCAGATGCCCGGTGACCGGGCGGACCGCGCAGGCCACCCAGTCCCGCAGATCGGTGGAGTCGCCGATGTCGGTCATCATGCGCAGCCGCCCGGCCTCCATCGTCTCGGCGTGCCTGCGGGCGATGGCGCGCACCAGGTCGGTCTTGGCGCCGAAGTGATAGGTGACCGCGGCGTTGTTTCCCTGCCCTGCGGCCAGGCTGATCTGCCGGTTGGCGACCGCGTGCACCCCGTGCTCGGCGAACAGCCGCTCCGCCGCCCCGAGGAGCGCTTCCCGTGTCGCACTGACCTGCTCGTCCCGCCGCACCCTGCCGGTCATCGTCACCACCGCTTCGGGACATCACATTGGTCCGCGGGGGCCCGTCCCCCAGGCCACCGCGGCTCCTCGGCCGGTCGGCGAGGTCGGACGGGGAAAGCGTACGCAATCCCACGGCCGACCCGGACAATCGTCCACCAACCCCGTTATTTTCCGTCCGACAGCCCCTTCCGTCAGACAGCGGCTTCCGTCAGACGGCGGCCCAGCCGTCGTCGACCGGGAGGACGGCGCCGTTGACGAAGGACGCCGCGTCGGAGGCCAGGAAGACGATGGCGGCGGCCTGCTCCTCCGCCGACCCGTACCGGCCCATGATGGCGGCGCTCAACCGGCTCACGAGGGCGGGCCCGAGGGCTTCCTCGGCGGCGTCCACCCGCATACCGGTCAGGGTGGGCCCGGGGGCGATGGCGTTGGCACGGATACCCTGCCCCCGGTACATGACGGCCAGGTTCTTCACCAGGCCGACGATGCCGTGCTTGGAGGCCGTGTAGGCGGCGCCCGCCGTACTGCCGCGCAGGCTCGCCTCGGACGCGGTGAAGACGATCGACCCGCGTCCGGCCGCCAGCATCTGCGGCAGCACCGCACGGGTGAGCAGGAACGGCGCCGTCAGGTTGATCCGGATGACCCGTTCCCACTCGGCGTCGTCGGTCTCGCCGAGCGCGGACATACGGTCCATGATCCCGGCGTTGTTCACCAGGACGTCGAGGCGGCCGAAGGCGTCGACGGCCCGCCCGGCCACCTCGTCCACCACCCGCCGGTCGCTCAGGTCGCCGACGACCGCGAGGGCCGTTCCCCCGGCGGCGCCGATCTCCGCCACGGTCTCCTCGACGCCCGCCCGGTCGACGTCCGCGACCAGCACCCTCGCGCCTTCCCCCGCGAACTTCAGGGCCGTGGCCCGGCCGATTCCGGACGCGGCGCCGGTGACGACGACACCGTGGCCCTCAAGACCCGTACCGGTCATGGCTTCAGTTCCCATACCGTCCCCTCCCCATTCGCCGAGAGGAGGAGGGAGCCGTCCGGGCCGGTGGCGAGTCCGGCGAACGGGCGGGGAGCGCCGACCATGCCGTGGGCGAAGAGCGCGGGCGCGGTGCGCGGCGCGGTGCCCGGGGGCTGTCCGACCGGCAGATCCTCGGCCTCGGTCCGGCGCTCCCCGGTGCTCAGCGAGATCGCCGTCAGCCTGCGCGGCCCGGTCTCGACGGTGAACAGCGTGTCGCCGCGGACCGCCAGCCCCTGGGGTGCGCCGAGCCCGTCCGCGACCACTGCCGTCGTCCCGTCCTCGCCGATCCGGAGGACGGCCCCGAGCCGGTCGTCGCTCACATGGCACCGTCCCCGGTCGTCGAAGGCCACGTCCACCGGGTGGCCGAGCCCTTCGGCGAGGACGGTAACGGTGTCGCCATCGCCATCGTCATCGCTGATGGACACGATCCGGCCCGCGCCCGCCTCCGCGACGACGAGCGAGCCGTCCGGGCCCACGGCGATGCCGACCGGCTCGGTCAGGCCCGTCGCCCGCTGCCGCGTGGTCCGCCGGTCGGGGTCGTGGGTGTGGACGTCGCCGTACTGGGAGGTGAAGTGCACGAGTCCGCCCGCGTTGGTCACACCGTGGACGAAGGGCATCAGGGTGAGCGAGGTGACGCCGCCCGCCTCGTCCGCCCCGTCGGCGGCGACCGGCTCGCCCTCGTCGGCGAGCGCCGGGCTCGCCAGCCGGTAGTGGTCGGCCACGTACACCGTGCCGCCGAGGTCGACCGTCACACCGTAGGGGCCGTCGAGGCCACGGGGGACGATCTCCCGGGTGCGGCCGTCGGGGTGCAGTTCGGTGACGCCGCCACTGGCGTAGCTGGAGACGAACATGCGGTTCTCCGCGTCGAATGCCGCGTTGTCCAGCCCCACCAGGCCGCTGGTGACGAGCGTGCGGGAGCCGGTGCCGTGCAGGTCGATGCGGGTGACGATGCCCTCCGCCCCGCGCGAGAGGACGTGCAGCACCCCGCCCTGGTCGAAGCGGACCGCGACCGGCTCGTGCACCTCCTCGGCGACCACCTCGGGCACACCGCCGTCCGGCGGGATGCGCCACACCTGGTTCGTCATCATGTGCGGGTAGTACAGCAGGCCGTCCGGGCCGAGCTGCATGGCGTTGCCGAGGGCGAGCCCTTCGGTGAGCACCACGGGCTCGCCGCCGTCCGGGAACAGCTCCAGCAGCCGCCCGCCCGGCCGCATCTCGTTGACGAAGAGCCGGTCCCCGACGCAGGTGATGCCGTTGACCACCTTCACCTCGTCCGAGACCAGGGTGTACGCGCCCTGCGGGCTGCGCCGCCACACCCGGCCGGGGATCAGGTCGGCGATGTACATCGACCCGTCCGCGCCGAAGGCGAGGTCGTCCGGCGACTGCACCGGGCCGTCCATCGGGACGACCACTTCGACGTCCCCGGTGGCCGGGTCGACGGCGCTGATCTGCCCGGCGAGGTACTGGGCGACGTACAGTCGCCCGTCCGGGCCGAAGGCGACGCCGTTCGAACCCCACAGCGGGCTGGGGTGGTTGAGGCGCCGCGCCCGCAGGCGTGAGCCGGAGACGGTGATGTCCCCTGCGGCGGCGCCGTACCGATTGTGGTGCGGTGTGTTCACGCTTCCTCCGCCTCCACCAGCACGTCGTCCATGCCACCGTTCGCACGCCACTGCCGGAGCAGCTCGTGGAAGGCCACCGGCCCGTCGGCGTACGCGTTCCGCTTCTGTGGCCTGCCCTCGTTGTTGTAGTAGCCCGGGGTGCACTCCGCCTGGAACGCCCGCAGGTCGGGCGCGTTCTCCGCGAGGGCGGCCAGCCACGCGTCCTGCGCCTCGGCGGTGGGTTCGACGTACCGGGCCCCGCGCTTGCGGGCCTCGGCGACCATCTGGGCGACGTGGTGGGCCTGTTCGTCGAGGACGTGGACGAAGTTCACCGAGGACGCGTTCTGCAGCGGGCCCAGCTGGAAGAGGTTGGGGAAGCCGTGGGTGCAGAAGCCGTGGAGCGTCCTCGGGCCGTCCGCCCAGGCCTCGAAGAGCGGAACGCCTCCCCTGCCGTACACCGGGAGCTGCCCGGAGAGGATGCCGGAGACCCCTACCTCGAAGCCGGTCGCGAAGATGACGCAGTCCACTTCGTACGCGGTGCCGCCGACCACGACGGCGGTTTCCGTCATCCGCTCCACGCCGTGGGTGTCGGCGGTGTCGACGAGGGTGACATCCGGCCGGTTGAAGGTCTGGAGGTAGTGGTCGCTGAAGGTGGGCCGCTTGCACATGTAGCGGTACCAGGGCTTGAGCTTCTCGGCCGTCTCCGGGTCTTCGATGATGTTCTCCACGCGGGCGCGGATCTCGTTCATCTTCTGGAAGTCGGCGATCTCGTACAGCCGTTCCCGGTCCCCGGGCGGGACGTCCGCGTAGGCGTTGGTCGGGATCAGCTTCTCCTGGAGCCGGGCGCTGCTGGTCCAGGAGTCGTTCACCAGGTCCTGATCCGTGCGGACGCCGGTGACGACCTTCAGGAAGTTGTCCATGCGGCGCCGCTGCCAGCCCGGCTGGAGCGCCTCGGCCCACGCGGAGTCGGTGGGGCGGTTGTCGCGCAGGTCGACGGAGGAGGGCGTGCGCTGGAAGACGTACAGGTGGGCGGCGTCCGCGCCGAGATGGGGCACGACCTGGATGGCGGTGGCGCCGGTGCCGATGAGCGCGACGCGCTTGTCGGCCAGCCCCAGCAGCCCGCCGTTCGCGTCGCCGCCGGTGTAGGCGTAGTCCCAGCGGCTGGTGTGGAAGGTGTGGCCCCGATAGCTCTCGATGCCGGGGATGCCGGGGAGTTTGGCCTGGCTCAGGGTCCCGGTGGAGGTGATCACGTAGCGGGCCCGGATGGCGTCGCCGCGGTCGGTGGTGACGGTCCACTCCGACGCGTCGTCGTCCCAGCGGAGTCCGGTCACCCGCGTCTGGAAGCAGGCGTCGTCGTAGAGGCCGAAGTGGCGCGCGATGGCCCGCGCGTGCTGCCGGATCTCCTCGCCCGGCGCGTAGCGCCACTTCGGGACGTAGCCGACCTCCTCCAGCAGCGGCAGGTAGATGTACGACTCGATGTCGCAGTGGATGCCCGGGTAGCGGTTCCAGTACCAGGTGCCGCCGAAGTCCCCGCCCTGGTCGATCACCCGGATCGACTCCACGCCCGACTGCCGCAGCCGGGCGGCGGCGAGCAGACCGCCGAACCCGCCCCCGACGATCACCGCCTCCACGCTGTCGTGCAACGGCTCCCGCGTGAACTCGGGATCGGCGTGAGGGTCGTCGGCGTAGTAGCCGAACTCGCCGCCGGTGCCCCGGTATTGGGCGCTGCCGTCGGGGCGGATCCGGCGCTCGCGTTCGGCGCGGTAGCGGGTGCGTAAGACCTCGGGATCGAAGTCGAGGTCCTGCGGCGGACGGGGTGGGGTGGCGGACATCGGCGTCCCCCTTCCGGTAGTCGGACGCCGAAAATCTATCACCCTAAAAATTTATTGATCGGCGGCCGGCGGCGCCAGCATCCGGGCGAACGTCTCGGCGATCGCGGCGATGTCCAGCGTGGGGTCGTGCATCCACTGGATCTGCAGGCCCTCCATCACCGCCAGGACCGCCCTGGCCAGGTGGTCGGCCGGTTCGTCGGCCCGGATCTCACCGGTCCGCTGCCCCTCCTCGAACTCCTGCGCGGCCTCGGCCGCGAGGCCTCGGTAACGCTCGGCGAAGTGGCCGTGCACGGGGCTCTCGGGATCGGTGGCCGCGGCCGAGAGCGCGACGTACAGCTTGGCCAACCCGGGGTGGTCGGTGATGAGGCGGGTGCCCGCCACCATGCCGTCGATCACGGTCTCGTCGTCTCCGGCGCCCCGGGCGAACGCCTTGCCCAGCACGTCCCGCCGCTCCAGGACCGCGAGAAGCAGGTCGTCGCGGGTGGGGAAGTAGTACGTCAGCGCGGGCTGGGTCACTCCGACCCGGGCGGCGATGTCCTGCAGGGAGGCCCGCTCTCCGTACTCGTCGATGGCCTCGTAGGCGGCCTGGAGGATCTGCTCCCGCCGCTCCGCGCTCTTGCGGTACGGGCCCCGTGGCTTTCGCTGGTTCGTCACGCGCCAGACCGTAACTCAACCGGCCGCACGTCGATCTCGACGGTTAAGCCGCGCCCGTGGGTTCCGGGGCGGGTTCGGGCAGGGTGCGGAACAGCAGCCAGCTCAGGGCGGGCATCAGGATCAGCGGGGTCAGGGCCGTCCGCAGGGAGGTGGCGTGGGCGACACTCCCGATGAGCGGGGCGGCCAGGCCGCCGACGCTGACGGTCAGCCCGAGAGTGATGCCGCCCGCGGTGCCGACGCGGGTGGGCAGATAGTCCTGGCCGAGGGTGACCTGGAGAGAAAAGGGGACGTACAGGCCGACGGAGGTCAGCGCCACGAAGGCGTAGAACGCCGGGCCGGGGACGTAGACGATCCCCGCGACGGCGGCGACCGCCACCAGGTACGCCCGGCGGGCGACCGTGACCCGGTCCCAGCGGTTGGCGAGATGGCCGCCCAGCACCGAGCCCACCGCGCCGCCGAGGTAGAGCACGAACAGCGCCGCGGTACCCGCCGCCGTGCTGCCACCCGGACGCGCTCGCGCGTACAGCGCGATGAACGTGCTCAGGCCGATGAAGACGATGGACCGGCAGACCACGGCCAGCGACAGCTTCACGAACGAGGCGATGTCATCGGCGCCCGTCGCCACCGCGCCGCCGGAGCCGCCGCGTACCGGCTTCGCCAGTGCGCGCAGGACCGGCAGGCACAGCACGCTGCCGACGAGCGCCGGTACGACGAGCAGCGGCGACAGCCGCAGACCGCCGGTGGCGACGACGGCGGTGACCATGAGCGGGGCGGTGGCGAAGCCGAGGTTGCCGCCGAGGGAGAACCAGGCCATCGCGCTGTGGCTGCCCTCGCTGACGCGCCGCGCGACGCGGGCGGACTCGGGGTGATAGGCGGCGACGCCGACCCCGGACACGGCCACGAACGCCAGCGTCCAGTCGTACGAACCACTCACCCCGCTCAGGGCGACGCCCAGCCCGCCGAGGACCGTACTCACCGGCAGGAGCCACGGCATCGCCCAGCGGTCGGTGAGCGCGCCGAACACCGGCTGCGCCACCGAGGACAGCAGTGACGCGGCGAGCACGATGCCCGAGACCGCGGCGTAGCCGTAGGCGCGCTCGGCCACGAAGAACGGGACGAGCGACGCGACGGCGCCTTGGTAGACGTCCACGCAGGCGTGGCCGACCGACAGCATGATGAGGGCTCTGTTCCTGGGCACATCGCCATCGTCATCACCGGACACCCTGTCGTGCTTCCGATAAACTGCCATTCCATGCCGAAAATCCGCCATGAGCCGGTGGCGCCGACCCGCACCCAGTGGCTGGCGCCCGGAGCCGCCATCGACGCCCACCGCCACGACGACCACCAGATCGTCTACGCGGGCCGGGGCGTGCTGGCCGTGACGACCAGCACCGGAACGTGGATCGCACCGGGTACCCGCGCCATCTGGGTACCGGCCGGAACCGTGCACGCCCACCAGGCCCACGGCGAACTCGCACTGCACCTGGTCGGCCTGGACGCGAGCGACAATCCGCTCGGCCTGGACGAGCCGACCGTGCTGGCGGTCGGCCCCCTCCTCCGTGAGCTGATCCTCGCCTACACCCACACCCCGCACGACGACAGCCCGAACGCGGGCGGCTGCGGGCCGTGTTGCTCGACCAGCTGCGCGCCTCGCCCCAGCAGCCCCTGCACCTGCCCACCCCCACCACCCCACTGCTGAGGGCGGTGTGCGAGATCCTGCGCGCCGATCCGGCCGACGGCCGCACCCTGGCCGCGCTGGGCAGGGAGGTCAGCGCCGGTGACCGCACCCTCTCCCGCCACTTCAAGGCCGATCTCGGCATGACGTTCCCGCAGTGGCGCACCCAGCTGCGCCTGTACCACGCGTTGATCCTGCTGGCCGAGAACGTCCCGGTGACCACCGTGGCGCACCGGTGCGGCTGGTCGTCCGCCAGCGCGTTCATCGATGTGTTCCGCCGTACGTTCGGGCACACGCCGGGAACACATCGGCCGGTGTCCGGCTAACTCGTCCAGTTACCTCGTCCAGCTCGGCTGGCTCGTGAGGATGACGAGCCGCTGCGTCGCCCGGGTCATCGCCACATAGCGGTCGACCGCTCCTTCGATGCCCTCGCCGAACCGCTCCGGGTCGACGAGGACGACGAGATCGAATTCGAGCCCCTTCGACAGCTCCGGGGTCAGCGACCGCACGCGGGACGTGGCCCGGAAGGAGCCGACTCCCGTGTCACCGGCGCCGATGACGCAGGCGATCCCGTCGGCGTGGGCGTCGAGCCAGGTGTCGAGGATCGCGCTCAGATCTGTGACGGAGCCGTGTTCGACGGGGACGCCGCTGCCGCGGATGGAGGTCGGTACGTTGGCGTCCGGGAGCGCGGCCCGGATGACCGGCTCGGCCTCCGCCATGATCTCCTCCGGCGTGCGGTAGTTGACGCTGAGGGAGGCCAGGTCGATCCGGTCGAGCCCGACCCGCTCCAGCCGTTCCCGCCACGGCTCCGTGAACCCGTGCCGGGCCTGGGCGCGGTCCCCGACGATGGTGAAGCTCCGCGACGGGCAGCGCAGCAGCAGCATCTGCCATTCCGCGTCGGTCAGTTCCTGCGCCTCGTCGACGACGATGTGTGCGAACGGCCCCGCGAGCACGTCCGGGTCGGCGGCGGGCAGTGCGGTCTCGTCGATCAGGCTGTCCTGGAGGTCCTGTCCGCGCAGCATCGTCACCGCGCCCTCGCCGTCGTCGTCGGCCGCGAGCACGTTGTCGATGACGTCGGCCATGCGCCGGCGCTCCGCGGCGACGGCGGCCCGGTGCCGGAGCTGCCGCCGGGCCGCCTCCGGGTCGCCGAGCCGCTGCCGCGCCGCGTCGAGCAGCGGCAGGTCGGACACCGTCCAGGCCTGGGGTGCCTCCTTGCGCCGCAGTTTCGCTACGTCCTCGGGGCCGAGCCAGGGAGCGCACATCCGCAGATAGGCGGGGACCGACCACAGATCGCCGACGAGGTCGGCCGCCTCGATCAGCGGCCAGGCCCGGTTGAGCGCCCCGACCAGCTCTTCGTCGTGGAGCAGCGACCTGCGGAAGGGGTCGGGCGGGACCTCGCCGTCGAGCTTGTCCAGCAGGATCGTGGCCAGCTCCTCCCAGATCCGCTCGCGCGCCTCGTTGTGCGGAGTGCCCGGTTCCACCGCGTCGAATGCCTCGGCCCAGTCGTCGGCGCTCAGCCGGATGTCGGCCCAGTCGGTCGTGACCGTCATCCCCTCGGCGGGCGGCTCCTCGTAGAACCGGACGGCCTTCTCGATCGCCGCCACCATGTCCGCGGACGACTTCAGACGGGCCGCCTCCGGGTCGGCCTCGACCGCCGCCCCGGCTCCCTCGGCGACGAGATCCCGCAGGGTGCAGATCCGCACGCCCTCCTCTCCGAGGCTGGGCAGGACGTCGGCGACGTAGTTCAGGTAGGGCTGGTGAGGGCCGACGAACAGCACCCCACCCCGGCGGTGGCCGAGGCGGGGGTCGGAGTAGAGGAGGTAGGCGGCGCGGTGCAGGGCGACGACGGTCTTCCCCGTACCCGGACCGCCGTCCACGACGAGGGCGCCACGGGACCCGGCGCGGATGATGGCGTCCTGGTCGGCCTGGATGGTGCTGAGCACGTCCCGCATCCGTGGCGAGCGGTTGCCGCCCAGACTGGCGATGAAGGCGGACTGGTCGTCGAGCGCGGCATGCCCGGCGAACCCGTCCGGGGTGAACACCTCGTCCCAGTAGTCGCTGATCCGGCCGAGGGTCCAGCGATACCGGCGGCGGCTCGCCAGACCCATCGGGCGGGCGTGGGTGGCCCCGAAGAACGGCTCGGCCGCGGGCGAACGCCAGTCCAGCAGCAGCTGACGGCCCGTGCTGTCCTTGAGGCCGAGCCGTCCGACGTATACGGGCTCGGCGCCGTCCGCACCGACCATATGCCCGAGGCAGAGGTCCAGGCCGAAGCGGCGCAGCGCGCGCAGGCGTGCGGTCAGCCGGTGGATCTCCGCGTCCCGGTCCATCGCCTGCCTGCCGACGCCGCCGGGCGCCTTGCGCGCGGCGTCGAGGCTGTCGGACAGCTCGGCGACCGACTGCTCCAGGCACTCCGCGACGGCCGCGAAGTGCCCCTCGTCAGCGGCGATCAGCGCCGGGTCGGCCTTGGCCGAGAGACGGTCGGGAAGACCGAACGCGCTACTGGGTCCGCTCGCCCCATACGCCGACAACAACATACGCACGTCACGACTCCGTTTTCGCAGGTCCTGGGCTCAGGACGGAGATTGTGCGGCACGGTGGGGGCCTTGCCGCAAGGCCCCCGGTGCGCTATATGTTGAGAGTGGCGAGGAGTGGGTCGTCGAGCCGCTGCCCGGAGCGTTCCGCAGCCGTACCGGCCCCGTGCCGCCTGATCCGTAAGCCGGATGATCCGTATTCCCTTACTCCTGCTCCGCATTGATCCTGCGCGAACGCCCCCGAGTAGGGAAGAATTGAGGAGACGGTCGTCACAAGGGGGGCTTGGTGCGGATCGACGTAACGGTGAGCGGTGGCGAGGAGGAGCTGCGATCGCTCCACGACTGGCTGGGGCGAGATCCGGCCATACGCCGCGCCGCCCGTGTGGAGCTGGCCCAATCCGCGCCGTCGCCGGGGCAGATGGGCGTGCTCACCGATGTGCTGCAGCTGATCACCGACAACACCTGGAGCGCGGCCTCCTTCGTGCTGGCGCTGTCCACCTGGCGGCAGACGCGACCGCGTGCCCATCGGATCACCGTCCGCCGAGGTGACCTCACGGTCTCCCTCGACGGCGGCGGCAGCGAGGAGCTGCGGCGCCTGGTCGACGCGCTGGAGCGGCTGGCGGAGCCCGCACCGGAGAGGGACGAGGAACGGGATCGGGAGGCCGACGCGGGGGAAGGGCGATAGCCGTGGCCGTCCTGCCCGATCCCGCCGCCACCCGCGCGGTGCTCATCGGCACCAGCCGGTACGCCCATCTGGAACAGATCCCGGCGGTGGCCAACAACCTGAGCGCGCTGGCCGCGGCCTTATGCGCCCCGCATTCCTGGGGGCTGGCGCCCGAGCACTGCACGGTGATCGACGATCCCGCCACCGCGGTCGAGGTCCTCGACGCCGTGCGGACCGCGGCCGAGGAGGCTACGGACACGCTGCTGGTGTACTTCGCCGGACACGGCCTCGTGGAGCCGCGCCGCGGCGAGCTCTTCCTGGGCCTGACCGGGTCGATACCGCACCGCTCCTACACCGGTCTCCCCTACGGCACGCTGCGTGACGTCGTCCTCGACGGGCGGGCCAACCGCCAGGTGATGCTGCTCGACTGCTGCTTCAGCGGACGGGTGCTCGGGTTCATGAGCGCGCCGGGCACCGAGGCGCTGATCGACCAGGTGGAAGTCGACGGCACCTATCTGCTGGCCTCCGTCCCCGACACCAGCTTCGGGCTCGCCCCGCCCGGTGAACCCCATACGGCCTTCACCGGTGAGCTGCTGCGGCTCCTGCGCGACGGGGCGCCGGGCGGGCCGGAGTTGCTGGATCTGGACACGGTCTACGCACAGGTGTACACGGCGCTGCGGGCGAAGGGGCGTCCGCTGCCGCAGAAGCGCGACCGCAATACGGCGGGCGGCCTGGCCCTGGCCCGCAACGTGGCCTGGGTACCGCCGGGTTTCGGCCCGCCGCCCTCGTACGACCACGAACCGGAGCCGACGCCCGCGCTGACGCCCCTGCCGTCGCCCGCGGTGCCGCCGAAACCCGCCTGGGCGCCGACGCCCCTGCCATCACCCGGCCCGGCCCCCTCCCCCGGCGGTGCCTCACCGGGCCTGCGCCGGACCGTCCGTTACGGACTGGCGGGAGCGCTCGCCGTCGCCCTGATAGCCGCGGGCATCCCGCTGATGCTGTCCTGGATGAAGGAATCCAGCACACCCAAGGCGGGCCCCGCCTCCGGCTACAACGCCGCGACCAAGGACACGGTCAACGCGTCGACGAAGCGTGGCGGCACGCTGAAATTCATCAGCACCGTCGACGCCGACTCATGGGACCCACAGCGCAGCTATTCCGGCTTCGTCTGGAACTTCTCCCGCTACTACGCCCGCCAACTGGTCACCTACGCCCCCGAACCCGGCAAAAGGGGTAACGAACTGGTCCCGGACCTCGCCGAGAACAAGGCCAAGGTGACCGACGGCGGCAAGACGTACACCTATCACCTGCGCGACGGCATCACCTGGCAGGACGGTACGGGGATCACTTCCCGGGACGTCAAATACGGCATCGAGCGGGTCTGGGCCACGAACGTGATTGTCGGCGGCCCGCAATATCCGCAGCAGGTGCTGGACCCCGATCACACCTACAAGGGACCGTACAAGGACAGCTCCAAGGACAAGCTGGGCCTGAAGGCCATCGAGACCCCGGACGACAAGACCATCATCTTCCGGCTGCCCAAGCCCAACGGCGACTTCGAGCGGATGCTCGCGATGCCGGCCGCATCGCCCGTCAAGAGGGTGAAGGACACCAAGGACCGGTACCAGGACAATCCGTTCTCCTCCGGGCCGTACAAATTCAAGTCCTACAGTCCGGGGAAGTCGCTGGAACTGGAACGCAATTCGGAGTGGAACCAGAAGTCCGACCCGATCCGCACCGCTCTCCCCGACCGGATCACAGTGCAGATCAATGACAATGAGCAGGCGAACGCACGGGCCCTGCTCTCGGGCGAGTACGACCTCGACCTGGGGTTCACCGGGCTCACCGGGGAGGGCCTCATCAAGGCCCGGAGCGCCTCCGATTACCTGGCCCGGCTGGACAACCCGTATACCGGAGTGCTCCTGTTCGCGGCCCTTCCGCGCTCCGTCGAACCCCTGGACAACATCGACTGCCGCAAGGCCGTCATGTACGCGGTGGACAGGCAGAGCATCCGGACCGCGGCAGGCGGTCCGCAGTCCGGAGATATCGCGCCCCATATGCTTCCGCCGACCGTCACGGGCTCCGTCTCCTCCTACGACCCGTACAAGACTCTCAAACGCGACGGCAAGTCGAACACCACCAAGGCGAAGGAGGAGTTGGCGGCGTGCCGAAAGCCGGACGGGTTCACGATCACCATCCCGGCGCGTAACCGCCCCGTCGACACGAATATCGTCACCGCACTGTCGGAGTCGCTGAAGAAAGTCGGTATCAGCACCCGGATCGATCGGCTCGGCGACACGGACTATATCGACGCGATCAGCTCACCCGCGACAGTGAAGAAGAAGGGCTACGGCCTCGTCGTCCAGCGATGGATGGCCGACTTCCCGACCGGCCAGGGATTTCTGCAGCCGCTCGCCGACAGCCGTTTCATCCCGAGCACCGGCAATGTCAATGTCGCGGAGCTGGACGATCCCACGGTCGACGACTTCTTCGACGCGGCGATCGCGGAACAGGACCCGTCGAAGGCCGGGAGCGACTACGCGCGGATCAATGAGAAGATCTCCGACTCCGCCGCATACGTGCCCCTCCTGTTCCAGCGGAGCGTGATCTGGCGCGGCTCCCGGCTGACCAACGTCCACACCGGCGACGCTTGGGGAGGCGGTTACGACTTCGCCTCGCTGGGCGTCTCCGCCTCGGATTCGAAGTCTTCCACGAAGTAGCTGTCGTGGCGGAGGCGGAACCGCTTGAGTTCCTCGGCGCCGCGCTGTGACATCTCCGCGAGGCGCTCGAAGTACTCCTCGCGCGGGGCGCCCGGGGAGAAGAGCAGGAGCATGGACGTGGGCTCGTCGGTCACGTTCTTGAAGGCGTGCAGGCCACCGACCGGTACGTACAGGAAGTCGCCCTCGCGGCCCGTGACCCACTTCTCGCCGTTGTACAGCTCCAGTTCGCCGGAGAGGATGTAGAAGGACTCCGACACCGCCTTGTGGAAGTGGGTCGCGGGTCCACCGGCCCGTGGCCCCATCTCCACCTTGTACAGGCCGAATTCGCCACCGGTCGACTGGCTGGTGGCGAGGTAGTGGGTGGCGCCTCCGGGCGAGGAGAGGTCCGGCGGGGTGTCGGCCGGGCGGAACACCGCGTTCACCTCGCCCCTGGAGCCGTGGTAGCGGGGCTCCGGGTACTGGAGGTCTTCCGGGTACGACATGATGCGCTCCTCTCGGCAGGTCTCCACCGCATGGTGGCTCCCGCCTCGGAAGGGTGGCATCGGGCGCACGGATGATCTTGGGTCGACCGGGCCGAGGGCCGGGGACCTAGTCCTTCCATGCTAGGCGGAGGGCCGTAGGGCCGCCACGCGGTCGCTAGGTTGTGCGCATGGTTACTCACCCGCGAGGCGGACATCCTGCGGCTGCTCGCGGGGACCGATGTGCCGGTGGCCGCGTTCAAGGGGGTCGACGCGACGGCGGCGTATTGCGATCATCCGTCGTTGCTGATGTCGCTGCTGCCGGGCAGTGTGCGGCTGGACGAGGCCGGGGCGGGGCTGCGGGCCGGGCTTCTGGCGCGGCAGTTGCTTGCCATTCACCGGGTGCGGGTCCCGGCCGGGGCCTGGCCGCGGGTCTACGAGGCGTGGACGTCACCTGAACTCGTGCGGCTGCCCGAGTCCACCGGGCGGCCGGACGTGTGGCAGCGCGCCGTGGACATCATCCGCCGCGATCCCCCTGCCTACCGGCCCTGCTTCCTGCACCGGGATTTCCACCCCGGCAATGTGCTCTTCACCGGGCAGGGCCCCGGGCTGAAGATCTCCGGTGTCGTCGACTGGGTGGAGACGTCCTGGGGTCCGGCCGATCTGGACGTGGCGCACTGCTCCACGGCGCTGGCGCTTCTGTACGGCGTCCCGGAGGGGATGCGGTTCGCGGAGCGTTACGCGGCGTGCGGAGGGACGTTGAGCGAGGACCCCGCGGCTCATCTGTACTGGCGCGTCCTGGACGCGCTCGCGTTCGCCCCGGATGCCGAGAAGGTCGCGGACCCGTGGCGGGAGCTGGGGCGCGAGGATCTGACTCCGGATCTGCTCACCGCGCGGTTGGAGGAGTACCTCGACGCGCTCCTGCGCCGCTTCGATCGTTGAGCCTCAGCCGGTGGTGCGGCAGGAGGTGATGAAGTCGAGCAGGGTGTCGACGCGTTCGCCGCGCGGGGTGTCGACGGCCCGGTTGATGACCTTGATCAGGTGTTCGTAGGCGTCGGTGTGGTCGTAGGAGGCGGTGTCCGCGATCTTCAGGGCCCAGCGCCAGTAGCCGCGGATGGTGTCGGAGAGGGGCATGCGGAAGCCCGCGACAACCTCGCGGACCGGCTCGACCACGGCGTCGCCGTAGGCGCGCAGATAGTCGGTGACGACGTCGGCCATGAAGGTGAAGTGGCGGGCCTCGTCGCGGCTCAGCCGGGTCAGGACCTGGGCGAGCACCGGGTCGCCCACCACCGCACGCAGCTGCTGGTAGTAGATCTGAGTGGCCTTCTCCTGGATGAGCGCGTACGCGAAGAACTGCACGGGGTGGTCGTAGGGCAGCTCGAAGCGGGCCTGACCGGGGAGGATGAGCTGTTCGCGCACCGAGGCCGCGTCGCCCATGCCGGAGGCCTCCTGGTAGCGGGTGAGGGCCCGGGCGTGAGTGTCCTCCTCGGAGGCCCAGCGGATGGTGAAGTGGTACAGCTCGCGGTTGTGCGCGTAGACCTCGCCCGGCACCGAGCCGTCGACGGGGAAGTGCTCGGCGTAGAGCGCGAAGTAGCCCGGGAGGTGGTCCTCGATGAGGGTGATGAACTCGACCGCGGAGCGCTGCCCGTCGGTGAGCCGGTCCGCGTCGGCGAGGTGCCAGTCGAGTCCGGATTCGACGCTCCACGGGCGCGCCTGGGCGGCGCCGGTGAAGTAGTTGCCGACCGCGCGGGCGATGTCCTCGGCGGGCAGTACGCCCGCGTCGGCGCAGGCGGTCCTGGTGATGGTCATGATGTACCTCCTCGCACACCGGTCGGTGCGGTCGGCAACGTCGGTGCGGTCAGCGCGACTTGCGGCATACCAGGGCGTAGTGCTTGGTGGTGTATCCCCAGCCGGCGTTGGCGGTCTCCAGGTACCGCAGCAGCTGCTCGGTGAGGCCTTCGTCGTGCTCTTCGAGGGCCGGGGAGGCGGCCCGTACGTTCGCCATCCAGCACTCGATGGTGCGGTGGTAGTCGGCGGTGAGGTCGTGCACCGCGCGGATGGACAGGCCCGCGCCCTCGGCGGCGGCGACGAGTTCGGACAGCGGGCGCAGCTCGCCGGAGCCGAAGATGCCGTGGCGGATGAAGTCGGTGCCGGGGCGTTCGTCGAACGTCCGGCGGATGGCCGCGCTGCGGAAGCAGCTCTCGGACAGGTACAGCGTTCCGCCGCGCCGCAGCGCACGGCGGATCTTGGCGAACACCGCGTCCAGGTCGTCCATGTGCACGACGGAGCCGAGCAGGGTGACGGCGTCGAATCCGCCGGGCTCGGGCTCGTACTGCTCGAAGGACGTGGTTTCGGTACGCACCAGGGCGTCGAGGCCGCGCGACGCGACGCGCTCGCGGATGTAGGCGTGCTGGCGGGGCGCCGGGCTGATGCCCACCGTCCGGCAGCGGTACTCCTCCGCCATGAACAGCGGCAGGGCGCCCCAGCCGCAGCCCGCGTCGAGGATGCGCTCGCCCCCGGTCAGCCCGAGCTGTTCGGCGACCCAGGCCAGCTTGCGCCGCTGGGCCTGCTCCAGGGTGTCGTCGTCGGAGGCGAACAGCGCGGAGGAGTACTTGCGCAGCGGGTCGAGGAAGCGCGCGAAGATCTCGGGGTCGAGGTCGTAGTGCTGGTTGGTGGCGGCGCGCGGGGTGGTGGCGGCGCGCTGACCGGTGGCGGCGGCGGTCATGCCCGCTCCCGCGCGGTCGCCTTCTCGACCAGCGCCACGACCTCACCGATGGTGTTGACGCCGAAGATCTCTTCGTCCTCCAGCTCGATGTCGAAGGCCTGCTCGATCTTGGCGATGATGCGCACGACCTTGATCGAGTCGGCGCCTTCGACGCCGCGCAGATCGGCGTCGGGGCTCAGCCCGTCCACGGGGCGGCCGAGGATCTCGGCGACGACCTCGGTCACCGTACGGATGATGTCGGCGGAAGGAACGGCGGTGCTGCTGGTCATGTCATGCCTCCACGGCGTGCTGATGTGGTTGGTAGTGCGCGGTGGCGGTGGCCACCGGGGCGCCGTGCTCGTCGAGCACTTCGGCGCGGGCGGTGATCAGTCCGTTGGTGCCCCCGGTGGCCTCCGTGGCCTCGGCGACGCATCGGTAGCGGCGGCCGACGGCGACGACGCCGAGGTAGCGCGTCCGCATCGAGGTGGTCAGCGCCGGGAACCCCAGCCGCATCACGACGAGGTTGCCCATCGTCTCGTCGCAGATGAGGCCGAGAATCCCGCCGTGCACGACGCCCGGGTAGGACTCGTAGTGGTGGTCCAGCACGAACGCGGTGCCGAGCCGGTCGCCGGTCTGCTCGAAGGTGAGGGCCAGGCCACGGGGGTTGGCCGGGGCCGGTGCGCAGCCGAAGCAGTGGTGGTCGGCGCGACCGGCCCACGGCAGCGGTACGGCGTCCCGCGCGGGAGCGCTCATCGGTTCATCCCAGGGCCGTCGCGATGGCGCGCCGCACGGCGCGGTTGGAGGAGAGGTCGTAGCCGGTCAGCGAGGAGAACGTACGGCGGATCTTCCCCTGGAGCGCGTCCAGTTCGCCCTGGTCGGCCACTGTGTCGAGGAAGAGTTCGAAGCCGGTGTCGATGGTCTCGGTGTCGGTGAGTTCGGCGAGTCCGGACTTGAACACCCCGACCGGGTGCTTGATGCGGTCGTCGGCGGTGTAGAAGTACAGCGTCTCCAGGACCGAGGCCATCTCGTGCGGGTGCTGTTCGAGGCGCTTGGCCGCGAAGTGGATGAACTCCTTGGCGTGTCCGGCCTCGTCGCGGCTGGCCCGCAGCAGCAGATCCTTCAGCGCGGGCTCTTCGACCCACGCGGAGACGGCCCGGTAGACGTGGTTGACGGTCAGCTCGGAGATGATGTTGGTGGCGAGCGTCGCGGACGGGGTCGAGCCCGGGTCGTACGGCGCGCGCATCGCCGCCACCGCCCGGTTGTCCACGTGTTCGCCGACGGCCTGGAGCCAGGAGGTGAACGCGAAGTGGTGCTGCACCTCCTGGTAGCCCCAGATCACCGCGAAGGCCGAGAAGTCGTAGTCGTCGGCGAACTCGTTGAGGAAGCCGTGCACCGCGGCGATGACATTGGACTCGCCCATCACGGCGCTCTTCACCAGGGTGATGTACTCCGGTTTGACCAGGGAGCGGTCCACGTCGCCCAGCGGCAGTTCCGCCAGTCGCCAATGGCTTTTGTCGTAGTGCCGGAAGACTCCGAGACTGTGCATCCGGTCCATGTCCGGCGCGTGAATGGTCATGAATTCGCCTTCGCGATGAGGTGGTCCCGCATGCCGAGCCGCTGAAGTTTTCCGCTGGTGGTGCGGGGGATCGACCGTGCGGCCACGAGTTGGACATTCAGCTCGGGCAGACCGAGTACCGAGGTGCAGCGGGCGAGGATTTCCCGGGAGAGCCGGTCCCTTTCCGCCGCGTCGGTCAGCCGGGTTTCGGCGCACAGCACGATCTGTTCGTGTTCGCTGTCCTCGGTGAGTGCGAACGCGACACAGCGCCCTTTGTAGAGGCCGGGTACCGTACGCGCCACGGATTCGATGTCGAGCGGATAGATGTTGGCCCCGCGGACGGTGATCATTTCCTTGGAGCGGCCGGTGAAGTACAGCTCGCCGTCGCGCCGGTAGCCGAGGTCTCCGGTGCGCAGCCAGCCGTCGGCGGTGAACGGGTCGTCCAGGCCGCCGAGATATCCGCTGGTCACGGAGGTGCCGCGGACCTGGATCTCGCCGACCATGCCGTCCGGCAGCACCCGCGCGGTATCCGGGAAGTCCTGGACGCCCTGCGCGACCACGCGGAAGCTCATCCCGGGCGCGGCCTGTCCGAGGGCGACGATGCCGCGTGCGCCGGGGGCGCCCTCGGGCAGCGGCACCGCCGTACGGTTGTCGGCGAGGGCGGCGCGGTCGACCCAGTCGACGACCGGCTCCCGCTCCGGCGGCGGGAGGGTGATCAGCAAGGTGGCCTCGGCCATCCCGAAGGCGGGGGTCATCGCGGCGGGCCGGAATCCGGCCGGGGCGAAGTGGCCGAGGAAGTCCCTGATGGACGCGGGCGTGATGGATTCGGCGCCGTTGAACGCCACGCGCCAGCGCGCCATGTCCAGGGACGGCACCTCCTCGGCCGGGACGGCCTCCACGAGGTGATCGAAGCCGAAGTTGGGCATGGCGTTGATCGTGGACGGCGTACGGAGGAACTCCTTCAGCCAGCGCGCGGGGCTGCGGACGAAGGCCGTCGGGGACCAGACGGTGACCGGAAGCCCGTTGAACAGGCCGGTGAGCGTGCCGAACAGGCCCATGTCGTGGAAGAGCGGCAGCCAGCTGCCCCAGCCGTCGCCGGGTCCGATGGCGATGGCCGAGGTGATCGAGTCGGCGCAGGAGAGCACATTGGCGTGGCTGAGGACGACGCCCTTCGGGGCGAAGGTGCTGCCCGAGGTGAACTGGATGACGGCCGGGTGTCCGGTGCCCGGCCGGGGCAGCGGGCCGGGGCCGCCCGCGGCGACGAGTCCGGCCGCGTCGTGGACGCGGGGGCCGGTGAGGTGGTCGGTCACGGCGTGCATCGCCGGGACGGTCACCACATGGCTCAGCCCGGCTGTGTCCATGATCTGCTGGGTGCGCCGCAGATAGCCCTCGATGTCGCGCAGGACGATCGGCAGCGGAAGCGGGCAGGCCGCGGCGCCGATCCGTGATGCGGCGAGCACGCCTTGGAGGAACGCGGCCCCGTTCGGGCAGAGGATGCCGATCGTGTCGCCCTCGGTGGCACCGTCGGCGAGCAGCGCGGCGGCCATCCGCCGCGAGGAGTCGGCCAGTTCGGCGTAGCTGAGGCGTTCGTTCTCGCTGGGGAAGGAGAGGTTCTGGCCGGGGTTGCGGGCGGCGGCCTCGTCGAACGCCGCGGCCAGGCCGGGGAACCCGTCAAACGTCACTGCGATCACCTCGTGTCGTGGCGGGGTGCGAACCGGACCGCAGCACCCGCAGCAGGGTGGGCGGGGCGAGCAGCGCGGTCGGGGGGAGGGTGAGGTTGGCGACGCGCATGAAGGTGCGGGCGACCGCCGGGTCCCGGTGCGCGGCCACCTGGGCGCGGGCGGAATAGGCGCTGACCAGGCGGGAGCGCGGGGTGCGCGGCCCGACGACGCCGGGGTAGCGCAGATCGGAACCGGTGGACATCTGCCAGGCGATGTCCACCACGGCGGCGACATCGCGGTGGAAGCGGGCCGGGCTGAGCCCGTCGGCGCCGTCGGCGCGCAGCCGGTCGCGGAGGACCAGGGCCTGCTGGGCGGCGACGGTCATGCCCTGTGCGTAGAGCGGGTTGAAGCTGCTGACGGAGTCGCCGAGGACGAGGAATCCGGCGGGCGGCGCGGCGACGCGGTCGTATCTGCGGCGCAGCGAGCCGCGGAAGCGGTGCGGCACCGGGTCGTCCAGCGGCTCCGCGTCCCGGACGATGTCATGGACGTCGCTGACCGGGAGGGTGGCGGCGAACGCCTCGAATCCGGCGTGGTCGGTGGGCGGATGGTCGCCGAGCATTCCGGCGAGGGTGACGTGCCAGCGGTCGCCCTCCAGGGTGATGGCGCCGCCGCCGCGCCTGCCGGGCATGGTGGAGACGACGACGGCGAGGTCTCCGTCGAGATGGCCGGGGCGGCGCCGGTACGTGCGGGAGGCGTAGCCGAGGTCGACGTCGATGCGTTCGTCGGCCGGGCGTTCATGGCCGAGTGCGACGAGCCAGTCGGGGGCCCGGGAGGCGCGTCCGGTGGCGTCGACGACCAGGTCGGCGCGGAGGACGTCGCCCCCGCCGGAATCGGGATCTATCGGTCCGGTGCGGCCCTGAGCCGCAGTGGGCAACGCGAGACGGACGCCGGTGATCCGGCCGGGCCGCCCTCCCCCGGGCGCTCCCGCCGGAGCCTCATGCTCCGCCGTCATCAGACCGGTCGCGGTGCGGCCGGTCAGCAGGTGGACGCCGGGCAGGCGCACCGTCCGCTCCCGGATGGCGCCCTCCAGCATGGGCCTGCTGGCGAGCAGCGTGGTCAGCCCGGTGGAGGCGGGGTGCACCCGCAGCCCGGAGAGGTACCAGCGGGACTCGCGCAGCACCTCGGTGGTGGGCGCGCCGGCCGCCGCGAGCTGCGCGGTCAGGCCCGGGTACAGCTCCTCCATGATCTGGCGGCCGCGCTCCATCAGCCCGTGCAGATGCCTGCTCTGCGGGGCGCCGCGGCGCCAGCCGGTGCCGGGGCTGTCGTCGCGTTCGACGAGCACGACGCGGTCGAAGGAGTCCGCGAGCACCCGGGCGGCCAGCAGCCCGGCGATACTCGCGCCGATGACCACCGCACGGCGTTCCGACATGCTCGGCCCCTTTCTCATCGCTCAGTTCTCCGGTGGGGGCGGAAACAAATCTCGCCGGATGTGGCGCGGAGAAGCAATGCGTTCGGGGATGTGCCTATCGCGTCATTGGCAGGTGCCCGCAAAACGGTTTTGTCGGCGTGGATTCAGGGCGAATTCACCTGGCGCCAGGAGTGTGGCGCGCATCGATCGGCCCGGCGTTCCGCGGAACGCAGGAACGCATCCGGGCTTCTGCGGCAACCAGCGGGAGATGACTCCTCAGTGGACACTGCGACCGACAGCGGCGAGATACCGGCCGAGCCGTCCGCGACCGATGTCGCGATGGCCGGTCTCTTTCTTCCCACCCATCGCGCCGACCCCTATACCCCGGCCCGGATACTGCGGGAAGCCGGTCCGGTGCACCGCACTCCGCTGGGTCTGCATCTGCTGACGCGCTACGCGGACTGCGCCTCGGTGCTGCAGAGCAACGACTGGAGCCACGCCGACGAGGCGGGCCAGCTGCATCCGAGCGTATCGGCCGAGGAGGCGGCGGAGGAGCTGCCGACCTCCTTCCTGTGGATGGACCCGCCGGACCACACCCGGCTGCGCACACTGGTGTCCAAGGCGTTCACCCCGCGTACGGTGGCGGAGCTGCGCCCGCGGATCGAGCAGCTGGTCACCGAGCTGGTGGACGCGGCGCTGGAGGCCGGAGAGTTCGACCTCATCGACCTGATCGCGTATCCGCTGCCGCTCACCGTGGTGTGCGAGCTGGTCGGCGTACCGGCGGCGGACCACAAGGCGGCGCAGCTGTGGTCGCAGGACCTGGCGCGCGGCTTCGACCCGGACGTGCTGATGACCCCGGAGGCGCAGGGGGCGCGGAGCACCGCGTCGCGTGAGTTCATGCGCTACTTCCGCGAGCTGATCGACCGGCGCCGGGCCGAGCCCGCGGACGATCTGCTCAGCGCGCTCGCCGCGGTGGAGGACCGCGGGGATGTGCTGACCGAGACGGAGCTGCTGACCACCTGTGTCACCACGCTGGTGGCCGGTCATGAGACGACCGTCAACCTGGTCGGCAGCGGGCTGCTGGCCCTGATGCGCAACCCGGACCAGCTGGCGCGGCTGCGGGAGCACCCGGAGTACGTGCCGAGCGCGGTGGACGAGCTGCTGCGGTACGAGCCTCCGGTGCAGCTGACCACCCGGTCCGCCAAGCGCCCGATGACCCTGGGCGGGCAGCGGATCGAGGAGGGCGAGGGTGTGGTCGTCCACATCGCCGCGGCCAACCGCGACCCGGAGGCGTACCGCGATCCGGACCGGCTGGACGTGGCGCGCTTCCACGACCGCACCGCGCCGCCGCCCCGGCATCTCGGCTTCAGCCTCGGCATCCACTACTGCCTGGGCGCGCCGCTGGCGATGCTGGAGATGGAGATCCTGCTGCACGAGCTGATCCGCCGGGTCGGCACGATGGAGCTGCTGACGGACGAGCCGCCGTACAAGCCGAATCTGGTCGTACGTGGCCTGTCTTCGCTGCCGGTCCGGTTCGGGGCGTCGTCATGACCGGGACGACCGAGACGACGGCTGAGACGACGACGGGGGCGCTCCCCGCCGAGCTGGATGTCTTCCGGCCGGAGCTGCGCGCGAACCCCTTCGACGCGTACCGGCGGCTGCGGGAGACGGGGCGGGTGCACGACACCGGGTTCGGTATTCATCTGGTGCCCCGCTACGAGGACTGTTCGGCCGTGCTGGCCGACCCGGACTGGGGGCACGGCTACACCGCGGGCATCAATCCGTTCCGGCCCGGTGTGGACGTCGCCCAGCTGCCCGGTTCGTTTCTGCTGCTCGACCCGCCGGAGCACGGACGGCTGCGCTCGCTGGTCGCCAAGGCGTTCACCAGCCGTGCGGTGGCGGAGCTGCGCGCGCGCATCACCCGGACCGTGGACGAGCTGCTGGACGCGGCGCTGGAGGCCGGTGAGGTCGACCTCGTCCAGGCGCTGGCGTATCCCGTCCCGCTGATCACGATCTGCGAACTGCTGGGCGTGCCCGCCGCCGACCGGGAGCTGTTCGGCGGCTGGACCGGCGACATCAGCCGGGGGCTCGATCCGGACGCGGTGCTCAGCGCGGAGGAGAAGGCGGCACGGCAGACGGCGGTGCGCGCGTTCGACGGCTACTTCCACGCCCTCATCGAGGAGCGGCGCAAGGCGCCCGGTGAGGATCTGCTCAGCGAGCTGGTGGCCGTCGAGGAGAGCGGGAACCGGCTGACCGCGAAGGAGATCGCGGACATCGGCGTCCTGCTGCTGATCGCCGGACACGAGACGACGATGAACCTGATCGCGAGCGCGGCCCTGACCCTGCACCGGAACCCGGCGCAGCGCGCGCTGCTGCGCGAGGACCCGGCGCTGGTGGCGGACGCGGTCGAGGAGTTCCTGCGCTACGACACCCCGGTGCCGTTCCCGACCCGGGTGGCCATGCGCGACACCACGCTGGCGGGGCGGGAGATGCCGCGCGGGACCGGAGTGGTGCTGCTGCTGGGGTCGGCCAACCGCGATCCGGAGGTGTTCGCCGATCCGGACACCCTGGATGTGCGGCGGTTCGCCGGGGGCGGCGCCCAGCGGCGGCAGCTCGCGTTCAGCCATGGGCCGCACTTCTGTCTGGGTGCGCCGATGGCCCGGCTGGAGAGCGAGATCACCCTGCGGCGGCTGTGCGAACGGGCCCCGGAGTTCGCCGTACTGACCGACGAGCCCGCCTACCGGCCCAGCGTCTCGATGCGGGGACCGGCCCGGCTGCCGGTCCGGCTGGCCGGATGACCACCGATTCTTCAGGAGGCATTGCAGTGACATCCGCGACGCAGGAGCCCGCCACCCCGGTGGAGCGCCGTATCAGTGAGCTGACCGCGCTGCTGGAGAAGGGAATGGCCGAGGGCATCGGGGTCGGCGACTCGCTCGGTGTGATGTGCGCCGAGCTGGGCGAGGGGCGGGCGGTGTACACGCTCAAGCCGGGCCCCGCGCAGGCGAACGCCATGCTGACCGTGCACGGCGGGGTGCTGTCCACCCTGATGGACACCGCGATGGGAAGCTCCGTGTTCACCCGGCTGCCGGACGCCACGCTCTACACCACGCTCGAACTCAAGGTGAACTTCGTCCGCCCGGTCGCGCTGGACGACGGCGAGCTGCGGTGCGAGGCGGGGACGGTGCATGTGGGGCGGCGTATCGCCACCGCCGAGGCGCGGGTGTACAACGCGGAGGACAAGCTGGTCGCGCACGGCAGCTGCACCTGCCTGGTGCAGTCCTTCGGCTGAGGAGGCCCAGGTGGAGACGGACGAGGTGACGGTGGTGTGGGCCGACTTCGGCGGGGTGCTGACCCCGCCGGTCGACGACGCGCTGCGGCAGGTGGCCGACGCGGCCGGAATCCCGGTGCACGAGCTGCTGGCCGGAATTCGACGGCTGGCCGCCCGGGAAGGTACGGACCTGCTGGAGCCGCTGGAGCGCGGGCTGATCTCGCAGCGGGAGTGGGGGCGGCGGCTCACCGCCGAGCTGGCCCCGGCGTATGTGCCCCGCGTCGATCTGGGCGATTTCGGCGACTACTGGTACGCGGGCCGACTGCTCAACCGGGAGCTCCACGACGCGCTGGTGGCCTTGCGCGGACGGGGGTTCCGGCTGGGCATGCTGACCAACAGCGTGCACGAGTGGGAGGTCCACCGCAGTGCGATGATCCCTGATCAGACCGTGTTCGACCGGGTGATCAAGTCGCATGAGACGGGACTGCGCAAACCGGAGCCGGAGATCTACCGGCTCGCCGAGGAGGCGTTCGGCGCCACCCCGCGGGAGTGTCTGCTGATCGACGACACGGAGGTGAACTGCTCCGCCGCCGAAGCGCGCGGCTGGCGGACCGTCCGGCACCGGGACAACGCGAGCACGCTGGCGGCGCTGGGCGCGCTGCTCGGCGGCCGGGAGCGCTGACCCGGTCAACCCCATGCCAGGTCGCCCGGATACCGCCAGGTGTGATTCACCGCAGGTTCGTCCAGGACCATCAGCATGTCGGCCATACCTTGCGTGCGGAGGCCGCGATGGAATTCAGACACCTGGTGTCCTTCCTGGCGATTACTGAGGAGTTGCATTTCGGGCGTGCGGCAGCGAAGTTGCACCTCACCCAACCCTCGCTGAGCCAGCAGCTGCAGCGACTGGAGAAGTCCCTTGGCGTCGAACTGGTCGCCCGGACGTCGCACGAGGTGCGGCTGACCGAGGCGGGGCGGGCGTTCGAGGTGCAGGCCCGGACGATCGTCGCCCAGGTCGACAAGGCGACCCACACCGCCCGGGAGGCGGCGGCCGGGCGGACCGGCTCGATCAACATCGGCTACAACTTCCCGGCCGGTCAGCATGTCCTGCCCACGACGCTGGCCAGGATGAGCGCCGAGTTCCCCGATGTCACCGTCGGCCTGTGCGAGAAGCGGACCGGGCCGCAGCTGCGCGCCCTGGCGTCGGGCGATCTGGATGTGGCGCTGGTGTACGGACACCCGGTCACCTCCGAGTTCCGCTACCGGCGGCTGCTGCAGGTGCCGCTGGTCGCGGTGGTCGGCCAGGGGCACCGGTGGGCCGGGCGGCCGGGGGTGCCGTTCGCCGAAGTGGCGCACCACGCGTGCATCCTCTTCGCCCGCGACCAGTGTCCGGCGATGTACGACGCGATTCTGGCGGCGGCGCAGCGCTGCGGGATCACCCTCAACGTCGCGCACACCCTCAACGACCCCGGCGCGACCGCCATCGTGGTGTCCATCAAACCGCTGGTGGGTTTCGCCTCGATGTCGCGTGGGCTGTCGGTGGGTTCGGGCACCGGCGGTATCCGTCCGGCGGTGGTCCAGCTCTACGACCCGGTTCCGTTGATCGATCTGTGCGCGGTGTGGCGCGCCTCGGACGACAACCCGCTGGTCGAGGGGTTCCTGGACTCCCTCGAGGCGGTCCGGCCGTTCGACGCCCCGGGGCTGGTGCGCGGTGAACCCAAGCTGCTGCGATAGGAAAACTCAACTGCCCGTTCAGAAAATACGCGTTGCCGACTTTCGGCGGGCCATCGAGAATTATTTCACGTGACGACAATTTCGCATTCCAGGAATGGTCTCGACCTCCCCGACGAACACGGCCTGTTCCACGTTCTGGACAGCGCTGCCGCCACCGACCCGGATCGTATCGCGCTGGTCCGCAAGTCCGAAACCGGATGGCAGGACATCAGTATCCGGGAATTCACCGAGCAGGTGAATTCGGCGGCCCGGGCGCTGCTCGCGCAGGGTGTACGTTTCGGTGACCGCGTCGCGATACTCGGCCGTAACCGCTACGAGTGGGTGCTCGCCGACTTCGCCGTCCTCAGCATCGGCGCGGTCACCGTCCCGGTCTACCCCACCGCCTCCGGGCATCAGATCCGCCATGTGCTCACCGACTCGGGCGCGTCCTGGGCGTTCGCGGAAACCCCCGAGGACCGGGAGCGGCTGGAGGCGGCCGGGGCCGAGGGGGTGTGGCTGCTGGCCGAGGTGGACCAGTGGAAGGTGACCGGCCGCGAGGAGGAGCTGCGGGAGCGGCGCCGTCAGGTCACCGCCGACGATCTGGCGACGATCGTCTACACCAGCGGCACCACCGGCCTGCCCAAGGGCTGCGTGCTCACCCACCGCAATATGTACGCGTCCTCGGCCAACACGGTGGAACAGACAGGCTGGCTGTTCCGGCGCGCGGCGGAGGACCCGTCGGCCGGGCAGGCGGTCACGCTGCTCGCCCTGCCACTGTCCCATGTCTTCGGCCGCACCCTGCTGCTGTCCTGCCTGTGCGGCGGCACCCGGACCGCCCTGGTGCCCGGCATCCCGGAGCTGCTGGCCGAACTCCCCGCCTTCCGGCCGACGTTCCTCGCCTTGGTGCCGTACGCGCTGGAGAAGATCCGCAAGCGCAGCCGCGCCCTCGTCGACCCGGCGGCGGAGGAGACCGCCATCGCGGTGGGCCTGGCGGAGGCCCGCGGCGAGGCCGTCGACCCCGGCCTGGCCATGACGTACCAGGCCCTGGACCAGGACGTGTACGAGCGGCTGCGGGAGAGCTTCGGCGGCCGCTTCCGGTATGTGATCGCGGGCGGGGCGTCGCTGGACGAGACCACCGCGGCCTTCTACGCCGGGGTCGGCATCACCATCCTCAACTGCTACGGGCTGACCGAGGCGGCGACCGCGGTCACCGTCAACGCGCCGGACACCAACCGGATGGGCACGGTCGGTCGGCCGATCCCGGGCACCACGGTAGGGATAGCCGAGGACGGCGAGGTGCTGGTGCGCGGCGCCAATGTCTCGCCCGGCTACTGGCCGAAGGGCCGCAAGCGGGCGGGCGCCACGGCCGGCGGCGCCGAGCAGCCGTGGCTGCGCACCGGCGACCTGGGACGGCTGGACGACGACGGCCATCTGGTCATCACCGGGCGGGCCAAGGAAATCCTGGTGACCAGCGGCGGCAAGAACGTCTCCCCCACCCCGCTGGAGGACCGCGTCCGGCTGCACCCGCTGGTGAGCAACTGCATGGTCATCGGCGAGGGCCGCAGTTACGTCACCGCACTGATCACCGTGGACGCGGCGGCGCTCGCGAAGTGGAGCGCCGACCGGGAGCCCGCGCCCGACGGCACCGGATGGACCGGGCACCCCGCGCTGCTCGCCGAGATCGAGACGGCCGTGGCCGACGCCAACTCCCTGGTGTCCCGGGCCGAGTCGATCCGGCGCTTCCAGGTGGTCGAGGGCGACTTCACCGTGGAGTCGGGACTGCTGACGCCATCGATGAAACTGCGCCGGGCGGCCATCGAGAAAGCCTTCGCCGACGACGTCGAAGCGCTGTACCGAGCGGTACACCAGAGCTGAACCGACCGCCGGGTGAACCGCGCCGCAACAATGTCCCCCGCAATGCGACGCATTCATTTCCCGGGCGTTTCCTATTCCCCTCTACACCCCGTCTTCATTGCTCCGGCTAATCGAATGATGGGTTCCCGCTGTTGACGTTGACTGCCTTTTCCGGCAGTCGACAGAATCGCTTGTGTCGACATCACCACTGGAGCGATCTCATATGTATGACGTTATTGTTGTGGGTGCGCGCTGTGCCGGTTCGCCGCTGGCCATGCTGCTCGCCCGGCAGGGTCACCGGGTCCTGGTGCTGGAGCGGTCCACGTTCCCCAGCGACACCGTCTCCACCCACTACATCCACCAGGCGGGGCTGTCCCGGCTCCAGGCGTGGGGGCTGCTCGACCGCGTCATCGCCAGCGGGGTTCCGCCGATCCGGCAGCTCAATTTCTCGTACACCGGCATCGACATCGCCGGGTTCGCCGACCCGATCGACGGCATCGACGCCGTCTACTGCCCGCGCCGCACGGTGCTGGACGCCATCCTCGTCGACGCCGCCCGGGAGGCGGGCGCCGAGGTGATCGAGGGGTTCACGGTCACCGACGTGCTCTTCGACGGCGACCGGGTGACCGGGGTCAAGGGCCGCGAGGGCGAGGGCCCGGAGCGCGAGTTCCGCGCCACCGTCACGGTCGGTGCCGACGGCCGCAACTCGGTGGTCGCGGACAAGGTGGGCGCCGAGATCTACCGCAGCGTCCCGGCCGCCTGCTTCGTCTACTACTCGTACTACGACGGCCTGGACTGGGGCATGCACCACCGCACCGCCTTCGGTCAGCAGCAGATCGGCACCTGGCCCACCAACGACGGGCAGAACCTGCTGGCCGTCATGCGCAGGAACGAGCGGTTCGGCGCGTTCCGGCGCGATGTCGAGGGCAGCTTCCAGGAGGTGTACGACCAGGTCGCCCCCGACCTCGGCGAGGAGCTGCGGCAGAGCGGGGTGCGCACCGAGAACTTCCGTCCGATGCGCTACCCGGACAACTACTACCGCACCTCCCACGGTCCGGGCTGGGCGCTGGTCGGCGACGCCGGTTACCACAAGGACCCGTTCACCGGCTGGGGCATCACCGACGCCTTCAAGTACGGCGAACTCCTCGCCGAGCAGCTGCACCTCGGGCTGTCCGGGCAGAGCCCGATGGACGCCGCGCTGGCGGAGTACGTCAAGCTGCGCGACGAGCAGAGCAACGGCACCTTCGAGCTCACGTGCAGCCTGGCCGAGCTGTCCCTGACCCCGTACTACGACTCGGTGTTCCGCGCGGCCAGCCAGAGCCCCTCGTACACCGCGAAGTTCTTCGGCCTCATCGCGGGCGGCATCCACGGCGACGAGTTCTTCGCGCCCCAGGCCCTCGAAGCGCTCTACGAGGAAGTCGGCTTCCCGCAGGACAAGCGCCTGCTCACCCAGGCCTGACCACACCCCGACCCCGGCCGGACCGCCGGCCGGAATGACCGAGAGGACATCCCCGTGCCGACGATCCGGCTCACCGTGCTCGGCGACAGTTTTGTGGAGGGCAGGGGCGACCCGGCGCCCGGTGACGGCTTCCGCGGCTGGGTCTCCCGGTTCGCCGGCGGGCTGCACCTGCCGCGGAAGACCGTGCTGAACCTCGGTGTGCACGGCGCCACCACCCAGGCGGTGGTGGACGGCCAGCTGCGCCGCGCACTGGTCAACAAGGCCCCGCTGACCGGCGTCATCGTCGGGGTAAACGACCTCATCGGCGACTACGACCGGCTGCGCTTCCGGCGCAACCTGCACACCATCTTCAGCTCGCTGGCGGGCGCCGACACCACCGTCCTGACCGCGAGCTACCCCGACATCCCCGGCAACCTGCCGCTCCCCGACCGCTTCCGCGCCCAGATGCGCGAGCGCTTCGCCGAGGCGAACGCGGCACTCTACGACATCACACGCGCCACCGGCACGCTCTGCCTGGACATCGGCAGGCTGCCGGAGTGGCGCAACCCGGCGTTCTGGTCCGAGGACGGTCTGCACCCCAGCCCGCTCGGCCACCAGCGGTTCGCCGACTCCATGGCCGAACTGTTCTCCCGCACCACCGGTATGACCGGCCTGAACGCCGCCTGACCGTGGCCCCACTCAGTGAGTTTTCCCGCCAGCTTCCCGGCAGTGAGTTTCCCGGCAGTGAGTTTCTCGGAAGGAAAGACATGAGCGAGGAGTTGGCCGACCGCAGGCTGGCCCGCACCCCGATCGCCATCGTCGGCACATCGGGGCTGTTCCCGATGGCCCGCAACCACCGCGAGTACTGGCAGAACGTCGTGGACGGGACCGACTGCACCCAGGAGGTGCCCGAGTCCCGCTGGCGTCTCGACGACTACTACGACGCCGACCCGGACGCCCCGGACAAGACCTACTCGCGGCGTGGCGCGTTCCTGCCCGATGTGGACTTCAACCCGCTGGAGTTCGGGCTGCCGCCCAACCAGCTCGAAGTCACCAGCACCATGCAGACCCTCAGCCTCGGCGTGGCCCGCGACCTGCTGCACGACGCGGGCGCCCCCGAGTCCACCTGGTACGACGCCAACCGCACCGGTGTGGTGCTGGGCACCACGGGCCCGGTGCCGCTGATGCACCCGCTCGCCGCCCGGCTCTCCACGCCCGTGCTCAAGGAGGTGGTGCGCAGCTGCGGGCTGACCGCGCAGGACGCCGCCGAGATCTCCGAGAAGTACGTCAAGGCGTTCGCGCCGTGGCAGGAGAACTCCTTCCCCGGTCTGCTGGCGAACGTGGTCGCGGGCCGGGTGGCCAACCGGCTGGGCCTCGGCGGCATGAACACCACCGTCGACGCCGCCTGCGCCGCCTCGCTGTCCGCGATCCGGCTGGCGGTGGCCGAACTCGTCGACGGCCGCGCCGACATGATGCTCACCGGCGGCGTGGACACCGAGAACACCATCTTCATCTACATGTGCTTCTCCAAGGTCGGGGCGCTGTCGAAGACGGACACCATCAGCCCGTTCTCCGACGCCGCGGACGGCACCCTGCTCGGCGAGGGCATCGGCATGATCGCCCTGCGCCGCCTGGACGACGCGGTGCGCGACGGCAACCGGATCTACGCGGTGATCCGCGGCATCGGCTCCTCCAGCGACGGCCGCTCCAAGAGCATCTACGCCCCGCGCGCCGAGGGCCAGCGGGTCGCGCTGGACCGCGCGTACGCCGACGCGGAGGTCTCCCCCGCCACCGTCGAGCTGTTCGAGGCGCACGCCACCGGCACGTCCGTCGGCGACCGCACCGAACTCAGCGCCCTGGGCGACCTGCTGCGCGACGCCTCCGACGAACCGCACTTCGCCGCGCTGGGCAGTGTGAAGTCGCAGATCGGCCACACCAAGGGCGCGGCCGGTACGGCCAGCCTGATGAAGCTCGCCTTCGCGCTGCACAACAAGGTGCTCCCGAGCACCATCAACGTGGACGCGCCGAACGCCGCCATCGACTTCCCCGACGCCCCCTTCTACGTCAACGTCAAGACGCGGCCGTGGATTCGCGACCCGCACCGGCCCCTGCGCCGGGCCGGGGTCTCCGCGATGGGCTTCGGCGGCACCAACTTCCACATCGTGCTGGAGGAGCGGGAGTCGGACCCGGCGGAGCGGCGCGTCCCCCACCGCACCGCCCAGGCCCACCTGTGGCACGCACCCGATCCGGCGGCCCTCCTGGACCTGCTGCGGTCCGGCGCGCCCGCCTCGGACGCCGGGGACATCCCCGACGACCACGCCCGGGTCGGCTTCGCCGCCTCGGACGACGAGACCGCCGCCGACCTGCGCGAACTCGCCGTCCAGCAGCTGGCGGCCGATCAGAGCGCCGATGACTGGACGCATCCGCGCGGGGTGTACTTCCGCCGCCGGGCCGCCGAGAACCTCAAAGTCGGGGCGCTGTTCGCCGGGCAGGGCAGCCAGTACCTCGACATGGGCCTGGACGCGGCGCTGAACGTGCCCGTCGTCACCGCCGCCTTCGACGAGGCCAACGGACACTTCTCCGGCGCCGCCACCCGGCTCGGCAAGGTCGTCTTCCCGCCGCCGGTGTTCCACCCGGAGCAGCGCCAGGAGCAGGAGGCGGCGCTGCGCCGCACCGAGCACGCGCAGCCCGCGATCGGCGCGCTGTCGGTCGGCCAGTTCCGCTACCTCGGCGAACTCGGGCTGTCCTGCGCGGCGCTGGCCGGGCACAGCTTCGGCGAGCTGACCGCGCTGTGGGCCGCCGGTTCGCTCTCCGACGAGGACTACTTCACCCTCGCCCGGGCGCGCGGTGAGGCCATGGCCCCCACCGGCGACGGGGACACCGGCACGATGGCGGCCGTACAGGTCGGCGAGGAGCGGGTCACCGAACTCCTCGCGGACTTCCCCGACGTGGTGATCTGCAACCTCAACGCCCCCGACCAGGTGGTCGTCGGCGGCCCGACCGAGGACGTCAAGCGGCTCACCGAGGTGTGCGCGGAGCAGGAGATCAACGCGCGACTGCTGCCGGTCTCCGCGGCCTTCCACACCCGCTACGTGGACCACGCGGTGGACGCGTTCCGCCCGGCGGTCGAGGCCGCCCGGGTCGGGGAGCCCACCGTTCCGGTGCACGCCAATACCCCCGGCGCCACGTACGGGGCCGACGCCGACGCCAACGGGCAGACCCTGGTACGCCAGCTCCTGGAGCCGGTGGACTTCGTGGCCGCACTGCGGTCGATGCGCGAGTCCGGGGTGAATGTCTTCGTCGAGTTCGGGCCCAAGCAGGTGCTCACCCAGCTGGTCCGCCGCACTCTCGGCGACGACGTCCACGCCATCCCGACCGACGGCGGCCCGCTCGGCGACAGCGACACCGCGCTGAAGCAGGCCGCGGTGCGGCTCGCGGTGCTCGGCGTCCCGCTCTCCGGCGTCAACCGGTACACCGAACCGGCCGCCGAGGAGGCCGAGCCCGGCGGCATGACCATCTCGCTGTCGGCGCCGGAGTACGTCCCCGAGGCGCGGGCCACCGCGTATCAGGAGGCGCTGGAGAACGGCTACCAGGTGCGGCCCGCACCGGAGCCGGTGGCCCCGGCCGCACCGGCGCCCGCCGCGCTCGCGCCCGTAACCGCGCCGGCTGTCGCGGCTGTTCCCGCTTCCATCCCCGCCCCCGCTCCCGCCCACCAGTTCAGCGCCCCCGTGGAGGACCCCGTGCGCACCCCAGTGGAACAACACCTCGCCCTGCACAGTCAGTATCTGGAGAGCCAGCTGCAGGTGGCCGACCAGGTCGCGGACGCCCTGCGGCAGCCCGCGCAGCCGCACACCGCCGAGGCCATCAACGCCGTCGCGCAGCAGAGCGTCGCCATCGGCCGCGCCCACGCCCGGGCGAGCGAGATCCTGGCCACCCTGGCGGAGCTGGACGCGGGCTTCCCCAACGGCGCCTACGCCGCCACGCCCCGGTCCTTCGCCGACACCGACGTCCCCGAGCTGCTCAGCGCGCCCGTCCGGCCCGAACTCGCCGTCCCGGCCCCGGCGCCCGCCCCGGCCACCGCGCCCGCTCCGGTGGCGGTCCCCGCGCCCGCTCCGGCCCCCGTCCCCGCCCCGGTGGCCACGGCCGCCCCGGCGCCCGCCGCTCCCGCTCCCGCTCCCGCTCCCGCTCCCGTCGAGCCGTCGGTGAACGGTGACGCCGCCACCGGCAGCGCCGCCCCCGACGACGTCCGCACCGTGCTCGTGGGCGTCATCGCGGAGAAGACCGGCTACCCCGCGAACATGATCGACCCGACCATGGACCTGGAGGCCGACCTCGGCGTCGACTCCATCAAGCGCGTCCAGGTGCTGGGCTCCATCCAGGAGCGGATGCCGAACCTTCCGGAGATCCGGCTGGAACAGCTCGGGGAGTTGCGAACAGTCGATCAGATCGCCGACTACCTGGCCTCCGGAGAGGGTGATGTCGACCCAAAAGGCCGTGACGCCGGGGCGAGTGCGCCCCGGCACGCCGTCGAACTCGTGGGGCTTCCCACGGTCGACGTGATCGAGCGGCCGTACCCGGCGGAGCCGGTGGCGGTCCTCCTGGACGAGGGCGGCGCCGACGGCGACGCGCTCGCCACCGCTCTGGAGGACGAGGGCTGGACGGTCCGCAGGACGACACCGCGGGACGACGCGGCGCACACCGGCCACGTCGACCTGTACGTCACGCTGGTGGACGCCGCGCAGGACTGGCCGGACGCCGAGCAGCGGCTGACCGAGACGATCCTGACCGCCGGACGGGCCGCCGACATCCTCGACCCGTCCGGCGCACGGGCCGGGTTCGTCACCGTCACCCGGCTGGACGGCGGCCTCGGCCTGCACGGCCGCCGCGGCGCGGTCGCGTCCCTGGTGGGTGGCGTCGGCGGGGTCGTCAAGACCCTGGCGGCCGAGCGGCCCGCGCTGTTCTGCCGCGCGCTCGACATCGAACCGTCGCTGTCCGGCGCCGAGTTCACCGCCGCCGTGCTCACCGAGATCCGCGACGCGGCCCGCGACACCCTCGAAGTGGCCGTCGACGAGCACGGCGCCCGCTGGACCGTGGTGCCCGGCGGCCACGGCGAGGCCCACCGGGTCACCACCGTGGACCTCGACGGCGAACCGGCCGCCACCGCCCTGACCGAAGCGGACCTGCTGCTGGTCACCGGTGGCGCCCGGGGCGTGACCGCCGAGTGCGTCCGCGCGCTGGCCGAACACGCGCCCGTCCGCTTCCTGCTGCTGGGCCGCACCGAGCTGGCGCCGGAGCCGCGGTGGGCGGCCGGGGTCGCCGACGGCGACCTCCAGCCCGCCGTGATCGCCGGTCTCGCCGCGGACGGCGGCCGCCCCACCCCGCGCGAGGTGCGCCGGGTGCACGGCTCCCTGCTCGCCCAGCGGGAGATCCGCGCCACGCTGGCCGCACTGGGCGACCGCGGGGAGTACCTCGCCGTCGACACCACCGACCGGGCCGCCGTCCAGGCGGCGCTGGCCGGACACCGCGACCGGGTCACCGGCGTGGTGCACGGCGCCGGAGTGCTCGCCGACGCGCTGCTCCCGGAGAAGACGTCCGAGCAGATCGCCCGGGTCCTCGCGCCCAAGCTCGACGGACTGCGCCATGTGCTCGACGCGCTGGACGGCGACGCGCTGCGCCATCTGGTGCTGTTCACCTCGGTGGCGGGCCTGCTCGGCAACCCGGGCCAGGCCGACTACGCGGCCGCGAACGAGGCCCTGTGCCGGTTCGCGGCCGGATGGCGGCACGCCCACCCCGAGGCGCGGGTCACCGCGATCGACTGGGGCGCCTGGGACGCCGGGATGGTCACCCCCGAGCTGCGGGAGCTGTTCACCGCCCGCGGTATCCCGCTGCTCGACCCCCGGGTCGGCGCACGGGCGTTCGTCGACGAGTTCGCCAGGACGCCCACCTCCGAGGTGTGCGTCCTGGTCGGCGAGAACACCGCGCTCGGCGGGCCCCGGTCGGACCTGCCCCCGGCGTTCTCCGCCCACCGGGACATCACCGGCGTCGACGCCGACGAGGTCATCCAGGCGCACCGCATCGGCGAACACCCCGTGCTGCCCGCCACGTTCGGCCTCGGCTGGCTGATCGGCGTCGCGGAGCGGGCCCACCCGGGCCTGCGGGTGGTGCGCGCCCTGGACTTCCAGGTGCACAAGGGCGTCGTCTTCGACGGCACGCCGCACGACGGCTTCCGCGTCCAGGCCGAGGCCGAGGCGGGGGACGACGGCGAGGTGATCGTCCGGGCCGCGGTGCGCAGCCTGTCGGCCGCCGGGGCGCTGGTCTCGCACTACGCCGGTACGTTCCTCCTCGCGCCCGCACCGGCGGAGGCGCCCGTGATCGACGTACCGCTGGTCACCGAGGGGCCCGAGGACGGTCTGGACATCTACCGCGAGGCCACCCAGTTCCACGCCCCGCGTCTGCAGGGCATGCGCCGCGTGCTCGACCACTCGGCGGACCGCATGGTGCTGCTGTGCCGTCTCGCCGACGCGGACGTGGCCGGTGGCGCGTACGCCGGGCGGCTGCACAGCCCGGTCCTGGCGGACGTCCTGCTCCAGGGCCCGCCGGTGCTGGGCAAGGAGCTGCTCGGCGGGGCCTGTCTGCCGCTGGGCATCGGCCGCGCCGAGTGGTACGCGCCGCTGCCCGACGACGAGCCGTATCTCCTGGTGCTGGACGACGCGCGCCAGGCGGCGGGCGGGGTCACCGTGACCGCCACCGCGGCCACGGCGGACGGACGGGTGCTGTGCCGCTTCGCCGATGTCACCGTCGTGTCCACCCCGGATATGACGGACAAGTTCCGTGAGTCGGTACGGCAGTGGCATCAGCCGGCCGACCAGGAGGAGGCGACCGCGTCATGACCGAAGTCCTGGAGTTCGAGGGCGAGCCGTTCGACGCGGTCGCCTGGACCACTCCCCCACCCGCGCAACCCGAACCGGCCGCTTCGGCCACTGATCCCGTACCGACCGCACCCCCCGCACTCCCTGCTCCGGCCGTTCCGGCCGGTGGGGCGCCGCAGCCCGTCTCCACCCTCGTCGAGCTGCGTACCGCCCTGGTCAGCGCCCACTCGGGCGCACTCCGTGCGCAGGCGGCGCTCCAGCGCCGCCTGCTGGGCCACCCGGGCCGGACCGCCGTGGCGGCCGGTCCGGCCCGGGCGGCCGCGGAGGGCGCGTTCAAGCCGCTGGCCCGTTCGGTGGCGACCCGGCTGGGCGCCACCGAGCTGCGGCGGCTGGCCGCGGGCGACATCGCCGGGGTGTTCGGCGCCGGTTACGACCAGGAGGACCGCAACCCCGATGTCCGCCTCGCGCTCGGTGCCGACCTGGCGCTGGCCGAGGTGACCGCTCTCGAACTGCGCGGCGGCGCCACGGCCAACGGCCGGGTGGTGGCGCGTACCGTGCCGGGGGCCGACCCGGTCGAGGCGACCGCGCAGGCCGCCGAGGTGTTCGCGCTGTTCACCGGGTTGCATCTGTGCCTCGCCGACGCACGGTTCGTCCGCGTCGAGCCGCAGCACACCCACGTCGAACCCGGCACGGACACAGACACAGACGCAGACACCGCGCTCGATGTCGAGGTGGAGTGGATCGACCTGGTGCCCCGCCCCGCGCTGCGGGTGCGTGCCCGTAGCGGCGGCGCCGTGGTGGCCGGGGTCGAGGTCTCCGTCCACGAGAAGCCCGGCGTACCGGTCGGCCCCGAGCGCGGCGGTTTCCCCGCCCAGTGGCTCGGCCGCAAGAGCGCTCAGGGCGAGCGGGTCCTGCTGAGCGAGTTCCAGCTCGCCCACCTGGCCCGGGGCGACCAAGGCCTCGCGCTGGGCCCGGAGTTCGCCCACTACACCGGGATCAAGGCGACCCGTATCCCCACCGGCGGGCTGCTGCTCATCGACCGGGTCGTCGACATCCAGGGCGAGCGCGGACGGCTGGATGGCGCCACGTACCAGACCGAGTACGACTCCCCCGCCGACTCCTGGTACTACGCGGACAGCGCCAACGCGTCCATGCCCAACTGTGTCTACATGGAGACCTCCCTCCAGTCGGCGCTGCTCATCGGCTACCACCTCGGTGCGACGCTGAGCAGGCCGCATGAGACGCAGTGCCTGCGCAACCTCGGCGGCACGGCCACCGTGCTGCACGAGGTCGACCTGCGCGACACCACCATCCGGCAGGACTCCGCGCTGGAGTCCACCACCCCGATGCCCGGTTCGACGCTGCAGAGCTTCACGTACACGCTCGCCGCGGACGGAGTGCCCTTCTACTCCGGGGAGACCCTGTTCGGCTACTTCAGCGAGCAGGCGCTGGAGAACCAGACCGGGCTCGACGCGGGACGTTCCGTGCCCACCTGGCGGGACGAGAACCCCACCGCGGTGGGCCGCACCGTCGACGTCGCCGCCCGGCGCGCCGACCCGGCCGCCCCGCTGTGCTCCCGCGACCGGCTCGCGCTGCTCGACGAGCTGACCGTGGTGGACGGCGGTGGCCGGTACGGCAAGGGCTATCTGCACTCGGCCCGGAGTATCGACCCGGACGACTGGTTCTTCGTCCGCCACTTCCACCTCGACCCGGTGATCCCCGGTTCGCTGGGGGTCGAGACCGTCATCCAGGCGATGCAGGAGTGGCTGCTCGACTCCGGTCTCGGCGACGGCATGCGCGACCCCGGCTTCGTGCTGCCGGTCGGTGTGCCGTTCACCTGGAAGTACCGGGGCCAGTTCCTGCCCACCGACGGCACCACGACGCTGGAGGTGCACATCAAGGAGATCCAGCGCAAGTCCGGGCGGCTGCGGGTCACCGCGGACGCCAGCATGTGGAAGCCGGGGCTGCGCATCTACGAACTCACCGACATCGCCATCGAACTGCGTGAGCAGGGAGCCGCACCGTGGTGACACCGACCGACCGGGCAACGGGCATCGCCCGGGAGCCCGAGGCGATCTACCGCGAGCTGAATCTGCTGGACCGCCCGTGTTTCGTGGTCCGCGACGAGCTGGGCGTCGGCGTCACCGCCGACGCCGGGCTCGCCCGGCCGGCCCAGGTGCTGGCCGCCGTGCCGTCCCTGCCGCCCGCCTCGCTCGGCGACGCGGCCTTCCGGGCCGCCCACGGCGTCGGCCACGCCTACCACGGCGGCGCCATGGCCAATGGCATCGCGTCGGCCGACATGGTCGTCGCCCTGGCCCGGGCCGGTTTCCTGGGCTCGTACGGCGCGGCCGGAGTGCTGACCGACAAGGTGGACACCGCGATCCGCCGTATCACCACCGAGGCGCCGGGCGCGCCGTTCGCCGTCAACCTGATCCACAGCCCGAACGAACTGGCCATGGAGCGGGCCGTGGTGGAGCTGTGCCTGCGCCACCAGGTGCGCTGCGTCGAGGCGTCGGCGTTCCTGGACCTCACCCCGCAGGTGGTGCACTACCGGGCCGCCGGTCTTTCCCGGGACGACGCGGGCCGGATCACGGTGGCCAACCGGATCATCGCCAAGGTGTCCCGGGCCGAGGTGGCCGAGCGCTTCCTGCGCCCGGCCCCCGAGGCGATGCTGCGCTCGCTGGTGGAGTCCGGCGCGATCAGCGCCGAACAGGCCGAGCTGGCGCGGCAGGTGCCGATGGCGGACGACATCACCGCCGAGGCGGACTCCGGCGGCCACACCGACCGCCGCCCGCTGGTCGTGCTGCTGCCCGAGCTGATCGCGGTGCGGGACCGTATCCAGCGTGAGCTGGGGTACGCGCGCCCGGTGCGGGTCGGCGCGGCCGGTGGCATCGGCACCCCGGCCGCCGCGGCGGCCGCGTTCGCCCTGGGCGCCGCGTACGTCGTCACCGGCTCGGTCAACCAGGCGTGTGTGGAGAGCGACCAGTCGCCCGGGGCGAAGGAGCTGCTCGCCTCCGCCGGGGTGGCGGACTGTGTGATGGCTCCGTCGGCCGACATGTTCGAGATGGGCGTCGACGTCCAGGTGCTCCAGCGCGGCACGATGTTCCCCGGCCGGGCGCGTCGGCTGTACGAGGTGTACCGGACGCATGACTCCATCGAGTCCATCGCGGACGGCGATCGGGCCGAACTGGAGAAGCGCGTCTTCCAGCGGCCGCTGGAGGACGTGTGGGAGGACTGCACCCGGTTCTTCGCCGAGCGTGACCCGGAGCAGATCGAACGGGCGCGGGGCAACCCCAAGCGCCGGATGGCCCTGGTGTTCCGCTGGTATCTGGGGCTGTCCTCGGGGTGGAGCATCCGCGGGGTGCCCGAGCGGGCGACGGACTACCAGATCTGGTGCGGCCCGGCCATGGGCGCGTTCAACCAGTGGGTGGCGGGCACCCATCTCGCCGCGCCCGCCCACCGCGGTGTCGCCGAGGTGGCCACGCACCTCATGCGCGGCGCGGCCTTCGCCGCCCGGGCGGGCCAGCTCCGGCTGGCGGGGGTGCGGCTGCCCGCGCAGTGCGCCACGTACCTTCCGGTGCCGCTGACGGACTGAGCCTCCCGCAACGCGGAACGGGCCGGGACTTCGAGTACGAAGTCCCGGCCCGTTCCGCGTTGTCGTGTCACTTGAGCCCGGAGCGGACGAACGCGTTGACGATGTTGCGCTGGAGCACCAGGTACAGCGCGAACACCGGCAGGCAGGCGAGCCCCGAGACGGCCATCAGCGGCCCCCAGTCGGTGCCCTCGGTGCCCATGAAGCTGCGCAGCCCCAGCTGGAGCACGGCGTTGCTGCGCTGCATCACCATCGCGGGCCAGAAGTACTCGTTCCACGCGTTGACGAACAGCACGACGGCGAGCGCCGACAGTGCGGAGCGCATGTTGGGCACCACGACGGTCCACAGCGTCGTCCAGGACGAGCGCCCGTCCATCGCGGAGGCCTCCAGCAGCTCCCGGGGGAAGCTCTCCAGGTGCTGGCGCAGCAGCAGCACACCGAGCGCCGAGCAGAGGGTCGGGACGACGACGCCCATGATGGTGTTGAGCAGCCCCATCTGCATCAGCAGGACGTAGTTGGGCAGCATGGTGACCTGGAAGGGCACCAGCCAGGTCCCGACGAACGCGATGTAGAGCAGCCGCTTCAGCGGGAAGTTCCACGCGGCGAACGCGTACGCGGCGAGCAGCCCGGTGAGCAGCTGGCCGACGGCGATGAGCCCGGCCATGGCCAGGGTGTTGAACAGCAGATGCACCACGTCGACCTGGCGAGCGGCGTCCGTGTAGCTCTGCACCGACAGCGGCCAGGGCAGCGGGGAGAGCGAGTAGACGTCGCCGGGGCGGCGCAGGGACGTGGCGTAGAGCCAGTAGATCGGGAAGACGCATAGCGCGCTGAGCACCGCGAGCACCCCATGGGCGCGCACGGTGCGCAGGCGGCCGCGGTCACCGACGGCCATTTCGGACACGGTGGATGAACTCCTCTGGTGATGTCTCTCAGTTGTCGTGGAAGGCCAGGCGCTCGGACAGCCACACCAGCGCGGCGGCGACCAGCCCGAAGCCGACGAAGAGCAGCATCCCGGCCGCCGCGCCCATGCCCGCGTCGTAGCTGCGGAAGCCGTACTCCCACAGCAGGTAGTAGACGTTGGTGGTGGAGTCGGCCGGTCCGCCCTGGGTGAGCGAGTCGATCAGCGGAAAGGTCCACTGCGCGGACAGCAGCACGGTCATCAGGGTCAGGAAGACCAGTGTCGGGGAGAGCAGCGGCAGGGTGATCCAGCGGGTGATCTGCCCTCGGGACGCGCCGTCGAGTGCCGCCGCGTCCGCGTAGTCGCCGTTGATGCCGGACAGCGCGGCGGCCACCACGAGCACGGCGAAGCCGAGGACGTGCCAGCCGGTGATCAGGATGATGGCGATCTGGGCGTAGCCGCTCTCCTGCAGCCAGTTCACCGAGGTGCCGGTCGCCTGGTTGACCACGCCGCCGCGCGGGTCGAGCAGCCATCCCCAGACGGCGGCCCCGGCCACCGGGGCGACCAGCATGGGCGAGAACACCAGGGCCTGGTAGACGGCCCGGGACCGGCCGCCGAGCCGCCGGGTGAGCAGCCCGACGACCACGGGGATGACGATCGAGAACGGCAGCAGGCCGAGGATCACCTCAAGGGTGCGCCACAGCGCGTCGCCGAGCTCCGGGGAGTCCATTAGCCGCCGGTAGTTGTCGAGCCCGACCGGCTCCATGGGCGTGGTGGGCAGCAGGTTCCAGGAGTAGAACGACAGCTGGGCGGTCTGCGCCAGCGGCCGGTACACCCAGATGCCCAGCAGGATCAGGGCCGGGGCGAGATACAGATACGGCGGCACCGCGCGCCGGATGGCGCGCGGCAGCGAGGGCCGCGCCGCCTTGATGGCCTTATCCATCGGCCGGGGCGGCGCGGGAACCTCCACGAACATCTCTCACTCCATTTCGGGTGCCGGGTCGGTGTCGGGCGTCAGGTCCTGGACGAAGCGCACCATCGCGTCGCGCTCGCTGTCGTACACATCGACGCCCCGCTCGACGGGCAGCGCGGTGGCCACCAGGGAGCCGTCGATGAGGTCGATCCGGGTGAACCCGGCGCCCTCGGCGCCGCGCAGCCTGCCGCTGGGGGACATCGCGTCCACCCGGTAGGCCAGTGCGGGCGACACCCACACCGGGATGGTGCCGAGCACACCGGAGCTGGTGTGATGGGCGTGCCCGGTGACGATCAGACGGACATCGCTTCCGGCGACGACGGCGCCCAGCCGGTCCGCGCCGCGCAGCCGCAGCAGATGGACGGTGGGCACCGGGGACGGCAGCGGCGGGTGGTGCAGGACCAGCACCGTGCCCAGGGGCGCGGGCCGGGCCAGCTCCTCGGCCAGCCACCCCAGCTGGGCGTCGGACAGATGGCCGTCGTGGCGTCCGGGGACGCTGCTGTCCAGGACGACGATCCGCAAGCCGCCCGCCCAGTGCACCCGGTCCGCGGCCTGCCCGCCGTGGAGCAGCTCGGCGCGGAACGCGGTGCGCTCGTCGTGGTTGCCCGGCACGTACACCACGTCGGCGCCGATCCGCTCGGCGAACGGGGTGACCACGCCGCGCAGCCGCCGGTACGCCTCGGGGGCGCCGCTGTCCGTCAGGTCACCGGTCAGCAGCAGCGCGGCCACCCGGGCCCCGGAGGCCGCCACCAGCTCGATGGCGGCCTCCAGGTTCGCGAGGGTGTCGACCTGGCCGTGCATCAGCTCACCCTCGGGAAGGATGTGGGTGTCGCTGAACTGCAGCAGGGTCAGCTCGGGAGCGGTCATTTCTTCGGCAGCAGCTTGGTGGCCTGCTTCTGGGCGGCCGTGAGAGTGGACTGCGGGTCGGCGCCCTGGTAGACGACCTTCTCGACGGCGTTCAGCATCTCGTTGCGCGCCGGCTTGTAGTTCTTGCCGGGGAAGGACTGCCAGGGCTCCATGCGGGAGAGCTGGTCCAGGTTGGGCTGGATCAGCGGGTTCTCCTTCGCCCAGGTCTTGAGGCTGTTCGGGTCGTTCACCAGACCGGTGCGCAGCGGCAGGTAGCCGATCTTGCTGGAGATCATGGTGTACGCCGGGTCGCTGGTGAGGAACTTGATGAGATCCCAGGCGGCGCGCTGCTTGGCCTTGTCCTTGCCGTAGACGAACAGCGCGGAGCCGGAGTTGGTGGGGACGACGGGCTTCTTCCCGAAGCCGGGCGAGTTGGCGGCCCGCAGGTCCCACTTGTCCTTGGAGCCCTTTATGAAGAGCCCCTGGACCGCGCTGGTCTCCAGGATCATTCCCATGTCGCCGCGCGCGAACTCGGTGTACGCCTGCTCCTGGCTGAGCTTGGGCGTGGCCCCGGACTTCACCATGGCCTGGGCCTGCTTGACCGCCTCGACGGCCGGCGGCTGGTCGAAGGTCAGCTTGGTGCGGTCCTCGGAGAGCACCCGGCCGCCGTTGGAGCGGACCATGGACTGGAAGCACCAGTCGGTGGCGATCTTGGTCAGGCAGTCGCTGTAGTGGCCGTCCTTGCCGGTCTTCTTCTTGATGGCCAGGGCGTCCTTGGCCACCTCGTCCCAGGTCGTCGGCGGCTTGGCCGGGTCGAGACCGGCCTTCTTGAACAGGTCGGCGTTGTAGTAGAGGACCGGGGTGGAGAACACGAACGGGACGCCGTAGGTCTTGCCGGACCAGTCGCCGAGGGTCTCGGCCCGGGTGTCGTACGGGTGCGCACCGGCGAAGTTCTTGCGCACCTCGGCCTTGCCCACCAGGTCGTCCAGCGGCTGGGCGCCGAGGCCGTTGACGGCGTAGTCCAGGTCGCCGAAGCCGAGCTGGGCGACGTCCGGCGGGTTGCCGGAGGCCGTCTGGTTCTGGACGCTGGAGACGGCGTCGGCGGCCGGGTTGGGGCTGTTCCCCTGCGGCTTCTGTGCGGTCACCTTGATATTCGGGTGGGCCTGTTCGAATTTCTTGATAAGTGCGGTGAACGTGTCCGTCCACGGGCCCGCCTGGCCGAAGTTGTAGCTCTCGAAGGTGATCGACACCTTCTGGTCAGCCTTGAGTTCCGGCACCGGGGAGGAACCGGATTTCTTGTCCTCGGCGGCGCCGAGTCCGCCACACGCCGAGGTGCCGAACAGGATCGCGGCGGTGCCCAGGGCGGCACCGAAACGGAAACGAGTAGTTCTCGTGAAAGACACGGAATGCTCCTAGCGAAGCGTATGAGCGGGCTTGTACGGGGAATTCGGCGCGGGGGACGCGGCGAATGAGTCGGATACCGGGCCGGATGCCGGATCGGGGTTCCAGGTCAGGCGGCGGCCGCCGGCCCGGTCGAAGAGGTGGACATGGTGCGGCGCCACGCCGAGTCCCAGCGGGTCGCCGGGGGACATCCCCAGCGGCCGCGGTCCGCGCAGCGACACCTCGGCGGAGCCGACGGTGCAGTGGGCGACCTCGTCGCTGCCCAGGTTCTCCACCGCCCGGACCCGCGCGCGCAGCATCGGCGTCGCGGCCGGGGCGAGGTGTTCGGGCCGCACCCCCAGCACCACATCGCGCGGGGGCAGGTCACCGGCGATGCCGAGGGGGACGTCGACGTTCTCGGCCACCGCCCGCAGTTCGCCGTTGTGGCTGACGATCTGCGCGTCCAGCAGGTTCATCGGCGGTGCGCCGAGGAAGCCCGCGACGAACACCGAGGCGGGCTCGTCGTAGACCTCGGCGGGGGTGCCCACCTGCTCCAGGCGGCCCGCGTTCAGCAGGGCGATCCGGGTCGCCATGGTCATGGCCTCGACCTGGTCATGGGTGACGTAGACGAACGTCGAACCGAGCCTGCGGTGCAGGCCGGTCAGCTCGGCGCGGGTGGAGGACCGCAGCTTGGCGTCGAGGTTGGACAGCGGCTCGTCCATCAGGAACGCGCCGGGGTCGCGCACCAGCGCGCGGCCGAGCGCCACCCGCTGGCGCTGGCCGCCGGACAGCTCGCGCGGACGGCGGTCCAGCAGCTGGCCGAGGTCGAGCACCTCGGCGACCTCCTGAACCCGGCCCCGGATGTCGGTGCGCGACCGGCGGCGGGCGCGCAGCGGGAAGCCGATGTTCCGCGCCACGCTCAGATGCGGGTAGAGGGCGTAGCTCTGGAAGACCATGGCGAGGTCGCGGTCGCGCGGCGGGGTGTGGGTGATGTCGGTGTCGTCGAGGCGGATGCGGCCCGCGGACAGGGGGGTGAGCCCCGCGATCATCCGCAGCAGGGTCGACTTGCCGCAGCCGCTCGGCCCGAGCAGGACCAGGAACTCGCCGTGTCCGACATCCAGGCTGACCCCGTCGACGGCGACGGTCCGGCCGAAGCTTTTGGTCACACCGTCGATACCCAATCGGCTCACGAGTAAATTCCTTTCCCGCCGGGTTATGGTGCGGGAGAACCACAACAGCCACAGATGTATTCGAGGTAAACCAGCCCTGACGATATAAGTTTGTCGGCCGGTGATTGATTTCTTCAATCAGCCGAGTGGAGAAGGGAATTGGCAAGAAAGAGGACAGGGAGCGCAGGCCAGCATGGAGCCCATGCGCTCTCGGCCGCTCCTCGCATTCATTTGTACCGCCACTTTTCTGGTCTATCTCGACACCAGCATCACCCCGGTCGCCCTGCCCGATATCCGTGCGGACGTGGGCGGTGGCACGACCGCCGGGCAATGGCTGCTCGACGCCTACACGCTGGCGTTCGCGTGTCTGCTGCTGACGGCCGGGTCGCTCGGCGACCGGCTGGGCCGCCGGAACGTCCTGGCCCTGGGCATCGCGGGGTTCACCGCGGCGTCGGCGGGCTGCGCGCTGGCCCCGGACACCGGCACGCTGATCGCGGCGCGGGCCGCGCAGGGCGTCTTCGCCGCGGCGATCGTGCCCCTGTCCCTGGCCGTCACCTCGGGTCTGTTCGACGATGCGCGGCAGCGGGCCCGGGCCATCGGGATCTGGGGCGGCACCAGCGGTGTGGCGCTGGCGCTCGGACCGCTGCTGGGCGGGCTGCTGGTGCAGACCGCGGGGTGGCGCAGCATGTTCTGGATCAACATCCCCATCGGGCTGGTCGCGCTGACCGGGCTGCTCGCCACCATGCCGCCCGCCCCGCCGTCCGGTGCCGCGCGGCGGGTCGACGTCCTGGGGCAGCTGCTGTTCACCGGCGGTGGCGCCGCGCTCACCTTCGTGGCCATCGAGGGGCGTGCCCTCGGCTGGCTGTCCGCGCCGGTCCTCGGGCTGTGCGCGGTGGCGGTGGTGGCGCTCGGGCTGTTCTGCTGGTGGGAGTCGCGGACACCCGAGCCGATGCTGCCGCCCGGGCTGCTGCGCATCCCGACGGTGGCGATCGCCTGCACCGTCAACTTCCTGGGTCTGCTGGGGCTGTACGCGGTGCTGTTCCTGCTCACCACGCATCTGCAGGGGGCGCTCGGGCTGTCGGCCCTCCAGACCGGGCTGCGGTTCGTGACCCTGTTCGGCTGTCTGGCGGTGGCGGCGGTCGCCGCCTCGTCGGTGGTGGCGCGCTGGGGCACCCGCCGCACGATGGTGACCGGCCTGGTGTGCGTGGCGGCCGGGCTGGCGGGGCTGGCCCTGGTGGAGACCGGCGTCGGCTATCCCGGCTACGCGTGGGCGCTGCTGCTGCTCGGGGCGGGCGTACCGCTGTCGAGCGGGGTGGTGGCGATCCAGGCCATGATGGGCGACGTACCGCCGCGGCTGGCCGGGACCGCGTCGGGCACCGTGAACACCTTCCGGCAGTTCGGCGCCGTCCTCGGGGTCGCGCTGGCGGGAATCCTGTCCCCGGAGCGCGGCGGGACGGTCCACGCGATGCACCGGACCTTCCTGGCCACGGCGGTGGCCGCGGCCCTGGCCGCCGCGCTGACGGCGGTGGTGCTGCCCGCCGGGTCAGCGGCGCGGCGGCCAGTCGAAACCAACGGGGTTGGGGACCGGGACGGCGCCCGCGGTCATGACGAGATCGGCGAACGGGCGCACACACGCGACTAGTTCCTCGGTGCGCGTCTGCCCCAGCGCCCGGTAGGGGCGCGCCGCCAGGCGGTCGGTGTCCGTCTCGATCCGTTCGCGGACGAGGGCACCGGCCGCCGTGAGCGTTCCGTCCCCGCGCAGCCAGCCGCGGTGGACGAGTTCGCCCAGTGCGGCGGCCCACTGCTCTTCGGTCCACTTGTGGTACTTCTCCGCGTCGGACCGTGGTGAGCGGCCGGACGCGGCGGACAGCACATGCGCCGCGCATGGCTCGATCTCCTGCCCGGCCAGCACCACGGCATGGCCGTCGCCCCGGTATTCGCGCAGGGTGGTCAGCGCCTGCCACAGCGCCAGATGCGGCTCGTCCGGCACCGGCAGCGCGGCGTTGGCCGCGCCCAGCGGGCGTCCGCCCGCGCCCGCCACGACGGTGGCGGCGGCCGTGGCGAGTTCGGCGGCCCGGGCCAGCCCCGGGGAGCCCAGCACCGGCCCGGCCAGCCGGTGCAGCGCCGTGTCCATGGCGGTGAGCCGGGCCCGGAGGAAGCGTTGCGGAGTGGCGTGGTCCCACAGCGCGGGCACGGAGCGGGCCACCATCGCGGGCGCCAGGTGGTAGAACACCGAGGTCGCGGCGGCGGCGCCGACGGCGCCCAGCGGTGCGGCCCGGCAGCCGAAGTACCACATCCACCGGCCGGGCAGCGCCAGTGGCGCGGTGGCCGCCTGGGTCTCCGGCGCGTAGTACAGGACGGCGTGCACCGGTTCGGCGGTGTGCCAGGCGTACCGGACCAGGTTCAGTTCCACGCTCGCCGTCCCGTCGTGTCGGCCATGGACCGTACGAGCCGGTCGAGGATGTGCGCGGACGTGGCGAGGTTGAGGCGGGCGTGGCCCGCGCCGGGCGCGCCGAAAGGGCGGCCCGCGCTGAGCGCGACCCTGGCCTCGCGCAGCCAGAACTCCGCGGGTTCGGTGGGCAGTCGCAGGGCCCGGAAGTCCAGCCAGGCCAGATACGTGCCCTCGGGGAGGCGGTAGCGGACGGCGGGCAGCAGCTCGTCCAGCAGCTCCGCGAGCAGCCGCCGGTTGGTGTCCAGAGTGCGGAGCACCTCGGCCAGCCAGGTGTCGCCGTGGCGGTAGGCGGCGGTCCCGGCGACGACGCCGAGCGGGCTCGCCAGTCCGGTCACCGCCGCCGGCAGCGCGGACCAGATACCGCGGTCGCGCTCCGAAGTGACGATCGCCTGGGCGCACTTGAGCCCGGGGATGTTCCATCCCTTGGAGGCGGAGACCAAGGTGACGGTGTGGTGTGCCGCGGTGTCCGACAGCGAGGCGTACGGCACATGGCGGTGTCCGGGGAACACCAGCGGGGAGTGGATCTCGTCGGCGACGACCCGGCCGCCGTGCCGGTCGACCACGGCGGCGATGCCGTGCAGCTCCCGTTCGGTGGCGACGGTGCCCAGCGGGTTGTGCGGATTGCAGAGCAGCAGGGTGCGGGCGCCCGCGGCGAACGCGCGGTCCACCGAGCCCGGATCGAGTGTGGGCCGCCCGTCCGTGGCGCTCATGGGCACCTCGATCAGCGGCCGCCGGGAGCCGCGTACCACGTCGGCCAGCGGCGGGTAGGCGGGCACCGGGAGGATCACCGGGCTGCCGGGGGCGGAGTGCGCCTCCAGGGCGAGCCGCACACCGTGCACCACGTCGGGCAGCGGGAACACCTGGCCGGGGTCCACCCGCCACCGGTGGGTACGGCCCAGCCAGTCGGCGCACGCGGTGGTCAGGTCCTGGCGGGAGCGGTCGTCCGGGTAGCCGAACGCACCGCGGCGCACCGCCGCCTCGACGGCGTCCCGGACCGGTGGCGCCGTCCCGTAGTCCATCTCCGCGACCCACGCGGCGAGCACGTCCGGTGGGTGGCGGGTCCACTTCAGCCCGTCGGCCGTCACCGGCGGTCCGGGGGCGGCGGGGTGCGTCGCGGTCATCGGCGGGCCACCGGCTGGGGCCGGTACTCCCGGCCGCGAGTGACCACCAGCGCCGGTTCGGCCAGCACCGACAGATCCCGCAGCGGGTCGCCGTCCACGGCGATCAGGTCGGCGTCGCGGCCCGGGGTGAGGCTGCCGGTCGACCCGGCCAGGCCCAGCGCGGCCGCCGCGTCGCCGGTGGCGGCCCGTATCGCCTCGGCGGGGGTGAAGCCGTAACCGGCCATGGTGGCCAGGGCCGTGGCGTACGCGGAGTGCGGGGTGTCGCGGATACCGGCGTCGGTTCCGGCGATGAACCGCACACCGCGGCGGCGCATCTCGCCCACCACGTGGCGGCGCCGCTCGGCGTACGCCTCGTCGCGGGCCAGCAGCGGGTTGAAGGTGCCGCACACGGCGATGCCCGCTTCGGCAATCGCGTCGGCGAGGGCGGGTTCGAAGCCGTCGAAGCCGCGCTCGGTCTGCCAGGTGCAGTGTTCGATGGTGTCCATGCCGTGGGCGACGGCGGCGCGGATGCCCTCGACCCCGTGCGCGTGGGCGGCCACCGGTATGCCGAGGAGGTGGGCCTCGGACACGGCGGCGGCCAGTTCGGCGTCGGTGAACTGGGGCAGCCAGGGCTTGGAGTGAGGTGTGGTGTGTCCCCCGGTCACCATGATCTTCAGCAGATCGGCGCCCCACAGGGCCTGTTCCCCCACCAACCGGCGGATGTCGTCGACGCCCTCGCACCCTCCGCCGAGATACCAGCAGTGGCCGCCGGGCGAGGTGAGCGGCCGGGTGGCGGTGAGCAGCCGGGGGCCCTGGCCGACGCCGTGGTTGATCTCGTCGCGCAGGACGATGTCCAGGAAGCCGTAGCCGCCCAGGTCGCGGGCGGTGGTGACACCGGCGGCGAGCAGCGCGCGGGCATTACTCCGCATGCTGTCCAGCAGCTCGGGGCCGCTCGCCCGCCGCAGTGATGTGACCGGATCGGGGCCGCCGTCCATCGCGAGGTGCACATGGGCGTCGATCAGCCCCGGCAGCAGTGTGCCGTGGGGGAAGTCCACGTGTTCCAGGTCCCCGGGCAGTTCGCTGACCCGGCCGACGGCCCGGATCACGCCGCCGCTCACCACCACGCCGCCGTCGTACAGCGTCCCGCCGTCGCCGGTCAGGACCCGGGCCGCCGTGTAGAGCTTCATCGCGGAGGCTGTCCGTCCCGGAGCCATCCAGCGATCCCGGGGCCGATGACCGTACTGTCCTTGATCCACTGGAAGTGGTCGCGGTGGCGGACGGCCGACGACGCGTCGATGTGCCAGCGCGTGATGTCCGCGGTCGCGATCCGGCCGCACAGGAAGTCCACGTTGCACTTCGGGCCCAGCGGGTCCTCGTCCAGGGAGATCGCCAGCACCGGCAGCTTCAGCGCGGCCAGCTTCCGGTCGTAGTCGTAGGAGCGTCCCCGGGGCCGGTAGTGGCCGGTCAGCGAGTGGCGGGACCAGTCGGCCATCACCCGGCCCTGCATGGCGCCGGGGATGAGCACCCCGCCGGGCCACCGCCCGGTGACCCGGGCGACCAGGCCGATCCACTGGATCTTCCACAGCGCCTCGAACCACCGCCTGGGCTCGAACGCCTTCCAGTACACGCTGCCGGTGGCGATGACGGTGACGCTGGAGACGCGGTGCGGCGCGGTGGCGGTGTACAGCAGCGCCACCTGGCCGCCGAGGCTGTGCCCGAACAGATGCAGCGGCGCCTGCGGAAAGCGCGCGGCCACGGCGTCGACGATGGCGGGCATGTCGACCTCGATCAGCTCCCGGTAGCCGAAGTCCGGGGCTTCGCGCAGCTTCGGGGTGGACTCGCCCTGGGCGCGCAGATCGACGGTGGCGACCGAGCACCCGGCCGCGGCCAGGGCCTTGGCCATCGGCAGGTAGAACTTGGCCTTCATCGCCATCGCGGGCAGCATCAGCACGACCGGGGCGGCCGGGTCCTCATGCGGCAGCAGCCGGACGACGAAGCCCGCACCGTCGGATGTGGTCAGCCGCAGCTCTTCGAGCGTGCCGAACTCCGAGGGCCGCTCATCGCTCTTGCTCGACGTGGTCATCGGCGCTCCTGGTCCGTGCCGGTGGCCACGTCCACCACGTAGTCGAAGGTGGCCTTGGCGACGAGGACGTCGGCGTCGTCGTACATCAGCGCCTTGCCGTCCACGTCCATCCGCAGCTCGCCCTCGGCCGCCAGCACCTCGCGGACCACGCGCTCGTCGATCATCCCGATGGCGCGGATACGGCCGATGGCGGGCTTGCGGAAGGCGGTCCTGCTGTCCCGCAGCACGAAGCGGCGGATGGTGTGCAGCCGGGTGGCGGCGGCGCCGAGGAAGGCGGCGGCACCGGCGATGTCCGCGGCGAGGAACAGGGCGCCCGCGTGCACGGTGCCCATGTGGTTCGTCAGATGCTCCTCGCCGGGAACCTCCACGACGGCGCGCTCCGGGCCGATCTCGGTGATCCGCACACCGGCGTGGTTGCCGAACGGTACGAGGGTGGTGCACACGCGCCGGATCTCGTCGTAGTCCGGGTCGGCCGGGTCGATGTGGCCGAACGCCGCCGAGTAGGCGCCGCCGGGCTGGGTCTTCACGTCGGTGGTCACGCTCGTCATCCCCTGAAGTGTCGGATCAGCTGTGTCATGGTCGTCTTGGTTGACGCGGGTCACTGGAAGGTGCGCAGCACCCGGCGGCCGATGGACCAGCGCAGCACCTCGGACGCCCCTTCGTAGATCCGCACCGCCCGGGCCTCCACCAGGAAGCGGGCCACCAGATGGTCCTCGCACACCCCGAGCCCGCCGTGCAGCTGCACCGCCCGGTCGAAGACCCGCCAGACCGCCTCGGACACGAAGGTCTTGGCGACGGACGCGGCGTGGCGGGCGGCCGAGCTGAGCGGGCCCTGCTCGTCGAGGACGGCGGCGGTGGAGTGGATCAGGGCCCGGGAGGCGGTGATGTCGATCTCGTTGTCCGCGACCAGTCCCTGTGCCATGCCGTGTTCGGCGATCGGCACACCGAACGCGGACCGGCCCCCGATGTGGCGCGCGGACAGTTCATGGGCGCGGGTGGCCAGGCCCAGCCAGTTCATGCACAGGGTGAGCCGGGAGGGCGCCAGCCGGGCCTGGGCATGGTCCAGGCCCCGGCCGACCTCGCCGAGCACCGCGCTGTCGGGGACCACGCAGTCCTCGAACGCCACCTCGCTGTGGCCGCCGGGGTTGCTGTGGTCCAGGGTCGGCATCCGGCGGCCGACCTTCATGCCCGGGTTGTCCTGGTCGACCAGGAAGAGGGTGACACCGTCGTCGGTGTTGGCCACGCAGATGGTGAACGCGGCGCCCTCGGCCCCGGTGGTGAAGTGCTTCCTGCCGTTGATCACCCAGCCGTCGTCGGTCTCCTCGGCGACCGTCATCAGCATGCGCGGATCGGACCCGGCGCCCGGGGCGGGCTCCGTCAGGGCGATGGCCGAGCGCACCTCGCCCGCGGCCAGCGGGGCGAGGTAGCGGCGCGTCTGCTCCGGGTCGCACGCATGCGCCAGCAGATGGATGTTGCCGTCGTCGGGCGCCGAGCAGTTGACGGCGAGCGGGCCGATCAGGCTGGTTCCCGCCGCCTCCATCACCAGCGCCGCGCCGCGCATGTCCAGGCCGAGACCGCCGTGCTCGACGGCGGACATCGGCCCGAAGACGCCCGCCTCCTTGGCCGCCTTCTGGAGCTCCAGGCGCAGGGCGTCGTCCATCGGGCGGCCGTCCACCACCACCTCCCGCTCGACGGGGATGACGCGGTCGTGAACGAAGGCGCGGGTACGGGCGGCGAGTTCCTGAGGACTGGGCACCGCGGACTCCTCCTCGGTTAGAGCGAGCATCAACCGGCATGTCGCGACCATTGCGCCAGACCTCCGCGCGCGGGGCCTGTGTCATTGCCAGAACCAATCGGCCGAATGGAGAGCGGTGCCGTGATCTGCTTTGCCGCTCTCCTTCGGAGAGACTGCCGGTGCCCGCCGATACCGCTCCGATACGAGGAGGACGAATACCGTGGCGACTTTGGCTGACCGGACGGCCCTGGAGGTCGTGGCCGTCCGCGACGAAGCGGCGGAAGTGCGCTCATTCGAACTGGTCGACCCGGAGGGCGGGCTTCTGCCGGAATGGGAACCGGGCGCGCATATCGATGTGCTCGCTCCGGACGCGGTGACGGCCGGTTCCGCCGATAACGAAATGGTCCGCCAGTATTCACTGTGCGGAAATCCCGGCGACCGCCGCCGCTACCGGTTCGCGGTATTGCGCGAGGAGAACGGCCGCGGCGTCTCGCGCTTTCTGCACGACAGCGTCGAGGCCGGTGCCCGGCTGCTGGTGAGCGCCCCGCGCAACAATTTCCCGCTCGTCGCGGCCCCCCGTTATGTGTTCATCGCGGGCGGAATCGGCATCACGCCGCTGCTGCCGATGCTCCGCGCGGCGGCCGCCCGGGGCGCGGACTGGGAGCTGCACTACGGGGGGCGGCGGCGCGAGCGGATGGCGTTCCTCGGGGAACTCGACGGCCACGGCGAGCGGGTGCGGGCACTGCCCGAGGACGAACACGGGCTGCTGCCGCTGGCCGGAATCCTGGACACCGCACGGCCGGACACCGCCGTCTACTGCTGCGGCCCCGAGCCGCTGCTCGCCGCCGTGGAACGGCTGTGGGGCGAGCGGCGTACCGGCACCCTGCACATCGAGCGCTTCCAGCCCCGCCCCCAGGAACCCGCCGCCGCCCCCGACCGGGAGTTCGAGGTCCGCCTCGCCACCACGGGCAGGAGCGTCCGGGTCGGTCCCGGGCAGTCCATCATGGACGCCCTCGGCGCGGCGGGAGTCGACGTCCCGTCGTCCTGCCGCGAGGGCACCTGCGCCAGTTGTGAGACGACCGTGCTCGACGGCGAGGTGGAGCACCGCGACTCGGTGCTGACCGAGGACGAGCGGGTCAACGGCTCCACGATGATGCTCTGTGTGTCACGGTCCGCGTCCCCGCGATTGGTGCTGGACCTCTGACGCGATAGCGAACGGCCATGGACCGGTTGTCCAGTCCAATCATGGACGGGTGATGACGTTTCACCGGGCACACTCGACCGAGCCGACGTGGGCTTTCGATCCGTCGATCCCGCGCGGTGAAAACCGGGGAATCGAGTAGATCGGACATCACATGCAGCTCACCGTTCTTGGATGCCGGGCCGGAATGCCCGCGGACGGACAGCCGAGTTCCGGCTATCTGGTGGAAACCGCGGGCGCGCGACTGCTGCTCGACTGCGGGCCGGGTACGGCCGTCGCCTTGAGCGCGCTCGCACCGCCGACCTCCCTGGACGCCGTGGTGATCACTCATTTCCACTCCGATCACTGCTACGACCTGCTGCCGATCGGTAAATCGCTGCTGAACGGGCTGGTCGAGGTCCAGGGCGGTCCGCCGCGCCACTCGGGCGAATTCCGCCCCGTACCGCTGTATGTTCCCTCGGGCGCACGGGAATTGTTCGCCACCTGGGCCTCGCTGTTTCCGGTGACCACGCTCCCGCTGCTGGACCGGGCCTTCGAGGTGGCGTTCGACGTGCGCGAGTACACCCCCGGGACAAGCTTCCAGGCCGGCGACTGCACCGTCACCCCCCGGGAGTTGCGGCACGTCCTGCCGAACTGCGGGCTGCGGGTGGAGTCCCCGTCCGGCTCCCTGGCGTACACCGGGGACACCGGAGTCACCCCGGCGCTGACCGAACTGGCCGCCGGAGTGGACATCCTGCTCGCCGAGGCGACCCTCGCCGAGCCCGACCACAGCGACCACGGCCACCTCTCCGGTACGGACGCGGGCCGCACGGCGCACGCCGCGGGCGTCGGCGAGCTGGTGCTCACCCACTTCGCCTCCGGCGAGCCGGAGTGGCTCGCACATCTGGCCAAAACGGCCGCGAACGAGTACCCCGGCCCGGTCCGGCAGGCCTCCCCCGGCCTGAGGGTGGCGGTACGGTCGGCCGAACAGGGTTAAGTTCAGGGGGCGTTGAGCCCGTCCGACGCGGGAGCGGGCATACCCGTGATCTTGGCGGTGAGCGCCTCCAGGGCGTGTGAGTAGCCGCGCCACCCCATTCCCGAGGCGTAGACGGCGGCGGACGCGGCGAAGATGTCCTCGCGCGTCTTTCCGTCCACCGCGGCGAAGGGAGAGAGGTGGACGACGCCGACCGGCAGGCCGGTGTCGTTGAGGGCGTCCAGGAGCGAGTAGCCGTAGGGCGTCAGGCCCGCGGGGTTGACGACGATGAAGTCGAGGTCGTCCTGGCGCTCATGGAGCCAGTCGATGAGTGCGCCCTCGTGGTTGGACTGGAAGTGCTGAACGGTGACACCGATCCGGGCCGCGGTGTCATCGATGTCGCGCTCGATGTCGGCCAGGGTGGCATGCCCGTATTTGTCGGGGCGGCGCTTGCCGAGCCGGTTCAGGTTCGGGCCGTGGAGTACTGCGGCTCGCATGATGGGGTTCTCCCTTGCAGAGGGGGACGTCAGGGGTCGTCGGGGGCGGCTCTGGTCGCGGTGGGCCTACCGCGGCCAGCCCGCTCCGGTGAGCAGACGCGCGGTCGACTGCATCGCGCGCTCGGCGACCCAGGCCACGGGCAGGGTCTCCAGCGCGTCCGAAACGGGTTCGACCGTGACCGGCGGTGGCGTGTCGCCACCGGCGGCGAGGGCCGCGCGGAGGAAGTCGGCCAGCGGGAGCACGCCGTCACCCGGGAACGCCCTCAGGTGGCGGGATTCCTCGGCCAGGCTCTTGTCCGGCCTGGGAACGAGATCGGACAGCTGGAGGCCCGCGGTGAGGGCGAGAACATCCGGTGTGAGCGCGGTGACATCCGCGCCCGAGCGAAAGAAGTGCACGACGTCGACCACGAGCTTCGCTCGCGGGGAGTCGGCGGCGCGTACGAGGTCCATGGCGGTGGGCAGGTCACGGACCGTGCTGTAGGGCATGAACTCGAACGCCACGTCGGCGGTGGTGATCTCCTCGCACAAGGTGGCGAACTCCCGTTGCGCGCCCTCCACCGTCCCCGAGAACGCGGCCACATGGACCCGGTCCGGGTTCAGAATGCCGACCAGATCGACGACGAGTGCGTTGAGGTGTCTGGTCAGGCCGCGTTCACCGAGGCGGACCAGTTCGAGTTCCGCGACCCGCAGCCCGCGCTCGTGGAGCGCCTCGGCCATGGCTTCGGGCGGGATGCCGCGCTCCAGGCACGCCACGCACTGCGCCACCGAGATGCCTACCGCGGGGAATCCGCTGCGCCGCGCCGCGTCCAGGGAGGCTTCGAAGTCCCGCCCGCGGAAGGTCATGGCCCCCAGCGCGAGGTGGTCAGATGTCATGGTGCGGGCTGCCTTTCACCGGTGGGTCAGCTGTGCCGGGCGGGCCGCGCCGAGGTCCACGGGCCCGCCGGTCCGGGCGGATTCGTAGATCGCGAGGACGATCTCCAGGGCCTTTTTGGCCTCACGCCCGGTGACGAGCGGCTCGCGGTGGTGGGCGACGGCGTCGATGAAGTCGTCGATCTGCAGGGCGTGGTAGGGCGTGAGCCCCTCGTGGATGGTGGCGAGGGACGGGTCGGAGTCGATCTCGGTGGAGTGCACGGGCCGGTAGCTCTCCTCTCCGGCGACGGTCCAGATGTCGTTGAACGCCGGTTCGCCTTCGGGGAATTCGGTGATGCTGACGGTGGCGCCGTTGTCCCCGGTGACCAGCACCTGGGTACCGAGGCCGGGCGCGAAGGTCGTACCGGCCTGGATGACGCCGAGGGCGCCGCTGGCGAATTCGAGGGTGGCCACGGCGGTGTCCTCGACCTCGATGTGTTCACCGTGCTTGAGCGTGGCGATGTTCCCGCTCACCCGGACGACGGGCGATCCCACGCACCACTGCATCAAGTCGATGTAGTGGATGGCCTGGTTGATGAGGACGCCGCCGCCGTCGGCGTCCCATGTTCCGCGCCACGGATCGGAGGCGAAGTAGGCGGCGTCGCGCCCCAGGCGCAGGGCGACGCTGGCGAAGACGGGGGTGCCGAGGCGGCCGTTCCGTATGGCCTCATGGGCGCGTTGCGACGCTTCCCAGAATCGCCGCTGGAAGAGGCCCCCGAACGTCACACCGGCGGATTCCGCGGCGTCGATCATGTTGTCCGCTTCGGCGAGCGAGAGGGAGATCGGTTTCTCGCACAGCACGTTGAGGCCGTGGCGGGCCGCGGCGACGACGGTGGCTTCGTGGGAGGGGTGGGGGGTGCAGACGGTGACGGTGTCGACGCCGGAGCGCATGAGGTCGGCGGCGTTGTCGTAGGCGTGGGGGATGCCGAACCTGGTGGCGAACTCCGCGGCCCGTGTGCCGTCGATGTCGCAGCAGGCGTGCAGCTCGGCGTTGTCGTTGGCGAGCAGTGCCTTGGCGTGATTCAGCGCGATCTTGCCGCAGCCGATGATGCCCACGCGGACTTTCCGGTTCATGGTTGGTCTCGGTCCTTGTCTTCGGGTGACGGTGGGTGGCGGACGGCTCTATCGGGTCGCGGACGGCAGCGGGGGCTGCGGGGTCTGCGCGGCCGCGGGTCCCGGCGACCTGCCCAGCTCGGACATCGGGGTCCGGTACGTCTCCCTGCCGGTCGCACACGAGGCAGCGGCGACGGCCATGGCGAAGGCGACGAGGAGGGCCACCGGGATCCAGCCGCCGGGGCCGTCGCCGAGGATCGCGTAGGCGATGGTGGGCGCGAAGCCCGCGAAACCGATGCCGACCTGTGTGCCGATCGCCGTCCCGGAGTAGCGCACGGGGGTGCTGAACCACTCCCCGTACATCGCGGGCCAGGTGGCGTTCAGGCAGCTGTAGAAACACGAGGTGACGAGGAACGCGGCGCAGAAGATGTATCCGAGGTTCGCCGTGGACAGCGCGTGGAGATACAGGAACATGGCCACGGCGAAGCCGAGTGCTCCGCCGATGAACACCGGCTTGCGGCCGGCCCGGTCCGCCAGCAGCGCGAAGAGCGGCTGCAGCACCAGGGCGAAGGCGTTGGCGAAGATGGCCACCCACAGCATGGTGGTCCGTGACAGCCCGACGGTGTCCCCGGTCGCGTAGGCGAGGGCGAAGACGGAGAAGACGCTGCCGCCGACGGAATTGAACTGGCACAGGGCCACCCGCAGCACATCCCATGGCTGCGACCTCAGGACGGCGACCGCCGGAAGCCGCGCGGTGTGGTCGTGCTCCTTCTTCTCCGTGAACTCCTGGGGCTCCTCCAAGCGCCGCCGCACCCAGTAGGCCACCACGACCACCACGGCACTGAACCAGAACGGGATGCGCCAGCCCCAGCTGAAGAGCTGCCGGTCCGGAAGCGTGGAGATCGCCAGGAACATCAGGCTCGCGAGGATGAAACCGGCCTGGGTCCCGGTGAGCGTCCAGCTGGTGTAGAAGGCGCGGCGGTTCGGCGGCGCGTGTTCCAGGGTGAGTGAATTGGCACCGGCCTGCTCGCCACCCGCGGAGAATCCCTGTGCGAGCCGGAGCAGCACCAGCAGGACGGGGGCGAGTATGCCGATGCTGCTGTAGGACGGCAGGCACCCGATGAGGAAGGTGGACACCCCCATGAGGACGAGGGTGAAGAGCATGACCTTCTTACGCCCGACACGGTCCCCGAAGTGGCCGAGGACCACGCCTCCGACCGGGCGTGCGACGTAGCCGACCCCGAAGGTGGCGAGCGAGGCCAGCGTGCCGATGGCTCCGTGGGCGCGGGTGAAGAACACCTCGTTGAAGATCAGCGCCGCGGCGGACCCGTACACGTAGAAGTCGTAGTACTCGAGCATGCTGCCGAGGAAGCTGGCCCGGGCGGCGTGGCGGGCCCTGGCCTCGTTCCAGGTGGGGGCCGCCTCATCGGGGGGAGCGGGAGGGGTCGTCAGGGGCATGGCTGGGCCTTTCCGGGTGCGTTGCCCCCGTGCGGCTCCGCTGGAGGGGGCAGTGTGCGTAAGGCGTGCCTATGAAGGTCGGCGCGGGTGATCGACCCGGTACCTGCCAGGCGGGAGCGCGACGAGACGCGATCAGGGGCCACTCGCGTCAGCGGCCCGTACACCGACTTTGTACCACCTGGACCAAAGCATTGTTAACCCCCTGGACCAAAAGACGGCGCACACGAATGGGGCCCGCCACACGCGAAGGCGCGGCGGGCCCGTGTTCTGCGGAGCTTCAGAGCTAGGGGGAGACGGCGAAGGCGCGGGTCACCACATCACCGATCATGCGGCGGAAGTGCGCGCGCGCCTCGGGCCCGTCGAGGGCGTAGTCGTACAGGGCGTCGAACGTGTACTGGTTCGTGATGTGGAACAGCGAGAAACTGTTGATGAGGACCTGAACGTCGATGGGATCGGCGTCCTCGCGGATGCTTCCCTCCTCGCGGCCGCGGCGCAGGACGTCGGCGACGATGTCGAGCATCGGGGCCCAGAGCTTGCGCAGCTCCCCGGAGCGGCGGATGTAGGCGCCGTTCAACATGTTCTCGCCGACCACCAGGCGGACGTACTCGCGATGCGTGTCGTGGTGGTCGAACGTCTTCTCCGCGAGCCGCCGCAGGGCCGCGACGGGATCGAGGTCCGCGGGCACCACCTCGCGCAGCAGCGTCTCGGCCATCTGCCGGTACGACCGTTCCAGCACGGCCGTGTACAGGCCTTCCTTGCTGGTGAAGTAGTAGTAGATCATCCGCTTGGTCGTGGCGGTCTTGGCAGCGATCTCGTTCACGCTCGCGGCCCCGAGACCGCGCTCCGCGAACTCCGCCGTGGCCACGGCGAGGATGTCCGCCTTCACCTGCTCAGGATTACGGCGGCCCCGGGCCCGGTTCTGCCCGCCCGGTTCGGTGACAGCCATCCCGCTCCTCGCCATCCGTTCGCTCACTCCGCACGCCCGCGCGACCGGACTTGAGCCTACCCCCCGCCGCCGACCCGTACGTGCGCGTCACCGCTCACCGGCGTCCAGCGAATCCGCGCAGCGCACAGGGACACGATGAGCGCCGAGGCGGCGACCACCGCCATGCCCCAGACCAGGCTGCTCGCGTTCGCCACGAAGCCGATGAACGGCGGCCCGGCCAGCAGCCCGGTCGTGCCCATGGCGGCGACCAGGGTCAGCGACTCCGGACTCTGCCGCGCCGCGGCCACATAGACGCACGGGGTGACGGCCGCGATGCCCAGACCGACGCAGGCGAACCCGGTCAGGGCCGGTGCCACGCCGCCGACGGCCAGGGCGAGGGCCAGCCCCGTACCGGCCAGCGCGCTGCCGAGGAGGACGACGCGGCGGTCGCCCCAGCGGCCGCGCCAGCGGTCGGCGACCAGGCGGGCGATCACCATGGCGCCGGACACCACGGCGATGCCCAGGGGCGCGAGTTGTGCGGACGCCCCGGCGACGTCCTTCATATAGAGGCTGGACCAGTCGTTCATGGCACCCTCGGTCACGGTGCCGAACACCATCGCGCAGCACATCAGCCACGTCATGCGGGACGGCATGGCCCATCCGCGAGCCCGCTTCCCCTCGTCCGCGCCCGTGCCGGCGCCGGAACCGGTGGTGGCGGGCTCCTCCGCCAGCAGGCCGGTACGGGCGTAACCGCCCAGCAGGACGAGGACGGCGGCGGCCACGCCGAAGTGCGCCACCACCGACGAGGTCACCGCGCTCACGCCGGAGGCGAGGAGGGCCGCGAGCAGGGAGCCGCCGCTGAACGTGGCGTGCAGCCTGGCCATGGCGTGGCGCCCGTACCGGGCCTCCAGCGCCGCGCCCTGCGCGTTCATGGCGGTGTTCAGGCATCCCACGAACACACCGTCGGCGCACAGCACCAGCAGGGCCACCGGGTAGTTCGGCGCCGCCGCCAGGGCCAGGAGCAGCAGCGTCAGGCAGAGCGTGGCCCAGAGCGCGAGCCGCCGCGACCCCATCCGCCTCATCGCCGCCGCCACCAGGGGAAACGACACCGAAGCGCCGACCCCCGCGGCCATCAGCAGCACCCCCACCTCGGCCTCGGTCAGGTCGAGGTCCGCCTTGAGGGCGGGGATTCTCGACGCCCAGGTGGCGTACTGGAAGCCGAGGGAGCAGAACAGCGCGGCGATGGCCAACTGGCCGCGATGGAAGGGGTCGTGGACACGGAACACGCGCATCAGCTCACCTCGTCGGGCAGCGCCTTGGACATATACACGGCGTTCGGGCCGTAGCCGCCCGGGCGCTCGGCCCCGGGGTGTCCGGCGAACCCGCGCGCCGACCAGAACCGCTGACTGCGCCCCACGGCGACGAGCGAGATCCGGTCGTAGCCGCGCGAGCGCGCCAGCGAGGTGAGGTGGTGCAGCAGGCGCTGGCCCAGTCCCCTGCGGCGGAAGCCCTGCGCGATGACGATGTCGTGCAGATGCAGATTGCGCGTCGGGAGCACGGCGGCATCCTCCCCGTCCGCCCGCGCCAGGGCGGGGAACTGGAGTGGCGGATAGGGCAGGGACAGCAGATAGCCCACCGTCCGGGGGCCCACGTCGAGGACGAAGCAGGTGCTCGGCGAGGTGTCCGCCTTGGACCGGAGGGCGGTCCGCCCCTCGGACAGGCCGAGTGCGGTGTAGGCGCGGGACTCCAGCGCCACGATGCCGTCCCAGTCACCGTCATCGATGTGGCGTATGCGTATGGCGCTGTCGCTCACCGGCGCTCCGGCGAGGGCGGTACGGGGGTGGTCCCGGCCGCGCGCACCAGCGCGGGCCAGGCCTCGGCGAGCAGGGCGAAGTCCTCGATGTCGCGCCGTGCCTCGTCGAGGAGCCGGTCGCGGCGCGCCGCGACGAGGTCGGCGAACGTGGCGTATCTGCCGCCGAGTTTGCGGTAGGCGGCGTCCAGACGGTCCAGCCGCCGGACGTTTTCCGCCGCGTCGAGCCGGGCGCTGCGGCGGGCGAGCCGGGCGACTGCTCCGGCACTCACCTGGCCGCTCCCGTCGAGCAGCGCCGCAGCGGCCTGGGCCATCTCGTCGTAGATGACGTTGAAGTAGCGCATCGACAGCAGGAATTTGACGAAGCGCAGCTGGTACGCCATGAACCCCGGGCCGGTGCGGCGTTCGCCGGTGTAGTAGTTGACGATGTCGCGGTTGTGGAGGACGCCTGGGAGCGCTGCGTCGTGGACGAGGTGGATCAGGAAGTAGTCGCTGCCGATGGTGTCGGTGGCCGGTGGCAGGGGGACGTGTTCATGGACACCGTGGAAGGCGATGTTGCACATGTCCACCCGCATCGGGTCGACCAGGGTGAGCGTCGAGTGGTCCCCGGTGAACGCCGTCGTTCCGGCGCCCCGGAAGGACTCGTCCACCAGCTCCCGCTTCTGCGCCTCGGACCAGTGCTGGGGCGCCCAGAGGCCGACCACCTCGTGGTAGACGTCCGGGTCGAGTGCCTGGATCTCGCCGATGTCCACGGAGAGCTCCCCGACGAAGGAGCTGCCGACCATCGCGACCCGCTTGCCCATGTGCTCGGCGGCGAGCGCCGTCTGGGAGACGCCGTGGGCGGCCTCGGTGGCGGGCTTGCCGAGCGACAGGAGTTCGTGGTGGATGGGGAAGACCGTCTCGCCGTTGACGGTCTGGTAGCGGCTGTCGGAGTCCCTGCGGTGTACGGACTCGCAGCCGAGCGCGACGGCGATCAGGAACGCGCGGTTGGTGCAGGCGCCGTAGGAGAGGCGGTCCGGGAGCATCAGGTCCAGGAACAGGTCGGGCTTGACGGCTCCGGCGTGGCCGATCACCCGCTGGAGGAAGCTGCGCTGCCGCGCCTCGTCGAGGTGGTGGACGACGGTCCGGGCGGTCCGGGGCAGGCCGCGTACGGCCTCGGCGTTCTCCGCGTACGCGGCCGCGTCGCAGGAGTCCAGGATCAGCAGCCGCACCTCGACGCCGAAGTGTTCGGCGGCGTAGACGGCTTCCTCGCCGATGGCGGCGATCGTGGCGGCGCACGGCCGGTTGGTGGGCAGGGTCAGGCAGACGCGTCGCATGCTAGGCCCCTGCGGGCTGGTCGGAGCCGGTTCCGTGCCAGGGTCTGAGCCCCAGCAGCCTGGCGCCCAGGTCGTCGAGTTCGGCGGTGCCGTACCTCAGCGACTCGGGCTTGTCGCGGTCGCCGAGGAGTGTCGCGTTCCAGTCCGGTGTGGCGAGGGTGCGCCATGAGTCGACCCGGGAACGGCGCAGCTCCCGGTGGGTCTCCAGGGCCGGCATCATCGACAGGTACTGGACCGCCCGGACACCGCTGTCGGAGGTGTTCCGCGCCACTCCGTGCGCCAGCAGACCGTTGAAGATCAGCAGGTCACCGGCTTCCAGCTCGGGCCGGACCACGGGCATGTCGGCCCGGTCGACGCTCGGCCGGATCGGGTCGCGGCCGTCGGGCTGGAGGGCCCGCCACCGCTCGAACCGCCGGAACAGCTCGGGGCAGCACTGGAAGCCGCCGAAGTCCGGCCGGGTGTCGTTCAGGGCGATGATCCCCTGCACGCGCTGCGGGAGCACGCTCAGCGAGGTGTCGACGTCCCAGTGCAGCTCGATGTCGAAGCCCCGGTCGGTGCGCTCGATCTGGGCCCGGTCCCGGTTCCCGACGTTGGGCGGGTTCAGGTTGAGCCGGTCCAGGGTCACCCACAGCTCTTCGCAGTCCCAGACGTCGGCGAACGCGTCGTAGACCCGCTGTGTCTGGCGGCTGTCCCAGAGGAGCTGGTGGTGGTACGCCTCGACGAACCCGTAGACGTGCAGATCGCGGTCCAGGTCGGACCGGAACTCCCGCTCCTCGTACCAGGTTTCGGGGCGGCCGGGGTCGAGCGCCTGGAAGTCCCAGGCGAAGTCCAGCAGGCGCCGGGCGGCCTCGGCGGGGATCGCCTGCTTCACCACCACATAGCCGTACGTCTGCCAGAAGGCGAAGTCCTCCTCCGACAGCACCCGGAGGGGGCGGGTCTTCTCCAGGTCGCGCAGCGGTGTCCTGGCCAGGTAGGTCTCGCCGTCCGAACTGAAATAGGGAACGGGCGAAGTGGTGCGGTGGAGATAGGGGTCAGGGGTGTTCATGTCGTGCTCCAAGACTGGGTGTCACTGGGCACAAAAATGGACTAGACCAGCCAGCTGTGTCAGGCAGTGGCATTTTTACTAGGGAATAACCCACTAAATCAGGGTCAGACGGAGCCGACCATGGGCGAGGCGGCGAGAGCGCCGGTCACCACCTCGGCGGCGGCGATGCCGGAGACCCGGGTGGCGCCGTAGGTGACCAGATCGGCGGGGTCGTCGCCACCGCTCGCGGGGAAGCCCATCTCCACGACGACGGCGTCCGGGCGGCGGCGCAGCAGCCCCGCCACGGCGTCGGACATCCAGCGGTGACGGGCCGCGTCGCGCACCACGACGATGAGGACGCGACCGGCGGCCGCCAGCACCTCGCGCTCCAGCGCGTGGCCCGCGTAATCGATGTCGGCCTCCGTCAGACGGGCCGAGGTGGTCGTGGGCCGCAGCCAGCGCAGCGGCGCGGCGAGGCCCCAGGGGGTCTGGCCGTCCACGGCCAGGCTCATCGCCGGGGAGAACTCGACCACATGGACGTCACGGGAGACCGGCAGCACATCGGGTGCGCCCGGGCGGCGGCGCACCCGGACGGCCCGGCGCGCGGCGGCCAGTCCGATGTCGGACCGGGTGCCGTCGGGGCTGACGGATCGCGCCTGCTCACCGGACCAGGCGGCGAACCGCCACACCCGCGCGGCCGCCTCGTCCAGCCGCTCCCGCGCCAGCTCCCCCGTGCCCACGGCGTGGACGATGGCGTCGACCAGGCCTTCGGTGACGGCCTGCCCGGCGTTCTCGCCTCCCACGCACACCGCGTCGGCCCCGGCGGCCAGCGCCTTGACGGTGGCCCCGCCGATGCCGTAGCGGTCGGCGACCGCGCCCATCTCGATGGCGTCCGTGACCACCAGGCCGGTGAAGCCGAGTTCGTTCCGCAGCAGATCCACCAGGACCCGGCGGCTGAGCGTGGCCGGGAGGGCGGGGTCGTACGCCGGTACCAGCAGATGTGCCGTCATCACCGCGCGGACACCCGCCTCCATCGCGGCGATGAACGGGGGCAGCGCGGTCCGGGCGATCTCCTGCGCACCGGCGGTGACCTTGGGCAGCCCGTGGTGGGAGTCGACGGCCGTGTCGCCGTGGCCGGGGAAGTGCTTCGCGCAGGCGGCGACGCCCGCGGACTGCAGACCGCGAATCCAGGCGGCGGTGTGCCGGGAGACGACGTCGGTACGCGCGCCGAAGGAGCGCACGCCGATGACCGGGTTGAGCGCGTTGGAGTTGACGTCGGCGCTCGGGGCGTAGTTCAACGAGACCCCGGCCGCGTGCAGTTCGCGGCCGACGTCGCGGGCCACGCGTTCGGTCAGACCGACGTCGTCCACCGCGCCGAGTGCCAGGTTTCCCGGGCGGGTGGCGCCGGACAGCGCCTCGATGCGGGTGACGTCTCCGGCCTCCTCGTCGATGGCGATGACCAGGTCCGGGTTCTCCGCGCGGAGTTCCGCGGTGAGCGCGGCGACCTGCTCGCCGTCGACGATGTTCCGCCCGAACAGCACGACCGAGCGGAGGCCCCCGGCAATCCTGCGGCGCACCCAGTCCGGAGCGGTGGTCCCCACGAACCCCGGCTGCAGCACGGCATGCGCCAGCCGCACCAGGTCCGGATTGCTGCTCGCTCCCATGGCGGGGCCCTCCGAGGCGTGATGACGCGCGCCACCGCGAACTCGACAGCTCGACGGCGCAACGGCGCGACACAGATCACCAGGATGTTGGCCTAGACCATTGAGGGTGTCAAGGCGTCATGGGCGTCCAGGGGTCATGAGTGTCATCCGCGAGGCGGCGAGGTCAGCCCTTGCGCTGCCGGGGTTCGGGCCGGTCGAGCAGCTGGCCGCGCAGGACGGTGAGCTGGTGGGAGGCTTCGACGGCCCGGGGCTCGTCCAGTGAGGCGAGGGCCAGCACGAGGGTGTCCATCCGGCGGGCGGCTCCCTGGGCATCGTCGGGGAGTCCGGCTCCGGCAAGACCACGGTCGCCCGCACGCTGGTGGGCCTCGTACGGCCGGACGCGGGCACGATCACCGTGAACGGGCGCGAGCGGACCCCCGGCGCACGCGGCGGCGGAATGCCGCTCGCACCGGGCAGGCGCGGGGCGGAACGGCTGCGGCGCGCCCGCGAGATCCAGATCGTCTTCCAGGACCCGTACGTCTCCCTCGACCCGCGTCTGACGGCACGTCAGTGTCTGCATGGCGCGCTGCGGCTGCACGGCCGCCACCAGGGGCGGGCCGCCACGGCGCGGGTCGGCGAACTGCTCGACCAGGTGGGCCTGGGCGAGCGGGAGGCCGACGCCCGGCCGCGAGCGCTGTCCGGCGGCCAGTGCCAGCGGCTGGCCATCGCCCGGGCGCTCGCCGTGGAACCCGAGGTGCTGGTGCTGGACGAGGCGGTGGCGGCGCTGGACGTGTCCATCCAGGCGCAGATCCTGCTGCTCCTCGCCGAGATCCGCCGGGAGACGGGGGTGGCGCTGGTCTTCGTCAGCCATGACCTGGCCGTCGTCGGACACATCACGGACGACACCCTGGTGATGCGGCGCGGCCGGGCCGTCGAGACGGGCCCGACAGCCCGGGTGCTGGACGCGCCCGCGGACCCGTACACCCGGCTGCTGCTGTCCTCGGTGCCGCGTGAGGGCTGGGACCCGGCGGAGACGGTCCGGATGCGAGCACAGCTCACCGAGCTGTGATCACGAGCCCCAGATCCTCCGGTACGCCTGCTGGTAGCCCCGGGGGTTCCAGCTCGTGGCGCCCGCGCTGTTGGCGGCGGTGGCGATGTGGACCGGGGCGCTGTACCGGCTGGGGCCCCGGCCGGAGAACGCCCGGTTGAACTCGTCGATCATCTGCCAGCCCTGCTGGGACAGCGGCTCGGGGACGGTCGCGGCCTGGTACTGCCGGTGGTTGACGCGCTGGAACGCGGAGGGGTCGCCGTCGCCCGCGCCGATGTTGAAGGGCGGGCCGGAGCCCCGCTTCCCGGCCGCGCGGAGGGCGGGCGCCGCGTCCGCGAAGTACAGATCGTTGATGGCGACGGAGTAGTTCCATGTGTCCTGGAAGCGGGAGAGGAGGGAGGAGACCTCCTGGGGGGTGCGGCTGCCCGCGTCCGGGATCGGAATGTTCTCGTAGGACAGCAGTCTGACGTCCCGGCAGCGCTTGAGCCCCTTCCTGATCAGCTCGGACTTGTTCCTGGCGAACGGGATCGAGGCGTCGGTGAAGACGACGACTCCGGCCCTGCCACGGGATCGCGCGATCACCCAGTCCGCGCTGATCCGTGCCGTCTTCTCGACCTTCGTGGTGACGTTGGTGAACAGCCTGGGATGCGTGCTGGGGCCGGGGGACGCGACCGCGTGCCAGCCGATGAGCGGGATGCGTGCCGCGTTGGCCTGCGCGACCTGCTGCGCCGTCGAGCGGGGGTCGAAACCGGCGATGACGATGCCCGAGGGCTTGAGGGTGACGGCCTCGCTCAGCGCTGCCTGGATGCCCGCGGGCGTGCCTCCGCCGTCGATGACCCTGACGCGCCAGCCGATGGTCCTCGCCGCGTCCCGGACCCCCTGCGCGGCGCCCGCGACACCGGGGTTGGTCATGGTCTGCGCGACGTAGACGATGGTCTTGCCGGGCACCGCGGCGGGGCCACGGGTCGGGCCGTTCCAGCGGACGCCGGTCCGCTCGGCCCGCTGGACGGCGGCCTTGGCCCGGGCGACGACGGCGGGGCAGCCGCTCGGCCCCGCGCTGGTGTTCCCTCCCCCGGCCGACGAGCCGCGCTCGCACCCGGTGAGGGCGGCCGCCGCCAGCAGCACGGCGGTGGCGAGGGCTGAGGTCTTGCGGTGGGAGTGCACGAAAACCTCCTCGCGGTGGACGACGGATACGGGGCCGGACCTCATGTCGGCCGGGAGTCCGACGGCTGCGCGGGCGGGCGGCGGTCCGCGGTGATGCCCGTACGCAGCCGTCGGCGCGCGGAGTAACCGGCCAGGCCGACGACGACGAGCAGGGTGCCGCCGTTGAACAGCGGGGTCACCCAGAACTCGGCACCGAGCTGGCCGATCCCCGAGAGCCCGATGGCGAGGACCGCCACGGCGACGAGGGTGCCCATGGCGTTGGCGCGGCCGGGTTTGATCGCGGTGGAGCCGAGCAGCGCACCGGCGAAGGCGGGCAGCAGATAGTCGAGGCCGACGCTCGGGTTGCCCAGCTGCTGCTGGGCCGCGAGGAGCACCCCGGCGAAGCCGACGACCAGCCCGGACACCGCGAAGGCGCAGATGGAGTACCGGCGGGTGGGGATGCCGACGAGGTCGGCGGCGCGGCGGTTCGAGCCGATGACGTACAGATACCGGCCGAGCGGCAGCCGCTCCAGCAGCAGCCAGAGCGCGACCGCCAGGGCGAGCACGTAGAAGGCGGGGACCGGCAGGCCGAGGAAGGTGGAGTCGTAGAGGTCGACGAAGGCGCCGGGCAGCCCTTCCGGGCCGGGGACGATCCTGCCGCCGCCGGTGATCCAGCCGGTGATGGCGTAGAGCATGCTGCCGGTCCCGAGGGTGGCGATGAAGGAGTCGATCTGGCCGAACTCGGTGATGACACCGTTCAGCACGCCGACGACGATCCCCCCGACGATCACGGCCAGACAGGCCGATGGCCAGGGCCAGCCCGCGTGGACGATGAGCTGCATCACCATCACATGCGCCAGGCCCAGGCCGTATCCGATGGACAGGTCGAAGTTGCCGGTCACGATGGGGACCGTCGCGCCGAGCGCGAGGATGGCCGGGATCGACTGGTTGGCCAGGATCGAGGAGATGTTGTCCAGGGTCGGAAAGGTGCGCGGCAAGGTGACGGAGAAGATCAGGAACAGCAGGGCGGTGAGGGCCAGCAGGCCGTACGTCCCGATGAGGTGCCCGCCCGGCCGGGATCGGGGCGAGGGCGGGGGCGTCATCGGTGCCTCGGCGGGGGCGTCATCGCTGCCTCGCTCGGGGCGTCATCGCTGCCTCATGCCCCGGACGCGGGCAGCGCCGACGCCGCCCGGGTCAGTTCCGCGACGGTGAGCGACGCACCGCTCAGCTCGGCCGTCACCGCACCCCGGACGAACACCAGGGCGCGCCCGCACACCCCCGCGACCTCCTCGAAGTCGGTGGAGATGAGCACGGCCGCGAGACCGGCCGCCAGCGCGTCGTCGAGCAGGCGGTAGAGCGCGGCCTTGGCGCCGATGTCCACGCTCGCGGTCGGCTCCTCCAGGATCAGCACGCGCAGACCGCCCCGGAGCCACCGGCCGAGCATGACCTTCTGCTGGTTGCCGCCGGACAGGGTGGCGATCGGCGCCTCGCTGTCGCCGGGGCGCACCGAGAACCGTTCGATCAGGGCGAGCGCCTCGGCCCGCTCCCGGCGCGGACTGATCCAGCGCCGCGGGCGCCCCTCCCCCGCGCGCGGGTTGGCCAGCAGGTTCTCCCGCACGGTCAGTTCGGCGGCGCAGCCCTCCTCCACCCGGTTGCCGGTCACCAGGCCGACCCCGGAGGCGACGGCGGCGGCGACCGAACGCGGGCGGTACGGGCGCCCGTCGAGGAGCGCCCGCCCGGCGGCGATCGGCCGGGCGCCCGCGAGGGCCCGGCCCAGCTCCCGGTGCCCGGCGCCGGTGAGCCCCACCAGGCCGAGGATCTCCCCGGCCCGCAGTTCGAGGCGGACGGGCCCGGTCCCGGCCGTCCGGACGCCGTCGAGGGCCAGGACGGCCGGGCCTCCGGCGGGGGCCGCACCGGGCCGGTAGCCGGTCGGTTCGTCGCCCACGATGTCCCGCACCAGGCGGGTGGCGCCGTGTGCCGCCAGGGGTCCCCGGCTGACGAGACGTCCGTCGCGCAGCACCGCGAAGGCGTCGGCGACCTCGTACACCTCGTCCAGGCGATGGCTGACGTAGAGGATGGCGTGCCCGAGGTCGCGCAGGGTGTGCAGGATGTCGAAGAGCCGGGCGGAGTCGGCGGCGGGGAGGCTGGCGGTCGGCTCGTCGAGGACGATGAGCGGCGCCCGTGCCGCGAGGGCGCGGGCGATGGCGACGAGGGAGCGTTCGGCGGGGGCGAGGTCGGCGATCCGGGTATCCGCCGGGAGGTGTCCGGCGACGGTCCGCAGGACCTCCGTGCCGCGCTCCCGGGTCCGCCGCCAGGAGATCAGCCCGCCACGGCGTGGATACCCGGTGGTCAGGGCGATGTTCTCGGCGACCGTCATCCACTCGACGAGGCCGAGGTCCTGATGGGTGAAGGACATGTTCCGGGAGGCGGCCTCGGTGCCGAGCGGATGCCCGGCCACCGTCACGGTCCCGCCGTCGGCGGGGTGGTATCCCGCGAGGACCTTGATGAGAGTGGATTTCCCGGCGCCGTTGGGGCCGAGCAGCGCGAGAACACTGCCCCGGTGGATGTCGAGGTCGACGCGGTCCAGCGCGAGCGTTCCGCCGAATCGCTTGCTGAGACCCCGGATGCGGACGAGTGGTTCGCCTTCCCCTCTCCCTTCCGCGACTCTCACATCCGCGACCTTAGCGGGACCGGTCATGGTGTTTACCGAATGAGGCCGTGCGCGGGGGCTCTGTTACTCCAACGGGCCAGTCTCACGCGGCGTCGAGGGCGCATTCGGCCCAGATGACCTTGCCGTCCTGGGTGTGGCGGGTGCCCCAGGCCAGGGCCAGCTGGGCGACGAGGAACAGGCCCCGGCCGTCCTCGTCGGTGATGCCCGCCCGGCGCAGATGCGGGGCGGTGCTGCTGGTGTCGGAGACCTCGCAGATCAGGGTGCGGTCGTGGAGCAGCCGTACCCGGATGGGCCCGCTGGCGTGCCGCAGGGCGTTGGTGACCAGCTCGCTGACCAGCAGCTCCGTCACGAACGAGAGCTCTTCGCGCCCCCACTCGGCCAGCTGACGGCCGGCGGCGGCCCGGATCTCGCGGACGACGGCCGGGTCGGCGGGCAGTTCCCAGGTGGCGATCCGGTGGGGGGCGAGGGCGTGGGTGCGGGCGACGAGGACGGCGATGTCGTCGCAGGGGTGGGCGGGTGCCACATCGTCCAGGACCGCCTGGCAGGTGTCCTCGGGGGTGCGCTCCGGGTAGGCCAGGACCTGGCGCAGCCGGCCCAGGGCCACGTCGATGCCGCGCTGCCGGTCCTCGATGAGCCCGTCGGTGTAGAGCACCAGCCGACTGCCCTCGGGGACCTCGATCTCGGCGGTCTCGAAGGGCAGACCGCCCAGGCCCAGCGGCGGCCCGGCGGGCAGGTCGGGGAACGACACGGCGCCGTCGGGCCGGACCAGCGCGGGCGGCGGGTGCCCGGCGCGGGCCATGGCACAGCGCTGCGACGTCGGGTCGTAGACGACGTACAGACAGGTGGCGCCGATGATGCCGAATCCGTCGGAGGAGCCCTCGCTGCTCTCCTCCCGGTCCAGGCGCAGCACCAGGTTGTCGAGGTGGGTCAGCACCTCGTCCGGGGCGAAGTCGAGTTCGGCGAAGCTGCGGGCGGCGGTGCGCAGCCGTCCCATGGTGGCGGCGGAGTGCATGCCGTGGCCGACGACGTCGCCGACGACGAGCCCGACCCGGGCACCGGGCAGCGGGATGACGTCGTACCAGTCCCCGCCCACCCGCGACTCGGCGGGCAGATAGCGGTGGGCTACCTCGACGGCGTTCTGACCGGGCACGCCGTGCGGGAGCAGACTGTGCTGCAGGGCCAGGACCATGGTGTGTTCGCGGGTGTAGCGCCGGGCGTTGTCCATGGACAGGGCGGCGCGGGTGGCCAGTTCCTGGGCCAGCGAACGGTCGTCGTCCCCGAACGGCGCGGGGTCGAGCGCACGGTAAAAGCTGACGATGCCCAGGACGGTGCCGCGGGCGACCAGCGGGACGGCGATGAGGGAACGGACGTGGGACAGCAGCCGTGCGGTGTGCTCGGGGTCCTGGATGAGCCAGCCCGCGGCGGTCTTCAGATCCGGTTCCAGTATCGCCTGCCCGGCGCTCACACAGCGCAGCTGGGGCGTGGTCGGGTGGAAGTCGATGCGCTTGCCGACCGGGTAGAACGGGCAGTCGCCATGGATGCCGTGGACCACCGTACGGCGCAGGTCGTAGCGGGGGTCGAGGGGTTCGTCGCCGCGCAGTACGGCGTCGGGCAGGTCGATGGTGACGAAGTCGGCCAGCCGGGGGACGGCCGTCTCGGCGAGTTCCTGGGCGGTGCGGCGCACATCCAGGGTGGTGCCGATGCGCGCGCTGGCCTCGGACAGCAGCTCCATGCGGCGCCGCGCCGCCAGGGCGTACTTCCCCACCTCCGGCTCGCCGACCAGCACCAGCCCGGCCAGGCCGTCGGTGACATGGCCCGTCGCCGGGGTGGCGGCCCGGGTGGCCGGAGTCTGGGCGTCCGGGGTTCTGGCGGCCGTCTCGGCATCCGTCTTGGCGTCCGGCGTTCTTCCGGACGCCGCCCTTCCGGCCGACGTTCTGGCGGCCGGGGTCCTGGCGGCCGTCATCTTGGCGGCCGTGCCCTGGCCGGGTACGGCGCCCGAGAGAGGCGGGGAGAGGCGCGACGGGAGGGTGAGGGGCGGCCGCGTCGCGTGGTCGGGGAACATGGCCTCGACGGCGATGCCCTCCACCCCGGCCGCGCTCGTCATCGGGCGGCTCATGAGGGTGACCCGCCGCCCGTCGGAGAGGGACACTTCGATGGCGGCCCGCTGCCCGTGGGAGAGCAGCTCGGCGGCCCTCTCCTTGATTATCATCTGATCGCCGCGGTGCAGCCCCTGTACGAAGGCGTCCACCCCGATGGTGTGCCCGCCCCCCTCGCGGGCCCGCGACGCACCGGCCGCGTCCTGGTACGCGCGCAGCAGCCCGCGCTCCCGCGCCGAACTCTGCGCCAGCAGCCCCCGTTCGATGGCCTGGGTCGCCCTGCGCAGCACGGCGTCCAGCACCGGATGCCCGGAGCCGCGGGGGAAGGCGAGGCACAGGATGCCTTCGATGCGCCCGCTGAGCGGGTCGCGGACGGGAATCGCGCTGCAGCCGTTCGACAGGCCGCGCTCGGCGAAGTGCTCGGCGCCGTAGACCTGGATGAGCCGCCGCTCCGCCAGGGCGAGGCCGATGCCGTTGGTACCGGCGAACTGTTCGGCGAAGACGAAGCCCGGTACCTGCTGGATCGGCGGGAGGGTTCTGGCCCACGACTCGTCGCCGAAGCGGCGCTGGAGCACCGTCCCGTTTTCGTCGGCGAGCGCGATGTTCATCGGGCTGTCCTGGAACCGGGACCGCAGCCGGTCGAGCACCGGACCGGCGGCGCGGACCAGCCGGTCCTCGGGATCGAACTGCCGGTAGGGAAGGTCGAAGCCGCCCAGCGGCAGGCCCAGGGAGCGGCAGCGCTGCCACGAGTTCAGGATCAGGCTCCGCACGTCCGCCTGGACCGCTTCCCCCTGGAGGAACTGCTCACGCGAGCGCGCGGGCCCGATGCCGCCTGTCACGAGACCCGCCAGGATCGCTGCCTCACCGGCCCGATTCACGCCACTCCTAGCTATTCGCCGCGATTAGCCCCAAAAGCCCACTCTTCGACAATAACGGGTACGGGTGCTGCCGCGACGAGCGAAAGGAGACATGTGTTCGATGGACCACATACGGTGACCGGCTCAGGCTGGCGGCCGTCACAGCACCGCGACCGGCGTGAGGGGTGAGCCCGTCCCGCCCGGAACGTTCAGAGGCGCCACGACCAGCAGAAACGCACAGCGGCCCGCCTCGGCCGTGGCGGCGGAGAGCTCTTCGAGATCGAGGTTGTCCAGCAGCGGCACCCCCATCGCGGTCAGGGTGAGCACATGGACCGGGGAGTGCACACCGTCGACCGGCGAGGGCCGCACATCGTTGTCACCGTCCCCGCCGAGCAGGGCGATGCCGCGCTCGGCCAGCAAGGGGACGGCATCCACATGGAGCCCCGCGCTCGCCGCGCCGGTATCCCAGGCGCCGCGTTCCTCGCGGCGGCGAAGGCTCCCGGTGCGCAGCAGCACCGCGTCCCCCTCGCCGATGGTCACTCCCAGCGCCCGTTCGGCGGCGGCGATGTCCTCCGCGTGCACCGCCCGCCCCGGCTCCAGCCAGGCGGTTCCCAGGGCGGCGGGAAGGTCGAGGAGGACACCCGTCGTGACGAGCGGCCCGAGCGCGGCGACCGCACCGTGGCGGGCGCCCGCGGCGTCGATCACCTCCTGCGCGGCCCGGCCGCCGTAGAGCCGCCCCCGGTAGGCGGCGTGGCACAGCGCGTCGAGATGGCTGACGCCCTTGCCGTGGTAGTCGACGCCGAGGAAGTCCTTGTACACGGCGGGCTCCGGTGGCTCCACGTCGCCGAGGTCCGTCATGTGGCGCAGCGCGGGCTTGGGGTTGTCCGGTGCGGGCCGGGTGTCCCAGGGCCGCGCCAGCGGGACGACCGCCCCGGACCGTACCCGGGCGACGGCCCGCCGCACATGCCCCGGGGTCACCCGGTTCCAGGCGCCACGGCCGCCCGGCCCCCACCGCCCCCACGCCTGGACCGCCGCGAAGAGCGCGTCGAACTCCTCGCGGGAAACAGCGGGTCCGTTGCTGGTCGTCATCCGTGCTCACCCCGGCGGGGTTCGGAACGGTGTGCGGTTCGGAACGGCTTCCCCAGCAGTTTACGTCCGGGCGGCCCGGGGCGACCGGCGTGCGCGGAGGCGGACCCGGCCGCCCCGGGCGGGGACGATCGTCACCGCCACGAGCCGCGCCGGTTCCAGGGGCCCGGCCGGTTCGGGGACGGCGGCCGCGAGGATCTCCCGCAGCACGGTCTCGATCTCCAGCTGGGCCAGCGACACCCCGATGCAGCGCCGCACACCACCACCGAACGGCGTCAGCGCGTACGGCACCGGCTCCGCGCCCAGGTGGCGCTCGGGCCGGAAGGCGTCCGGCTCCGGCCACAGCTCGGGGTCGAGGTGGGTGAGCGGGAACAGCGCCGCGACGAACGCGTGCCGGGGCACCGGGTGGCCGCCGAGCTCGGTGTCGTGGGCCGCGGTGCGCATGGCGTTGTAGACGGCGGGGCGCAACCGGCCGGACTCCTTGACGGTCGCCCTGAGCAGCCGGTCCGAGCCCGCGTCGAGGTCGGCGATCAGGTCGTCGCGGGCGGCGGGGTGGTGGGCGAGCAGGTGCAGTGTCCAGGCGATCGTGGTCGCCGTGGTCTCGTACCCGGCCAGGACGAGGCCGGTCAGCTCGTCCAGGAGCTGTGCGTCGTCCAGCCCGGCACCGTGGTCGTCACGGGCGTCCAGCAGCATGGACAGCACATCGTCGCGGTGGGCGCGGTCCGGCGCCGCCCGGCGCGCGGCGATCTCCTCACGGGTCAGGTCCCATAGGGCGGCGCGGAGCCGGTGGAAGCGGCCGCCCGGCGAGAGCGGACCGAGATCGCGCCGCAGCGGCCCCGGCAGGAACAGGACGGCGAGGTTGCCTATGCGGACGTACGCGTTGAGCGCGTGGCGGAAGGTGGCGACCCGGGCCGGGTCGGTCAGGCCGAAGACGACTCTCAGGATGACGTCGATCGTCAGCCGCTGCGCCCATGGCCGCACGGGCAGGCCGTCGCCTCCGAGCAGTTCGGGCAGCCCGGTGTGGACGAGCTCCCGCACCCGCCGCGCCCAGCCGCCGATCCGCTCCCCGTGGAAGGGCGGAAGCAGAAGCTTGCGGTGGGTCAGATGCAGCGGTGGCGGTGTGCAGATCAGCGATCCGGCGCCGATCGCGGGCGCCAGCAGGGCGGCGGCGTCACCGCCGGTGAACCGCTCGTGGTCGGTCAGCACCGCGCGGTTGGTGGCGGCGTCGGCCGCGCAGACGAGGGCGGCGCGGTAGGGGAAGACGCGGAGCGAGAAGACCGGTCCGAACCGGCGGCGCAGGGAGCGCGCGTAGCCCTGCGGGTCCCGGAGCATCCGCACCGTCTGCACGGGCCGGGGCGCACGGGCGGCCGGGGGGAAGAGCCGGGGGTCCCACGGCGGCTCCCGGGTGAACGCGTCGCTCATGGCCGCTGCCAGGGCCCGGCGGGGTCGTCGTAGGCGGCGGCGTAACTGTCGGTGGCGATGGGCGCCTGGAGGATGTGGTCCGGGACGGCGAACGCCTCCACGAGCGCGAGCGCGTGGGGCGCCAGCCCGGCGGCGACGCGGTCGACGGCGTCGCCGAGGTCGCGGACCGCGTCGGCGGTGAGGTGCCCGTCGGCCAGCAGCAACCCCGCGTGAGGGGCGAGCCGTTCCAGCACGAACAGCTGGAAGACCTGCTCCAGCAGGCTCCGCGTGGCGTCGTCGGCGACGCGGTCGGCGGCGGTCAGGAACGCCTCGGCGGCGCGCCGGGTGGCGTAGGCGTCGACGAGGTCCAGGGCCGGGTTCACCGCCTGGTTCCAGCGGTCCAGCGGTCCGGCGCCGGCCCGGCCGAGACGGCTGCGGGCGTGCTGGAGGCAGCGCAGCTCGCGCCGCACGAGCAGATCCAGCAGGAGGGCGCGATCGGTCAGCGGGTCGGTCAGCGGGCCGGTCCGCGCGGCGGGGGCCTCGGGCGGGCTGTAGCCACGGCCGGTCAGCATGTCGGCGGCGGCCTTCGTCCAGATGACCAGGTTGTCGCCTTCGGCCGTGACGGTGGACTCGATCGGTGTGATCAGGTCGACGATGCGGTTGGCCGACAACAGCCCCTGGGCGCCGCAGCGCTCCCGGCACTCGATCGCGATGTCCCTGGCCTGCCAGGTGATCCAGCCCTTGGCCGCCGCCACGAGAACCTCCGCCTCGGCCGACTCCGGGTCGCCCTGGCCCGTGCAGTGGCGGGTGGCCTCGCGCAGCAGGAACGTCGCCGCGTAGGCGCTGGCCGCCGCCCCGAGCAGTCTGGTCTGGTTGCAGCGGTAGGCGAAAAGCGGGACACCGGTCCTGCTCGCCGGGGCGAACGTATGCCGCCGGTGGGCGTACCGCACGGCGGCGGTGAGGCCCATCCGGGCCCCGCCCAGCGCCGCCGCGGCCAGGCAGAGCTTGCCCGTGGTGACCCGCTGGATGGACCGCAGGAACCGGCGGCGCCGACTGCCGATCACACTGCGGAACGCCCCTTCGGCGGTCAGGTCCGCGTGGTCCCCGGCCAGCAGGGCCGAACGCTCCAGAACGACCTGGTCGAACGAGGTGATGGCGTGGTCGACCGCCGAACCGGGCGTCTCCGAGAGCGGCCGTATCCGGATGCCGGGCAGCGGCCCGTGCTCGTCGCGCAGCGGCACGAGGAACAGGAACACGCCGCAGTCCTGGTCGCGGACGATCAGCCTGGCCGCGACCAGACCGCTCTTGCGGCCCCCGGCGGGGCCGGTGTTGGGCATGAACTTCTGGGCCTCGGCCGACGGGGTGTGCAGCACGAAGGTGTCGGCTCCCGGCTGGTGGACCGCCGTAGTCTCCAGCTCGGCGGCGTTGTTCCCGTAGCCGAGTTCGGTGATGAGGACGGTGCCGTACCGGCTGAGCCGGATGAACGGGGAGAGGTCCACGGTGCGGCGGGGGTCGAGGCGGAGGAGGCTGCCGAGGAACAGGTTGTAGTGGATGGTCGCCAGCGTGGTCAGCGAGCCGTCGACCGCGCCCAGCCACTCGTGCAGCGACACCAGCCGGTCCGTCGCCATGACCAAATCCTCGACGGATGCGATTCCTTCATTGACGACCCGCAAACGCTCATAAGCGAGCTCCGAACGGTCCGACGGCGACAATCCATCGCGGTAACGGAAAATATCCCGTCGGAAATGCTCCGTCCACGGTCTGTGCAGATCGTCGAATCGCCCGTCGAAGAGCACCTCGGTCAGCAGCGGCACCTGTGCCCGGCCCGCTATGACGGCAGTGGCCATCTCCGCTCTCTCCCCCCGTCCGCCGCGGATTCAGTTCACAGCGCGCCGAAGAGCAGATGGCTCGCGGTGTTGGCCGGGTCCTCGTCGCGGTAGAACTGCGTGGCGGCGGCCATCAGCTGGTCCTTCGTCAGCTGCCCGCCCTGCTCGGTCTCGGTCAGCCGGTCGAAGGCCGCCCCGGCCTCCTCCTCGGGGACACCGATGGCGGAGATGACCGCGACGAAGCCGTCCTTGCCGACCAGTCCGTCGTCATCGTGGTCGGCGAGGTCGAAACCGGCCCGGTAGAGCGGGCCGATCAGCATGTCGAAGTGGTCGCTCACCTGGCTCAGGGCCTGGCTGAACTCGCCCTTGTCGATCCGGCCGTCGCCGTCGGCGTCGGCGGTCTCGCGCAGCGCCCGCCAGTACGTCATCAGCGCGTCGGCGTATTCCTTGCCCTTGACCGCCGTGCGCTCCTCGCCGACGGCGGCCAGAACGCGGCTGCCCATCAGTTCGAAGTCGTCTTCGGCGATCACGCCATCGCCATTGGCGTCCAACAAAGCGAACAGCTTTTCGTACTTCTGGTCCAGTAGTGCGCCCACGCGGTCCCCACCCTCCAGTGCCGACAGTTCGCCGCGCCTCGAATATTTTCCGAAGCGCATGAAAGATTACCGAGAGCGGCCAGGAGAATTCGTCCGTCAGGGAATCTCTTTCGAGTGAAAAGCGCGCCTCAGCCGTGACGTCAGGCGTCGCGGCGGCGCACCGCCCACCAACCGGCCAGCAGCGCGGCCGCCGCCCACAGCGCCATCACCGCGAGTCCCGTCCACGGACCGACGCCTCCCTCCGGGGCCTGGTGCAGCACCTGTTGTCCGGCGCGGTCCGGCAGATAGTCGGCGGCGTTCCCGGCGAGGTCTCCGATCACGAAGCCCACGATCAGGATGAACGGGATGAGCAGGCTCAGGACCGCGGTGGCGCTGCGCAGCAGGAAGGTGAGTCCCGCGGCGAACAGGGCCATCAGGGCCAGATAGATCCCCGCGCCGAAGCAGGCCCGCAGCGCGCCCGGTTCGCCGAGGCCGATGGAGTCCTCGCCCAGGAACGCCTGGCCCGCGAAGAAGGTGGCGAAGGCGGTGGCGAGCCCCACGGCGAAAGCGGCGCCCGCCATGGCCGCCGCCTTGGCCGCGTAGAAGAGGCCCCGGTGCGGTACGGCCGACAGGGAGACCCGCAGGGCACCGTTCGCGTACTCGGAGGAGACGGCGGTGGCCCCGAACGCGATGGCGGCGATCTGCGCGAAGTTGATCGCGTAGAAGGCCGCGAAGACGGGGTCCTCGTCGGCGTTCAGCTCAGCCCCGCCGACGGTGGCGAAGACCAGCAGCGTGATGGCCAGCGTGGCGGCGAAGACCGCGATGAGTGAGCCGAGGCTCGCCCGGATGGATCGGATCTTGATCCACTCGGAGTGCAGCACCGCTGTGACGGACATGGTCGAACCTCCTGTGAGGTGTTGAGGTGTTCTCGAAGGTCAGGCGGTCAGGTGGCCGGGGACGCGGGGGCGGCGGCGGTGAACTCCGCCTCGTCCGCCGTGAGGGCGAGATAGGCCTGCTCCAACGAGGCCTGTTCGTCGGCGAGTTGGGTCACCGGGATGCCCTCGCGGGCGGCGACGGCCCCGATCTGTTCGGCCCTGGCGCCTTCGACCACCCATCCGCCGTCCTCGCCGCCCAGGACCGTGTATCCACCGGCCAGCAGCGTGTCCTTCAGCCGGGCGGGTTCGCTGGTACGCACCCGTACGCGCTCCTGGCTGTGCCGCTCGATGAAGTCGCGCATGGACACATCGGCGAGGAGCCGTCCCCGGGCGAGGACGACAAGGTGGTCGGCGTAGGTGGCGGTCTCGTTCATCAAGTGGCTGGAGACCAGGACCGTGCGGCCCTCCCGGGCGAGTCGGCGCAGCAACTCGCGAATCCAGACGATCCCTTCCGGGTCGAGGCCGTTGGCGGGCTCGTCCAGCAGGAGGACGGGCGGGTCCCCGAGCAGCGCGGTGGCGATGCCGAGGCGCTGGCGCATGCCCAGCGAGAACGTTCTGATGCGACGGCCCGCCACCGTGGCAAGACCCGTCTCCTCCAGGACCTCGTCCACGCGGCGGACCGGAAGGCGGTTGCTGACGGCGAGCCAGCGCAGATGGTCGCGGGCGGTCCGGGAACCATGGGCCGCCTGCGCGTCGAGCAGGGCACCGGCCGTGCGCAGGGGTTCGCGCAGCGCCGCGTACGGGTGGCCGCCGATGATGGCGGTGCCGGAGGTGGGGTGGTCGAGGCCGAGGATGAGCCGCATGGTGCTGGACTTGCCCGCGCCGTTGGGGCCGAGGAACCCGGTCACCCGGCCCGGTTCGACGGTCAGCGTCAGCCCGTCGACGGCCCGGGTGCTGCCGTACTCCTTCGTCAGGTCATGTACGTCGATGCTGGTCATGGCTTCAGCCTGGCCGGGCGGGCGGGGGCTGGCATCCCCCGCCGGAGGAGACCGGCTCCCCCGCGCGGGGGAGCCGCCGCCGCGCCCGCTCTGCCACGATGACGGCATGCCAGGCCTCCTGCCGCCGCTGACGCGTGCGGTCACCTACACCCGCTGGCTTCACCTGCTGGTGGGGTCGGTCGTGCCGTTCGTCTGCGCCGCGATCTACCCGGGGCTGGTCCGTCCGTCTCCGGCCGACTGGGTGCTGATCGCGGTCCTGCCGGTCCCCTTGGTCCTGGCGGCGGCCATGGTGCCCGAGACGCGGCGGGCGGAGGGGCTTCAGGCGCAGCTGATGCTGTTCCCCGGGCCGCACGCACGCGTGCGCGGCGACGGGGCTTCGGGGGTCTCGGCCGCTCCGTCCGCTTCGTGGAGCGACCGGGCCAGGACCGGCCTGTGGCTGGTGCTGCGCCTGGAAGCGGGGTTCGCCGTCGCGCTGGTGACGGGGCAGTTGATGGCCCTGGCCCTGTCGCTCGCCGGGGCGGCCGCCGGAGAAACCGGCGTGGGCGACCCGCCGCTGCGGGTTCCCGGGGCGGGCTGGGCGTACGGGCTGCTGATACCGGTGCCCCTGCTGGTGCTGGTCGTCCTGGCCACCGGGGCGGGCGCCCTCATGGCGGCGGCCGCCCGGCGGCTGCTCGGCCCGTCGGCCAAGGAGCGGCTGGCCGAGCTGGAGGAACGTACCGAGCGGCTGCTGGAACGCAACCGCATCGCCCGGGAGTTGCACGACTCCCTCGGCCACGCCCTCACGCTGGCCGTGGTGCAGGCAGGTGCCGCCCGGGCGGCCGGAAACCCGGATTTCACCGACCGGGCGCTGGAGACCATCGAGGAGTCGGGCCGGGCCGCGCTGGAGGACCTGGAACGAGTTCTGATGATCTTGCGCGAGACAACGCCCCCGGCCGGTGCCCGGCCCGCCCTCGGCGACGCGGGCCGTCTGCTGGACTCCGCCCGGTCCTCGGGCGCGCGGATCGACGCCGAGGTGACCGGTCCGCTGGAGCGGGTACCGGGCCCGGTGTCCCGCGAGGGCTACCGGATTCTCCAGGAGGCGCTGACCAATGTGCTGCGGCACGCGGGGCCCGTCCCCGTCCGCGTCCGCATCGCGGTGGACGAGGCACGGCTGCGGCTGGAGGTGCGCAACCCCCTGACCGCGGCGGCCGCGGTGGCCGTCACGGGAGGCGGCAGCGGGCTGCGCGGCATCCGTGAACGCGCGGCACTGCTCGGCGGCGAGGCCCGCACGGGACAGGACGAGGGCCAGTGGCTGGTCCATGTCGATCTGCCGGTGCGGTGATCAGAACACCCCCTGGGCACCGCCTATGCTGGCCGGATGCTCACCGTTCTGCTGGTTGACGACGAACCTCTGGTGAGGGCGGGCCTGCGCGTCGTACTGGAGGCGCAGCCGGACATCGAGGTGGTGGGCGAGGCGGCCGACGGTGCCGCCGTGATCCCCCTGGTGCGGCAACTGCGCCCCGACGTCGTCGCCATGGACGTACGGATGCCTCTGATGGACGGCATCGAGGCCACCCGGACCGTCCTGCGCACGGTGCCCGACCCGCCGAAGATCATCGTGGTGACGACCTTCGAGAACGACGAATACGTATACGGGGCGCTGCGGGCGGGCGCCGACGGGTTCCTGCTCAAGCGCGCACGCCCGGCGGAGATCGTGCACGCCATACGGCTGGTGGCCGAGGGCGACTCGCTGCTGTTCCCGGCGGCGGTACGCGAGTTGGCCGCCTCGTACGGCGAAACCCACGGCAGCGCCGAGGGCCGGGCAGCCCTGGAGCGCGCCGCCCTGACCGAGCGCGAGGGCGACGTGCTGCGCCTCGTGGCCCGCGGACTGTCCAACGCGGAGATCGCCGCACGCCTGGTGGTGGGCACCGAGACGGTCAAGTCGCATATGAGCGCCGTCCTGGCGAAACTCGGCGCGCGCGACCGCACCCAGGCGGTCATCGCCGCATACGAATCCGGCTTCGTCTCACCGGGCCGATGACCTGGGCCTGACGTCACCGGTCAGCCGCGGACCCCGGGCGAGGCGAGGCCGGTCAGCAGCAGCCGCATCCCTCGGTGGAAGTGGGCGTCCCAGTCGTCCTCGTCGAGGAGCGGGAAGTGCCCGGCGAGGGTGGGGTATTCGTCGATGTGGGCGTGGAGGTGGGCGTCCACGGCCGAGCGGGTGGCCGCCTCGTCGGAGCGCTCGCGCCACACCGCTTCGGTGGAGGCGGAGCCGATCACATAGTGGGTGATCGTGGCCGCGGCGGACGAGAGGTGCACGCCGTCGAAGCCACCGATGGCGAGCGCGGTGTAGGCGAACTCCGAGGAGCGCAGGGCGTGGGGGCCCATGAGGGGTCGGGTGCTCGCCAGGGCGGCGGCCCACGGGTGCCGCAGCAGTACGGAGCGCAGCCCGGTCATGAACGCCTCGACGTCCGCCTGCCAGGTGGCGCCGCGCTCGCCCGGGAGGCCGAGTTCGGCGAAGACCGCGTCGAGAGCCAGGTCGAGGACGTCGTCCTTGGTGTCCACATGCCAGTAGAGACTGGTCGCGTGGGCGCCGAGCCGCTCCGCGAGACGGCGCATGCTCAGCTTCCGCACGCCGTCGCGGTCCAGTAGCTCAACGGCGGTGGCGATGATCCGTTCGTGCGACAGCTGAGGCCGGGTATCGTCGTCGACAACACGGTTCTGCATGTCGCGGTGCCCGCCATCGGTGCCGCCTTCGAGGCCTCAACAGGGCAGTTACAGGCGGTGATCGACGCCTACGTCGTGGTCTTCGCCGGGCTCCTCATCACCGCGGGGGTGGTCTCCGACCGGTACGGCAGGCGGCGCACGGTCGTCGCGGGGCTGCTGGTCTTCGGCGTGGCGTCGGCGCTCGCCGCGGCGGCCCCTTCGGTGGGCTGGCTGATCGCGATGCGGGCTCTGATGGGCGTCGGCGCGGCGCTGGTGATGCCCGCGACGCTCGCGGTGCTCGTCGCGGTGTTCCCCGGGCGGGAGCGCCCGCGGGCCTTCGCGGTGTGGAGCGCGGTCGCGTCCGTGGGCATGGCCGCCGGGCCCCTGCTCGGTGGCGCGCTGGTGGACGCGTGGAGTTGGGCGGGGGTGTTCCTGATCAACGTTCCCGTGGTGACGGTGGCGCTGGTGGGGATCGTACGGCTGGTGCCCGAGACGCGGGCCGGGGACGGCCGGGGGCTGGACCTGCCCGGCACCGTCCTGGTCACCGCGGGGATGACCGGCCTGGTGTGGGCCCTGATCGAGGCCCCGGCGTACGGGTACACCTCGACCGCGGTGCTGACCGGGGCGCTGGTGGCGGTGGCGGCGCTCATCGGCTTCGGCGTACGGCAGGCCCGCTCCCCGGTGCCGATGGTCGATCTGCGGCTGTACCGGGACCGGCGGTTCTCGGGGGCGAGCTTCGCGGTGGCGGTGATGACGGTCGCGACGGGCAGCACGCTCTTCATCCTGAGCCAGTATCTGCAACTGGTCCTGGGCTACAGCGCGTTCGAGACCGGGCTCGCGGCCGTCCCCCTGGCGGCGGGAGTCGTCGCGGGCTCGGCCGTGGGCGGCCGGGCACCGGCGAGGTTCGGGTCATGGGCCTGCGTCGTGGCGGGATTCGCCGTCACCGCGGCGGGTTTCGCGGTGCTGGCCTCGCTGTCCGAGGGCAGCGGCTACGCGACGGTGTCCGCCGGGCTGGCGCTGGCCGGGGTGGGCTCCGGTGTCGCGGGCCCCTCGGCCACCAGCACCGTGCTCGGCGCGGTGCCCCCGGAGCGGGCCGGTATGGGCTCCGCGCTCAACGACACCCACCAGCAGCTCGGCATCGCGCTGGGGGTGGCCGGGCTGGGCAGTGTGCTCGCCACCGCCTACCGGGGTGCGCTTCCCGACGGGCTGCCCGACCACGCCGTGTCCTCGCTGGGGGCCACACTGTCGTACGCCGAGGGCGGCGCGGGCCGAAGCGCTCTGGCCGAGTCGGCCCGTTCGGCCTTCGCCGACGCCCAGTCCCTCACCATGGCCATCGGGGTGGCAGCAGCCCTGGCCGCCGCGGCCGTGGCGTTTCTCGCCCTGCCGCGACGGGAGCCGTCAGGTGAAGAAGCCTATGTAGGACGAGGCGAGGCTTGACACCAGCCAGAACACTCCGAAGGCGATACCGATGATGATCAATATCGCCAGTACGCTGTCCGCTTTGCCGACTGATGTGAAGGGATGTCGGGGCTCCGGGTCTTGTGGGCTCACTGGATCAACATACGGGAAGAAGTCGATGCCTGTGGAGAGTAGTTAATGCTTCCGTAACCACTCGGCTACCGGCCACCGTTGGGCGCACGGCTACGACGTCAACCAGGGGCCGGTCAGGTCGCGTTACCGACCCCACGGAAAACGTACCGGCGCTGGACTGTTTTCCCGTACATGGTGGATGATCCCCCTCGATCAGCCGGATCAAGCGGATTCCAGGGGAGTCCAGGGGGAGGAAATGGCCATGGTCAGAGAAGGAGTGGTGGACGAACGAGCGGACGGGGCACGTTCGTCCCGCACCCTCGCCGTCGCCTCGGCGGTGCTCACCGGAACGATGGCGCTGTACATCGCGCTCGTCGCGTTCGGCAACATCACCGACTTCGGCACCAACCAGCAGTTCGTGCGGCATGTGCTGGCGATGGACACGACGTTCAAGGACGACGACCTGATGTGGCGGGCGATCTCGTCGACCGCCCTCCAGGACGCCGCCTACATCGCCATCATCGTCTGGGAAACCCTCGCCGCCCTCGCCCTCATCGCGGCGACGGTCATGTGGGGCATGAGCCTGCGCGGTAACGGAAGTGGCATCCGCCGTGCCCGTCGGGCGAGCACTGTCGGCCTGTTGATGCTGATGCTGCTGTTCGGGGCCGGGTTCATCGCCATCGGCGGCGAGTGGTTCTCCATGTGGCAGTCGAAGTCGTGGAACGGGCTGGAGGCCGCCACGCGGGTTTTCCTGCTCTCCGGCCTCGTCCTGGTGCTCACGCATCTGCCGTCCGCCGGGCGAGCCGAACCCGGCTCCGCGGACTGACGGAGGTGTTCGCGGCGGCGGGAGCACCCGCCGCCGCGCGGAATCAGGGCAGTTGGTCGAACGTCCCGGCCGCGGTGAACGCCTCGTTGACCGGTGCGATGAGCGAGGCGAGGCGGCGGGCGCCCTCGTCGCCGATCGGCGCCCAGAGCGGGGCGCACAGCTCGTCGGTCTCGACCTCGATCCGCTCGCGCGCCGCGGTGCCCTCCTCGGTCACGGTGCCGTCGGCGTCGATCCAGCCGCGCGCGACGAGACGTGCCGTCGCCGCGGCCCACTCCTCGTCGTTCCACTGGCGCGTCGACCGCAAGAGCCCCGCCGGGACGGTGCCCGTCGCGGCGTGCAGGACGTTGCAGTCGCACGGCCCGAGGTCGTTGGCGGCGAGCACGACGAGATGCGCGTCGCCGCGCCACTCGCGCACCACCGTGAGCTGCTGCCACAGCGCGACGAACGGATCGGCCGGGAGCGCGACCGAGGCGTTCGCGGCGGCCAGCACCTTGCCGGCGTAGTCGGCCCCGGCGACGACCGGGTCGATCAGCGACCGCGCCTCCGCGATCTCCTCCGCCGTGAGCTTCACGCCGACTCGCTCCGCCGCACGACCGGCGGACGCGAAGCGCGCGGCCTGCCACTGCTCGGGCGACGCGGCGTCCCACGCGCCCGTTATACAGCGCACCGACCGCGGGCTGAAGTTGTAGAAGGTCGCGAGCGCGACCTGCCACGGAACCGCACCCATCGGCGCCGACCGGAACGCGAAATACGCCGGTCCGCGCTCGGTGACGCCGAACTTGGCGGCCTCCTCCGCGGCCTCGGGGACGAAGTAGATGAACCCATGGGTCCGGCTGATGGCGAGGCTGACCTCGCGAACGGCGCTCATGTGGCTTAACTCCCTGGCGAGTTGAGGGGTCGTCATCACATACTGACGGTCGGTCATCGACCATAGCAGCAATAATCGATTATCACCGTGGACCGTCTATGCTGGGGACATGCCAGAGAAGATGCTTTCCGAGCAGGTCTACACCTGCCTGCGGGATGCGATCATGCGTGGGCACTACGCCCCCGGCGAGGCCCTCAAGCCGCAGGACCTGGCCAGGGAACAGGGCGTGAGCCTGGCCGTCGTGCGCGAGGCGCTGGTGCGGGTGGTCGGCGACGGCCTCGCCGACCGGCTGCACAACCGAGGCTTCGCCGTCGCCGCCCTCACCGGCCAGTGCTGGCAGGAGATCACCGAGGCGCGGCGCACCATCGAACCGGCCGTCCTGCGCATGTCCGTCGAGCGCGGCGACGTCGAGTGGGAGGCCCGGGTGAGGGCCTCCCACCACCGTCTGGCCCGCACCCCTGCGTACTCGTCGGAAGAGCGCAAGCACTACTGCGACGCCTGGTCAGAGGCCCATCGGGTCTTCCACCGGACCCTGCTGGAGGGCTGCGGTAACCGCGTCCTGCTGGAGACCTTCGACCGGATGTGGACGGCCAGCGAACTGGCCCGCCGCTGGTGGGCACAGCGCACCCCCGGCCTGGACGGCGCCGACGAGCACCGCAGGCTGGAGGAGGCGGCGCTCGCCCGCGACCCCGACGCCGCGGCCGCCACACTGGTCGAGCACCTCACCCTGACCGCGACCGCCCTGACCGACGCTCCCTAGCGGCCGGTCGCGGGGGTCATCGGCCGCAGCGCAGGTCGCGGAGGGCGATGGCGTCGCCCATCACCCGCATCCCGGTGTCATTGGGGTGGAGGTGGTCGCCGCTGTCGTAGGCGGGGAGCATCCGGGAGGGCGTGGCGGGGTCCCGGACGGCCTGGTCGAAGTCCACGACCGCGTCGAACTCGCCGCTGGTGCGGATGAAGGCGTTGACCTGCTCGCGGACCACCTCGTCGGCGACCTCGTACTCCCGCCAGCCCTCGTACGGCATGACGGTCGCCCCGACCACGCAGACGCCGCGCGCGTGGGACCTGGCGATGATCTGCCGGAACCCGGCGATCAGTTCACCGGCCGTCGGCCCCGGCGTGGCCTTGATGTCGTTGATGCCCTCCAGCAGGATCGTCGTGCGCACCCCGGCCTGGGAGAGCACATCCCGGTCGAGCCGCTTCAGCGCGCTCTCGGCAGACCCGTCGGCGAGGATCTTGTTGCCGGAGATCCCTTCGTTGGCGACGCCCGCCAGCCGCGAGCGGGGGTCGGCGAGCAGACGGCGGGCGAGGAAGTCCGGCCAGCGGCGGTTGGTGTCCGCGGAGGAGGCGGAGCCGTCGGTGATCGAGTCGCCGAAGGCGACCACGGCGCCGGTGCCCGGACGCGGCCGTACGACGACCGCGTCCAGGTAGTACCAGGAGGTGATCTGCCGGGAGTAGGCGGCGGCGCCCTCCTCCGCGGCGTGGTCACCGGCCGGTGCGACGTACTGGGTGGAGCGGGCCCCGGGGTGGCCGGTCGCGACGGTGCCCGCGCTGCGTACGTACAGGCTGATCGCGAGGTCCGCCTGGGGCCGGACCCGGCCCGGCAGCGGATCGCTGTACACGACGCCGCCCGCCGGTACGGTCACCGACGACGCGCCGCGGAAGGTCAGCCGCCCGTTGCTGCCGGGCACGAGCGCCGCCCCGGACGCGCGGACGCCCGCGTAGGCGCGCCCGAAGGTCACCGGCTGGTCGCCGTAGGCGTTGGAGAGCCGGATGCGCAGGTCCCGGCCGCCGGTGCTGGTGTGGATGACGAACCGGTAGGTCAGGTCCTGGGCGGCGGTGCCCGCCGGGTAGGCGCTGGAGCCCCAGGTGACGACGGAGGAGCGCGGGGCGGGCGGCGTCACGGGCGTGGCGGCGGCGTGGGACTCGGTTCCGGCGGCCAGGACGACCCCGAGCGCGGCGGCGGTCGCGGTCAGGACGCCGAGGGCGCGGGCGGGTAAGCCAGGTCTCTGCATGATGGGGTGTGTCCCTCTCTCGACAGTTGGGTGATCGGATGAATTGACGCGCATTCCGATCGGCCTGTCGAGAGAGAACACCGAACTGCGAAACTTTCGACGCCCGCCCGCTTCATGTCATCGGATCTATTGGCCGCCTCTGAGGTCCGTCCCGGCCGCTGCCGCCACGACCTTGTCCCGCTCGGCTCGGCTGAACCGCCCGTCGGACAGCCAGGCGTCGGCGAGGGTGCGTACCGCCCGGACGAAGCGGCCGGAGGTCGTGAAGGGGGCCTGCTTCCAGAGCACGTCGAGGAAGGTGAGCCCGTCCCCGCGGGCGCGGTTCGGTACGCCGGAGTCGGCCGCGCCGAAGACCACGACGGGTTCGGAGCGCGTGAAGTAGGCGTGGTACGGGGCGTCATCGGCGAGGTGGAACGGGGCGAGGGTCAGGCCGTGGGTGGTGAAGTGCATCGGCCGGTCGCCGGGCTCGATCGCGTCGGCGAGGTCGCCCCGCAGCGTGAAGTCCTTGTAGAAGGAGAACGCGCGGAATCCCGTGTCCCCGCTCCGGGCGACCAGCAGGACCGGCCCGTAGAACAGCGACTGCACGGCGGGATCGTCCAACGCCCGCTCGACGCGCAGGCGGTAGGGAGCGGAGATCCGGATACGGTCGCCGCGCCGCCAGTTCCCGCTGAGGGTGAGATAGCTGCCGGGCCTCGCCCCGGCCCGCTGCCGGACCCCGTTGACGGTGACGGTGAAGCCCGCCGTGGCCCATGCCGGGACCCGGAGCTTCACATCGAGCCGCCCCGAGCCCTCGCGGAAGGTCAGGGTGCGGACACCTTCGGCCGGGTAGTCGCTCGTCTGCTCGATGACGAAGCCACGCTCCGGCCACCGCAGCGTCGAGGCGAGGGAGAGGTTGACGTACAGCGCGCTGCCGTCGGCGGAGCGGAAGTACACCGAGTCCTGGCACTTGGTGTGGTTCTCCATACCCGTGCCGCCGCAGCAGGTGCCGGTGTTGTCGTACTCGCGCCGCACCCCCGGGCCCATCCCGACGAAGTAGGTGACCTCCGGGCTGGTCGCGGATGGGGCGTCCCGGCGGGAGGCGAGGATGTGGTTGGTCAGGCCGCGCTCGTAGTAGTCCAGGTAGGCGGGGTTTGGCTGGCGGAAGAACAGCTGTCTGCTCAGCTTGAGCATGTTGTACGTGGCGCAGGTCTCGGCGTTCTTGTCGTCCAGGGTGGCCGCGATGGCGTTCCGGGCCCGGAACATCTCCCCCTGTCCGGTGCCGCCCAGGCTGTACGTCCGGGGGCCCGCGACCATGCCCCAGAAGTTGCGGGCCGCGGTGGCGTACTCGGTCCGTCCCGTGTGGTCGAACAGCCGCAGATAGCCGGTGAACTGCGGGATGTGCTGGTTGGCGTGCTTGCCCTCCAGGGTGTCCCGGTCCTCGGCGCAGGCGTCCAGCAGCGTGGTGTTGTCGAAGCAGCGGGCGGCGGCGAGGTGTTCCGGGCTGCCGGTGAGGGCGTACAGGTCGGCCATCACCTCGTTCATCCCGCCGTACTCCCCCGCGATGTAGATGGACCACATCCGCTCCAGCTGGGCCCGCGGCAGGTGGCCGAGCCTGCTGTGCACCCAGTCGCCCATCCCCGAGGCGATCCGCAGGGCCTGCTCGTTCCCGGCGAGGGTGTGGGCGTCGAGCAGCCCGCGCATGATCTTGTGGCAGGTGTAGTACGGGGCCCAGATGGTGGGGTAAGTGGTGTAGCTCTCCAGCTGGATGAACTGGGTCTCCGGGTACGCCGCAAGATAGCCGGGGTGGCTGGGTCTCGGCGAGCCGTGCTCCGCCAGGGCCCGCTGACATTCGCCGAGCGCGTCGACCAGATAGTCGAGCTTGACCTTGAGCGCCGCCTCCCCCGTGTCCGCGCACGCCTGGGCGATGAGGGTGAGGAAGTGGCCGCCGTAGTGGCCGCGCAGATTGCCGACGGAGGTCTCCCAGCCACCGGGCGGCCGGGCGCCGCGGGTGTCCAGCCCGGCGTTGGCCCGGAAGACGGCCAGGACACGGTCGGCCGGGTAGGACCGGGCGTAGTCGAGCATCAGGTCGCGCTTGCGGCGGAACACGCCCTCGCCGAGGGCCACTTGGTCCAGCGGGAAGGGGCGTACCGGCCAGGCGGCCTGGGCGGACGCGGCACCGGATGCGGTGCTGGACGCGGCGCCGGATGCGGTGCCGGACACGGCGCCGGGGGCGGGTGTCGCCGCCTGTGCCCGCGGCACGGCGTGGACGAGCGGGGCGGCGGCCGCGGCTCCGGCCGCGAACCGCAGCGCGCGGCGGCGGGAGGGGGGTTGGGACATGCTCGGACTCCGATCGTCGGTCTTCCGGATGACGGGCGACGGTGCGGTGGCGCATGACCTGACAGAAAATAGCCGGTGACAACGGCAGCTTGCGACAGAAACAGACCGGTTCAGGGACGGCTTCGCGGGTCGAAGGTGTACAGGTCCAGGATCTCCGGCAGCGGCGCGACGCCGGGGCCGCCCGCGCGGACCCATCCGACGATGTCCTCGGTCGCGTCCGGGTCGTTGACCAGTCCCAGCCAGACCGGCCGCGCCCCGGCGGCGCGGCCCTCGGCGGAGGGCTGTACGACGACCACGTTGGCCTGGTCGCAGACGTCGAGGCAGTCGGAGATCCGTACCGGTGCGGCCTCGCGCAGCCGCTCGGTCTGGGCCGCGTGATCGACGCGGGTGATCTTGGGGCTGCCGCAGCAGCAGTCCCGGCACACCACCAGGCGACACGGTGCCGGGACAGCCTTCTTCGGCATGACTTTTACCTTTCCTTTGACAGCGGACGAGTCCGCCGCATAGCTTCAAGCTCACCTGTATCGCACAAGTATCCGAGGGGGAGCGGCCGTGCGGACCCTGCTGCTCACCAGGCGCCGGTACCTCGATCTTCGCAGGTCGACCACTACGGGATGTTGAGCGGTCCCTTCCCGCGTCCCCGTACTTTCACCCCGTGCTTTCTCCGCGCCTGCCTCCCCTGGACCGCCCATGCCCTCCGCCCGCATGTCGCGGCGCGGCCTGCTGTCGCTGGCCGCCGCCTCCTCCGGTTCCGCACTGCTGTCGGCGTGCGCCGGCGACGACTCCGGCGGCACGGTCGTGCCGTTCTACACGACCGAGTCGGACCCCAAATCGCTCGCCTTCTACCGCTCCGTGATCAAGAAGTTCGAGCGCGGACATCCCGGTGTCACCGTGAAGTTGACGCTGTACTCGGACGAGAACCAGCTGCAGTACCTCCAGACGGCCATGCAGACCGGCACCGACATCGGTGTCTTCGCACCCCCGGCCGCGAACATCCTCGACTGGGCCGTCAAGGGCTATCTGCTGCCCCTGACCGGCATGATCGAGGACATCGGCGAGGACGACTTCCTGCCCGGCACCCGCATCGTGCACCGCGGCGAGGACCACGCGATGCCGTTCCAGGCCCCCGTATCCCTCGTTCCGGCACAGAGGAGCCCTCCCGTATGACCGCCACGCCCGACCACCCCCTCGTCGCGGCGGCCCGCCGCCTCGCCGACGACGTCCTCTCCCCCGCCGCCGAGGCGCACGACCGGGAGGGCGTCACGCCCGAGGCCATCGAAGCCGTCAAGGCTTCGGGCGTGCTGGGGGTCAACGCACCGGCGGCGTACGGCGGCGCACAGGCTCCGGCGGCCGTCGGCCGGGAGATCGCCGAGATCCTGGCGGGCGCCTGCTGTTCGACGTTCTTCATCCAGGCCCAGCACCACACGCCGGTACGAACCCTGGCCACGGGCGAGGAGGCGGCACGCGAGCGCTGGCTGCGGCCGCTGAGCGACGGCACGCTGCTCGCCGGAATCGCCTTCTCGCATCTGCGCGCCCACCCGAAGCTGCCCGTGCGCGCCACCCGGGTGGCGGACGGCTGGCGCTTCGACGGGCGCGTGCCCTGGTACACCGGCTGGGGGCTGAACGACCTGTTCCTGCTCGGCGGCGCCACCGAGGACGGCGAGGTGGTCTTCGGCGTCGTCGACGCCCACGAGCAGCCGGGCCTGACCCCCACCGGCCCGCTCCAGCTCGCCGCGCTCACCGGTTCGCACACGGTCGGACTGCTGCTGGACGGGCTCGTGGTGCCCGACGAGGCGGTGGCGGTGCGCCTCCCGCACGAGCGCTGGGCGACGGAGGACCGCCCGAAGAACACCAACACCAACCCCGCCGTCTTCGGCGTGGCCCGCGCCGCGCTCGACCTCCTCGACGCGTCCGGCGACGGGGAGGCGAAGGAGACGGCGGACGTCCTGCGGACACGCCTGGACGCGGCGCGCCGCGACGCCTACGCCCTGGTGGACGAGGTGTCGCCCGCCGAACGGCTGGACGACCGGCTCGCCGCCAAGACCCGGGCCTACGACCTGATGCGCGCCGCCACCACGGCCGCGATCGCCGCGGGCGGCGGCCGGTCCTTCGGCCTCTCCCACCCGGCCCAGCGCCTCGCCAGGGAGGGCCTGTTCCTCGTCGTCCAGGGCCAGACCCCCGAGGTCCGCACGGCCCACCTGGCGGCGCTGCGGCGGTAACGGACAAGCGAATGGCCCTCACCGACGGGGGATGCGGTGAGGGCCACGTCCAGTGTGGCACGGATGAAGCCCTGACGTACCCCTTCCGGCCAAGAAACATGGCATATATCTACCTCTTTGCCCCCAGTCGCCTCAGGTGCCCCAGCTGTTTCAGCGACCGACGCCGGTCGGCGGCTCCGCGACGCCGATGAAGTTCCCGCCGACCGTCCGGACGCGGACCGACCACCCCAGCGCCGCAAGGCCGTCCGCGAGGACCCGGGCGTCGTGGAACACCTTGACGACGCGGTACCGGCTGCCGTCATCGAGCCGACGCACCACCGCCGGGACGGGCTGGTCCGCGAGGACGTCCTCCTCGGCGGCAGCGGCGGGGCCGTCGTCGATGAAGATCGCTTTGCCGCCCGGTGCGAGCGCGGCGGCGACCGTGTCCCAGAAGGCGGGCAGCCGCGCCGGTGGAACGTGGGAGAGCCAGAAGGCGAAGAACACCGTGTCGTAGCGGCGTGGCGGCTGCCACGTGAACAGGTCGGCCTCGACGAACCGGACGGCGGGAGACGCGGACGCGGTCCTCGTCCGGGCCAGGGCCAGCACCTCGGCCGCCGCGTCGACAGCCGTCACCGACCGCGCCCGCGCCGCGAGCCCCGGCGTCCACTGGCCCGTTCCGCAGGCCAGCTCCAGCACATCCCCGGCGATCGGGAGGCCGTCGACGGCGGCCAGCAGCTCCCGCAGGTCTTCGCGCACCGCGTACGGCCGGTCGTACGCGGCCGCGCCCGCCCGGTAGTAGGCCAGCTGCTCTGTCAGAAGCGCGTCGTCATCCATGCGGGGTCCTCTCCTCCGGGTCCCGGACACCTTCGGCCTTCGCCTTGGGGCAAGGTCAAGCGTCATGCGCTCCCAGGGCCCGGGGAGGGGACGTCACGCCGCCGGGGCTTCGATCTGGTCGTGCAGGCGGGCGCAGGTCCGGTTGATCAGGCGGGAGACGTGCATCTGCGAGATGCCGAGTCGCTCGGCGATCCGGCCCTGCGTCTCCTCGCGGAAGAAGCGGAGGTAGAGGATGTGCCGCTCGCGTTCGGGCAGGGCGCGCAGCTTGGGCTTGAGGGCCTCGCGCTGGATGACGCGGTCGTAGGAGGGTTCGGGCGCGCCGAGGGTGTCGGCGAGGGAGTATCCGTCCTCGGCGCCCGGGAGTTCGGCGTCCAGGGAGAGCGCCGAGAAGCTCTCCATCGCCTCCATCCCCAGCAGCACGTCCTCCTCGCTCATCCCGGTGTGTTCGGCGATGTCCCGCACGCTCGGGGAGCGGTCGTCGGGGGTGCGGGTGAGCTCCTGCGCGGCGGCGCGCACGCGGTTGCGCAGCTCCTGGACGCGGCGCGGCACATGCACACCCCACATGTGGTCCCGGAAGTGGCGCTTGATCTCGCCCACGACGGTCGGCACGGCGAAGCTCGCGAAGGCGCTGCCACGGTCCGGCTCGTACCGTTTGACGGCCTTCACCAGACCGAGCATCGCCACCTGCCGCAGATCCTCCGCGGACTCGCCGCGGTTGCGGAACTGCCGGGCCAGCCGCTCCGCCATCGGCATCCAGGCCCGTACGACGTCCTGCCGCAGCGTCTCCTTCTCCGGCCCCTCGGGCAGAGCGGCGATGCGCCGGAACTCGGCGGCGGTGTCGGGAGCGTCGTCGTGCGAGTGCTTGCTACGTGTGCGTACGGCAGTCATGCGCCGGTCTCTCCCTCTGGGCGTGGGCGGTAGCACCTGGGAGAGATCTGCCTGCACGGGGTGGCGAACAGAGCACACCCCGAGCAGCCGAACCGCTCCCTTGGGCGTGCCTCCGTTCCGAAGCACATTGCTGCGCCTGCCCCTCGCCGCCACCCGCAAACAACTCCGCCCGTGGCCGGTGCGGGGGTATCGAGGCGCGGGGTTCGCCACATGATTCGATGGACTCCTGCCTTACGGGAGGTCCAGGGCGATCCATGATCCGACGCGTACTCGCCGCCGCCGTGAGCCTGGCCGCGCTGATAACCATCCCCTCGGCCGCGCCCATGGTCGCGCCCGCTGTCGGGCGTCCCCTGACGGTGTTCACCGACAAGGGCGCCGTCGCGGGGGCCGCGGCGGAGGGGGTCGGCCGGTTCCTCGGCATCCCGTACGCCGCGCCACCGGTCGGCGGTCTGCGCTGGCAGCCGCCCGCGCCCGCGGCCACGTGGCCGGGCGTCCGGTCGGCGGAACGGCCCGGTGCGCGCTGCGTCCAGACGGCCACCGGGACCGGCCCGGGCACGAGTGAGGACTGCCTGTACCTCAACGTCTACGCCCCCGAGCGGCGCACGGAGCGTCCGCTGCCGGTGCTGTTCTGGATACATGGCGGGGGCTTCATGAATGGCGCGGGCGACCTCTACGACGGTTCGCTGCTCGCGCGGACCAACAACATGGTGGTCGTCACGGTCAACTATCGGCTCGGGATGTTCGGCTTCCTCGACCTGCCCGGGCTGAGCGAGCGCGGTGCGGGCAACTACGGCCTGCTGGACCAGCAGGCGGCGCTGCGCTGGACCCAGCGGAACATCGGCGCGTTCGGCGGGGACCCCGGCCGGGTGACGGTCTCGGGAGAGTCGGCCGGTGGCCAGTCCGTGTGCTCCCTGCTGGCCTCGCCCCCGGCCCGGGGGCTGTTCGACCGCGCCATCATCCAGAGCGGGGGATGCCCGAGCCTCACGACCGCGCAGTCCACGGCGCGGGGCAGGAGCTTCGCCACCGCCGCCGGTTGCCGTGCGGCCGCGACCGGCGTGTCCTGTCTGCGGGCCAAGCGGGCGGACGACTTGCTGGCCGCCTCCGGACGCGACTTCGGTGGCATCCTGAACGGCCCGCTGCCCGTGTCCGGGGTCCCCGAACTGCCGGTCGCGCCGGGCGTCGCGGTGCGCTCCGGACGGTTCGCCGACGTCCCGCTCCTCATCGGCACCAACCGTGACGAGATCGGCAAATGGACGCCCCCGTTCGCGAACGCGACCAGGGAGCAGTACGAGCGGGTCATCCGCCAGCACTTCGGCGCACACGCCGACGGGGTGCTCGCCCGCTACCCCTACGGCGCCCGCCCCGGCCCGTACAGCGCGGCGTACGCCCTCGGCGCGGTGTGGACCGACAGCAGCGTGTTCTACGGGATGGGCGGCTGCCAGTACCGGCGGCTCGCGGGCCGGTTCGCGGCCCAGCAGCCCAGGACGTACTTCTACGAATTCGGCGACCCCGCCCCGCCCTCGCCCGGCCCCACTCCGCCCGGCTTCGCACCGGGCGCGACCCACGCCACCGAACTCGCCTACCTGTGGCCCAGCATGGCCCAGAAGCCACTGACCCCCGAGCAACAGCAGCTCTCGCGGACGATGGTGCGCTACTGGGGCGCGTTCGTACGCGACGCGAACCCCACGACGCGCGAGCAGCCCGCGTGGCCGCCGTACCGCAGCGGCCGGTTCATGTCGCTGCTGCCCGGCGACCGCAGCAAGGCCGTCGGCTCCGCGGTGTACTCGGCGCGACACCAGTGCTCCTACTGGAACGGGATCGACTACGACTGGCTGACCACCGACCCGGCCCACCTCATGAACGCGCTGCGCGACCGCGGAAAGTGAAACCTGTTACGGACCGGCGCCGCGGGGTTATGGAAACGAATAGCGAGGCGAACCGAGAAAAGCGGCAGCCAATACTCCGCTTTAGGTCAAGACGAAGCGGCAGCCAATATTCCACTTTGGGCCGACATGAAATGTGGCGATGAGCCATGGGGAAGGGTTAACGCCACGTAGTTAAACACGGCCCGGAACCGTAGGGATTGAGGGGATATTACGGACCCGCGGCACGAGATAGAGAACACAATGGACCCAACGAGACGGGCCGAAATCAAAGCCTGGATCTTGGTTGACACCAAAGGTGATGACCGGTTTAACTGAGTGGCGCCAGTAGTTGATCCCACTGATCTGGCGGGGGAAGTATTCAGATATGGATTCGCGGCCCGACCATCACTTACGGCATGGTCCAGTTACCGGAAGTCCGCCATTCACGGCCTCGACGGTAGCGTTTAAAGCAACCTTCTCTCCGCGGTCCGGCACCGGCGAATTTATTCGCACATCAGCGCTATTCCGTCCCGCTGCGGACCAGTCGCTACCGACGTGTCCGCCGACCGCTTGATACGCGATACCCGTATTGACACGCGATACCCGTAGGAGCGGACACCGCGGCCGACGGCGGCGACCACTCCGTACTCCTCACGGTAGACCACGCAAGAAATACGCAAGAAATAAGGGGGCGGTTCCATGACCGATACCTATGAGCCCAATCTTCTGGACCCCGCGATTATGGCCGATCTCCGAGGGGAGTTCGGGCGGCTGCGAGACGAGTCGTCGCTCTGGCGCGGATGGGCCATGGACGGTACTCCCGCCTGGTACGTGACGGGCGCGGCGGAGGTCCGTACGGTGCTGGGCGATCCGCGGTTCGCCACCCGCAAGGCACCGGAGCCCGGCACCGAAGATCCGCTGATCAAGAATCTGACCAACCTGGGCATCCCCGAGGACTTGACCGTCTACGTCACCGGGATGCTGATCAACTTCTCCGGGGCCGAGCACGCTCGACTGCGCAAGCTGGTCTCCTACGCGTTCACCGGGCGCCGGGTCGCGAACCTCCGTCCGCGTATCGAGGAACTCACCGAGAAGCTGCTCGACGGCATCGAAGCCGCCTCGGCGGGCCCCGACCCCGTCGACCTGATCGATTCGTTCGCGTATCCGGTGCCGATCGCCGTGATCTGTGAACTCGTCGGCGTGCCCGAGAGCGACCGCCCGGCGTGGCGCGAGTGGGGTGACGCGCTGGTGTCGATGTCGCCTGACCGCACGCCGGACGCCCTGCGGTCGATGGTCGAGCAGGTCAAGGACCTGGTGAAGCGCAGGCGTGCCACACCGGCCGACGACCTGATCACCGGGCTGCTCCAGGCCCAGGCCGAGGACGGGGACCGGTTCTCGGACGACGAACTCGTCACGCTCGTCATCAACATCGTGTTCGCCGGCCACGAGACCACCGCTCACCAGCTCGGCAACTCGATCGCCGCCCTCCTCACCCACCCCGACCAGCTGGAACTCCTGCGCCGCGAACCGGACCGCTGGCCCACCGCGGTGCACGAGCTCGTACGCCTGTGGACGCCGTTCCCCATCAGCCCTCTGCGGTACGCCCTCGAGGATGTCGAATTGGGCGGATTCACCATCGCCGCGGGCGAGGCGGTCCAGCCCGTGCTCATCTCCGCGAACACCGACCCGAACTGTCACAGTGATCCCGACCGCTTCGACGTCAGCCGCCGCGAGGGAGAACGCGGTGGCGGAAACCTGGGGTTCGGGCACGGCATCCACTACTGCCTGGGTGCTCCGCTGGCGCGGATGGAGACGGAGATCGCCCTCTCGGCACTTTTCCGCCGCTTCCCCGACCTCACTCTCGCCACCGAACCCCACTGGGCCCCCCACCCGTTGATGGTGCGGCTGGCGCAGCTCCCCGTCTTCCCGCGCCCGTAACGACGCGGCGTGCCTGAGGAGGTGCTGGCCGATGGCCGACATATACGAGCCCAACCTGTTGGATCCCGAGCTGATGGCCGACCCCCATGGCGGGTTCAAGCGGCTACGGGAAGAAGCGCCGGTCTGCCGTGGCCGGACCATGGGCGGCGACCCGGCCTGGTACGTGACCCGGGCCGCGGACGTCCGCGCGATACTGAACGACCCGCGATTCGTGGTGACGAACGTCAACTCGGCACCGGACGCCGGGGGCGATCCGAGGATACAGCTCGTCGCCAACCTGGGTGTCTCCGAAGAACTCGCCACCTATGTCGTGGACCTGCTCCCCGACCGGGACGGCGCTGACCACACCCGGCTGCGCCGGCTCGTGGCTCCGGCCTTCGGCGGGCGCCGGATCGCGAATCTCCGTCCCCGGGTGAAGGAGATCACCGACTCGCTGCTGGACGAGATCGAGGCGGGCGGGCCCGGTCCGGTCGACCTGATCAACTCGTTCGCGTATCCACTGCCGATCACCGTGATCTGCGAGCTCGTCGGCGTGCCCGAGAGCGACCGCCCGGCGTGGCGCGAGTGGGGTGACGCGCTGCTCACTCTGGATCCGGCACGCTTCGCCGGTGCGCTCCAGTCGATGGTCGACCAGGTCAAGGATCTGCTGGAGCGGGTCCGCGCCGAACCGGCCGACGACCTGATCAGCTCCTTGATCAAGACCCAGGCGGACGACGGGGGCTATCTCTCCGACGACGATCTGGTCAAGCTGGTCATCACGCTGGTGAATACCGGGCACGAGACCACCGCCCATCTCCTCAGCAACGCCGTGGCCGGGCTGCTCGCACACCCCGAGCAGCTGGAGCTGCTGCGCCGCGAGCCGGAGCGCTGGCCCGTCGCGGTGCACGAGATGATGCGGCTGTGGACCCCGGTGCGCGTCACGGCCTTGCGGTACGCCACCGAGGACGTGGAGATCGGCGGTGTCCCGATCAGTACGGGCGAAGCGGTGCAGCCGGTGCTGATCTCCGCCAACACCGACCCCGGCGAGCACTCCGACGCCGATCGCTTCGACATCCGCCGTCGCGAGGGGGAGCGCGGCGAGGGGCACGTCGGTTTCGGTCACGGCATCCACTACTGCCTGGGGGCGGCTCTGGCTCGGCAGGAGGCCGAGATCGCTCTCTCCACACTGTTCAGCCGGTTCCCGGACCTCACGCTTTCCGGTGAACCCCAGTGGCTCGCCGGTCCGTTGATGGTTCGGATGTCCCAACTGCCGGTGAAATTGCGCGGGTGAGCACTGCCCTGTCGATGCGGCCCCGGAAAGGCCGCATCGACACCATCACCTTCACAGGAGGGTTCCTCGTGCCCGATACCGCTCCGCCGGACACCGACAGCCTGTCGGTGCTGTGCGACCATGCCTCGATCGTCAAGACCTGCACGCTGATGGCCAGGATGGCGGACCGTCAGGACTGGGCTGCCTCCGAGGAGATCTTCACCGAGGAGGTCGATCTCGACTACACCTCCCTCAACGGGGGAGAGCCCCTGCAGCTGCCCCGCCAGAGTGTCATCGCCGGTTGGAGCGCGGTTCTCGGCGGGCTGGACGCCACCCAGCACCTGGTCGGCAACCACTTGGTCACGCTGAACGGAGATACCGCCGAGTGCACCGCGTCCGTCCTGGCCACCCACATTCTGGAGAATGAGCAGGGTGACCCCGTCTGGACGGTTGGCGGGCACTACCTCTACAGCCTGGTCCGCACCGCCGAGGGCTGGCGCATCAGCGGTCTGAAGATGACAGCGGATTGGACCACCGGCAACCGGGAGATCATGGTTCTCGCTATCGAGAACCAGCCCCAGCACGTCACGGAGTGGAAGCACGAGAACAGCCCGACGTAGCGGTCGCGTCAGCGAAGCCGCTCCACCCGGCGCTCGTCCCACACCGGCTCCGCCGTCTCGCGGATGACACCGTCCGAACCGAAGACCAGGAAGCGGTCGAAGGAGCGCGCGAACCAGCGGTCGTGCGTGACGGCCAGCACCGTGCCCTGGTACGCCTCGAGCCCCTCCTGCAGCGCCTCCGCCGACTCCAGGTCCAGGTTGTCGGTCGGCTCGTCCAGCAGCAGTGCGGTCGTTCCGGCCAATTCGAGCAGCAGGATCTGGAAACGGGCCTGCTGACCGCCGGAGAGCCGGTCGAAGAGCTGGTCGCCCTGGCGTTCCAGCTCATACCGCCGCAGCGCGCTCATCGCCCGGCCGCGGTCCCGGGCGTGCTCGGTCCACAGGATCTCGACGAGGGTGCGCCCGCCGAGCTCCGGCCGCGCATGGGTCTGCGCGAAGTGGCCGGGCACGACGCGCGCGCCCAGTTTCCACTGCCCCCGGTGAGCGACGTCCTCCCCGGCCAGAAGCCGCAGGAAGTGGGACTTGCCCGACCCGTTGGACCCCAGAACGGCCACCCGCTCGCCGTAGAAGACCTCCAGGTCGAACGGGCGCATCAGCCCTTCCAGCTCCAGCCCCCGGCAGGTCAGCGCCCGCAGCCCGGTGCGTCCGCCCGCGAGGCGCATCGTGATGTCCTGCTTGCGCGGAGGCTCCGGAGGCGGGCCCGCCTCCTCGAACTTCCGCAGCCGGGTCTTCGCTGCCTGATAACGCGACGCCATCTCATCGCTGCGCGCCGCGTACCGCCGCATGTCCAGCACCAGCCGCTTCAGCTGCGCGTGTTTCTCGTCCCAGCGGCGGCGCAGTTCCTCGAACCGTTCGAACCGCTCTTCCCGGGCCGTGTGGTACGTGGCGAAACCGCCGCCGTGGACCCATACGTCGCTGCCCGCCGGGCTGGGCTCGACGCTGACGATCCGTGTCGCCGCGCGGGACAGCAGTTCCCGGTCGTGGCTGATGAACAGCACGGTCTTGGGCGTTTCCCGGAGCCGCTCCTCCAGCCACCGCTTGCCCGGCACATCCAGGTAGTTGTCCGGCTCGTCGAGCAGCAGGACGTCGTCGGGGCCCCGCAGCAGCGCCTCCAGCACCAGCCGCTTCTGCTCGCCCCCGCTGAGCGTGCGCACCGCACGCCACTGCGCCTTCTCGTACGGCACCCCGAGCGCGGCCATCGTGCACATGTCCCAGAGCGTCTCGGCCTCGTAGCCACGCGCCTCGGCCCAGTCGCTAAGCGCCTGGGCGTACGCCATCTGGGCCGCCTCGTCGTCCCGCTCCATGACCGCGAGCTCCGCCTCGTCGACCGCCCGGGCGGCCTGCCGCACCACGGGCCGCGCCACCGAGACCAGCAGGTCCCGGACCGTCCGCTCGTCCCGCACGGAACCGACGAACTGCGGCATCACGCCCAGGGAGCCGCTGACGGTCACCGTCCCCTCATGTGGCTCCGTCTCCTTGGAGAGAAGCCTCAGCAGTGTGGTCTTGCCCGCCCCGTTCGGCCCCACCAGGGCGGCAACCGTGCCTTCGCCGACCCGGAACGAGACATCGCCGAGCAGCAACCGCCCGTCCGGCAGGAAGTAGGCGAGATGCGCGGCCTCCAGATGTCCCATGACCCGGCATTCTCTTGTCGCCACACCATGACCGGCAAGGCATTTTCCGCCGGGCGTGCCAGACGGGCGGGTCAGCCGGGCGGGTCAGCCGGGCGTGTCAGCCGGGCGGTCAGCCCAGGAAGCTCAGCCGGACCTGGCGGTGGGGGTTGTCGCGGTTGGTGTCGACCAGGCACACCGACTGCCAGGTGCCGAGCGCCAGCCTGCCGCCGAGGACCGGGAGGGTGGCGTGGGGCGGGACGATGGCCGGGAGGACGTGGTCGCGACCGTGGCCCGGGGAGCCGTGGCGGTGGCTCCAGCGGTCGTCGGCGGGGAGGAGGTCGCGGAGGGCCGCGAGGAGGTCGGTGTCGCTGCCCGCGCCCGTTTCCAGGATCGCGATACCGGCGGTGGCGTGCGGGACGAAGACGTTGAGCAAGCCATCGGCGCCCTGCGCCACCTCGCGCAGATACGCCTCGCAGTCGGCGGTGAGGTCGGCGACGCTCTCGCCGGTGCCGGTGGTGATGTCGAGGGTGTGGGTGCGGAAAGTAGCCATGTCTCCATCCTGATAGGTGCTCGCTTAAAACTCCCGCAACAAAGGTCCGAGGGGCAAGACAGCGTTGACCCATGTCGGACGTCGTCGCTAGCTTCAAGGACATGTCTACGTCAGCCCTGCTCACCACGCGCGGTCACATCGACCTGCTGCGGGTGGCGTCCGCCGCGTGTCCCGGCACCTGCTGACTTTTCCTTCCCCCTTTCTCCGCCGTCTCGTTCCCTTCCTGCCGCACTGACCGCCGTGTCGTGCGGGCACCGAGGCGTACGCCTTCCATGGAGTCCCCGTGTCCCCGGTTCTTCTCGAACCGGTCGTGCCCCTGTCCGCGCGCCGCCGCACCGTCCCCCGCTGGCTGCGCCGCACGACCGGTCCCCTCGTTCTGCTACTGCTCTGGCAAGTGTCCAGTGCGACCGGCGTGCTGCCCTCCGACATGCTCGCCGCGCCCGGCACCATCGCCGGTACCGCCTCCGGCCTGATCCAGGACGGCACGCTGCCGCACGCCATGCTGGTGTCGGTGCAGCGGGTGCTGAACGGGCTGGTGATCGGCGGAGTCGTCGGCATCGGGCTGGCCCTGATCTCCGGACTGTCGCGGCTGGGCGAGGACCTGGTCGACGCGACCGTGCAGATGCTGCGCAGCATCCCCTGGGTCGGGATGATCCCGCTGTTCATCATCTGGATGGGCATCGGCGAGGCCCCCAAAATCGCGCTGATCGCGCTCGGTGTCGCCTTCCACCTCTATCTGAACGTCTACGCGGGCATCCGCGGCGTGGACGAACAGCTCATCGAGGCCGGGAACTCGCTCGGGCTCGGGCGCTGGGGGCTGATCCGCCATGTGGTGCTCCCGGGCGCGCTGCCCGGGGCCATGACCGGACTGCGGTACTCGCTGGCCACCGCCTGGCTGGCGCTGGTCTTCGGCGAGACGATCAACGCGGACGACGGGATCGGCTTCCTGCTCAACCGTGCGCGCGAGTTCTTCCAGACCGACGTGATCGTGGTCTGCCTGATCGTCTACGCCGCCCTCGGCCTGCTCGCCGATTTCATCGTCCGCACTCTGGAGAGGCTGCTGCTGCAATGGCGACCGACCTTCACCGGCAAGTGAACCCGCTCACGAAGGACACGACGCACGACGCGGCGGTACGGGTCGACTCGCTGACCCGCTCCTTCGACGGCCGCGCCGTCATCGACAACCTCGAACTGACCATCCCGCGAGGCGAGTTCGTGGCGCTGCTCGGCCGCAGCGGCTGCGGCAAGTCGACGCTGCTGCGCGTACTGGCCGGGCTCGACCGGGAGATCGAGGGCGAGGTGCTGGTGCCGCGGCGCAAGGCCGTCGCCTTCCAGGCGCCGCGGCTGATGCCGTGGAAGAAGGTGTGGCGCAATGTGCTGCTCGGCCTTCCCGGCCGCCCCGGACGGGAGGTCGCCGAGAAGGCGCTGGAGGAGGTCGGGCTCGGCCACCGGACCGACGCCTGGCCCAAGACGCTGTCCGGTGGCGAGGCGCAGCGCGCCTCGCTCGCCCGGGCGCTGGTGCGCGAACCCGATCTGCTGCTGCTCGACGAGCCGTTCGGCGCGCTGGACGCGCTCACCCGGATCACCGCCCAGCGGCTGGTCGCCGACCTGTGGCAGAGCCGCGGCTGCGCGGTGCTGCTGGTGACGCACGACGTCGAGGAGGCGCTGCTGCTCGCCGACCGGGTGCTGGTGATGGACGGCGGTGTCATCGCGCACGAGACCCGGGTGAACCGGGACCGGCCGCGTGACATCGGCGATCCGTACATCGCGGATCTGCGCACCCGACTGCTGGACCGGCTGGGTGTGGAGGCACCCGAAGCCGCCGAGGTCGAGAAGGTCGCGTAACACCTCCTCGGTTCCCTCTCGTACGCCTCCCCTCGTGCGAGCGACCCCCTCCGCACAACCCTCACCAAGAACGGACCCCGCTGACATGAGACGGCGAATCGCCCCGGCCCTGCTCATCACCCTCGCTCTGCCGCTCTCCGCATGCGTCAGCTCGAACTCTCAGAACGCGTCCTCCGGCTCCGGCGGCCACGTCGACGGCAAGGGCGATGTGACGCTCAACGTCGGCGACCAGAAGGGCAACGACGAGGCGGTGCTGAGCGCCGCCGGTGAGCTCAAGAACCTCCCGTACAAGATCAAGTGGTCGACGTTCACCTCCGGTCCGCCGATCCTGGAGGCCGTCAGCGCCAAGGCCGTGGACATCGGCGGCGTCGGCAACACCCCGCCCGTCGTCGCCGCGGCCGCCAAGTCCAAGATCAAGATCGTGGGCGCCAAGCACGGTACGACCGACGGTGAGGCGATCGTGGTGAAGAAGGGCTCGTCGCTGAAGAAGACCGCCGACCTCAAGGGCAAGCGGGTCGCGGTCGCGCAGGGCAGCTCGGCCCACTTCCAGCTCGTCGCCTCGCTCCGCAAGGCCGGGCTCTCGATCAAGGACGTCAAGGTCAGCCTGCTCCAGCCCGCCGACGCGCTGGCGGCCTTCAAGAGCGGCAAGGTCGACGCCTGGGCCATCTGGGACCCGTACACCGCCCAGGCGCAGCGCCAGGCGGACGCCCGCATCCTCACCACGGGCAAGGGGGTGACCAATGGTCTCAACTTCCAGGTCGCCAACCCGACCTCGCTCGACGACAAGAAGAAGACGAAGGTCATCAAGGACTACTTGGAGCGGCTGCGCCGGGCCCAGGTCTGGGTCTACAAGCACCCCGAGGCGTGGGCCAAGGTGTGGGGCAAAGAGACCGGGCTGCCGTACGACGTGGCGCTGGACTCCGTGAAGCGGACCAACGGCACCCGGGTGTACACCGCCGTCGACAAGGCCGCCATCGCCTCCGAGCAGCAGATCGCGGACACGTTCGCCAAGCTGAAGCTCACCCCGCGCCGCTTCAACTTCGCCGACTACGTGGACACCCGCTTCAACGGCGGTCTGCCGCCGTCCAGCACCGCGCCGCGCACCTTCGGGAAGGGCTCCTGATGTCCGCCCACCTGCACTGGTTCCTGCCGACGGGCGGCGATGGGCGCACCCTGGTCGACCGGCACGCCTACACCGGCGGCGACCGCTCGCGCATCACCCCGGTGAGCGGCGTCCGGACGCCCGACATCGACTACCTCACGCAGATCGCCAAGGCCGCCGAGCATCTGGGCTTCGAGGCGGTGCTGACGCCGACCGGCACCTGGTGCGAGGACTCGTGGGTGACGACGGCGGCGCTCGCCCAGCACACCGAACGGCTGAAGTTCCTGGTGGCGTTCCGGCCGGGGCTGATCTCACCGGTGCTGGCCGCGCAGATGGCCGCGACGTACCAGCGGGTCACCCGCGGGCGGCTGCTGCTCAACATCGTCACCGGCGGTGACTCCGCCGAGCAGCGGCGCTTCGGCGACCATCTCGACCACGACCAGCGGTACGCGCGCACGGCGGAGTTCCTGGAGGTCGTACGGGGCGTGTGGGGCGGCAAGCCCTACGACTTCGACGGCGAGCACTACCAGGTCGCGGGCGGGCTGACCGCCGTGCCGCCGGACCCGCTGCCGCAGATCTTCTTCGGCGGCTCCTCCCCGGCCGCCGGGCCGGTCGCCGCCCGGCACACGGACGTCTACCTGACCTGGGGCGAACCGCCCGCCCAGGTCAAGGAGAAGATCGACTGGATTCGGGGCCTGGCGGAGCGGGAGGGCCGGGACGTCCGTTTCGGCATCCGGCTGCACACCATCGCCCGCGACTCCTCGCGCGAGGCGTGGGCGGTCGCCGACAGGCTGCTGGACGATCTCGACCCGCAGGCGGTCGCCTCCGCGCAGCAGGCGCTGGGGCGCAGCGAGTCCGTGGGCCAGCAGCGGATGCTGGCGCTGCACGGCGGCTCGCGCGACCAGCTGGAGATCTCGCCCAACCTGTGGGCGGGGGTCGGGCTGGTGCGCGGTGGTGCGGGGACGGCGCTGGTCGGCAGCCATGCGGAGATCGCCGACCGGATCGAGGAGTACCACGCGCTGGGCGTGGAGCACTTCATCCTCTCCGGCTATCCGCATCTGGAGGAGGCGTACTGGTTCGGCGAGGGCGTGACGCCGGAGCTGGCTTCACGCGGTCTGCTGGCGGACGACCGCCCGGCCCCGGGTGCGGGCGCCGCGCCACTGCTGGTCGCCGGGGGCCGGTAGGCCCGTACGAACGTCCGCGGACGGGCCCGCCATTGTGGTCAGGGCCCGCCGTCGACGAACAGCAGCCTGCGGTCCAGGGCGTCCTTGCGGATCTCGAGAGCCTGGGCGTACTCGGGCGACGCATACCAACGGCGGGCGTCGGCCATGGAGGGAAACTCCAGGATCACGAGCACGTGAGCCGACAGTCATCTCCTCATCATCGTTCCCTGACCCCGGCGTTGGACATCGAGCACTCTTGCCGCTGGTCGCTTCCGGTCACAGCACTAAGCCGCCCACGACGCCAATAGGGCTAGACCGTCCGCGGTCGCCGTGCCAGCGGGCGCGGTGTAGACGTTCAGGAGCAGGCCGGGTTCGGCAGGCAGCTCCATGGACTCGACGTCCAGGTCGAGCTGGCCCACTACCGGATGGTGCACACGCTTGCGTCCGGACCGGTGGAGCCGAACGTCCTGAGATGCCCACCGCTGCCGAAATAGTTCACTGCTTGTTGCTAATTCACCGACTAGGGCGATCAGCTCCTCGTCGTGCGGATTGCGGCCGGCTTCCATGCGTAGCTTCGCGGCCACATCGCAGGCGATTCGGTCATAGTCGACGAAGAACGTTTTTGCCGCTTCGGGATCTAGATACACGAACCGCGCGGTGTTCGCCGGCCGTCGCGTGTCGGCCAGCACCGGTGAATACAGCGCGCGGGCAAGTTGATTCATGGCCAGCACGTCATAACGGCCGTTGCAAATCCAAGCCGGCGCATCGGTGATGGCGTCGAGCACCTGTTGAAGCGCCGGACGCACCGTCACGGCGGGTCGCCGGCGGCGTGGACCGCTGGGCGCCCGGGACTGCCGCGCAAGGTGGAATAGGTGATCGCGCTCGGCCTCGTCAAGTTGCAAGGCAGAGGCCAACGCGTCGAGCACCCCGTCGGAGGCGCCGGTGAGGCTGCCGCGCTCCATACGCACGTAGTAGTCGACCGATACCCCTGCTAGTAGAGCTACCTCTTCGCGACGCAGACCTTTGACCCGGCGGTTGCCGCCGTAGGCGGGCAGTCCGGCCCGCTCAGGCGCGATCCGCGCGCGACGCGAGCTCAGGAATTCCTTGATTTCAGTGCGCAGATCGATCGTGGCCACCCCTTCACCATAGGCCCTGTCCGCAGGCGAAGGGAGGTACTGCTGGTACCCCGACCACTGCGCTGAGACCCGACTTGGAGGTGTTCACGAGGGCCCGTCGGCCGCTGGCAAAGCCTCGCGCCGACGCCTAGGTACCTGATGCGGTCGTGGCGATGCCGCCGTCGATCGGGATGATGGTGCCCGTGAGGTAACACCCGGCCCGGCTAGCGAGGAACACGGCGATACCTGCCATGTCGTCGTCGCGGCCGAGCCGGCGCAGAGGGGCCTTCGCCGCGATCGTGTCGCCGATGGCATCGAGCGTGGACGCCATCATCTGCGACGGGAACGGTCCTGGGGCTACCGCGTTCACCGTGACGTGCTGTGGGCCCAGTTCCCTGGCAAGCACTCTGGTGAGTTGATGGAGTGCCGCTTTGCTGCTGGCGTACGAGTAGTTGGGCGACTCGGCGACGTGGATGGCGGCGATACTGCCGATGTTGATGATCCGCGCGGGATCATCGGCGGTGCCCGCCCTGCGAAGTGCGGGGAGCAGCGCCTGCACCAGCCAGAACGGGGACTTGAGGTTGAGGTCGATCACTGCGTCCCAGGCCTCGTCCGGGAACGTCTCCAGCGGCTCGCGCCACATCGCTCCCGCGTTGTTGACGAGGATGTCCAGGCGTTCCGAGTCGACCTTGACAAGATCAGCGAGGCGCTGACACTCGTCGTACCTGGACAGGTCGGCGGGGATTGCTTGAACGTCGCCGAATTCGGACAGTAGATGCTGTGCCTCCGCGCACGTGTCTGCCTTGCGTGAGCTGATAATGACGCGGGCGCCCGCCTGCAGAAGGCCGCGCGCTATCATCATCCCAATGCCCCTGGTGCCGCCAGTGACAAGTGCGTACTTCCCACTCAGATCGAAAAGGTCTGCGTGAGTGGTGAACTGGTTATCCGCCATTGGTCTTTGTTCCTTCTGTCGTGGAAGCATGTGCTGACACGGGCGCGCGTCCGGTGCAGCTGAATTGAACTGATGGGGGGGTAAAGCTGCGGTGCGTGTCCATGGAGTGTTGTCGGCGCTTTCGTTCAGGGCGCCTGGGACGGGTTCTCGGGCGGCCGCCGTGCGCGCCTCCCGTGGCTCCTCTGTGTAGCCGGGAGCCGCCTCAAACAGGTTGACAGGCGTCCTGGACGTCTGGGAGACCCTGGTGATGCAGGTACTGTGAGAGCCCCCCTTGCCTGGTGCGCTGGCTCACGCTGCCGCAATCCCCCACCGGGACCGGCAGCAACGCAACCAGCGCCGGCGGCAACGCCGCTCGGCGAGGTACACCACCACCGGCCACGGCAGGAAGAAGAACCGCTCCAGCTCGGGGCGGGTCGGCTCCTGGGTGAACGTCCCGTAGGACTCAGCCTGCTCATCGGTGTCCCGCCAGTGGGCTCTCATGCGTGACGGCCGCCCGGACGGCCCCTTGGACCGCAGAGCCTGAACACCGGCCTCCCGCCGAGCCCTCTGCTTCGCAGTCAGACCGCTCAGTAGCCGTCGGCGGCCGAGCGTAGGTTGGCCCGCACCGTGTCCAGATCCCGTCGGACCGCTTCGTACGCGGCCTTGTTCCGGTCGATGTCGGCCCGCTGACGCTTCGCCAGCACGGACCACCACACCCCGAGGGTGTTGTGCTTCCGCTTGCACTCGATGTCCGCGACGGCGGTGCCGACTTCCCGCTTGGTCTGGGTGGTGTTGCCGTCGCGGCCCGGGCCCCAGGCCTTGTCCTCCTGTGCGGCTTCCGGGTTCCCGTACCGCTTGAACCCCTTGTCCACGACGCAGTCCGACCAGGTGGCGAACGTCTTCCGGAGACGCCGGTCCTTGGCCACCGCCGCCCCCAGCCGCTGCTCACGCCGAGCCGGATACGCCCACATGTGGGAGGAGTCCGCCACGCCCTTGAGCAGTTGCCGGTCCCCTTGCCCGGCACAGCCGCCCTTCGGGGCGTCGTCGGACAGGCCGTACAGGGCCGCGTACTCCTTGTCCGTCATGGCCCGGCCCTTCGGCCCGGCCCCGGCCAGCGGGTCCTTCTTCGGTGACCAGCCGTATCCCCACCGCTTCGCCCGGTCGAGGTCGAGCGGCCCCAACGGCGTCTCCCTCACCCGGAGCGCCAGGAGCGGCGCCCCCGACGACCTCCGACTCTTCGGGGGTTTCGGGTCCAAGGGGAAGCCGGTGAAGCCCAGATCCACCATGCAGCGCTGTGCGAGACGATCCCGCGCCGTGTCGAATTCCTTGGTGGCCCGCTTGCCGAGCTTGTACCGGTCGATGGGCAGCGGCGGCAGGTCGTCCGCTTCCTGGGCGTCGGGCACTCCCTTGCGATCCCCGGACGACCCGGTCGTGGCACCTGCCCCGCAGCCCGCCACGACCGCCGTCACCAGCAGTGCGGCGACCCGCCACCGCACACGATGGAACCTCACGTCAATCCCCCCGTTCCTCCGCCAGCAGAAGGTTGGACCTTACCGCCCGTGCGCCGGGAAGGTCCGGGGCCGGAGCGGAGCCGGCAGAAGCGTGAACAAAGGTGTACGGGATGTACGACCGGGCCGGGATGCTGCTGACCAGCGACGACGCCCCTCCCGCGCGGCCCTCGTCCGAGGTGATCCCGGAGTACTCCGCACGCTACGAGCGCGCCTTCTGGCCGCGCTGCCCGGTGCAGGAGACCTTCCGGGGGCGGCAGCCGCACACCGCGCAGTACAGGATACGCCCGAGCAGTCGCATACCCTCAAAGTGTGCAATGCGCGTAATAGTGATTTTCCGGGGTATGTCCGGAGGCTTGCCCCGGTTCCGCTCGCGCTCGCGGCGGGAGGTGAGCCATGGCCGAGCAGGACCCCCTGGACCAGGCCGGTACCGGCCGCCTGCGCACGATCATCACGGCGGGCGATGAGCTGGGCGACGCCGAGCTGCTGGGCTACGCGCTGGACCACGCGGTCACGGAATCGGGCGGGCTGGGCGGCATGGTGCATCTGCGGGGCCCGGTCAGCCCGGGGCTGCTGCTGATGGCGGCGCATGGGCTCGCGCGTACGGTCGCCCGGCGCTGGGAGAAGATCGAGGAGTCCGGCGTCACCGCCCCGGCCCGCGCCGTGGCCGGCGGAGCGCCGGTATGGGCGCCCGCCCCTACCGGCGCCGCTCGCGGCCCGGCGCTGCCCGCCGACTGCGGGCTGCTGGCGGTTCCGCTGATCACCCCGGGCGGGGTGGCGGGCGTGCTGTCCGTGCTGACGGACCGCGCCCGGGAGCCCACGCGGCGGCAGCGGGAGTCGGTCGAGACACTCGCCGCGTGGGCCGCGCTGCGACTGCGGGAGCACTCGCCGACCCCCTGGCCGGCCGAAGCCGCCCGGGACCGGGAGGACCAGGACCTGGAGGGCTTGGACCTGGAGGACCGGGACCGGGAGGACCGGGACCCGGAGGGCCAAGTGCGGCAGGAGCCGCCCGCCACCCGTCTGCGGCAGGCGCTCAAAGCGCTCAGGGTGGGGTCCTGGGAGTGGAACCTGGCCACCGGAGAACTGGTGTGGGACGAGCCGACCCTGGCCCTCTTCGGCATGGAGCCGGACGCCCCGAAGCAGCCGTTCGAGAACTGGACCGGCATGGTCCACCCCGATGATCTGCCATGGGTGCTGGTCGAGACCGAGCAGGCGATCCGCCACCGCAGAGTCTTCAGCGTGGAGTACCGGATCTGCCGACCCGACGGGACCACGGCTTGGGTCAGCGCGCGGGGGCGGGTCCTGCTCGGGCAGGACGGTCAGCCTGTCGGCATGGTCGGCACGGTATGGGACACCACCGAGAACCGCATCGCCCGGGACGCGGTGAACCGCGCGCTGCGCCATATGAGCGACGCGTTCTTCGCGGTCGACAGCGAGTGGCGGATCACCTTCGTCAACGTCGAAGCGGAGCGAATGCTCGGTACCCCCCGGACGCTGCACGGCCGGACGCTGTGGGACGCCTTCGCCCAGCTCGGCGTCGATGCCGCGGAACCGGGTCTCGAGGCACACTGCCGACAGGCCGCCGACAGCGGCGCACCCGTCGAATTCGAGGTGCGGTGGCCCGCCAACGAGCGCTGGTACCACATGCGGCTGGTCCCGGTGCCGGACGGGCTGACGGTCTACGCCACCGATGTCACCGAGCGCCGGTCACGCGAGGAGGAGCGCGCCGCGGCGGAACGCGCGGCGGCCGAGCGCACCGCCCGGATCACCGATTTCACCAACGCCCTCGCGGAGGCCCTGACCATGCGGGACGTGGTGAAGGCCATCGCCGAGCGGGTGCTGCCGCCGTTCGGCGCCTCCGGCCTCGTCGTCCAGCTCATCGAAGGGAAGGTGATACGGGTCGCCGGCGCCGCCGGATATTCGCGGTCCTTCCTCGACTCCATCGACGGGTCCGCGATCGGCGACATCTCCCCGGTCGCGGAGGTGTACTACAGCAGGACACCGGCCTTCATCGGCTCGGCGGAGGAGTACATCGAGCGCTATCCGGCGATGGCCTGGCGCCCGTCCGCGGCCGATAAGGCCGCCTGGGCCTTCCTGCCGCTGACCGTCTCCGGCCGCTGCATCGGCTGCTCGGTCATCTCCTTCACCGAGCCGCGCCATCTCGACGGGGAGGAGCAGGCCCTGCTCACCGCCCTCAGCGGGCTCATGGCGCAGGCCATCGAGCGAGCCAGGCTGTACGACACGGAGCACAACCGGGCCAAGGAGCTCCAGCGGGGACTCCTGCCGCGGACCCTGCCGTCGCTGTGCACGGTCACCACCGCCGCGCGCTATCTGCCCGCCAGCGAGGGCATCGACGTCGGCGGCGACTGGTACGACGTGATCCCGCTGTCCGGCGCCCGGGTGGCCCTGGTGATCGGCGACGTGATGGGGCACGGCCTGTCCGAGGCCGCCACCATGGGGCGGCTGCGCACCGCCGTGCGCACCCTCGCGGATCTGGATTTCCCGCCCGCCGAGCTCCTCACCCGCCTCAATGAGCTGGTCAACGACCTCGGGGACAACTTCTACGCCACCTGCCTGTACGCGGTGTACGACCCCGTCACCACCACCTGCTCCTTCGCCCGCGCCGGGCATCCTCCGCCCGGGATCGTCCTCCCCGGGGGCGCCGTCCAGTTCCCCGGCCACTCCCCCGACCCTCCGCTGGGCGCGGCCAGGCCGCCGTTCGAGACGGTCGAGGTCTCCCTCCCCGAGGGCAGTCTGCTGGTGCTGTACACCGACGGGCTCATCGAATCGCCCACCCGGGACATCGACCGCGGCATGAAGCACCTGGCGAGCGCGCTGTCCGGCGCGGTCACGGTCCGGGGCGGGAGGGAACCCCTGGAGCGGCTGTGCGACGACGTCCTGGCGGAGCTGCTGCCCGAGAAGGAGCTCACGCAGGACGACGCCGCGCTGCTGATCGCCCGTACCCATGCGACAGCCCCCGACGACATCGCCGCCTGGCCGCTGTCCGACGGGCCGATCGCCGCGAGCGAGGCACGCGACCATGTCCGCGACCAGCTGGCCCGCTGGAACCTCGACCCGCTCATCATGACCGCGGAGCTACTGGTCAGCGAGCTGGTCGGGAACGCCGTCCGGCACGCCAAAAGCCCCGTCGGACTGCGTCTGCTGCGCGGTGAGGAGCTGATCTGCGAGGTTTCCGACGGCAGTTTGACCACGCCCCGCATCCGCCATGCCGCGGAGACGGACGAGGGCGGGCGCGGACTCCAGCTGGTGGCCGCGCTCTCCCAGCGCTGGGGCACCCGCTACACCGCCACCGGAAAGTGCATCTGGACCGAGCAGTCGGTGTTATGAGTGACGGATCTCCCTGACGAACGCGGCCCAGGCGGCGGCCGGGACGACCAGGGCGGGGCCCGCCTTGTCCTTGGAGTCGCGAATGCCGATCCGGGTGGTGCGGGTGAGGTGGGCGATCTCGACGCACCCGGTGCCGTTGTTTTCGCTGTACGAGGACTTGAACCAGGCGCCTTCCGGGGCGACATCGGGTGCTATGCGGTGACTCATGTCAGATCTCCCGTGCTAGTTGTTGTAGGAATGCCGGTGTCTCGCCAGGGGAGAGAGCACCCGCCCGCAGCGCTTCGAACCTGCGGGAGAAGGACCAGATGGTCGTCTGCTTGTCGCTGATGTCCGACCCGTCGATCGCGTCGCTTTGCACGACCACCGGCAACGGACTGCCGAACTCCCACAGATTGAAGTTGGCACCGGTCCGGTAGGTGGCCATGGCCATCGGAAGGATCTGCACCGTGACGTTGTCGAGCTGCGCCAGGGTCCGAATCTCCTCGTACTGCTCATGCATGACGTCCGGGCCGCCCACCACGCGACGCAGCGACGCTTCGTCCTGGATGACCCAGAGTTCCAGCGAGTTGTCCCTACGCCTCAGGGCCTTCTTCCGCTCGCTACGGATCTGGATGTGGCGCTCGACGAACTCCGTGGTGGTCTCCTCAACCGGCTTGGCGGCCACGAACATCTCCCGGGCGTAGCGCTCCGTCTGCAACAGCCCGAAGACAACATGTGGCTGCCACGTCCGGCTGGTTCGGGCGCCGCTCTCCAGGCCGATGTGCATGCCCATCCCGGACGGCAGCACACTGCGATAGATGGACCACCAGCCCCGGTTGAGGGAATCGCGGTGGATCTGCATGAGGAAGTCGATGTCTTCCTCGTCCTCGACGCCGTACCGGTCCAGGAGGGCTCGTAAGTCCGTGGCCTTGGGCAGGGCCGAGAGGCAGTTCTCCACGCGGAACAGCTTCGTGGTCGAAAACGTCAACCCGTCCACCGCCTCCGCCAGGGTGAATCCGGCTCCATCCCTCAACCGCTTGAGCTCCCAGCCGAGTTGCATGCGACGGACCGTCGGTCCCGTTGGTGCTGCCACGAGTATGCCTTCCAGTGAGCCGAGCCTGCTACGTCGATGTGCGAGTCCCGAGTCAAACACCGCTAGTCCCCACCTGTGAGGCAAACAGCCCACTTGGTCACATATGCCATCTCAAGCGGAAATTACCTATCATCTTGCGGGCCACCTTCTGCGCACCCGAAGCTGTTTCCGCCACCGCTTCCGAACGTCAAGGAGCGGCCCCATGCAATCCCCACGCCCCCGCCTCCTGCCCTGGCCAGCCGAGAGCGGCAAGCCCTGCTACCTCGTCAGCGACGACTCCGGCGCGGGCTACATCTCACGGCTGGCCGACGAGATGGAGACCGTGCAGCTCCGCACCGGGACCGACCTCCTCGGGCACGCACGCCTGCTCCTCCGGGACCGCAAGGCGCACGCCGGTGAGCTGCGCTTCGTGGGGCATCGGCTCGCCGAGGCGCTGCATGACGCGCTGCGGGTGGCCGAGAGCCGGGGCATGCGGCTGGAGGACCGGGAAGATCCGGGGCCGGAGCCGAGTTAGCAGAAGCATGAACAACGTGGACGTCGTGGTCGTGGGCGCCGGGCAGGCGGGGCTGTCCGGGGCGTATCACCTGCGGAGGGCGGGGTACGAGCCGGGCGCCGGATTCGTGGTGCTCGACCACTCCCCCGCGCCCGGCGGGGCGTGGCAGTTCCGGTGGCCGTCGCTGACGTACGGCAAGGTGCACGGGATGTACGACCTGCCCGGGATGCGGCTGACCGGCGACGACGCCGCTCCCGAGCGGCCGTCGTCCGAGGTGGTCCCTGCGTACTTCGCACGCTACGAGCGCGCCTTCGACCTGCGGGTCGTACGGCCCGTCGACGTCACCGCCGTGCGGGAGGACGACGGCAGGCTGCGGGTGGAGACCTCCGCCGGGACGTGGTCCGCCCGCGCGCTGATCAACGCGACCGGCACCTGGGACCGCCCCTTCTGGCCGCGCTACCCGGGGCAGCGGACCTTCCGGGGGCGGCAGCTGCACACCTCGCGGTACCCGGGTCCGGAGGCGTTCGCCGGGCAGCGGGTGATCGTCGTCGGGGGCGGGACGTCCGGGGTGCAGCATCTGCTGGAGATCGCCGACGTGGCGGCCGCGACCACCTGGGTCACCCGCCGCCCGCCGGTCTTCCGCACCGGGCCGTTCGGCGAGGACCAGGGCCGGGAGGCGGTGTCGCTGGTGGCGGAGCGGGTGCGGCGGGGGCTGCCGCCGCAGAGCGTGGTGTCGGTGACCGGGCTGCCCATGACGGAGGCGATGGAGCGGGCCCGTGCGCGGGGCGTGCTGGACCGGCTGCCGATGTTCGACCGGATCACCCCCGACGGGGTGAGCTGGGCGGACGGCCGCACGGTGGCGGCGGACGTCATCCTCTGGGCCACCGGTTTCCGCGCCGCGATCGACCATCTCGCCCCGCTGCGGCTGCGCGAGCCGGGCGGCGGGATCGCCGTCGAGGGGACCCGGGCCGTCCGAGACGCGCGCGTGCACCTGGTCGGCTACGGGCCCTCGGCCAGCACGGTCGGGGCCAACCGGGCGGGCCGGGCCGCGGTGCACGAGATCCGGGCGCTGCTGGACGGGGTTCCCGCCCCGGCCGCGGTCTGACGGACCGGCCCGCCGACCGGACCTCAAGCCGCCCGCGCAGCGCCGACGCGTACGGCGAGGGGCCGCCCGGCACGGGCACCGCGCCCCGGGAACAGCCCGCGGCTCACGTGCCCGGCTTCGCCGCCAGCGTCGAGTCCCGTACGACCAGCTCCGGCTGGAGGACGATCCGCCGGTGGAGGTGGGCGTCGGCGTCGTCGCCCGTCTCCTCGATCAGCAGCTCCGCCGCCGTGCGCCCCATCCGGAACGCGGGCTGCCGCACGGAGGTCAGCGGCACCGCCGCGGCCGCCGCGAACTCGATGTCGTCGTACCCGACCAGCGCCACCTCACCCGGCACCGACACCCCGGCCGCGAAGAGCGCCTGGAGCACACCCAGCGCCAGCAGGTCGTTCGCACAGAACACCGCGGTCGGCCGGGGTGAGATGCCCAGCAGCCGGGCCCCGGCGTCGCGGCCCGCCGCCACGTCCAGCCGCGCGGCCTCGATGTGCAGCAGCGACTCCGGCGGCAGGCCCTCCTCGGCGAGCGCGGCGAGCGCCCCGGCACGCCGGTCCTGGCACTGCGGCAGCTGCATCGGGCCGCTGACGTACACCAGTCCGCGGTGGCCCTGGGCGATCAGGTGGCGGATGGCGAGCGCGCCGCCCTCGATGTCGTCGACCGACACCGAACAGCCCTCGGCGCTGGGCACCTCGCGGTCGACGAGGACGAAGGGGATGTCGTGGCGGCGGAAGTGCTCCAGGTTGCCGCCGGTGGCGTCGGCGGGGGTCACCAGGACGCCGCGCACCCGGTGCTCGGCGAAGAGCGAGAGGTAGTCGGCCTCCTCGTCGGCGCTCTGCGCGCTGTTGCACACCATGACGCCGAGGCCCGCGTCCCGGGCGGCGCGCTCGGCGCCGCTGGCCACGTCCACGAAGAACGGGTTCGCCATGTCGAGCACCAGCAGCGAGATGATCCGGCTGCGCCCGGCGCGCAGCTGGCGCGCGGATTCGCTGCGTACGTAGCCGAGCCGTTCGATCGCCGCCTGCACCCGGTCACGGGTGGCCTCGGCGACCATCTCCGGACGGTTGATCACGTTCGATACGGTGCCGACGGACACTCCCGCCTGCCGCGCGACGTCCTTGATCCCCACCATGCGTCCCACGACCTCGGCCTCCGCCTTTCCGCGGCCCACCTCGGCCGCGGTACCCATGCTATGGCGTGCGCGGCACGTATTTCCTCCACCCCGCCGCCACGGTCACCTGCCGTGAACGGTACGGGCCAGGCTCGATCCGCGGACGACGAGTTCGGGCCGCAGCACGATCCGCCGGTGGCGGTGGGCCTCGGCCGCCTCCCCCGTCTCCTCGATCAGCAGCTCCGCCGCCGTACGCCCCATCCGGAACGCGGGCCGCCGCACGGAGGTCAGCGGCACCGCCGCGGCCGCCGCGAACTCGATGTCGTCGTACCCCACCAACGCCACCTCACCCGGCACCGACACCCCCGCCCCGTACAGCGCCTGCAACACCCCCAGCGCCAGCAGGTCGTTCGCGCAGAACACCGCGGTCGGACACGGCGACATGCCCAGCAGCCGCGCCCCCGCGTCCCGGCCGCCCGCCACGTCCAGCCGCTCCACCTCCACATGGCGCAGCGCGGACTCGCCGACCCCGGCCTCCCGCAGGGCGCTCAGCGCGCCGGTGCGGCGGTCGCGGCACTGGGCGAGACGCATCGGGCCGCTGACGTACGCCAGCGCGCGGTGCCCCTGGTCGAGGAGGTGGCGGGCGGCGAGCGCGCCGCCCTCGACGTCGTCGACCGACACCGAACAGCCCTCGGCACCGGGCACCTCGCGGTCGACGAAGACGAACGGGATGCCGTGCCGCCGGAACGACTCCAGGTTGCGCCCGGTGGCGTCGGCGGGAGTGACGAGGACGCCGCGCACCCGCTGTTCGGTGAAGAGCTCCAGGTAGTCGGCCTCCTCCCGGACGCTCTGGGCGCTGTTGCACACCATCACCCCGAGGCCCGCCTCGCGCGCCGCGCGCTCGGCGCCGCCCGCCACGTCCACGAAGAACGGGTTCGCCATGTCCAGCACCAGCAGCCCGACGATGCGGCTGTGGCCCGCGCGCAGCTGACGCGCCGACTCGCTGCGTACGTACCCCAGCCGCTCGATGGTGGCCAGCACCCGGGCCCGGGTCTCCTCGGACACCGCATCGGGGCGGTTGATGACGTTGGAGACCGTGCCGACCGAGACCCCGGCCTCCTTCGCCACCTCCTTGATGCCGACGCCGTGAGCGCTCAAGCCCTAACCCGGCAGTCGGAAGTCGATGACGCGGAGGGCCGAGGGTGTGGTGCCGCTCGACTTCCGCTGGTACATGAACGACAGCACGCCGTCCTGGGCGAGGCGGGTGTCGTCGACGACGACCTCGCCGAAGGCGTCCAGCCCGCTGCCGTCGAAGAGCGTCTTCCAGTCGGTGTACCCCGAGGCGCTGGACGCGCCGACGATGCGGCCGTACGGCATGACGGCGTAGGCGTTGTCGTACTTGTCGAAGGCCAGGTGGGTGCGCTGGCTGGAGTTCGGCGCCACCGGGATCTCGGTCTTCTTCCAGGCGCCCGTCGCGTTCTTGAAGAGGTGGAAGGCACGGCCGTTGGTGGTCCGGTCGGCCACGTAGTCGGTGGTGCACTGACCGAAGCGGCCGGGGACGTAGCTGATGAGGGCGTGCGGGCGCCCGGCGGAGTCGGTGGCCTGGCTCTCCTGGTTCATCAGCGAGTGGTCGGGGTTCAGCGGATCGACGACCGTGCCGGTGTCGTTCACGGTCACCTTGTCGGCGCCACCGGTGGTGCCGACGACCGTGCCCGCCGCGTTGCGCCAGGTGCGGCCGCGATCCGCGCTGTAGACGTAGCCGGTGTCGTGGTTGGTGAGGCCACCGGCGTCGCACATCACCGCGTTGTTCTGCTCGCGCCAGGTGTAGAAGGCGTGCAGCCTGCCGTCGGCGCCGTAGTCGATGCCGTGCAGATACATGTTGCGGGCGGTGCTGGAACCGTGCTCGCTGGTGTAGGTACCGGTGGACGCGGACCATTCGCCGAGCGCCGTCCACTTGGTGCCGTCGTACTCGGCCAGCGCGTTGCGGCCGTTCCCGGAGACTCCGACCCGGTAGCTGAGCTGGAGGCGGCCCTCGGGAGTGGCCACGAACTGCGGATACGTGAACTGGGAGGTGAGCGCGAGCCCGTCCAGGGTGGTCTGCACGCCGCCGAACTGGCCGCTGTTCCACGGGTGTCCGGCGGGGTCGTCCAGCAGCCCGGCCACCGACTTCACGTAGAAGAAGCCGCTGCTGTGCGAGTCCATGTTGAGGTGCAGCCGGCCGTCGACGCGCGAGATCCCCATGGAGATCACATTGTGGGAGTCGTCGGCGGTGAGCTTGTGCGGCAGCCGGACGGTCTGCCAGTCCGACCGGCCCAGCGCGCGGCGCCCGATGACGGCGGTGCGGTCGCCGGTGTACCAGACGGCGTACTGGTAGCCCTTATAGGTGAGCAGCCCGTTCTTCTGGAACGCGTTGTTGTTGACGAGGCCGTTGTACGACTCGAAGTAGACGGCCTGGGGGTCGAGCTGGGTGTCGGCGACCTTGCTGACCGCCGGGCCGGGGGCCGCGGCGGTCGCGTCCGCCGGGGTGGCGGCCACGAGGAGGGTCGCGGCCAGCGCGGTCACGAGCAGGGGTCTCATGTCGGGGGTGTCCTCCGTGTTCTGGGCGAGGCTAGGCGAGGTGGAACACTTCGGTGAGCGGTGTCATCGCCTCATCGGGCTTGGCGCCGTCCAACTCCTCAAAAAAGCCCGCCATCTCCGCCTGCCACCGCGCGTTGACGTCGGTGGCGGCCATCGCGGCCTGCGCCGCCGCGAAGTCCTCGGTCTCCAGATAGCCGACCAGCAGTCCGTCCTCCCGCAGGAAGAGCGAGTAGTTGTGCCATCCGGCGGCCGAGAGCGCCTCCAGCATCTCGGGCCACACGGCCTCGTGCCGCTCGCGGTACTCGGCCAGCCGCTCCTGGCGGACCTTCAGCAGAAAACACACACGCCGCATCACGGGCCGCCCGCCTCAGAAGTGGAACTTGTCGATGTTGGACTTGTCGAAGACGGTGGGCGGGCCGAGGATGACCTCGCCCTTCTTGCCGACCGTGTACTCACCGAGCTTCCCGGCCTTGAACTTCTCCCCCTCGGCCCCGGTGATCTGCCCGGAGGCGAGCGCCGCGGCGGCGTACGAGCCCAGGTATCCCAGCTTCTTGGGGTCCCACAGCGCGAACTGCTCGACGGTGCCGTCCTTGACGTACTTGCGCATCTGGTTGGGCGTGCCGAGGCCGTTCAGCACGACCTTGCCCCGGTACGAGGAGTCGCTGATGTAGCGGGCGGCCGCGGCGATGCCGACCGTGGTGGGCGAGATGATGCCCTTGAGCTTGGGGTACGCCTTCAGCAGGCCCTGGGTCTCCTGGAACGACTTCTGGTCGTCGTCGTCCCCGTACACGGTCTTGACCAGCTTCATGTTCTTGTAGGCGGGCTTCTTCAGCTCGTCCTTCATGAACCCGATCCAGGTGTTCTGGTTGGTCGCGTTCTGGGTGGCCGAGAGGATCGCGATCTCGCCCTTGTAGTCGAGCTGCTTCGCCAGGTGCCGCACCTGGCTGCGGCCGATCTCCTCGGAGCCGGCCTGGTTGATGAACAGCTGGCGGCAGGCCGGGGCGGTGTCCGAGTCGTACGCGACGACCTTGATGTTCTTCTTCATGGCCTGCTTGAGCGGTCCGCACACCGCGTTGGGGTCGTTGGCGGCGATGAGGATGGCGTCCTGCCGCTGCTGGACCAGGGTGTTGATGTACGACACCTGGGAGGAGGCACTGGCGTCGGACGGCCCGACCTCCTTGCCCTTGCCGCCGAACTCCCGGGCGGCGCCGATCCCGGCGGTGTCCAGGATCTTCAGGTACGGGTTGTTGATCTGCTTGGGCAGGAAGGCGAGCTTGAGCCCCTTCTTCAGCGGGGCGTCGGGGTTGGCCTTGGCCTGCGATCCGCTGTCGGCCTTGCCGCTGTTGTCGCTGTCCTTCTTGGTGGTGCCGCCGCATCCGGCGAGGGTGACGGCGAGGGCGCAGACCGCGGCGGCGGTGGCGGCGGCGCGGCGCCGCGAAGAGGAACGCTGGATCATGGGCGGACCTTTCACGTGTATCAACATCTGAAAGTCAAAATCTGAAATCTGTCAGCCGTCATCTGCTATCCGTCAGCTGCTAGCTGTCATCCGTCAACTGCCAGCCGTTTGACCATGCGAGGAGTCAGGACGGACGCCACCAGCAGCAGCCCGGTGACGATCACCTGGACCTCGTTGGCCACGTCGTTGAGGGTCAGCAGGTTCTTCAGGACGCCGATGAGCAGCACCCCGGCGACCGCGCCGAACAGGGTGCCCTTGCCGCCGTCGAAGTCGACCCCGCCCAGCAGGACGGCGGCGATGACCAGCATTTCGAAGCCCTGGCCGTTGTCGGCGCGGGCGCTCCCGTACCGCAGGGTGAACACCACCCCGGCGAAGGCGGAGACGAGCCCCGCCACGACGAACAGCAGCAGCTTGAACCGCTTGACGCGGATGCCCGCGAAGTACGCGGCGTCCTCCTGGGCACCGATGGCGAACAGCGACCGGCCGAGCCCGGTGCAGTGCAGCACCACGGCGGCGACCACGGCCAGCACGATGAACAGCGCCACCGGATAGGTGAGGAAGGTCCCGGGCACGGTGGTGGTGTCGACCGCCCACTTCGCGTACGTCTCGGGGAAGTCGGTGATGGCGTTCGACCCGAGCACCACCGAGGCCAGCCCCCGGTACAGCGCGAGCGTGCCGATGGTAACGGCGAGGGACGGCAGCCCGACCCGGGTGACCAGCCAGCCGTTGAGCAGCCCGCCGGCCACGCCGACCAGCAGCACGACCGGCACGATCGTCTCGAACGCCCAGCCTCTCTCCCACAGTTCACCGGTCAGCGCGCTGGACAGGCCGAGCATCGAGGCCACCGACAGATCGACCTGCCCGGCCACCACCAGCAGCGTCATCGGCAGCGCCATCAGCGCGACCTCGGCGATGTCGTTGAAGGCGAAGGCGAGGTTGTCGTGGCTCGCGAAGCCGTCCGTCGTGCCGAGCCCGGTGAGGAACACCGCGACCAGCAGCACCCCGACGGCGGTGTCCCAGCGCAGCAGCACCCTGTTCAGCGCCCTGTTCAACGTGCGCTCCTCTTCCTCAGCGCACGGGTCATGCGCACGTTCACGATCCGGTCCACGCTGATGGCGGCCAGCAGCAGGGCGCCCGCGATGGCGTCCGCCCAGAAGGAGTCGACCTTCAGCACGGCCAGCGCGCTGACGATGGTGGTGAGCAGCAGCGCCCCCAGCGCCGCGCCCCACACGGTGCCGGTGCCGCCGACGATGGCGACTCCGCCGACCACGACCGCGCTGACGACCGTCAGTTCCCAGCCGTGCGCGTTGTCCGCGACGACGGTCCCGAAGCGGGCCAGCCACAGCGCCCCCGCGAAGCCCGAGACGGCGCCGGAGAAGAGGTACGCGCCCAGCACCCGGCGCCGGATCGGCACCCCGGCGAGCCGGGCGGCCTCGGGGCTGGAGCCGATGGCGTACAGCTCCCGGCCGCTCGCGTACATCCGCAGGAAGTAGGCGGTCCCGGCGAGCACCAGCACGGAGATCAGCGGCAGATACGGGATGCCCAGCACACTGCCGCTGCCCAGGTCCAGCACGGACTGCGGCACATCGGCGGCGCTGATCTGCTCTCCCTGCGCCCACCAGTAGTCCAGGCCCTGGATGATGTAGAGCATCCCGAGCGTGACCACCAGCGCGGGCACCTTGCCGAAGCTGACCAGCGATCCGCTGACGGCGCCGCAGACCGCGCCGACCAGGACGCCGAGGAGCAGCACCGTCAGCACCCCGTGGTCCGTACCGGAGACGAACTTCCCGCAGGCGAAGGCGGACAGGCCCACCACGGACCCCACCGACAGGTCGATGTTGCGGGTGATGACCACGACGGACTGCCCGACCGCGAGCAGCACCAGGATCGCGGCGTTCAGCAGTAGGTCCTTGACGCCCTGGTCGTTCAGGAAGCGGGGCTCGGCGACCCAGGTGAACAGCACCAGCAGCGCCAGCGCGCCCGCGATGCTGATCTCCCGCGCCCGGAAGACGGCGTCGACGAGCGAGCGCGCCGAGCGCGCCCCTTCCGCCGGGGCGGCCGGTTTTTCGACAGTGACCGTCACGCCGCGCTCCTCCCCTTGCCGCCCAGCCCTGTCGCGGCGGCCATCACCGACTCCTCGGTGGCCTCGGCGCGCGGGATCTCGGCAACGAGCCGTCCCTCGTGCATCACCAGCACCCGGTCGGCCATTCCGAGCACCTCGGGCAGATCGGAGGAGATCATCAGCACCGCGAGCCCGTCGGCGGCCAGCGACGACAGCAGCCGGTGCACCTCGGCCTTCGTGCCGACGTCGATGCCGCGCGTCGGCTCGTCCACGATGAGCACGGCCGGTTCGGTGGCCAGCCACTTGGCGAGCACGACCTTCTGCTGGTTGCCGCCGGACAGCACCCCGACGTGGTCGCCGAGGCTGCCGTACTTCAGCTGGAGCCGTACCGCCCAGTCCGAGGCCCGGCCGCGCTCCAGCGCGCGCTTGATCATCCCCGCGCGGCCCAGCCGGTCCAGGCCGGTCAGCCCGATGTTGCGTTCGATGGACATCTCCATGACCAGGCCGCGCTGGCGCCGGTCCTCGGGGACGAGCGCGAGCCCCGCCGCCATGGCGGCGGTCGGCGAACCGGGCCGCAGCACCGTGCCGCCCACCCGCACCTCGCCCGCGTCCGCCCGGTCCACCCCGAAGACGGCCTGCGCGACCTCGCTGCGCCCGGCGCCGACCAGCCCCGCGAGCGCGACGATCTCCCCACGGCGCACCTCGAACGACACATCCCGGAAGACGCCCTCCCGGGTCAGCCGGCGCACCGACAGCGCGGTCTCGCCGACCCGGGTCCGCTGCTTGGGATACAGCTCCTCCAGGTCCCGGCCGACCATGCGGCGTACGAGGTCGTCCTGCGTCAGCCCGGCCAGCGGCTCGGACGCCACCCGGCGCCCGTCCCTCAGCGTGGTCACCCGCTGGCACAGCTCGAAGATCTCCTCCAGCCGGTGCGAGATGAACAGCACCGCGGCGCCCTCCGCGCGCAGCGCCTCGACCACCGCGAAGAGCCGGGCGGTCTCGCTGCCGGTCAGCGCCGCCGTCGGCTCGTCCATGATCAGTACGCGGGCGTCGAACGAGAGCGCCTTGGCGATCTCGACGATCTGCTGGTCGGCGATGGACAGCCCGCGCGCGGGCCGGTCCGGGTCGAGGTCGACACCGAGCCGCGTCATCAGACCGGCGACCTGGGCCCGTACCGCCTTGTGGTCGATCCGGCGCAGCGGGCGCCGGGGCTGGCGGCCCATGAAGATGTTCTCGGCGATCGACAGATCGGGGAAGAGCGTCGGCTCCTGGTAGATCACGGCGATGCCCACGTCCCGGGCGTCGGCGGGGCCGTGGAAGACCACCGGTTCGCCGTCCAGCAGCACCTGCCCGGAATCCGGCCGGTGCACTCCGGCCAGCGCCTTGATGAGCGTCGACTTGCCCGCGCCGTTCTCCCCGGCCAGGGCGTGCGCCTCACCGGCGAAGAGCTCCAGCGAGACGTCCCGGAGGGCCCGTACGGCGCCGAAGGACTTGTTCACCCCCTTGAGGGCGAGGACCGGAACAGACTGACTCACGAAAGGCTCCAGAATGAAATGTTTCAACGCGGATTCCGGGAAGCTAGCCCCGCGCCATGGACCCGTCAAGGGGGTGCGCGGCAGGTAACTCCACTACATACGCGGACCCTTGACGAACCCGCAGCGCCAGCCCTACGGTCCAGGCGCCTTGGATTGAATCGTTTTTCATCCAGTCGCCCTGGAGGTGCTCGTGATCAGCAGGCGCCATCTGCTCGCCACTACGGCCGGTACCGGTACGGCCCTCACAGGTCTGCCCGCCCTCGCCCCGTCCGCCGCCGCCTCCGCCCCCGACGGGGAGGGGCCGGGGCTGCGGGTGCGGTCCACGACGGTCGAATACGCCGCCCGCCCGATCGGCCTCGACACACCCCGCCCCCGGCTCGGCTGGGTCCTCGGCTCGGACGCCCGCGACCAGGTGCAGAGCGCGTACCACATCCGGGTCGCCACCTCCCCGGACAAGCTCGGCTCCCCCGACGTCTGGGACAGCGGCAGAACGGCATCACGCCAATCGGTCCTGGTCCCCTACGACGGCCCGGCGCTGCGCCCGCGCACCCGCTACCACTGGTCGGTCCGCGTCTGGGACGGCCACGGCCGTCCGTCCCCCTGGTCCGCCCCCGCCTGGTGGGAGACCGGGCTGCTCAGCACCGGGCAGTGGCAGGCCCGCTGGATCGCCGCGCCCACCGCGGTGACCGCGCCCCCGGCCCTGGACGGAGCCTCCTGGATCTGGTTCCCCGAGGGCGACCCGGCCAACGACGCCCCCGCGGCCACCCGGTGGTTCCGCACCACCGTCCGCGCCACCGGCACGGTCCACCGCGCCCGTCTGGTGGTGGCGGCCGACAACGGCTTCACGGCCTATGTCAATGGCACCGAGGTCGCCGCCCGCGAGGCGCTGGACGCGCAGAAGTCATGGGCCCACCCGGCCACCGTCGACGTCACCGAATTCCTGCGTCAGGGCGCCGCCACCCTCGCCCTCTCCGCCACCAACGCCCAGAAGGGCCCGGCCGGGCTGCTGGCCACCCTGGAGCTCACCACCGAGGACGGCACCACCCACCACCACACCGACGCCACCTGGCGGACGGCCGACGAGAAGCCCCCCGCCACCTGGACGGCCCCGGACTACGACGACGGCGGCTGGTCCACCGCCAGGACGCTCGCACCCTGGGGCAGCGGGCCGTGGGGCAAGGTGGTCCCCCTCCGGGCCCCCGCCCAGCTGCGCCGTGCCTTCCGGCTCACCAAGCCCGTCGCGCGCGCCCGGCTCTACGCCACGGCGCTCGGGCTCTACGAAGCCCACATCAACGGCGTCCGCGTCGGCCGCGACCAGCTGACCCCGGGCTGGACCGACTACCGCACGCGTGTGCGGTACCAGACCTACGACGTCACCGACGCCCTCCGCCGCGGGGCCAACGCCCTCGGTGTGACCCTCGCCCCCGGCTGGTACTCCGGGAACATCGCCTGGCTGGGCCAGGACCAGTACGGGGACAACCCCGCGCTGCTCGCCCAGCTGGAAGTCACCTACACCGACGGCAGCACCGAGCGCGTCACCACCGACCAGCAGTGGCGCGCGGCCACCGGCCCCCTGCTGACGGCCGATCCCCTCATGGGCGAGAGTTACGACGCCCGCCGGGAGACCCCGGGCTGGACCTCACCGGGCTTCGACGACACCGGCTGGCGGCCCGCCACCACGGCCGCGGACATCACCGCCGAGGTCGTGGCCCAGGCCGACGCACCGACCCGGGTGGAACGCGAGATCACCCCCGTCAAGGTCACCGAACCCACCCCCGGCGTGTACCTGTACGACCTGGGCCAGAACATGGTCGGCAGCGTCCGCCTCACGGTCTCCGGCCCGGCCGGCCGCACGGTCCGCATCCGCCACGCCGAGGTGCTCAACCCGGACGGCACCGCGTACACCGACAACCTGCGCACCGCCCGCCCCGTCGACACGTACACCCTGGCGGGCGGCGGCCCCGAAACCTACGAGCCGCGCTTCACCTTCCACGGCTTCCGCTACGTCGAGGTCACGGGCTACCCCGGGAAGCCTCCCCTCGACGCGGTGACCGGCCGGGTCATGCACACCGCGGCCCCGTTCACCATGTCCTTCCACACCGACGCGCCCCTGCTCAACCAGCTGCACTCCAACATCACCTGGGGCCAGCGCGGCAACTTCCTGTCCATCCCCACCGACACCCCGGCCCGGGACGAACGGCTCGGCTGGACCGGCGACATCAACGTGTTCTCCAGCACGGCCGCCTACACCATGGAGTCGGCCCGCTTCCTCACCAAGTGGCTCCAGGACATGCGCGACGGCCAGAGCGCGGACGGCGCCTTCCCCGATGTGGCCCCGGTCGTCAGCGGCCTCGGCAGCGGCACCGCGGGCTGGGGCGACGCCGGGGTGACCGTCCCCTGGAACCTGTACCAGGCGTACGGCGACACCCGGGTCCTGCGCGAGAACTGGCCCGCCATGCGCGGCTGGATCGCGTACCTGGAGAAGCACAGCACCGATCTCCTGCGCCCCGCCGAGGGCTACGGCGACTGGCTCAACGTGGACGACGAGACGCCCAAGGACGTCATCGGCACCGCGTACTTCGCCCACGCCACCGACCTCGTCGCCCGCACCGCACACGTCCTGGGCGAGGACCCCGGCCCCTACGAGGGCCTGCTGACCCGCGTCAAGAGCGCGTTCACCGCCGCGTACGTCTCCGCCGAGGGCCGGATCAAGGGCGACACCCAGACCGCGTACGTCCTGGCGCTCTCGATGGACCTGCTCCCCGCCGCGCTCCGCGAACCGGCGGCCGACCGCCTCGTCGCCCTCATCGAGGACCGCGACGGCCATCTGTCCACCGGCTTCCTCGGCACCCCCCGGCTGCTGCCGACGCTCACCGACACCGGCCACACCGACGTCGCCCACCGCCTCCTCCACCAGCGCACCTTCCCCTCCTGGGGCTACCAGATCGACCGGGGCGCGACCACGATGTGGGAGCGCTGGGACTCCATCAAGCCCGACGGAAGCTTCCAGGACGTCGGGATGAACTCCTTCAACCACTACGCCTACGGCTCGGTCGGCGCGTGGATGTACGAGAACATCACCGGCATCGCCCCGGCCGCCCCCGGCTTCCGCGCGATCCGCGTCCGGCCCCGCCCCGGTGGCGAGGTGCGCTCGGCCGAGGGCCGCTACGACTCCCTCTACGGCCCGATCACCACGCGCTGGACCCAGCGGGACGAAAACTTCGAACTCACCGTGTCCCTCCCCGTCAACACCACCGCCGAGATCTGGGTCCCCGCCCGCCGCGAGTCCGACGTGACCCAGCGCGGCGCCCGCTTCCTGCGCCTGGCGGACGGCTGCGCGGTATATGCCGCGGGCTCGGGTTCCCACCACTTCTTGACGCGCACCGACCTGCGCGCTTAGCTTTCTTGAATCGTTTCACACCGAGGAGACCCATGTCTGACGTTCCGGCCGTGAAGGCAGCCCTCAAGAGCCAGGCGATCGAGACGCCGTCATGGGCGTACGGCAATTCCGGAACCCGCTTCAAGGTGTTCGCCCAGCCCGGTGTCCCCCGCACCCCTCGGGAGAAGCTGGACGACGCCGCCCAGGTGCACGCCTTCACCGGTGTCGCCCCCACCGTCGCCCTGCACATCCCCTGGGACAAGGTCGACGACTACGCGGCCCTCGCCAAGTACGCCCAGGAGCGCGGGCTGAAGCTGGGCGCGATCAACTCCAACGTCTTCCAGGACGACGACTACAAGCTGGGCTCGGTCACCCACCCCGACCCGGCGGTCCGCCGCAAGGCCGTGGACCACCTCCTGGAATGCGTCGGCATCATGGACGCCACCGGCTCCCGCGACCTCAAGCTCTGGTTCTCCGACGGCACCAACTACCCCGGCCAGGACGACATCGCCGCCCGCCAGGACCGTCTCGCCGAGGCCCTGAGCACCGTCTACGACCGCCTCGGCGACGACCAGCGCATGCTGCTGGAGTACAAGTTCTTCGAGCCCGCCTTCTACACCACGGACGTCCCGGACTGGGGCACGGCTTACGCCCACTGCCTCAAGCTCGGCCCCCGGGCCCAGGTCTGCGTCGACACCGGCCACCACGCCCCCGGCACCAACATCGAGTTCATCGTCGCCCTCCTGCTGCGCGAGAAGAAGCTCGGCGCCTTCGACTTCAACTCCCGCTTCTACGCCGACGACGACCTCATGGTCGGCGCCGCCGACCCGTTCCAGCTCTTCCGCATCATGTACGAGGTCATCCGTGGCGGCGGCCTCGCCTCCGACATCGCCTTCATGCTCGACCAGTGCCACAACATCGAGCCCAAGATCCCGGCGATCATCCGCTCCGTGATGAACGTCCAGGAGGCCACCGCCAAGGCCCTCCTGGTCGACCGGGACGCCCTCGCCGCCGTCCAGCGGTCGGGCGACGTCCTCGGCGCCAACGCGGTCCTGATGGACGCGTACAACACCGACGTACGCCCCCTCCTCGCCGAGGTCCGCGAGGAGCTGGGCATCGACCCCGACCCGATGGCCGCGTACCGGGCGTCCGGCTGGGCGGAACGGATCGTCGAGGAGCGCGTGGGCGGCGAACAGGCGGGCTGGGGCGCGTAACGCCTGCGCCGCCCCTCCCCGAACCCGGGGCTCCGCCCCACTGAGACAGCTCCGCACTCCACACAGAGGACGACATGACCGCAGAACTCCACCCCGAAGCGGCCACGCTGCTGGAGCGGAGCCACCGCCTCGGTGCCGATCCGCGCAACACCAACTACGCGGGCGGCAACACGTCCGCCAAGGGCACCGACACCGACCCCGTCACCGGCCAGGACGTCGAGCTGATGTGGGTCAAGGGCTCCGGCGGCGACCTCGGCACCCTCGCCCCCACCGGCCTCGCCGCGCTCCGCCTGGACCGCCTCCGCGCCCTGACCGGCGTCTACCCGGGGGTGGAGCGCGAGGACGAGATGGTCGCCGCGTTCGACTACTGCCTCCACGGCAAGGGCGGCGCGGCGCCGTCCATCGACACCGCCATGCACGGCCTGGTCGACGCCGCCCATGTCGACCACCTCCACCCCGACTCCGGCATCGCCCTGGCCTGCGCGGCCGACGGCGAAGCGCTCACCAAGGAGTGTTTCGGCAACCAAGTGGTCTGGGTGCCCTGGCGCCGCCCCGGCTTCCAGCTGGGCCTGGACATCGCCGCCATCAAGAAGGCCAACCCCCAGGCCATCGGCTGCGTCCTCGGCGGCCACGGCATCACCGCCTGGGGCGACACCTCCGCCGCATGCGAGGCGAACTCGCTCCGCATCATCCGCACCGCCGAGACGTTCCTGACCGAACGCGGCAAAACGGCCCCCTTCGGCCCCACCATCCACACCACCCTCCCCCCGGCCGAGCGCCGCGCCCGCGCCGCCGCGCTCGCCCCGGCGATCCGGGGCCTGGCCTCCACGGACCGCCCGCAGGTGGGCCACTTCACGGACAGCGACACCGTCCTGGACTTCGTCTCCCGCGCCGAACACCCCCGCCTGGCGGCGCTCGGCACCTCCTGCCCGGACCACTTCCTCCGCACCAAGGTCCGCCCCCTGGTCCTGGACCTCCCCCCGGACACCCCCCTCGACGAGACGATCGCCCGCCTCCAGGAACTCCACGCCACCTACCGCACCGACTACGCGGCCTACTACGACCGCCACGCCACCCCCGACTCCCCCGCGATGCGCGGCGCGGACCCGGCCATCGTGCTGATCCCGGGCGTGGGCATGTTCAGCTACGGCAAGGACAAGCAGACGGCCCGGGTCGCGGGCGAGTTCTACGTCAACGCGATCAACGTGATGCGAGGCGCCGAAGCGGTTTCCAGGTACGCCCCCATCGAGGAGTCGGAGAAGTTCCGCATCGAGTACTGGGCACTGGAAGAGGCCAAGCTCCAGCGCATGCCGAAGCCCAAGCCCCTGGCCACCCGGATAGCCCTGGTGACCGGCGCGGGCTCGGGCATCGGCAAGGCGATCGCACAGCGCCTGGTGGCCGAGGGCGCGTGCGTGGTGGTGGCGGATATCAATCCGGACTCAGCGGCCTCGGTCGCCACGGAACTGGGCGGCCCGGACAAAGCAATCCCCGTAACAGCAGACGTCACGTCGGAAGACGACATCAAGGAAGCCTTCACCACCGCAGCCCTGGCCTTCGGCGGCGTGGACCTCCTGGTCAACAACGCCGGTATCAGCATCTCCAAACCGCTCCTGGAAACCACGGCCAAGGACTGGGACCTCCAGCACGACATCATGGCGCGCGGCTCCTTCCTCGCCTCCCGCGAGGCGGCCCGCGTGTTCATCGCCCAGAACATGGGCGGCGACATCGTATACATCGCCTCCAAGAACTCCGTCTTCGCGGGCCCGAACAACATCGCGTACTCCGCCACCAAGGCCGACCAGGCGCACCAAGTACGCCTTCTAGCCGCCGAGTTGGGCGGCCACGGCATCCGCGTCAACGGTGTGAACCCCGATGGCGTCGTCCAGGGCAGCGGCATCTTCGCGGGCGGCTGGGGCGCCCAGCGCGCGGCGGTGTACGGCGTGCCCGAGGAGAAGCTGGGCGAGTTCTACGCCCAGCGCACCCTGCTCAAGCGCGAGGTGCTCCCGTCCCACGTGGCGAACGCGGTCTTCGCGCTCACCGGCGGCGATCTGTCCCACACCACCGGACTGCACATCCCGGTGGACGCCGGGGTCGCGGCGGCGTTCCTGCGCTGACGCGCGCGTGAGGGGGACGGGGTCGCAGGGGTGGGGTCCTGGACGATGACGTGTATTTGTGGCGCACACTCCCGGCCCACCCCACGTCCCCGGGCACCAGCGCCAAAAATATACGAGTCCAGGGCCCTGCCCCGGAGGCCCCGGCACCCGCCCCTACCGGACCACCGCAACCAAGAACCCACCCACCACGAGGTCAAGGTGCCCCCCAAAGAACACCGCTTCGCCGCCGTAGACCTCGGTGCGTCCAGCGGCCGCGTCATGGTCGGCCAGGTCACCCCGGACACGCTGACGCTCCACGAGGCGCACCGCTTCCCCAATGAACCGGTGCGCCTCAACGGCACCCTGCACTGGAACATCCTGTCCCTCTACCAGGGCGTCCTGAACGGCCTCAAAGCAGCAGCGGCAACCGCCACCACCCCCCTGACCAGCATCGGCATCGACAGCTGGGCGGTCGACTACGGCCTCCTCGACGCCACCGGCACGCTCCTCGCCACCCCCGTCCACTACCGCGACACCCGCACCACCGGCGCGGCCGAAAAGGTCGCGGCGGCCCTCCCGCCACCGGCCCTCTACGCCGCCACCGGACTGCAGCACCTCCCCTTCAACACGATCTACCAGCTCATCGCCGCCCAGGGCACGCCCGCCCTGACCGCCGCCCACCGCCTGCTCCTGATCCCCGACCTCATCGCGTACTGGCTGACGGGCGAGGCGGGCACGGAGCTGACGAACGCGTCGACCACCCAGCTCATAGACCCCCGCACCCGCACCTGGTCGGCCCACGTGGCGAAAACCCTCGGCATCGACCTGGCCCTCTTCCCGCCCCTGCGCCACCCCGGCACCCCGGCCGGAACCCTCCTCCCGGACGTCCTGGCCGAAACAGGCCTCCCGCACCCCACCCCCGTCACGGCGGTCGGCTCGCACGACACCGCCTCCGCCGTCGTCGGTGTGCCCGCCACGAGCCCCCATTTCGCGTACATCGCCACCGGCACCTGGTCACTGGCCGGGCTGGAGCTGGACGCGCCGGTCCTCACCGAGGCGAGCAGGCGGGCGAACTTCACCAATGAGCTGGGCGTGGACGGCACGGTGCGCTATCTGCGCAACATCATGGGCCTGTGGCTGCTCCAGGAATGCCTGCGCACCTGGGAAAACACCGGGGAAACCACCAGGAAAAACACCATGGCGAGCACCGGGGGAAACACCAGCGAGAGCACCAGGAAGACCACCGGAATCCGCACACCCCACCACCTCCCCGCCCTCCTGGACGCGGCGGCCCACGCCACCCCCCTCCGCTCCGTCGTGGACGCGGGCGACCCCGCGTTCATCGCCCCCGGCGACATGCCCGCTCGCATCGCCGCCGCCTGCCGCCGCACCGGCCAGCCCGTGCCCCGTACCCCCGCCGAGACGACCCGCTGTGTCCTGGACTCCCTCGCCCTGGCGCACCGCCGCGCGATCGAGGACGCCGTCCGGCTGTCCGGCCGTACGGTCGACACCGTGCACATCGTCGGCGGCGGCGCGCACAACACGCTCCTGTGCCAGCTCACCGCCGACGCCTGCGGCCTCCCGGTGGTCGCGGGCCCGGCCGAGGCGGCGGCTCTCGGGAACATCCTGGTGCAGGCGCGTACGGCCGGAACGATCAGCGGCGGCCTGTCCGACTTGCGCGCGCTCCTTCACAGCACCCAGCCGCTGAGGCAGTATGAGCCCACAGGTGATCATTCGGCGTGGGACAGGGCAGCCTCCCGCCTGGAAGGCGCACAGGTCACCGAGACCGAGGCGGCCGAGGAGGAACCGTGCGCGTAGCGCTCTTCATCACCTGCGTCAACGACACGCTCTATCCACGCACGGGTCAGGCGGTGGTCGCCCTGCTGGAGCGGCTGGGCGTGGAGGTGGGCTTCCCGCCGGAACAGAGCTGCTGCGGTCAGCCGCAGTTCAACACGGGCTACCGCCACGACACCGAACCCCTTCTCCGCCGCTATGCCACCGCCTTCCGCGACTACGACTACATCGTCACGCCCTCCGGCTCGTGTGCCGCGATGGTGCGCGACAACTATCCGCGGATGGGTGCGAAGGCCGCCGCCGAGGGCCGTGGCCAGGAGCTGGCGGACCTCGCGGCCGCCGCCGTCCCGAAGACGTACGAGCTGACCGAGTTCCTGACCAACGTCCTCAAGGTGACGGACGTGGGCGCCTACTACCCGCACACCGTGACGTACCACCCCACCTGCCACGGTCTGCGCATGCTCGGCCTGGGCGACCGGCCGCGCGCGCTCCTCACCGCGGTCGAGGGGCTGGACCTGGTGGAGCTGCCGGGCGCGGAGGAGTGCTGCGGTTTCGGTGGCACGTTCGCGGTCAAGAACGCGGCCGTGTCGGCGGCGATGGGCGCGGACAAGGCGCGCAACATCACGGCGACCGGTGCCGAGGCGGTCTGTACGGTCGACAATTCCTGCCAGATGCACATCGGCGGCACGCTCGCCCGCCAGGGTTCGACGGTCCGCCCCGTGCACATCGCCGAGATCCTGGCCAGCACGGAAGGGGACATCTGGTGAGCGGAACCCACCAAGCCACCTACCTCGGGATGCCCGCCTTCCCGACGGCGGCCAACGCCTCCACCCGCGACACCCAGCTGCGCGCCAACCTGCGCCACGCCACCCACACCATCCGCGCGAAGCGCGCCACGGCGGTGTCCGAGCTGGACGACTGGCAGCCGCTGCGCGCCGCGGGCGCGGCCATCAAGGACCGTACGCTGCGCCACCTCGACCACTATCTGGAGCAGCTGGAGAGCGCGGTCACGGCGGCCGGGGGCCAGGTGCACTGGGCGGCGGACGCGGACGAGGCGAACCGGATCGTCACCGAGCTGGTGCGGGCCACAGGCGAGCGCGAGGTCGTCAAGGTCAAGTCGATGGCCACGCAGGAGATCGGGCTGAACGGCGCGCTGGCCACCGCCGGGGTCACGGCGTACGAAACCGATCTCGCCGAGCTGATCGTGCAGCTCGGCGACGACCTCCCGTCCCACATCCTGGTCCCGGCGATCCACCGCAACCGCGGCGAGATCCGCGACATCTTCGCCGAGAAGATGGCCGAGTGGGGCCGCCCGGCGCCCGACGGGCTGACCGACGCGCCCGCCGATCTGGCCGAGGCGGCGCGCCTCCACCTCCGCGAGAAGTTCCTGAACGCCAAGGTGGGGATCTCCGGCGCCAACTTCATGATCGCGGAGACCGGAACCCTGGTCGTCGTCGAGTCCGAGGGCAACGGCCGGATGTGTCTGACCCTCCCCGAGACGCTGATCTCCGTCGTCGGCATCGAGAAGGTGATCCCCACCTTCCAGGACCTGGAGGTCTTCCTCCAGCTCCTCCCCCGCTCCTCCACCGCGGAGCGGATGAACCCGTACACCTCCACCTGGACCGGCACCACGGACGGCGACGGCCCGCGCACCTTCCACCTCGTCCTGCTGGACAACGGCCGCACCGACACCCTCGCGGACACCGTGGGCCGTCAGGCGCTGCGCTGCATCCGCTGTTCGGCGTGTCTCAACGTGTGCCCGGTGTACGAGCGGGCGGGCGGCCACGCGTACGGCTCGGCGTACCCCGGCCCGATCGGCGCCATCCTCACCCCGCAACTGCGCGGCACCCAGAGCGAGTTGGACGCTTCCCTCCCGTACGCGTCCTCGCTGTGCGGCGCGTGCTACGAGGTGTGCCCGGTGGCCATCGACATCCCCGAAATCCTGGTCCACCTGCGCGAGCGGGTGGTCGAGGGCGGCCCGGCGTCGGTGCGCGGCACCCGCACGGTCGTCAAGCCCGCCAAGGGCCACGCCGCGGAACGGGCCGCCATGCGGGCCGCGGGCTGGGCCCTGGACCACCCCGGCGTGCTGCGCACCGGCCAGCGCCTGGCCGCCCGCACCCGCCGCTTCCACCCGCGCCGACTGCCCGGCCCGGGGCGGGCGTGGAGCGACACCCGCGAGCTGCCGAAGGTACCGGCGGAGTCGTTCCGCGACTGGTGGCAACGCACCCGGGGCGCGGCCGAAGCCGCTGACGCCCACGACGCGAGGAAAACCCCATGACCACCTCCCCGCCCGGCTCCCCCTCCGGCTCCCGCGCCTTGGTGATGGCCCGTATCCGCCGCGCCCTGGCCGACGTCCCCCGCGCCGAGACGCCGCCCGAGGTGACGGTGGACCGTACGTACCACCGCGCACACGGCGACCGCACCACCGCCGAGACCGTCGACCTGCTCGCGGAGAACCTCGCCGACTACCGCGCGATCGTCCACCGCACCACGGCCTCCGCCCTCCCCTCCCTCATCGCGAGCCTGCTCACCGCGCGCGGCGCGACGAGCGTGGTCGCCCCGTCCGGCCTGCCCGCCGAGTGGCTGTCCGCCACCGATGCCGTACGGCTGACGGACTCCCCCGCCCAGACCCCCCATGACCTGGACGACGTGTCCAGCGTGGTCACCGCCTGCGCGGTGGCCGTCGCCGAGACCGGCACTATCGTCCTGGACGCCGACACCGACCAGGGCCGCCGCCGCATCTCCCTCGTCCCCGACCACCACATCTGCGTGATCCGCGTCCCGGCCCAGGTCGTGGACTCGGTCCCGCAGGCCCTCGAACGCCTCGACCCGGCCCGCCCGTTGACCTGGATCTCGGGCCCGTCGGCGACGAGCGACATCGAACTGGACCGCGTAGAAGGCGTCCACGGCCCCCGCACCCTGGAAGCGGTCCTCGTCACGGACTGACCCCCTCCACGAACACGATCACTCCCGCACACCCTCCGTCGCTCACGGTGATCGTGTGTCGTACGGTGCTGGTTGGATGGGGACCGTGTCGAATGGGGAGGACGAGCGGTGAGCGGCGGCGCCAAGGGCGGCAACATAGACCTGGCCTTCGACAAGGATTCGCAGGCTCAGATCGTGAAAGGGCTGCGGGCGGCGATCGGCGAACTGAAGGAAATTGCCTCGGCGTCGGACGCCGAGACGGGGGCGGGGTTCGAGGAACTGTCCATGACGTCCATGGAGGCCGGACACAACGGCCTGGCGAAGGACTTCGAGGACTTCTGCGAATTGTGGGACTGGGGTGTGCGCGGCCTGATCGAGGACGCCAGCAAGCTCGCGGAGAAGGTAGGACTGGCGGCCGGCTCTCAGTGGGAGCAGGAGCAGTACACCCAGGGGACGTTCAAGGTGGCCGCGAACTCGATGCTGGGCAACCCGCACCTGGATGAGAAGACGATCGTGAAGAAGGACATGGGGGATCTGATCTCGGTCGACACCTGGACGCCGGACTACAGCAAGGAGTCTTTCGAGAAGAGCGTGGCCGACTCCGAGAAGGCCTGGGACGCCGCCGGCGAGGAGGCGGGCCATCGGTATAAATCGACCGGCATTCAGCATTTCGTCGACCAGGCTGCCGAGGAGAGCGCCGAGAAGGGCGGGCACTGATGGGTCCCGACCTGACCCCCGACTGGATGGACGACGCCGTCGAGAAGGGCAAGGAGGCCCTCGGTGACGGCGTCGAATGGGCCGGTAACAAGACCGCGGACGGGCTGGACAAGGTCGGCTGGGAGAGCGGGGCGGACGCGGTCCGCGACAAGTCCCGTTCCGCCGCGAACTACCTGGGCGCGGACGTCGCCGAGATGCAGCTCGGGGAGACACAGGACCCCAAGAAGCTGATCTACGGCAGCGTGAGCAGAATCCGCTCCACGGTGAAGCACCTGAAGGACTTCGAGTCGGCGTTCGAGAAGGTCGGCAACGGTCTGAAGGCCCTGGATTCCTCCCACTGGAAGGGCGAGGCGGCCGACGCCTTCCGCGACGAGGTGTCCGTCAAGCCGAAGGAGTGGTTCAAGGCAGCGGACGCGTGCAAGAAGGCCGCCGGGGCGCTGGAGGACTTCGCCGGGACGGTGGAGTGGGCGCAGGGCCAGGCGCAGGACGCGATCGACGCGTACAAGGCGGCCAAGACCGCGTCCGACGAAGCCCGTTCCGCGCACAACGCGAAGGTGGACACGTACAACACGGCCGCCGAGACGTACGACAAGAAGGTGGAGTCCGGCAAGCACCCGGGCGCCAAACCCACCAAGCCGGGCGAGTTCCACGACCCCGGCACCGCCAAGGCGAAGGCCGCGCAGGAGAAGCTGGACGAGGCGCGGCGCCAGCGGGACGAGGCGGTCATCGCGGCGCGCAAGGCAGTCCAGCAGGCCAAGGACGCGGCCCCGCCGAAGCCGTCGTACGGCAAGCAGTTCGGGGCCGGCCTGGACGGGCTGGACGCGGACGCGATGCACTTGACGGGCGGAGTCATCAAGGGCGTCGCGGGGCTGAACTCGTTCGCGCGCAGCCTGAATCCGATGGACCCGTACAACCTGACCCACCCGGCCGAGTACCTCACGAGTCTGAACAGCACGGCGGCCCAGCTCCACACGGTGGCGAGCAACCCGGGCCCGGCCCTCAAGAACATGTACAACGAGTTCTCCAAGGACCCCTCGGAAGGCCTGGGCCGAGCCCTCCCCGAGCTGCTCGGCACGAAGGGTCTCGGCGCCGCTCGCAAGGGGGCCACGCTCGGCAAGTCCGGTCGTCTCCTGAACAAGGCTCGCGAGGCGATAAAGGGCCGCAAACACGGCGAGAACACCACCGAGCACAAGAACAAATGCAGCGACGGAACCGACCCGGTCGACCTGGCCACCGGGAAGATGTACCTCCCGCAGACGGACGTCTCCCTGCCGGGCGCGCTGCCGCTGGTGTTCCGCCGCCAGGTGGAATCCGGCTACCGGGTGGGCCGGTGGTTCGGCCCGTCGTGGTCGAGCACGGCGGACCAGCGGCTGGAGATCGATGCCGAGGGTGTCATCTTCGTGAGCGAGGACGGCCTGCTGCTGTCCTACCCTCACCCAGCCCCGGATGTCCCGACCCTCCCCGAGGCAGGCCCCCGCTGGCCCTTGGAGCGGGACCCCCACGGCGACTACACGCTCACCGATCCCGCCACCGGCTGGGTCCGCCACTTCAACGGCCCACGGGACGTGGACCCGGGCGGTGACGGGGTCGCACTGCTGGAGCAGATATCCGATCGCTCCGGTCACTGGATCACCTTCGAGTACGACGCCGAGGGCACCCCGACCGCCATCGCGCACAGTTCCGGGTACGAGCTGAAGCTCATCACCACCGAGGGCCGGATCACCGCCCTCCACCTGGCGGGTGCCGCGGCGGACGGCGGCGACCAGGAGCTGATCCGCTACGCGTACACGGACGGCAACCTCACCGAGGTCATCAACTCCAGCGGCCTGCCCCTCCAGTTCGAGTACGACGAAGAACGCCGCGTCATAGCGTGGGTCGACACCAACGACCGTCGATACGACTACGCGTACGACAACCAGGACCGCTGCATCGCCGAGGGCGGCGAGGCGGGCCACGTATCCATCCACATCTCGTACGACGAGGTGGATCAGGCGACCGGCCACCGCGTCACGAGGGTGACCACGTCCGAGGGCCACACCACCCGCTACTTCATCAACGACGCGGGGAAGGTGGCCGCCGAGACCAACCCCCTGGGCCACACCACCCGCACCGAGTACGACCGCAACGACCGCGTCCTCTCGCGCACCGACGCGCTGGGCCGCACCACGGCTTTCGTCTACGACGAGGCAGGCCACCTCACCCGGATCACCGCCCCCGACGGCAGCGAATCGACGGCGACGTACAACGCCCTCGGCCAGCCGACGTCCATCACAGGCCCGGACGGCGCCACCTGGACCCAGACGTACGACGAGGCGGGCCGCCGCACCTCGGCCACCGACGCGGCGGGCCACACGGCCCGCTATTCCTACGACTCGTACGGCCACCTGTCGTCCGTCACCAACGCGCTGGACGAAACCACGCTGGTCCAATGCGACAAGGCAGGCCTACCAGTAAAGATCACCGACCCACTGGGCGCGGTGACCCGCTACGAGCGCGACGCCTTCGGCCGCCCGATCACGATCACCGATGCGGTCGGAACCAACACCCACCTCGCCTGGACGGTCGAAGGCAAACTCACCCGCCGCACCAACCCCGACGGCTCCAGCGAAACCTGGACGTACGACGGCGAAGGCAACCGCACCACCCACACCGATGCCATCGGTGCCACCACCACCTTCGAATACACCCACTTCGACCTGCTCGCGGCCCGCACCGGCCCGGACGGCGTGCGGTACGAGTTCGAGCACGACGAAGCCCTTCGCCTCACCCAGGTCACCAACCCGCAGGGCCTGACCTGGTCGTACGAGTACGACCCGGCAGGTCGTCTGACGTCGGAGACGGACTTCGACGACCGCACGCTGACCTACGAACACGACGCGGCCGCCCAGCTGATCCGCCGCACCAACCCCCTCGGCCAGTCCGTCGCGTACGAACACGACGTGCTCGGCCAGATCACCCGCAAGACCGCCGACGACCAGGTGACGACCCTCAGCTACGACCCAGCAGGCCGCCTGACCACGGCGACAGGTCCCGACACCGAAGTGGTCCACCAACACGACCGTCTGGGCCGCATCAAGTCGGAGATGGTGAACGGCCGCGTCCTGGCCCACTCGTACGACCCCCTGGGCCGCCGCACCCGCCGCGTCACCCCAAGCGGCGCGATCACCACATACACCTACGACGCGGCAGGCAACCGCACCGCCCTCACCGCCGGTGGCCACACGTTGGCCTCCGAACACGACGAGGCGGGCCGCGAGACAACTCGCCGGATCGGCGACAATCTGACGGTCACCAACGCCTGGGACTCCCTGGGCCGTCTGACCGAACAATCCCTGACGGGCGCATCCGACCCGTCCCCCATCCAGCATCGCACCTACACCTATCGCGCGGACGGCAACGTCACCGCCATCGACGACCGTCTGAGCGGCCCGAGCACCTTCGACCTGGACTCGGCAGGCCGCGTGACAACAGTCCGCGCCACTGGCTGGACCGAGACGTACGCCTACGACGAGGCAGGCAACCAAACCCAAGCCACCTGGCCCACAAAGGGCGCACCTCAGGAAGCCACCGGCCCCCGCGCCTACACCGGCACCCGCATCACCCGCGCGGGCGCCATCCGCTACGAACACGACGACGCGGGCCGCCTCACCCTCCGCCAGAAAACCCGTCTCCCGAAGAAGCCCGACACCTGGCACTACACCTGGGACACCGAAGACCGCCTCACCAACGTCACCACCCCCGACGGCACGGTATGGCGCTACCTCTACGACCCCTTCGGCCGCCGCACCACAAAACAATGCCTCACCGCCGACGGCGAAACCGTCCTGGAACAAACCGACTTCACCTGGGACGGCCCGACCCTAATCGAGCAAACAACCACCACCCTGGACCTCCCGAACCCCATAACCCTCACCTGGGACCACGACGGCCTACGCCCCATAGCCCAGACCGAACGCATCACCGAAGCCACCACTCAGCGCGAAATCGACGCCCGATTCTTCGCCATCATCACCGACCTGGTGGGCACCCCCACTGAACTGGTCGACGAATCAGGCACCATCGCCTGGCACACCCGCTCCACCCTCTGGGGCACCACCACCTGGGCCGCCAACAGCACGGCCTACACCCCGCTTCGTTTCCCGGGCCAATACTTCGACCCGGAAACCGGCCTCCACTACAATTTCCACCGCTACTACGACCCAGATTCCGCCCGCTACCTCTCCCCCGACCCTCTAGGCCTAACCCCCGCACCCAACCCCACAACCTACGTTCACAACCCCCACACCTGGGGTGACCCACTCGGTCTCGGCCCCTACCCCATCGATCCTCCAAAAGTGACCGTCACCAATACCCCGGAAGTCGCTGCCCCTAAGCCTCTTAAGCCCCACCAAGCCATGGACGCCTGGAAGGACTTTCTAGGCGAAGGCCCTTATACAAATATTCACCCCCGGACAGGGGAAGTAGACCCAAACCGCCTCGTTTCAGCAGACGGCCAGCGCAGCATTCGGCTTGGCCCACACGAGATGAACAGCAAACCGACGAAATTCCATTTCCATATGGAAACTTGGAACTTCGTCTCCCCCACCAACGAATGGGTGGTAGGAAACACGATGGTTCGAGTGCCCTTGGGGTTGAAATAATGGAGATAAAGATCCTCCGAGTACTTGACCCCGGGCTTGGCGCAGTGGAATTTACCTGCCCCGCAGGACATGCATGGGGGTTTTGGAAGGGAGACGAAGAAGCGACAGTCGGGGTCTTTCATGTAGAGCTTGAAATCTCCGAGCCGATTTCCGCATGGCTCCCCCCCAGTTACCCGCATGCGCAAATCAAGGGCGAATACGGCGAAGACGCGCAAGGCGTGACAATCTCAGGCACGGTAGAGAGAGTGGACGAAGATTGCGTGATCTCCTTCAGGATCCAATCAGATGTCGTTCTACTCGAAACCTCACAGGCCGCACAAAAAGTGACACAAGGTGATTTCGTAGCATTTACGACATGCGCCCTGGAGCTATACCCATACGAGCTGTGAGCCCTCACCGCCGAGAGGCTGTGGAAGTCAAGCAGTACTCCGAGCTTGCCGAAATCGCGAAGTCAAATCTGCTCTCGGATTCAGAGTCGCTCCCGGCTCAGGACCAAAAAGGCCCGAAGCCTAGCCCTAGGCATCACGTTCGACGATGGTGGCGTAAGGGGCTCGCTGACGTGGTAGAGGTCAACAAGGTCGGATACACCCGGGCCGGGGGGGACGAGGCAGGGAAATACGTCAAGGTGCAGGAGCTCGCCGACTCCCCGCCGAGCTACCTGATCTTAGTGGCACGCGACCAAGACTTCCAGGACGGCTGTGGCGACTACTGGGTGGAGAATTACGAGTCCTTGCAAGGATTTTTCGCGGAAGGTAACTGGGTTGTCGACTGGAGAGAGAGGCACACGCACGAGTGAAGCCCATGCAGACGCCCGAAGACGATTCCGCCAGCGCATTCCTCAGCTCCTTGCAGACAGGCCAGGTTTGCAGGGGGGTCGTAAAGTCCGTGACGGACTTCGGCGTGTTCGTGGATCTCGGTGACGCTGTCGGCATCGTGACCGTACCCAACCTTTCCTGGAAGCGGATCGACCATCCTTCACAGGCGGCCAATGTAGGTCAAGAAGTCATCGTTACCGTGTTGAGCGTCGACCTCGACCACAGGCAGGCGTCGCTATCCCTGAAGGAGCTGCAGCAGGACCCCTTTCTCAACTTCGCACGCACCCGTTTCGGATCGACCGTAATGGGGATCGTCACCAAAATGACCCCTGTAGGGGTGTTCACTCAGCTGGAAGATGGCATCCTGGGATTCTTTCCCAATTCCGAGTTCACGAGCGGCAGGATTACTGCACAGGTGGGCGATACATTGACCGGCACAATCACATACATCAACGTTGAGCGCCGCCAGGTGTTTCTTTCGCCCAGTGCAGCCGTAGAGAACACATGACCACCCTCAAGCCGCCGGACACGGGACCGCTGAGATCAAGGAACCACAGGCAGCTGTGCGCCCTGGTTCGAGAGGCTCACAACACATCCTCGCCCGGCTACACCTGACAGCGATCTGACCGAGTTCCTCACCGCCTCAGGCAACAACGGGACCCGGAGGACGGGCTCACGACGTCACAGCTGGAGATCCTCCACTGCCCGTACTCACGCCACGGTGACGGCATGATCCGCCGCCAGCGCCGCCTGGAGCAGATCGTCCGCACCAGCGGGCAACCGCGGCCGAACGCGTCGGCAGGCCATGGCCCCGCCACAACGACAGCGCATGCGCGTGTACCTCCCACGTCTACGCTGCCACCATGCCTAACGACCTCACCCCCGAGCCCTCTCTGATCCTCTGGGATGTCGACCAGACGTTGGTCAGCATCAAGGGTGGGGTGAGCCGCAGTCTCTATGAGCGGGCCTTCGCCAAGGTGACGGGCAAGCCGCTCGGGGAGTTGGCGGACATGGCGGGGCGCACCGAGCAGGCCATCATGGTGGAGACGCTACGTCTCAACGGCATTGATGATCCGGAAGCGCTGTTCGACGACTTCTACGCCGCCCTGACGACGGCAGCCGAAGAGCTGAAGGGGCGCATGCGGGAGGTCGGGGTCGTGTTGCCCGGTGCTCGGGATGCCATCGCCTCGTGTGCCGGGCGGGGCGCCGTGCAGTCGGCGGTTACCGGCAATCTTCGCCCGGTCGCCATCACCAAGCTGGCCGCGCTCGGCCTGGGTGATGGGTTCGACTTCGAGGTCGGCGGCTACGGCGACGACGGCAGCGATCGCGCCGACCTCGTGCGTCGGGCGCGCAAGCGGGCGTCGGAGAAGTACGGGTACGCCTTCGACGGCCGGCAGACCGTTGTCATCGGGGATACCCCGCACGATGTTCGCGGTGCCCTCGATGCCGAGGCTCTGGCCGTGGGGGTCGCCAGCGGCCGCAGCTCCGCCGGGGAGTTGAGCGGGGCCGGGGCGGACATTGTGTGGGAAAGTCTCGTCGATTTCAGCCCTGAAGCGCTGGGGTGGGGGTAGCCGCTTCAGCGCTCGTCCAGTACCGCTCGGATCACGTGTCGGGCGTTGCGCGCCATCGCCGGGGTCCTCGTCCGGTGGTACGGCAGCGCGATCAGGGCCTGGGAGAGGGTGCGGCCTCGGCCGCGGTTCCACGTGGCGTCGTCCACGGCTAGCGCCTCGCGGAAGACATCCCGAGCAGCCGCAGGCAGCAGGCCCCAGGCCGGGAACAGGTCGCAGGCCGGATCGCCCACGCCCATGCATCCGAAGTCGATCACCGAGGTGAGTCGGCCGGTGGCGTCCACCAGCAGGTTGCCCGGCATCAGGTCGGCGTGCAGCCATACCGGTGGGCCGGGCCAGTCGGGGGTGCGCAGGGCGTCGTCCCAGATGGCGGTTGCGGCGTCGCAGTCGACGCCTTCCTCCGGGATGGCGCGCAGTTGCTCGATCGCGGCACGCGTGGACGCGTCGAGGGAGGGGAGGGGGCCGCCGCGGTAGGCATCGGGGGCGGCCCCGGGGAGGGAGACGCCGCGCATCGCGGCCACGAACTCGGCCAGGTCCTTGGCCAGCAGGACCGGCTCACTCAGGGCGCCCTCCCTGGGGTTCTGTCCCGGCAGCCACTGGTGCACCGACCACCGCCATGGGTATCCCTCGGCGGGCTCGCCGGTGCCCAGCACTTCGGGGATGGCCATGGGCAGCCGGGGCGCGAGGCGGGGCAGCCACCGCTGTTCCGTCGTGACGTCGGCGGCGCCGCCCGCCACCAGCGGAAGCCGTACGGCCATGGCGTCGCCCAGCCGGTAGACGGCGTTGACGGTGCCGCCGGACGGGAACCGTTCGACATCCAGCCCCGCCCACTGCGGGAACTGTTCGGCGATCAGCCGCCGTACGAGGGTTTCGGAGTGCCCTGGGCTCATGGGGCACTATCCGACCGCCGTACGCCCACGGGGGCAACTGCTTTTCCGGGCCGTGGTTCCGTCCCGGGGACCCGCAGGATGCCCGCCGCGCACGCGGCGATGACGCAGAAGGCCACCGGGAGGAAGAAGGTGAGGTTGAGGGGCACAAGGTGGGTCAGCGGGCCGATGACCGCGGGGCCCGCGAGCATGCCGAGGTAGCCGAGACCGGCGACGCGGGAGACGTTGGCACCGGCGGTGGAGTGGTCGGTGTGGCCCGCGGCGCTGAAGAGCTGGGGGACGCAGCCGGAGAGCCCGGCACCGAACACGGTCCAGCCGAGCAGCGCCAGCGGAATCCAGGGCGAGAGCGCCGCCACGGTCATGCCGAGGGCGGCCGCTGAAGCGCCGTAGCGGAGGATGGCCACCGGGCCGACCCGGGCGGCCACTCGGTCGGCGAGCAGGCGGCCGGTCGTCATGGCGGTGGCGAAGGCTCCGAAGGCGAGGGCGGCGGTGGCGGCGGGCGCGTCCAGGACGTTGCGCAGATGAAGCACGCTCCAGTCGTTGGCCACGCCCTCGCACAGCATGATCATCAGCGCCAGGGCGGCCAACGACCAGATGCGGCGGGGCGTCCGGTGCCGGGTCCCCGCAAGCGGAGCGTCGGCGCCCGGGACGGCGGCGGGCCGCCCCAGCAGTGCGCGGGAGGCCGCCGCCGCGACCGCGAGCCCGAGGGCCGCCGCCACGGCCAGGGTCGTCGCGGGGCTCCAGCCCCAGCCGAGCGTGCGGGCGCCGACGAGCGCGGCGAGGACACCGCCGAGCGAGTAGGTGGCGTGGAAGGCCGACATCACCGGCCGCCCGTAGCCGCGTTCGACCTGGACGGCGTGGGCGTTCATGCTCACGTCCAGGCAGCCGTTGCCCACCCCGAACACCAGCAGTGCGGCGCCCAGTGTCCAGGCGTTCGTGGCCAGGCCCGGCAGGATCAGGGTGGCGCTGCACAGCGCCGCGCCGAACGATACGACGACGCGGGCGCCGAAGCGGTCGGTGAGGGGACCGGCGATCTGCATGGCCGCGAAGGCTCCGGCACCGAGGAGGAGAAGGAGCCAGCCGAACACGGCATGGCCCGTCCCCGCACGGTGCTCGATGCCGGGAATGTGGACGATCCACATCCCCATGAGGAAGCCGTTCAGGGCGAAATAGGTGAAGGTGGCCAGCCGGGCGGCCCGCAGCGATCTCTCCGTACGCTCCATGCCACGAACGTAGCGAACAAAGTCTGCGTTTGAAAGATTGCTTTTCGAACATCACACGTGTTCAAATCGCGGCATGGCGGGCACAGAGCGACTGCGACAGATCACCGAGGCCGTACGGAGCGCGGGCCGCGCCGGGGTCGCGGAACTGGCCGCGCTCACCGGCGCTTCGGAGATGACCATCCGGCGCGATCTGGAGGCGCTGGCCGCTCAGGGCGTCCTGGAGCGCTACCGGGGTGGGGCGAGGAGCCTGCTGCTGCGCGGCGAGGAGCCGCCGTTCGCCCTGCGCGCCCAGGAGGGGCTGGAGGCCAAGCGGCGCATCGCCGCGGAGGTCGCCGGGCTGATCGCCGACGGGGAGTCCGTCGTCCTCGACAGCGGCACCACCTGCCTGGAGGTGGCCCGGGCGCTGGAGCACCGCCGGGTGACGGTGATGCCGCTGTCCCTGCACGCGGTGAACGCGCTGGCCGGGGCCCCGCAGGTGACGCTGCTGGTGCCCGGCGGGCGCCCCCGCCCGGGTGAGCTGGCTCTGACCGGCCCGCTGACGCAGGCGTCGCTGGCCGCGCTGCGCTTCGACACCGCGGTGATCGGCTGCTGCGGACTGAACTCCGCGGACGGGCTGACCGCTTACGACACGGACGACGCCGCTGTGAAACGCGCCGCCATCGCCTCGTCCCGCCGCGTGATCGCCGTCGCGGAGGCCGCCAAACTCACCCGCACCGCCCTGGCGTTCGTCACCGCGGCCGCCGACCTCGACGCGGTCGTCACGGACTGGAACTTCTCGCATGGGAACTTCTCGGACGGGACCACGCCGACCGAGGAGACGGACCGGCTCGCCGCGGCCGGTGTGACCGTACGGGCGGTGTGACCACCGGCAGCTGCCCCACAACCGATCGCTGACCAGCGGCGTTTCCATACGCCAACACACAGCGCAGCCGGGGCATATGCCAGGCCGTTCGGCAGGGGAACACCCGTGCAGAGGATGCGTTGTTCCTCACATACCGCCGGTAACAGGCCAGTTGAGAGGTTTGGACCACAGCGGTTGTCAGTGGCTGCCCCTACTCTATTGGTCATGCGTCCGACTCCTACTCCCCAGAGCCCTGCCTTACTGACCACTTCCACCGACCAGGCCAACGAGGCGATCCGCGTGTTCCTGCGGGCCCGGGCCGGGCGGGCCCTGCGGCCTGCCGAGCGGGCGGAGTACGGGCGACTGCTCGGGGTGTACACGCGGGCGCTGCGCGGTGAGATGGAGCAGGCGGCCTGAGAAGCGGGGCGCCGACCACACCTGGGGGCGGGTCACGCCATGCGTGCAGCGGGGAGAGTCGTACTCGGTACGGCCTTAGCGGGGTTCATCGGTGTTGCGGGGATCGGGGGGTACAACCTCTACACGGGGGTGACCGGCGGCAGTGGGCCGTCGGTGCCGGACGGCGCGGTGACGCCGGCCGAAGCGAAGGACACGGCGCGGGAGTTCCTCGCCGCGTGGGCGGACCAGAATGATCTGCGGGCCGCCGCGTTCACCAACGACGCCCAGAGCGCGACCGCCGCGTTGAGCGGCTACCGCGAGGACGGCCGGGTGGAGAAGCTGACGCTCACGGCAGGCGAGGCCCACAGTGCCACGGTGCCGTTCCGGGTCAAGGCGGAGATCGCCTATCAGGGCAAGCGCACGACCTGGACGTACGGTTCGAAGCTGACCATCGTGCGGGGCCAAACGACGGGTAAGCCGCTGGTGGACTGGAAGCCCGCCGTCCTCCATCCCGAACTGACATCCGGTGAAACGTTACAGACGGGCATGGCGGACAATCAGCCGGTCCGGGTGCTGGACCGGAGCGGCAAGGTGCTGAAGCACGGCGGCCATCCGTCCCTCGATCCGGTGCTGGACGCGCTGCGGGCGAGATACGGCGACAAGTCCGGTGGCTCGGCCCGGATAGCCGTGACGGCGGTCCGGGCCGACGGCTCACCCGGGAGGACGCTGCACGTGGTGGCGAAGGGCAGGCCCGGGAGTCTGCGCACGACGCTGGACGAGGCGGTGCAGCGGCGCGCGGAGGCGGCCGTGAGCGAGCGGACCGGGGCGTCCGTGGTGGCCCTCAAGCCCAGCACCGGGGAGATCCTCGCGGTGGCCAACTCGGACAAGGCCGAGTTCAACGCCGCGTTACAGGGGCAGACGGCCCCCGGGTCGACGTTCAAGATCATCACCGCCGCCACGCTGCTGGAGTCGGGCAAGGTGACGCCCGCCCAGCCGGTGCCGTGTCCCAAGACGGCGGCGTACGCGCAGGGCATGACGTTCCACAACGTGGAGGACAGCGAGAACCCGGGCGCCACCTTCGCCCAGGACTTCGCGGCCTCCTGCAACACCGCGTTCGTCTCGCTCGCGGGCTCCATACCCGACGGCGGGGTGGCACAGGAGGCGCGGGCCGTGTTCGGCATCGGGCTCGACTGGCGGGTGGGCGTCACGACGTTCGACGGCTCGGTGCCGACGGAAGGCGGGGACGGCAAGGCCGCGGCGGTCATCGGGCAGGGCACGGTACAGATGAACCCGCTCACGATGGCGTCGGTGGCGGCCACCGTGCGGACCGGCGCCTTCCAGCAGCCCGTGCTGGTGCCGAAGTCGGTGGACGACCGTACGCTGGCCACCAGCGAGCGCGGCCTGAGCCCCGCGGCCGTGCAGCAGCTGAAGGGCATGATGCGGCTGACGGCGACGAGCGGCACGGCGGCGAGGGCGATGGCGGGCCTCGGCGGCGACATCGGCGCCAAGACCGGCTCGGCCGAGATCGACGGCCAGGCGCAGACCAACGCCTGGTTCACGGCCTACCGGGACGACCTGGCCGCGGCGGCCGTGGTCACCCAGGGCGGCCACGGGGGCGACGCCGCCGGACCCGTCGTACGGCAAGTGCTCGCGGGCCGCTGACGGTACGCCCCGGGCCTCCCCCGTCAGCCGCGCGCCTGTTCACCCCGTCTCCCCTGCGTCTCCTTCGCCCTCGACCCTGCGCCTCCTCGTCCCCGACGCTTCGTACAAGGGTTGTGCGAAGGGGTTGTCTATGGTTCCGCGCACGCTCTAGCCTGGCGCGGCATCAGCCGAGAGAGCCAGCGAGCCACAGAGGGGATTCCGGCGTGAAGCGCACGTCCCGCGACATCCGCACCGCCAACCGCTACGGGGTGCTGCGCCACATCGTCGCCGAATCCCCGGTGTCCCGGCAGGAGGTGGCCGCGGCGACCGGGCTGAGCCTGGCCACGGTGGCCAACCTCGTCGGGGAGCTGCTGGAGCTGGGCATGCTGGTCGAGGTCGGTTACGAGGACTCCGACGGCGGCCGCCCGCGCGGGCTGGTCGCCGTCAACTCCTCCGGCGGCGCGCTGATCGGGGTGGACGTCGCGGAGACGTACATCCACGTCGAGCTGTTCGACCTCGCCCTGACCGTGCTCGCCCGCGCGGATGAGGAGTTGCGCCCCGAGCGCCCGGAGGAGAACGATCCGACCAAGGTCGTGGCACACATCGCCGCCGCCGTGGCGTCCGTGGTCGGGCAGGCGGAGATCGCGCCCGACCGGGTACTGGGCGTCGGGGTCAGCATGCCGGGGCAGGTGGACCGGGAGGGCGGGGTGTCGGTCTTCGCGCCCAACTGGGACTGGCACGACGTACCGCTGCTGCGACTGCTCGCCGATCACATCCCGTACGCCCTGTACCTGGACAACCCGCTGCGCGCGTGCACGGTGGCCGAGCAGTGGTTCGGCGCGGCGCGCGGGCGGGGTGACGCGGTGGTGGTGAACCTCGGTACGGGCGTGGGCGCCGGGCTCGCGCTCGGCGGCACGCTGCACCGCGGGGTCAGCAACAGCGCGGGCGAGTGGGGGCACACCACGCTCATCCTGGACGGGCGGCAGTGCCACTGCGGCAACCGGGGCTGTGTGGAGACGTACGTCGGCGCGCCGGGCATCATGCGGAATCTGCGCGAGCTGAGCCCGGACAGCCCGCTGCTGCGCGCCGACGACCAGACGGCGACCATCGAGGCCCTGGGGCGGGGGCTCGCGGACGGGGACCCGGTGGCCGTGGGGGTGGTCCGCGAGACCGCCCGCTATCTCGGCGCGGGCCTCGCCGACCTGATCAACCTGCTCAACCCGGAAGTGATCGTGCTCAGCAGCTGGGTGGCGGCCGCGCTGGGCGAAGGGCTGCTGACCGAGGTGCGCGAGGCGGTGGCCGGGCGGGCGCTGGGCCGTCCGCTGGCGAGCACCGAGATCGTGCTGTGCCCGATCCCGTCGAACCCCGTGAGCCTCGGCGCGGCGACCTTCGTCCTGGAGGGCTCGCTGGCGTCGGTGGGCCAGAAGCACCGTCGCGCGACGACCGCGAGGTAGCTCGGCACACCTTCGCGAAGGGGTGCGGGAGCGCTCCCATTCCCCCGGTCGTTCGAACCCTCGAACCGCCCCAAAAGTCGCACCGCCCACTTCGTCCAACCCCTTGCCGAAGCCTTCGTCTATGGCTAACGTCCCGCTGCACCAACGCACTTGGCCGTGAACCGCGAACGTGTACCGAGACAAGGACGTCATCACATGTCGGCACTGAACAGAGCCAGGGATGCCAGGGATGCCCGGGATTGGGACCGCCGCAGCGTGCTGCGCGCCGTCGGCGGAGCGGCCGCCCTGGGCGGGCTCGCCGCCTGCGGTTCGAACACCGGCCGCGCGGGCGGCGACGGCAAGTCGATCAAGCAGATGTACCACGCCTACGGGGAGCAGGGCACCCAGCAGGCCGCCAAGAAGTTCGCCGACGCGTACTCCAAGGCGAAGGTCACCATCGAATGGGTGCCGGGCGAGTACGAATCCAAGCTGGCGACCTCGCTGCTGGGTTCGGGCCGCCCGGATGTCTTCGAATACCACCCCGATCTGCAATTGGTGCGTTCGAAGCAGATCGTCCCGCTCGACGACATCATCGCCGACGTCAAGGACGACTTCCTGCCGGAGGACCTGACGGCGAATTCCGTGGACGGAAAGATCTACGGAATCCGCATGATCGACGACCCGCAGTTCTTCTTCTACCGCAAGTCCCTCTTCGAGGACGCCGGGGTCAAGCCGCCGACCACCTTCGACGAACTGATCGACGCCGCCCACAAACTGACCAAGGGGAAGGTCAAGGGCCTCTACATCGGCCAGAATCTGAAGACCATCAGCAAGCCGCTCGTCTGGTCCAACGGCACCCATTACCTCACCGAGGACCACAAGATCGCCTATCACACGGACGAGCTGGAGGAGACCCTCACCAAGGCGCGGGAGCTATACAAGAGCAAGTCGCTGCTGCTGGGCGCCCCGACCGAGACCTGGGACCCGACCAGCTTCGTCCAGGGGCTGTGCGCGATCCAGTGGTGCGGGATATGGGCGATACCGGCGATCCAGAAGGCGTTCGGCGACGACTTCGGAATCTTCCCCTTCCCCAAGTCCGGGAAGAAGGGCCGCCCGGTGGTCTACAACGGCGGCTGGTCCACCTACGTATCCGCCAAGGCCAAGGACGTCGACGGGGCCAAGGACTTCGTCAAGTGGCTGTGGATCGAGCAGAAGAAGTACCAGCAGGAATGGGCCCTGGACTACGGGTTCCACATTCCCGCGCGCAAGAGCATCGCCGCCGGGGCGGACAAGCTCAAGGGCGGCGTCGCGGCCGAGGCGGTCGAGCTGTTCAACAGCCACGGAATCTTCGACGACCCGTACTGGACCGAGGGCATGTTCAATATCGTGCTCGACGCGGTGGTCAATTCGGTGCGCGACAGCAAGAATCCCGGGGCCGAACTCGACAAGGCCGACAAGAAGATCGAGCGCGAGCTGAAGAAGCTCGGTTAGGCCGCGGCCGGACCACTGATATGGCGACCACCACCCCCACCCAGAGCGCCGCCCCCGGCCCCGCGTCGCCCCGCAAGGCGGCACCTACCGGGCGACGGCTGCGCGGACTCGGCGGCAGCCGCGGCCGCGCCCTCAACTTCTGGCTGTTCACCGGCCCGTTCCTGATCGGGCTGATCGTCTTCGTCTACGTACCGATCGGCTGGAGCCTCTGGCTCAGCCTGTACAACGCGAAGGGCACCGTCGCGCCCACCGAGTTCGTCGGCCTCGCCAACTACGCCGACATGCTCAGCGACGGCGACTTCGTGGACAGCCTGATCAACTTCACGATCTTCGCCGCGATCATCGTCCCGATCACCTACGCGCTCTCCCTCGCCCTCGCGCTGCTGGTCCACCGCATCCGCTTCATGAAGGCGTTCTTCCGCTCGGTGTTCTTCCTGCCGACCGCGTGCAGCTTCGTCGTGGCCTCGCTGGTCTGGAAGATGTCGATGTTCAACGGGCTGCACTACGGCATGGTCAACACCGTGCTGGACTGGTTCGGCGTCGACTCCGTCGCCTGGCTCGCCTCGCCCCATCCGCCCTGGTACTGGCTCGTGATCTGCACCGCCCGGCTGTGGCTCCAGTGCGGGTTCTACATGATCCTTTTCCTGGCCGCGCTGCAGAACATCCCGCGCGAGCTGTACGAGGCGGCGGCCGTCGACGGCGCCAAGTCCGGCTGGCAGACGTTCCGCCACATCACCCTGCCGCAGCTGCGCGCCACCTCGGTCGCGGTCGTCCTGCTGCTGCTCATCGCCGCCTACCAGGCGTTCGACGAGTTCTACAACATCCTGGACGAGGGCCGCGCCACCTGGGGACGGCCGCCGCTGGTCGAGCTGTACCTCCAGGCGCTCGGCGCCAACCAGGACTACGGGCACGCCAGCGCGGGCGCCCTCATCCTCGCCCTGCTGATCGCCATGGTCACCCTGGCCCAGGGCAAGTTCCTCGGCCTCGGAAGGGGGGACGACAAGTGACCCTCACGGCACCCGTCAGGAAGCGCACCCCGCGCTCCGTCATGGGCAGCACCGGACTGTATGTCGCGCTCGGCCTCGCGACGGTGTTGTTCCTCATCCCCTTCTATCTGATCATCCGCAACGCCCTGTCCACCGACTCGGACATCACCGGCGAGGACTGGAAGTTCTTGCCCACCGACCTCCAGTGGGGGAACGTCAAGGAGCTGTTCGACGACCCATCCGTACCGTTCGCCCGGGCGCTGTGGAACTCCACCGTGGTGGCCGTGCTGCACACCCTCGGGACCCTGCTGGTGTGCTCGCTGGCCGGGTACGGGCTGGCCCGCATCCCGTACAAGCACGCCAACAAGGTGCTGTACACCGTCCTGTTCACCCTCATGGTCCCGGCGGCCGTGACCTTTGTACCGAGCTATGTCCTGGTCTCGTCGCTCGGCTGGGTCTCCTCGCTGCGCGGTCTGATCATCCCCGGGCTGTTCAGCGGCTTCACCGCGTTCCTCTTCCGCCAGTACTTCCTGGGCTTCCCCAAGGAGCTGGAGGAGGCGGCGCGGGTCGACGGGCTGGGCTACTGGGGCGCGTACTGGCGCATCGTCGTGCCGAACTCGCTCAACTTCTTCGCGGCCATCTCGGTCATCACCTTCATCAGCGGCTGGAACGCCTTCCTGTGGCCGCTGGTGATCGGCCAGGATCAGAGCTCGTGGACCGTGCAGGTCGCGCTGTCCTCCTATATGACCGCACAGACGATCAATATCCATCTGATCTTCATGGCAACGGCCGTATCGATCCTGCCACTTGTGCTCGTCTTCGTGTTTCTGCAGCGCTGGCTCGTGCAGGGTGTGGCACAGACCGGTATCAAGGGCTGACCGAGGAGAACGATGAACTCGCGCGCGCACACACCGCCGCTTCCCTACTACGAGGACGTCTCCCCCGGCACCGGATGTCTGCCGCCGCGCGCCTGGGCCCCCGGGTCGGACGCCGCCCGGCTGAGCCTGGGCGGCACCTGGGCGTTCCGTCTGTCGCCGACGGCGGCCGCCGAGGACGACGCGTTCGCCCGCCCCGGGTACGACGCGTCCGGCTGGGACGAGATCCCGGTGCCCGCGCACTGGGTGCTGCACGGCCACGGCGCGCCGATCTACACCAATGTGAACTATCCGTTCCCGGTGGACCCGCCGCGCGTGCCCACCGAGAACCCGACCGGTGACCATCTGCGCGTCTTCGACCTGCCCGGCGACTGGCCCGCGGGTGGGCAGGCGGTGCTGCGTTTCGAGGGCGTCGAATCGTGCGCCCGGGTCTGGCTCAACGGAGAGGAGCTGGGCACCTTCAAGGGCAGTCGGCTGCCGCACGAGTTCGCGGTCGCGGGGCTGCTGAAGCCGTCGGGGAACGTGCTGGCGGTGCGCGTGCACCAGTGGTCGTCCGGCAGCTATCTGGAGGACCAGGACCAGTGGTGGCTGCCGGGGATCTTCCGCGAGGTGACGCTGCTGCACCGCCCCGCGGGCGCCGTCACGGACTTCTTCGTGCACGCCTCGTACGACCACGTCGGCGGCGCGGGCACGCTGCGGGTCGACGCCGGGCCGGGCGGCGGCCGGGTCACCGTGCCCGAGCTGGGGCTCGACCTGGCCACCGGGGAGAGCGCCACCCTTCCCGTCGAGCCATGGACTGCGGAGACGCCCCGGCTGTACGAGGGCACGCTGACGACCACGGGCGAAACCATCCCCTTGCGGATCGGCTTCCGTACGGTTCTGGTCGAGGACGGCGTCTTCAAGGTCAACGGCCACAGGGTGCTGTTCCGGGGCGTCAACCGGCATGAGTTCCACCCGGAGACCGGCCGCGCGCTGGACCTGGCGACCATGCGCCGCGATCTGGAGCTGATGAAGCGGCACAACATCAACGCCGTGCGCACCAGCCACTATCCGCCGCACCCCGCCTTCCTCGGGCTCTGCGACGAGCTGGGGCTGTGGGTCATCGACGAATGCGACCTGGAGACCCATGGCTTCGTCGACCTCGACTGGCGGAACAACCCGGTCGACGACGACCGCTGGACGCCCGCGCTGATCGACCGGGCCGCCCGGATGGTCGAGCGGGACAAGAACCACCCGTCCATCGTGATGTGGTCGCTCGGCAACGAGTGCGGCACCGGCCGCGGGCTGTCCGCGATGGCCGAATGGGTCAAGGAGCGCGACCCGTCCCGGGTGATCCACTACGAGGGCGATCTGTCCTGCGCCGACACCGGCGTCTACTCCCGGATGTACGCGCCGCACGAGGAGGTCGCGCAGATCGGCACCCGTACAGAGGCGCCGTGGGGCGACCCGGAGCTGGACGCGCGGCGCCGGGGCCTGCCGTTCATCCAGTGCGAGTACGCGCACGCGATGGGCAACGGACCGGGCGGGCTCGGCGAGTACCAGTGGCTGTTCGAGACGCATGAGCGGCTGCAGGGCGGCTTCGTCTGGGAGTGGATCGACCACGGCTTCGCCCGGCACACCCCGAACGGCACGCCCTACTACGCGTACGGCGGGGACTTCGGCGAGGAGCTGCACGACGGCAACTTCGTCTGCGACGGGCTCCTCTTCCCCGACCGCACGCCGTCCCCGGGACTGATCGAGTACAAGAAGGTCATCGAGCCGGTACAGATCGAGGGCGACGGGGCTTCGGGGACGGTCCGGATCACCAACGGCCACGACTTCGCCGATCTGTCGCATCTCGCCTTCACCTGGACCTACGAGGCCGAGGGCGTGGCGGTCGGCTCCGGCGAACTGGCGGTGCCGCCGCTGGCCCCCGGCGAATCCGCCGACCTCAAGCTGCCCGCGCCCACGGACACCGCGCCGGACGACGAGACCCGCTGGACGGTCGAGGCGCGGCTCGCCGCCGCGACGGCATGGGGCGAGGCGGGGCACGTGGTGGCCTGGGGCCAGCTGCCCGGCGTGGCAACAATCGCACCCGCCCCCGTCGCGGGCACGGCGGCGCCGCGTCGCGACGGGGACCGGATCGTTCTCGGCCCGGGCACGTTCGACGCCGCCACCGGCACCCTGACCGACCTCGGCGGGCTCGCGCTCAGCGGCCCCCGGCTCGACATCTGGCGCGCCCCCACCGACAACGACAACGGCGCGTACTGGCAGCCCGACGAGCGCTACGGGGTCATCTGGCGGCAACTGGGCCTGCACCGGCTGCGGCACCGGGTCGACGCGGTGGATCTCACGGACCGGGAGCTGACCGTCCGTACCCGGGTCGCCCCGGCAGCCACCGACATCGGGCTGACGGCGGTCTACCGCTGGACGGCGGAGGGCGACCGGCTCCGGCTGGCCGTCTCCGTCACCCCGCTCGGCACGTGGACCTGCCCGCTGCCCCGCCTCGGCGTACGGCTCGCGGTGCCGGGTTCGCTGGGCGCGGCGGAGTGGTTCGGCGGCGGTCCCGGCGAGGCGTACCCGGACACCCGGGCCGCCTCCCGGCTGGGGCGCTGGGCGCTGTCGGTGGACGAGCTGCAGACACCGTACGTGCGGCCGCAGGAGAACGGGGCGCGGGCCGATGTGCGCTGGGCCCGGCTGACCGCCCCGGACGGCACGGGCCTGCGGATCGAGGGCCACCCGCCGTTCTGGTTCACCGCGCGCCGGTGGACCACGGAGCAGCTGGACGCGGCCGAGCACACCCCGGATCTGGTCGCGTCGCCCGACACGGTGTGGGTCAACCTCGACCACGGTCAGCAGGGCATCGGCAGCCAGTCCTGTGGGCCGGGGGTGCTGGAGCCGCACCGGCTGCTCGCGGCCCCGGCGGAGTTCTCGTTCACGTTCGGCCCGCTGGGCTGATCCGCCGTTCCCGGCCCGACCCCGCCGTCCATGAGAACCACATGGCCGGCGGGGTCCATGGCGAGCGCGCCGCTCGGCTTCTGGCCGGAGCGGGGCAGCTTCGGCTTCGGCTTCGGCTTCGGCTTCGGCTTCGGCTTCAGCTTCGGCCGAGCGGTGCGGGGATCGACGGATCGACCCGTACCGCCCGCGCCGACAGGCGGGCGCGGTAGGCAGCGCCGTCCCACCAGGCGACCCGGACCTCGTAGCCGTCCTCGGCGGGCGCCACGTCAACCCGGGCGAGCGTCTCCAGCGGGGGCGGGTCCGGTTCGGCCGTCAGCCGGGCCAGGCAGACGAACAGGTCACCGGCCGCGCCGCCGGTGGTCTCGCCGGTGAGGGCGGGGGCGACTGCACGGCCGGTGAAGGCCGTGGCGGCGGGCAGCGGATCGGCGGTCAGCAGGCCGTGCAGCGGAAGGAGTTCGGAGCGCGGGCGGTCGTACCGGTCGTCCAGGGCGTCCGGCCCGTCCGAGGCGCCCGGCCCGTCCGAGGTGTCCGGGGCCGCCCAGCCGGTCTGGCGTACGGTGTGGCCCGGGGCCGCCCCGGCCACCAGGTGGACGCGGATCTCCGCCGCGCCGTGTGCCAGCACCAGGCCGGTGATCCGGACCTCGTCCGGCCGCTCCTCCCCCACCACGCGTGCGCGATGGCGGGAGGCGGCCCAGCCCTCCCCCGCCCCCAGGGGCTCCAGCGCGGTGCGCAGGGAGACCCGGTCGCCGCCGTCGCTCAGCAGGCCGAAGTGGTTGTCGGGCGCCGCGCCGTAGGGGACGGGTCCGGTGGCCGTGGAGTAGGCGAGCCGGGCGTAGTACGGGTCGTCCTGGTCGGGGTCGCCGGGTGGCGGGAGGTGTTCGCTGCCATGGTTGTGGAGGCGTACCAGGCCGTCGGCCACGGTGGACTGGAGCAGCCAGTTCGGGCCGCGCACGGCGCGGGTGACGTCGGCGGTGGCGGGCCCCGGCTCCTCGCGCGCCGTCCACACCGCGTGATCGTCCGGGAGCAGCAGGCCGAGGAAGCCCTTTGCGGCCCAGTAGGGGGACGCGGGGCCGGAGTAGGGCTGGGCCAGTTCCTCGTAGCGGCCGTGCCAGCCCGGCGACAGCAGCCCGCCGCCGGACGCCGCGCCCCGGTCGAGGAAGTAGCGCAGGGCGCCGGAGGCGAGGCGGCGGGTGGTGCCGGGGGCGAGCGGGGTGTGCCCGGTGAGGGCGCCCAGCCACAGCGGGGCGGCGGCCGCGAAGCGGTAGATGAGCGAGCGGCCCTGGTGGAGCGGGGCTCCGTCGCCGCCGAAGAGGTGGGCGTAGTCGGCGAGATGGGCGGACAGCCGCTGCCCGTAGCGGGTGAGCCGTTCGCTGTCGCCGGAGAGCCATGCGTCGAGGGCCGGATAGAGGTGCAGGGCCCAGCCGTTGTAGTAGTCGAAGGCGCGGTTGGCGCCGTCGCTGTACCAGCCGTCGCCGGTGTACCAGGGCTCGATGCGCGCAAGGCCCCGGGCGACGGCGGCGCGAGCGGCGTCCCGTTCGACGTCCGCCTCGGCGAGGAAGCCGCCGACGGCCACCGGGAAGAGTTCCCAGTTGGTGGGCACGGGGGTGGCGGTCAGCCCGTCCGTGAGCCAGGCGCCGACGCGTTGGCGTACGCCGTCGTCCAGCTGGTCCCACAGCCAGGGGCGGGTGACCCGCAGACCGAGCGCGATCGAGGCGGACTCGACCAGCGGCTGGCTGCGGTCGGCGATCCGGGGCCAGTCCTCGGGGGCGTCGCCGCCGGGCCGCCGGGTGCCGGTGGCGAACCCGGCCGCGTACCGCTCCAGCAGGCCGTGCGGGTCGGCGCCGCGCGCGCCCGCGACGCGGAACGCGGCCAGCAGGAAGGTGCGGGCGAACCCTTCGAGCCCGTCGGAGCGGGGGCCCGACCAGCTGGGACGGAGGCCCGGCAGCTGGTAGAGGGCCTGGCCGGGGGTGGCGTACGGGGTGACGGCGGCGAGCAGCCCGTCGGCGGCGGCCTCCCAGTGGGCCCGGGTCCACCCGGTGTACGGGCTGGTGGCGCGGTCCTCGGCGGGCAGCGGGAAGGGGTAGGTCACCTGGGGGTGGCTCCTCTGGGGGTGGCTCCTCCGCGTGGGCGTCACCGGATCACCCTGCCGGGGACCAGGGCTTGCGCGCGCAGTTCGCCGAGCACCAGCCGGGCGAACTCGGTGGCGCCGTGGGCGGAGGTGTGGGTGTTGTCGCGGGCCTCGTTGTAGAGGTAGAGCGCCTTGGAGTCCTCCGGCCCGAGCCGTTCCACCAGCTGCCGGGTGAGGGCCGTGAGGTCGACGAGGGGGACGCGCTGCTCGGCGGCGAGTGCGCGCATCTCGGCGGGCAGGTTCACGCCGAGGCCGTTGATGTGGAGTGCGGTGGCGTTGTCGAGGGTGCCGTCCTCGTTGAACCAGCGGCGCACGATGGGCGTGACGAGGACGGGTTTGCCGCCGCGCGCCCGTACCCCGTCGAGCAGCGCGGTGAGGTTGGCGCGGTAGTCGGCGGCGGTCGTCTGCTTGTCGTTGTGGGCGAACTGGATGAGGACGGTGTCGCCCCTGCGGATCAGCAGCCGCATGGTGGGGAAGAGCCGGGGGTCGGCGAGGAAGGAGCCGGAACTCTCGCCGGAATCGGCGTAGTTGGCGACCGAGAGACCGCCCCGGAAGAACTGCGGAAGCTGCTGCCCCCAGCCGGTGTAGGGGGCGGCGATCTGGTCGCAGACGGTCGAGTCCCCGGCGAGGAAGAGCTGTGTCCGGCGGCTGGCGGCGACCCGCAGATCGGCCAGGCGGGGCGCGTCGCCGCCGAAGGTGAGGTCGAGCCCGGGTGATCCGCTCGGGCCGGTCGGCTCTCCTTCCGGCTCGCGCACATCGACGCTGAAGGTCACCTTCAGCCGGTGCCGGGCGGCGGTCGGTGTCGCGGGCAGCAGCGTGCGCCGCGACTCGGCGGTGACGGCGGTACTGCCCGCGTCGGCGCCGCCGAGGACGGCGGTGACGTCGTATGTCCCCGGGGCGACGTCGAAGTGGCAGGTGACGGGGGCGGTGCCGGTGCAGTTCGGGAGCGGGTGGCCGGGGTGGCGGCCGGAGGTCCCGGCCCACGCGGGGGCGACGGGCAGCAGGGCGAGGCAGGCGGTGGCGGCCAGTAGTGCGGTACCGGCGCGTCTCATGGAGGCTCCTCGGCTCGGCGCGTGCGGCGCGGGCGGGGCGTAGGGTCGGGCGGCCCGACCCTACGCCGCTCGGCAAGCGCTTGCTAGAGGTCTCACAAGGTTTGCAGGGGCGGTGCAACGCACCGCCCCTGCAAGTGTTTTCGGGCCTATGCCAGTCGTCTGTGCCCGTCGTGTGTGTCGGTCGTCTGTGCCGGTTGTCCGTGCCAGTCGTCCGTGCCAGTCGGCCTTGGGCTACGCCGCCCGGCGCCGGAGCGCGTCGAGCGCCCGGTCCGCGTGCACCGCCATCCGGAACTCGCTCTTGACGATTTCCAGCACCCGGCTGTCAGTGTCGATCACAAAGGTGACCCGCTTGGTCGGTACGGCCGCGATACCGCGCTTCACCCCGAACCGCTCCCGTACCGTCCCCTCCGGGTCCGACAGCAGCGGATAGCCGAAGGAGTACGCGCGGGCGAACTCCGCCTGCTTCTCGACCATATCGGCGCTGACGCCGACCGGCTGCGCTCCCAGCTCCCTGAACTCCGCCGCGATGTCGCGGAAATGGCACGCCTGCTTCGTGCAGCCGGGCGTGAAGGCCGCCGGATAGAAGAACAGCACGACCGGGCCGTCCTTGAGCAGCCCGCGCAGGGTGCGGGTGGCGCCGCTCTCGTCCGGAAGTTCGAAGTCCTCGACCACATCACCGATGTCCATGAGGATCAAGCTATACGGCCGGACCGCCGTCCGGTGGGGCGATGCCCCCGGCGGTCCGGCTCCTCGTCGCGTCGGCTACGCGGGGGCGTCTCCGAAGTCCGGGATGTCCAGGCGGGCGCCGCCCTGGATCGCGGACCGGTGGGCGACGATGCCCGGCAGGGTGTAGCGGGCCGCGACCCACGCGTTCACCGTGGGAAGGGTGCGGGTGGTGACGGCGGTGACGAAGTCGTCGACGAGGAAGTGGTGGCTGCCCTCGTGCCCGTTGGGCAGCTCGGCGAACTCCTTCGGCAGCCCCGACCGGTCGTGCACGGGCGCGCTGCCCGAGGTGAAGGCGTCCCGCAGCGCGGGGGCCACCTCGGCGAGCGACGGATCGTCGGCGGACAGGGTCGGCGCGGGCTGAAGGTGCGCCGAGACGTCCTCGACTCCCTTCTTGTCCTGCCAGAAGCTGACGGTGGCGAGCTGTTCGAGGCTGCCATCCGTACCAAAGAAGCGGAACCGCGACTCGCGGATGTGCGAGGGGTAGCCGACCCGCCGGAACTCATTGGTACGGAACGACCCGCCCCCGGCGACCTCGAAGAGCGCGGTCGCGTTGGAGAAGTCGTTGTCGAACTGGCTGACCTCGCGGTCGAAGACCCCGTCCCCCCGCTCGTCCCGGACGCCTATCGCGGACACGCTCACCGCGTGGGTCTGCCAGGCGCCCAGCACCCCGCCGACCGAGTGGGTCGGGTAGAGCAGCGGCGGATAGCTCGCGGTGGACTTCCAGTTCTCGCCGCCGCTGTACTGGTACGCCTCGTAGAAGCCGAGGTCCATGTCGTGGACGTAGTCGCCCTCGGCGTAGAAGAGCCGTCCGAAACCGCCCTCGGCGATCTTCTGCCGGGCGTAGACGGTGGCCGGGTTGTACTGGCTGGTCTCGCCCATCATGTAGGTCAGCCCGGTCTCCCGGACGGCGTCGATGATGGCGGCGATCTCCTCCTCGCTGATCGCCATCGGCACGGCGGAGTAGACATGCTTCCCAGCGCGCAGCGCCTGGACGACGAGCGGGCCGTGGGTCCAGCGCTGGGTGAACAGCGCGATGGCGTCCACGTCGGATTCCAGCATGGCCTCGAACGTGGGGTGGGTTCCGGCCAGCCCGTACTGGGAGACCAGCCGGTCCGCGCGTTCGGGGAGCAGATCGGTGACGGTGACGTCCCCGACGCCCGGGTGGGCCTGGAAGAGCTTGGCGAACTGGCCGGCGAACTGCCCGGCGCCGACGATGCCAAGGGTGAACGGCATGGAGGGCCCTTTCATCGGTCCTGGTCGAAGAGGAAGTTGATCTGTTGGTTGGTGCGGTCGAGCACGTCGGACGCGGACGCCCCGTTGGCGTAGATGTCCTGCATCGCCGGGGTCATCAGGGCGTTGACGTCGGCGGCGTAGTCGGTGATGGGGAAGGGGAAGGTGGTGCGGTCGGCGACCGGCTTGGTGAAGGCCGTGGTGTCGATGCCGTCCTTCTTGTACGCGGCCGTGGCCGCCGCCGTGCCCGCCCTGGTCGCGGGGAAGACGATGCCGTGTTCACCGACCGTCTTCTGGCACGCGTTCGAGGCGAGGTAGGCCACCCACTTCTCGGCGCCCTTCTTGTTCTTGGCGTGTTTGCTGATGGAGTCGGCGAGGCCGTTCATCATGGTGGCGCGGTGGCCGGACGGGCCGACAGGGGTCAGGGCGGTGCCGACGTCTATGCCCTTCAGCCCGGCGAAGGTGGAGATCATCCAGGAGCCGTGCATCGCGATGGCCGCCTTGCGCGAACCGAGCTGCACCTCGGGGCCGTTGGAGTCGGAGAAGTCCGTGAACGGCGCGAGGTATCCCTTCTTCGCGAGCCCGAAGTACCAGCGGATGGCGTCCTTGAAGACCGGCTGGGCGTAGTTGTAGTGATCGCCCCACTGCCGCTTGTTGGTGTAGTGCCAGCCGGCCGAGGCGGCGAAGGCGCTCCACGTGGTCTGGCCGTCCGATTGGCCCGCGTCGTTGGTGGCGAGGCCGTAGGTGCGTACGTGGTTCTTGTCGAAGCCGGGCTCGTCGCCCCGGACCCCGTTCTTGTCGATGGTGAGATGGGCGACGGTCTTCTCGAAGGTGCCGCCGTCCCGGGGGTTCCAGGCCAGGGAGTTGAGATCCTTGGCGGAGACCCCGGCGGCCTTGGCCATCTTCTTGTTGTAGAAGAGGGCGACGGTGTCCCAGTCCTTCGGGGCGCCGTAGCGGTGGCCGTCCTGCCCGATCCACGAGGCGCCAAGACTGGGCTGGTAGGCGGCGTTCCTGATGCCCTTGGTGGCGGGCAGCTCGTCGAGCGGGGCGAGTACGCCGAGGTCGGCGAACTGGGCGAACTTGGAGACATGGTCGGTGAAGACATCGGGCTGGGTGCCCGCGATGAAAGCGGCCGTGAGCTTGGTCCAGTAGTCGTCCCAGCCCATCTGGGTGATCTTGACGGTGAGCCCGGGGTTGTCCTTCTCGAAGTCCTTCGCGCAAGCCTGGTAGGCGGGCAGCTGATTGGCGTCCCAGAGCCAGTAGCTGACGGTCCGCTGCGCGGAGACCGAGGTGGCGCCCTGCGGTGCGCAGCCCGCCGCGAGGGTGAGCGCGGCGGCTCCGCCGAGCGCGACCGCTGTGCGGAGGGCGCGAGGTGCGCGGGGTGCGCGAGGTGTCCGGGACGCGCGGGATGCCCGGGGGGTCCGTGCCGTTGCCATCGCTGCCTCCTACTTGATTCCGGTGAAGCCGACGGAGTTGACGATGCGCCGGGCGAAGGCGGCGAACAGCAGGAGCATGGGGAGCGCGGCGACCAGCGTCGCCGACATCAGCCCGGCCCAGTCCACCCCGGTCTGCGGCGACTGGGCGCGGAAGATGCTCAGAGCGACGGTGAGCACCCGGGAGCTGTCGCTGTAGGACACCATGAGCGGCCAGAAGTAGTCGTTCCAGGACGTCATGTAGGTGAGGACGGCGAGGGTCGCGATCGGCGCCCCCGCCATCGGCAGGATGAGCCGGAAGAAGACCCGCACCTTCCCCGCCCCGTCCAGCAGAGCGGCCTCCTCGATCTCGGCGGGGATGTTCAGGAAGAACTGGCGGAGGAAGAAGACGGCGAACGGCGTCATGAACATCGTGGGCAGCGCTATGCCCAGCAGGCTGTCGACCAGGCCGAGCTGCTTGATGAGGACGAAGTTCGGCAGCAGGGTGAAGACGGCGGGCACCATGAGCCCGGCGAGCACCAGCCCGAACACCTTGTCCCGGCCGCGCCATCGGAGGCGGGCGAAGGCGTAGGCGGCCATGGCGGAGAAGAGCACCTGGCAGCCGGTGACCAGAGTGGAGACGAATATCGAGTTGAGCAGATAGCGCCAGAAGTTGAGGCTGCCGCCCGAGCCGCCCTGGGCGAGGGCGTCCTTGGTGCTCTGCAGTCCGAAGACCCGGGCGAAGCCGCCCAGGCTGATGTCGACGGGCAGCAGGGAGGAGGGGTGGGCGGCGAGCGCGGTGTTGGTGGACAGCGCGGTCCGCAGAATCCAGTAGAAGGGGAAAAGCGTCACCACCATGACCCCGCCCATGAGGACCCAGGCGAGGATGCGGCCGGGCGAGGGCCTGCGCCGCACGGTGAGCGCGGGCCGGGTGGTGGCCGGGCTGGGGGCGCCGACTTTCGTGGATGTCGCCAGTGCCATGACGGGCTCCCTAACCGAGGTCCGTTTGGCCGGCCTTGGTGAGCCGGTACTGGATGATGGTGATCACGCTGAGGACGATCAGCAGCGCGACGGACATCGCGGAGGCGTAGCCGAACTGGAAGCGTCCGAAGGCGGCGCCGTAGATGTAGTACTGCAGCACGTTGGTGGAGTTGGCCGGGCCCCCGGTGGTGGTGACCGCGACCGTGTCGAACACCTGGAACGACCCGATGACGGTCATGATGAGCACGAGCGCGAGGATCGGGCGCAGCAGCGGCAGCGAGATCCGCCAGAACATCCGCCACTCCCCCGCCCCGTCGATCCGGCCCGCCTCGTACATGTCCTTCGGGATCGCCTGGAGCCCGGCGAAGAGCAGCAGGGCCGTGTAGCCCACATGCCGCCAGACGTTGACGAACGCGATGGTGGGGATGGCCCACGCCTGGCTGCCGAAGAAGGCGATGTGGCCGAGACCGAGGGCGCCGAGGAGCTGGTTGCCGATGCCGAGCTGGGTGTCGAGCATCCACAGGAAGACGATGCCGGTGACGACGTTCGAGACCAGATACGGGGTGAGCACGATGCCGCGCACCAGCGCCGACTGCGTCAGCCGCTGCATCAGGACGGCAATGAGCAGGGCCACCACCGTCTGCACCCCAATGTTCATGACCACGTAGAGGACGGTGACGCGCAGCGAGTCCCAGAAGATGGGGTCGTTGACCATGCGCACGTAGTTGTCCAGGCCCACCCACTCCGGCGGGGTCAGCAGGTTGAAGCGGGTGAAGCTCAGATAGATGCCGCGCAGGGTCGGCCAGAGGAGGAAGACGAGGAACCCGAACAGGGCGGGGGCGATGAACGCTGCCGCGAGTGGCCCGTCGCCGCGGGCACCCTCGCGGTGGGCGCCCTCGCGACGGGGTGAGGCGATGGCCATAAGACTCCCTTGTCCATGACGTGGTCCATGGCCGATTAGTTTCGTGACGAAAAAATAGACCTGTCAAGACCCGTGCACAAGGTGGGGAAAACCTGTTGTCCACAGCCTCGGACCCCGGCATTGTTTTCGTCGAGGAAGATATATAGGCTCCGGATGTGGATGATGAGGGCTCGATGAGTGCGCTTGCGGCCAGTTGGGAACCGCTGAGTCCCGCCGAGCGGGCGGTGGCGATCGAAGTGCTGACGCACGGCCCGCTCTCCCGCGGTGAGATCGCCAGACGGCTGGATCTGTCGGCCGGCAGCCTCACCCGGCTGACCAAACCGCTGATCGAGTCCGGGCTGCTGGTCGAGGAGGCGTGGCCGGCCTCATCCCGTCCGGCCCGGCCCACCGGGCAGGGGCGCCCCTCCCAGCCGCTGGACATCGTGGCCGAGTCCCGTTACTTCGCCGGGTTCAAGATCACCGGTGATGCGGTCTACGGAGTGGTGACCACGCTCAAGAACCAGGTCGTGGCCCAGCGGACCCGTTCGCTGGGCACCCATGCCCCCGAAGAGGTCGCGGACCTCCTCCAGGCACTCGTCCAGGACTTCAGCCGTGACTTCCCCCGGCTGGCCGGGATCGGCGTCGGCGTGGGCGGCCATGTCCGGGACCGGTCCACCGTCGTCGACTCCGCCTTCCTGGACTGGGACGACGTCCCGTTCGCCGAGCTCCTGGAGCGGCGCACCGGGCTGCCGGTGGTGGTCGAGAACGACGTGGTGGCCCTCACCGAGGCCGAGACCTGGTTCGGCGCGGGGCGCGGGCTGGACCGCTTCGTCGTGCTCACGATCGGGGCGGGCATCGGATACGGCCTGGTCATCGGCGGCACCCTGGTCCGCGGGGCGGAGGACGGCCACGGTCTCGGCAAGCGCTGGATCATCAATCCGAACGGCCCCCTCACCCCGGACGGGGAGCGCGGCAGCGCGGTCGCCCTGCTGTCCATCCCCAGCATCCGCTACCAGGTGCGGGCCGCGCTGGGCCGCGAGATCGACTACCCCGGCATCCTCGCCCTCGCCGCATCCGGCGACCCGGTCACCGGCCGGGTGATCGACGAGGCGGCACGGGGGCTGGGCGTCCTGGTGGCGCAGATCGCCAACTTCGCGATGCCGCAGAAGATCCTGCTCGCCGGGGAGGGGGTCGGCCTGGTCGACGTGGCGGGCGAGACCATCCAGGAGACCATCGCCGCCCATCGCCACCCGCTGGCGGAGCCGGTGGACCTGGAGACCAAGGTCTCCGACTTCAACGACTGGGCACGGGGGGCCGCCGTGCTGGCCATCCAGGTCCTGGTCCTCGGCAAGACGGACGGCTGGTCACCAAACCACTCCAGCCGCACGGGGGTTTGAGCGGCCCAAACGGTCAGCGACCCAAACCGCCAGTGGTCCAAACCATCAGTGGCGCGAACGGTCAGCAGCGGGAACGGTCAACAGCGCAGCCGGGCCGTATGGCCGTCGATCCGCAGGATGCACTCCGTGAACAGCGCCATCGAGGGGCTGCCGTCCGTGGGGACCAGCCGCAGTTCGAGATCCATGATGGACCTGATGACCTGGGCGGTACGGCTCCCGTCAGGGTCCGGGCCGCGCAGCGCCGACCACGACTCGAACTTGTCCCGGGCGTTCTCCCACGCCGGTCCGGGCGTGAAGTGACAGAGGAAGACCGGCTGGTCGACCCCGTACTGCCGTAATTCGCCGACCGTGGCCTCACCTTGCATAAGCCGCCATGTGGCAGTCATCGCGCCCCCAACTCCGTACATGGGACTGGATATCGATCATACGGGTGCGGAAGGGCCGCCGAGGACCAACTCGATTCCGCGGCCCCACTCCAGCAGCCGCTCGTCCGCCCCCGGCCGGGCCACGCACTGCAGACCCAGCGGGAGCGAGTTGGCCGCCCGGCCCGCGGGCAGGCCGAGGGCCGGGGTCCCGGCGACGCTCCAGGGGAGGGACATGATCGAGTCACCGGTGCTCGCGAGGCCGTGGGGCGCCGGGCCCGTGGCCGCCGGCGTGATCCACAGGTCGATGGCCTCCTCGTCCATCGCCACCAGCAGCCGGTCCCGATACCGGTCGCGGTCGCGCAGGGCCGACGCGTACTCCTCGCGGCCGATCCGCTGCCCCTGCCGGATCGCCGTGGCGGTCTGCTCCCGGTACAGCGCGCCGTGGAGCGGGAACCACTCGGCGTGGGCGCGGGCGACCTCGTAGCGGTTGATCACCCGCTGCCGGGCGACGAGGTCGTCGAAGTCGGCCGGAAAGGGGACCCGGCGGACCGGGAATCCGGCGTCGGCCAGCCGCCGCGCCTGCTCCTCGAAGGCCTGCGCCGCCTCCGCGTCCGCCCGGTCGAGGTACGGGCCGGTCGGCACGGCGAGCGCCGGACGCCGCCCCTCTGCCGGGCCCCCGCCGTCCGGGACCGGCCGCCAGTCGTCGCACAGCACGCCCGCCGCGGCGCTCAGCCCGGCCATGTCCGGGGCGAAGAGGCCCACCGTGTCGAAGGTCGGCGCGTTGGGGATGACGCCGTCGGCCGGGATGCGGCCGTGGGTCGGCTTGAAGCCGACGACCCCGCAGTACGCGGCCGGGCGGATCACCGAGCCGATCGTCTGCGTGCCGAGGGCGAGCGGCACCATGCCCGCCGCGACGGCCGCCGCCGAACCGCTGCTGGAGCCGCCGGGGGTGTGCTCCGGATGGTGCGGATTGCGGGTCGGGCCGGGCGCGGTGACGGCGAACTCGGCGGTGACGGTCTTGCCCGCCACCAGCGCGCCCGCCGCCCGCAGCCGGTCGACCAGGGACGCCTGCGGACCGGCCAGCACCTCGGCGGGGACGGCCGAACCGGCGCGCGTGGGCAGCCCGTCGACGCGCACGTTGTCCTTGACGCCCACCGGCACCCCGTACAGCGGCGGCCGGTCGGCCGGATCGGGCCACCGCTCGGCCGCCGCCCGCGCCTCGTCCCGCAGCCGTATCCGGCGGCCGGGTTCGTCGACGAAGGCGTGGAGGCGGCCGTCGGCGGCCTCGATCCGGTCACAGATCTCCCTGGGCGGCACGGTCTGCCTGGGCAGCACAGTCTCCATGAACAGCAAGGCTACGGCCGCGCGGAGACCGGGGGCAGGCGTCAGTTGCCGCCGGTCACCCTCACGTAGTCGACCACCAGCTGCTGGGGGAAGGTGGTGCTGCCGTCCGGGTCGCCGGGCCAGTAGCCGCCGACCGCGAGATTGAGGATGAGGTAGAAGCGGTGGTCGAAGACCCAGCGGTTGCCGCCCAGGTCGGCGGGGGTGCGGGTCTGGTAGACCTTGCCGTCCACCGACCATGTGATCTTGTTGGGCGACCAGTCGACGGCGAACGTGTGGAAGGCGTCGGCGAACTTCGCCCCGCCCGGCAGGGTGTAGCCCGCGCCGATGCCGCCCGAGCCGGAGTAGCCGGGCCCGTGGATCGTTCCGTGGACGGTACTGGGCTCGTAGCCGACGTTCTCCATGACGTCGATCTCGCCGCAGTTGGGCCAGCCCGCGCTGCCGATGTCGTTGCCGAGCATCCAGAAGGCGGGCCACATGCCCTGGCCGCGCGGCAGTTTCATCCGGGCCTCGACATGGCCGTAGGCGGTGGTGAAGGTGCGGGCGGTGGACAGGCGGGCGGAGGTGTACTCGCAGCGGCCGTACCAGCAGGAGTAGTTGGCGGGGTTCTCCTTGCGGGCGGTGATGACGAGGTTGCCCTGACCGTCCAGCGCGGCGTTCTTCGTACCGTCCGTGTAGTACTGCCGCTCATGGTTGTTGACGTTGTCGCCGGTCTCGTAGCCCCATCTGCCGCCGTCGACCGCGCCGCCCGCCGGACCGTCGAAGTTTTCGGTGAAGGCCGCGGTGGGGGCGCTCGGCCCGGCGGCGGCCGGGGCGGTGAACCAGGGAGTGGCGGCGAGCGCGGTCGCCGAGAGCAGGCCGATCAGGGTGGTGCGCAGCGTCCTTCGCATGGCGCCGGTTGCCTTCCTGTGTGGGGGTCCCGGCGCGGCGGGTGTACCGGGCCGGGTGGGAAGGTGCGCGGCATAATCTCCAGCGCTGCACAGTTCATGTCAACAGGTCTGGACCAAATAGGTACAGGCCAACTCCCGGAACGCGTACGGGACCGGCCCCGGCGCACACCGGACCGGTCCCGTCGCGCCGCTACGAACTCGTGGGCCCGAACAGCGCGAGCAGGTCCTCCCGCCCGAACATCCGCGCCGTATCGACCGCCGAGGGCGAGCCCGCGCGCGGGTCGGCACCGGCGGCCAGCAGGACCCGCAGCACCTCCACCTCCCCCTTGAAGGCCGCCCCGGCGATGGGCGTCTGCCCCCGCTCGTTGACGCGGTTGGGGTCGGCCCCGCGCTCCAGCAGGGCGGAGACGGCCGCGGCATGGCCGTGATAGGCGGCCAGCACGAGCAGCGAATCACCCTTGTCGTTGGTGAGGTTGGCCGGTACGCCCGCGTCCACATAGGCGGCGAGCGTGTCCGTGTCACCATGCCGGGCCAGGTCGAAGACCTTGGCCGCCAGTTGCAGCACCTCCGGGTCGTGAGCGGGCTCGCTCTCGGGGTTCGGTGCGCTCATCGCGTATCGCCTCCGGCTTCGCTAGCTGTGCGTTCACTGCCTGTGCATGCCGCTACCCCCGCACGCGCCATCTGTGCATGTGATCACCGGCACGTGACCATTGTGGGGCTTGCGTCATCGTTCCCCCCATTTGCACCTTTCCCTGGATGGATACATGCTGTGACCCTGGAATGACTCACGGTGAGAGTCCCCACCCAGCCAGGAGACCGAGATGATCCTGTCCATTTCCGGTGTCGTCCTGCTCGGCATCGTCGTCTTCATCTTCTTCCGCAAAGACGGCCTCAAGGCATCCCACGGCGTGGTCTGCGCCCTCTTCGGCTTCTACCTCGCGAGCACCGCCATCGCCCCGAGCATCAAGGCCGGTGGCGCGAGCCTCGCCAGTCTGCTGGGCGGGATCAAGATCTGACGTGGGCCGGCTACCGCTTCCCCGGCTCCGCATCGGCGGTGCCGGGCGCGCCCCGTTCCGCCGCGGCCGGGAGTTCGCCCGTACCGCGGCCGACAGCGCCGCCGACGTCCTCCACCCGCTGTTCGCCCTCTCCCGCGGGCTGCGGGTGCTCGCCGTGGGCGGGCGGCGCCGGTGGGTGGAGCTTCCGGGCGAACAGCGGGGGCCCGCGTTCTTCGTCGCGGCCGCCTGCGTGTTCGTCGTCTTCCTGCTGCCGTACGGGCCGCTGGCCTCGGTGATCGGCCTGCTCGGCGCCGCGGGCTGGGCCGGGCGGGTGCGCGCCCCCTCCTCCCCCGGGCCCGGCGCCGACGAGATCGAGCGGCTGCGCCTGCTCTACGAGGCGCTGGTGCCGTACTTCGCCGCCGCCGAGGACCCGGACCCGCTCTACAGCCACGGCGGGGAGTGGTCGCGCCCCTTCGAGTCGTTCGCCTTCGACGAGGACGGGCGGCTGACGCGGCTGCTGCTGCGGTACCCCGCGTACTTCACGGACGGCGAGCCCGAGTGCCAGGCCCGGATCGAACAGCTGCTGTACGCGAAGTCGGGGCGCGACCGGGAGTACCTGTTCACCTGGGACGAGGAGGCGAACCGGCTCACCCTCGCGGTGCTGCCCGCCCTGTCCACCACGATCTGCGCCCAGCGCTTCGTGACCGCGCCGGGCGAGACGGTGCTCGGCTTCACGGACGCGTCATCCGTGCGGCGCACCCTGCCGGTGCTGGAGGGCGCCGACGACGAGGCGGCCGAGGACGGCGCCGACGCGAGCGGGACGGATGGCGCGGCGACGCCCCGGGATGTGCCGCCCGTCGTCTGGCGCACCGGTCCGCGCTCCACCGAACCGCATCTGCTGGCGCTCGGCCGCCCCGGCAGCGGCATCACCACTCTGCTCCGCTCCATCCTGCTGCAGGCGCTGCCGCACGGCGATGTGCTGGTGGTGGACGGAAGCGGAACCGGCGAGTACGCGTGCCTCGGCGGCCGCCCCGGGGTGCTCGCCGTCGAATGCGGGCTCGCCGGGGTGCTGGCGACGCTGGAGTGGGCCGGGCATGAGACGGAACGGCGGCTGCTCGCCGCCAACCGCGCCCGCCAGTTCGGCCACCCGCCGCCGGAGGACGTCCAGCGTCCGCTGTGGATCGTGCTGGACCGGCCGTCGGCGCTCAGCCATGTGGCGGCGGCGGACGGCCGTACGGACCCCCAGGAGCTGCTCCAGGTGCCGCTGCGGCACGGGCGGGCGGCGAACGTACGGGTCGTGGTGGCCGATCAGCTCGACGCGGCGGAGGGCCTGAGCGAGGCCGTACGGTTCCACACCCGCGCCCGGGTGGTCCTCGGCCCGGCCTCACTCGAACAGACCACCGCCGTGCTGGGCGCCCCGCCGCCCACCACCCCGGTGCCGGAGGTTCCGGCGGGCCGGGGGTACGCCCGGCTCGGCGCGGGCCCGGTGCACCGGCTCCAGGTCCCGGCCACGCCCGATCCGTACGACGACGCGACGAGCGAGGGACAGCGGCGGGCGGTGCTGCGGCTGCTGCCCGCCCCGGAGCCGGGCTCCCCGGGCGAGCCGGCGGTGGCCACGACCACGTGAGCCCGCGCGCGGCGGGTCACTCTGTCAGGCCACCCAGGTGCGCGGGGTCTCCGCCTCCGCCGTGGCGCCCGTCGCCACCAGATCCGCGGCGGCCGCCAGACGCGCGGCGGCCTTGTCGGCCACCGCGCCCGCCACCGTGAACGGGAGCCGGACGTAGCCCTCGAAGGCGCCGTCCACGCCGAACCGCGGGCCCGAGGGGACGCGGACGCCCAGCCGGGCGCCGGTTTCCGCGATCCGGGAGCCGGAGAGGCCGCCGGTGCGGGCCCAGAGGGTGAGGCCGCCGTGCGGGACGGTGAACTCCCAGTCGGGAAGGTGGCGTCGTACGGCGGCCACGAGCGCGTCCCGGTTGTCGCGGGCGTCGGCGCGGCGGATCTCGATGGCCTCCTCCCAGCCGCCGGTGTTGAACAGCCAGGCCACGGCGAGCTGTTCGATGACCGGTGTGCCCAGGTCGGCGTAGGCGCGGGCGGCGACCAGGCTGCGGATGACATCGGGCGCGGCGCGGACCCAGCCGATGCGCAGCCCGGCCCAGAAGGACTTGCTCACGGAGCCGACGGTGACGACGGTGCTGCCCGCCGGATCGAAGGCGGCGACCGGGCGGGGCATCGCGACGTCGTCGTCCAGCCTCAGGTCGGTCATGGTCTCGTCGGCGATCAGGACCGTCCCGGCCGCGCGGGCGGCGTCGACGAGGCCGCGCCGCTGCTCCTCGGTGGCGAGCGCGCCGGTGGGGTTGTGGAAGTCCGCGACGACGTAGGCCATACGGGGCGCGGCGGCGCCGAGGACCTGGCGCCAGGCGGGGATGTCCCAGCCCGCGAGCTTGTCGGACATCGCGACGGGCACCAGCCGGGCGCCCGCCTCCCGCATCAGCTGCAGCACATTGGCGTAGCTGGGCGATTCGACGGCGACACGCTCGCCGGGGCGGACCATGAGCCGACAGGCGGCGGCGACGGCGCCCATGGCACCGGTGGTGACCATGATCTGTTCGGGCATGGTCGGTATGCCGCGGGCGGTGTACCGGTCGGCCAGGGCCTGGCGCAGGGCGGGCAGGCCCGCGGGGTAGTCGCCGTGGGTGTGGGCGTACGGCGGCAGCTCCTCCAGGGCGCCGCGCGTCGCACGGGTCAGCCAGGGCTCGGGGGCGGGGAGCGCGGCGCAGCCCAGGTCGATGACGGAGGCGGCGGTCTCGGGGGGCAGCGGGTCGAGTCCGCGGGTGGGCAGCGGGCTTCCGGCGGGCATGGCGGTCCAGCTCCCGGCGCCGCGCCGCGACTCCAGGAACCCCTCGCCGCGCAGCGCCTCGTAGGCGGCGGCCACGGTGGTGCGGCTGACGGCGAGCGCCGCGGCGAGTTCGCGCTCGGCGGGGAGGCGGGCCGCGACCGGGACCCGGCCCTCCAGCAGGAGCAGCCGTACGCCGTCGGCGAGCGCGCGGTAGGCGGGGACGCGGCGGCCGCCGTTGAGTACCGCGACCGGGCCGCTCGCCGCCGCGCCGTCGGCCGGGCTCGCGGCCGTGGCGTCGCGGGTGTGCTGGGAGCCGAGCAGCCGGGCCAGTTGAGGTGCCCCCACCGCGGAGGTCCAGGGACTCATCGGATGCGGTCCACCTTTCCCGGATTGGCCATGGAACTGGACTGTTTCCAGGCATCAGAGTGACATGCCACCGGCCAATGGCACCAGTCCACCCAGAAGTGGCCACTCACCACAGGAGTACGCGTTGTCCAAGGAACCCTCGGGGGGCTCCCGCCACCTCACCCGTCGCCTCGTCCAGCTCTACGGAGGGCTCGTGCTGTACGGCGTGGGCATGGGGCTCCAGGTGCGCGCCGCGCTCGGGCTCGACCCGTGGGACGTGTTCCACCAGGGGCTCGTCAAGCGCACCCCGCTGTCGTTCGGCACGGTGACGATGATCGTCGGGGCCGCCGTGCTCCTGCTGTGGATTCCGCTGCGGCAGCGGCCGGGGCTCGGCACGGTGTCGAACGTGCTGGTGATCGGGGTCACGGTGGACGCCACCCTGTGGCTCGTACCACAGCCGGAGGCGCTGGCGTGGCGCGTTCCGCTGCTGGTGATCTCGGTCGTGGTGGGCGGCGCGGCCACCGGGCTGTACATCTCGGCGCGGTTCGGGCCGGGGCCGCGGGACGGCCTGATGACGGGGCTGCACCAGCGCACCGGCCGGTCGGTCCGGCTGGTGCGGACCGGGATCGAGGTGGCGGTGCTGGCCACGGGGTTCGCGCTGGGCGGCTCGGTGGGGGTGGGCACGGTTCTGTACGCGCTGGCCATCGGGCCGCTTTCGCAGTACTTCCTGGGCCTGTTCGCGATACCCTCGGCCACCGGCGATGCGGCCGACGACACGGTCGGCGGCGCCCCCGGCCCGACGACGGAGGGTTCACCGGTGGTGGCACAGGGCGGTCCACGGAGTCCGATCCGTGACCTGATTTAGCCCTCGTGCACGCGGAGCGGTAGTGTACGCCTTTGGCCCACCAGGCGGACCGTTACTGCGCGCTAAAGCATGAGAAACGCTGGGTGACATCTACTGCCAGATGTGACAAACCGGGCGCCTGTGGGTACAACAACGGGGCGGCACGACGGGCGACGCATGTCCCAGAACGGGAATCTTCACCGCCGACCGGACGTTGACCGGATGACGACGACAGCGACACCTGTCCTGTGGGCGAGAAGCCCGGGAGGCACGATTCATGAGTGAGCGAGCTCTCCGCGGCACGCGACTCGTGGTGACCAGCTACGAGACCGACCGCGGCATCGATCTGGCACCGCGCCAGGCGGTGGAGTACGCATGCCAGAACGGCCATCGATTCGAGATGCCGTTCTCGGTAGAGGCGGAGATCCCGCCGGAGTGGGAGTGTAAGGCGTGTGGCGCCATGGCACTCCTGGTGGACGGCGAGGGTCCTGAGGAGAAGAAGGGCAAGCCTGCGCGCACACACTGGGACATGCTCATGGAGCGGCGCACCCGTGAGGAGCTGGAGGAGGTGCTGGCCGAGCGGCTGGCGATCCTGCGCTCGGGTGCCATGAACATCGCCGTGCATCCGCGCGACACGAGCCGTAAGTCTGCCTGATCCGTTAAACGGCAGTACTGACGCACAAGGGCCGGGGGGCCGGGGGCGGGGGGGGGCCCGGCCCGGGGGGGGGAGTGGGAAAGGCGGGACACCAGGGCCGTTGTTTGTTTTGTGGGTTTGGGGGGGTGGGGGGTT